>NZ_VRYE01000116.1 GCF_008041835.1 Ectopseudomonas mendocina
CCGCGTCTGACTACCCGACAACCAGATCCGGCCCTGGGCACTGGGGCGCTCGAACTGGTTGTTTGCAGGATCGCTACGCAGCGGCAAACGCGCGGCGGCGATCATGAGCCTTATCCAGTCGTCCCGAATGAACGGGCATGATCCGTATGCCTATCTCAAGGACGTGCTGACACGCCTGCCGACGCAACGGGCGAGTGAGGTCGGCCAACTGCTGCCGCATCAGTGGGCGCCTGCCTGAATCACGCAAGGTGAGTTCGGCGTACGCTTACGATGAGAAAGCATCGCTACCCGAGCAACGTGAGTCGTGAGCAGTTTGAATAAGGCCAAGCCTTATTGAAAAGCATACGCAAGCGCACCAAACCCCGAAGCGTGGATCTCTACGAGATTTGGTGCGCCGTGTTGTATCTCTTGAAGACAGGCTGCCAGTGGCGCCTGATTCCTAGTGACTTTCCGCGCTGGCAAACGGTGTCTCGCTACTTCAAGCAGTGGAGCGCAGCTTTGCTTGTCCAGAAAAGTGTCGGCGGTTGTGGAAAAACTGCGGGCACAAATTCAACACCAGCTTGCAGTTCATCCACTTGGCCTTTTGGCCTTTCTCGTCCTACTACTCGAAAGATCGTAAACAGGCTCTTACATCCCAAGTTCCAGATAGAGCTTGTAGCCTATGGTGCAAAACATCAGCAGGATGCCTAGCACCATGGTATAGATTCCCAAATCGTGGTCACGCTTGGCGAAACCGATCGTTAGCAAGAGGAAGCCTGCCACTATCAGCGCGATCATCACTTCGAGTTCGTTCATTCCTCTCTCCCCGGTCGTTCATCGTTGTTGGTCTTTGTTTCCACTGCCCAGCCCGGTACGCCTTGGCGGATCTGTCTGGAAAAGTCCGCCGCCTCGTCCGCCTGGCGGGCGCGTCCGGTGATTCGCCCCCGATTGCGTAGTGCGTCCAGGCTGTAGCCCTGTTGCAGGCCGCCGATATCCTGCACGTAGCCTGGCAGGTAGCCGGTCAGCAGCAGGCGGTGATCGACGGGCAGGCCGCCGATGATGCTCTGCACCATGTCGAAGACGATGGTCGTGCAGTTGGCGGTCAGGGTGTTGTAGAAGCGTGGCCGTTCGACCAGGGTGTTGGCCTGCTCGACATAGGAAAGCAGGAGTTCGCGCATGACCGGCCTGGGCATGTCGATGCGGTACAGGTAGACGTCCTCGTCGCGCACGTTGGTACGCACCCGCACGGCGTCGCGCTCGTCGGTGGCGACGATGCTGAGTTCGAATTCCTTAAAGAAGCCGCCCAGCTCCGAGTAGCGCTCGCCCTTTTCCTTGCGGGTCTCCACGGTGAAGACCAGGTACCGGCCGTCCTCGAAGCCGAAGGACACCAGGATATGGGCGATGGCCGGCATGCCCCAGTAGGAGGTCAGCAGGTCGACCGAGGCCAGTTGTCGCAGGTCGTAGGAACGGCTTTCCCAGGCGATGTCGTAGTCCTCATCGCTGCGCCAGTCGAAGTTGCGCACGTTGTCCAGCAGCAGCTGTTCGTCGACCACCCGGCCTTGGGTCATGCGTGCCACGTCGTCGGCCCAGGCGCGTTGGTTGGACGGTTGCAGGCTGTGCCACCAGGCCAGCAGCACGGCGAATGCCAGCAGGTGGATGGACAGCGCCCACAGTGGTGGCCGCCGCCACAGCAGGACAAGGGTGAGGACGCCGAGCAGGCACCAGAGTGCGACCAGGGCGTACCCCGCCAAAGGAGGCCAGTTCAGCCGGTAATCCAGGGCGAGGGCGCCCCAACTGGTCGTCAGCGGGATGAGCAGGGTTAGGAGCAGGCGCGTCAACAGCCGCAGCATGAGATGCGGGCGTTTCATCGCGTATCCTCTTCGCTCAGGTGCTGGTGGAGGATGCGGCGTATTTCGATGATTGCTTCCGGCGTTTCCTGGACGCTGTGCCACGAAGGGATGATCTTCTCCGACTGTGCACCCTCCAGATGGGCACTGGTATAGGGCACCACACCATCACTGGTGCTTGCCAGCAACAATTCGGGCGTATGGTTGCCGATGATGCTGTGATAACGCACCTGGGGCGAGATCGGCAATTCGGCCGCGGCCCTGACGAAGGGGTCGTTGGCGCTGAGGTTGTCGATGCTATTGAGGCCTCGGGTCAACGTCACGGGTGCCGCCGAGTTGGGGTCGACCAGTACCTGGGCGAGCTCGCTGAAGCGGCCGAGTACCGAGACCGGCAGCTTGACCAGGCCGGCGGCCCAGCGCGACAGGCGGTTTTCCGCGAAGGGTGTGCCACGGTGCGGTGCCGCGGCGAAGACGGCCCGGCTGACCTGGGGCAGTGGCTCGAAATCCAGGTAGGGGCCCAGTTTCGCGCGGGCCCGTTCCTGCCTCTTGCCACTCATGTCGTATTGCGCCGTGAGCGACGACCACAGTTGGTCTTGCGAGGAGGAAACCAGCAGGCGCGACAGCACACCGCCCATGCTGTGGCCGACCAGTACGATGTCGCGGCTGGCCGCGGCGTTGCCCTGTGGATCGAAATGCCTGAGGGTTTGCTCGATGGTTTCGCGGATTGCCTTGTTGTTGAAGGCGATCGGCAGGTTGGTCGGGTAGTAGATCTGCCAGATCTGGTAGTTGTTGCGTAGCGCCTCGTCGCCGAGCACTTCGTTGGCGACGTTGATCCAGGCTTCGGGGCTGCTGGCCAGGCCGTGCAGCATGATGATGATGCGGCGCTCGGGGTCGTAGGGTTGCAGCAGATAGAGGTGCGGTGCTTCCAGCACTTCGCCGCGACCGACCAGGGTCAGCAGGGACTGGCGGGCGAAGCCGGAACGGGCCAGCCACAGGCCGTATCCGGAGGTGAAATTGGCCGCGAGTGGAACCGACTGGCCTGCCACCTCGAAGTGGGTGGTGCGATAGGGATCGTAGCCGCTGATATCGGCCGTGCGGGTCGCCAGCACCTCTGCGAGGGTGCTGCCCGGAAAGCGAATCACCGCACTGATGGCGGGGAAGGGCGTCTCGCTCCAGGGCAACCGGTCGCTCTGGCTGGTGACCACGCGCTTGCGGGTGACGGCGACCAGTTCGGCGCCGAGCCCGTCGCGCCGATACTGGTTGCGCAGACCTGCGAAGGAGAGGGAGGCGGCGGGGATCAGTTCATGAGGAAGCTGCCGGCCTTCGGCCAGCCTGACTTCCTGCATGGTGCCGCTGATGTTCCAGTGTGCCAGGCGCAGGTGGAATTGCTCATCGGCCGTTTCGCGCTGTGGAGGTTTGCCACGATACAGCTCGAACAACAGGGTCAAGGCTTCCTGTACCGCGAAATTGTAGTAGTCGCGCACCTGGGTCTGGCGATCCTCCAGGGCACGCTGGCCAGTGTTGCGGGGGGTAAAGAAAAGATAGGCATAGGCGTGCCGGGCGCTTTCCAGATAAGCGTCGAGGCGTGCCTCCTGTCCATGCAGACCCTTGCTGCGCATGGCTTCGAGCAGCCACAGCTCGGCCAGGGCCGACAAGCGATTCTCGTCGGCGAGGCCTGTGTTGTCGGCGAGTTGACTACGGCACTCGGGCAGATCCTTGCGGCAATCCTTCTCGGCAATGCCCACGACCTGCAGGGTGGTGCGAGCGGATGCGCTGAGGCTACCGGTGGTGAGCACGTCGCCACGGCGCAACGTCAGGTAGTCGTCGTTCTTGATTGCGTTGACCTTGACGCCGGCGCAGCCGTAGAGGAAAAGCGCCGAGAAGATGAACAGCCAGGCACGTGATGGGTACAGGAAGGAGCGGAGCACGAAGATTCTCAAGGCAAGGGTGGATGGCGATTCTAATGGGGAGCGATGCGAAATATCACCTCGCCGGCGGGGCTTCGGCCCTGCCGCGAGGTTCGCTCGGGTTACAGCTCCTGGATGGTACGCACCTGATCCTTGTTCAGGCGCTGGCGTTTGCCATCCAGTTGCTCAAATTCGTAGAAACCGCTCTTGGCGTCGTAATCAGGGGTGTCTAGGGTTTGGATTTCCCGGCCGTCGTTGAGCACGATCAGCGACGGCGTCGAGCAGCCGGCCAGTAGGCCGAGAGTCAGGAATACGCTTGTTAGGAAGGTTTTTTTCATGATGATGCTCCTAAGTTGTCGTCAGTAAAGTTGGCTTCTAATGTTTCTTCCGGTAGGAAGTCTTTGTCCGGGTTGTAGTCAGGCTTGAGGAAGCTGTCCAGCGCTTCCAGGTCAGCCGGACTGAGGGTGCCGGCGGCCTGCTTCAGGCGCAGGTTGTTGAGGATGTAGTCATAGCGCGCGTCGTTGTAGTTGCGCACCGCGCTGTACAGCTGACGCTGGGCATCGAGCACATCGACGATGTTGCGGGTGCCGACCTGGTAGCCGATCTCGGTGGCTTCCAGGGCGCTCTGGTTGGAGATGATCGACTGGCGGCGCGCCTGCACGGTCTCCACGTCGGTATTCACCGCACGGAACAGGTTACGGGTGTTCTGCACCACCTGGCGGCGCAAGCTTTCGCGCAACTGCTCGGTCTGCCCCAGGCGCTGATAGGCCTCACGCACCTGCGAGCTGGTCAGGCCGCCGCTGTACAGCGGGATATTCAGTTGCAGGCCGATGGAGCGCTGCGAAACATCGCCACCGTATGTAGTGGGTGACGCAGCAGAGTTGGTAAAGCCCAGGCTGTCATTGTCGCCCTTCTGATAGCTGGCCACGGCATCCAGGGTCGGCGCATGGCCGGCCTTGCGCTGGCGCAGGTTTTCCTCGGCAGCATCGACCGCGAAGAAGCTAGCCTGCAGATTGAGGTTCTGCGCAGCGGCGGTATCGACCCAGGTTTTGGCGTCGTTCGGTGTCGGCGCCAATACCGGCAAGGTATGCACGATACCTTCGACTGCCGTGTAGCTGCGATTGGTCAGCGCCACCAGGGCCTCGAAGGCATCATCCACGGCGCGCTCGGCGAGAATGCGGTTGGCTCGGGCAGTGTCGAAACCGGCCTGCGCTTCGAGCACGTCGGTCTTGTCGGAAAGGCCAACATCGAAGCGCTCGTTGGCCTGATCCAGCTGGCGCTTGAACGCCGCCTCTTCGGCACGGGTCGAGGCCAGGGTGTCCTGGGCGCGCAACACGGCAAAGTAGGTCTCGGCGCTCTGCAGAATCAAGCTCTGCTCGGTCGCTGACAGCTCCAGCGCCGCCTGCTCACTGGTCGCCTCGGCCGCCTGCAGCTGGAACCATCGATCGGCACGGAACAGTGGCTGGCTCAGGTTGGCCTGATACACCAGACCGCTGCGCGACAGGGTGTTACTCGGCGAATCGAGCTCGGTGCGGGTATCGCCATAATTGGCCCCCGCCGACAGGTTGGGCAGCAGCCCGGCACGCGCCTGCGGCACCACTTCGCGACGCGCCTGGTAGTCGGCGCGAGCGGCAGCGATATCGGCGTTGTTCTTCGCTGCTTGTTTGTACACGGTGACCAGGTCGGTTTTGGCCGGGGTGGGTAGGGAGGTTGCCCAGCCCTGTGCTGGGATGCCCAGGCAGATGGCTGTCACCAGGGCCAACCTAGCGGTTGTGGTTATCTCCACGTATTAGTTTCCTTATTTGGTCTGTCTTGCATGTCTATTCGAATGGCACCGTGTGGATGGCCTTCTCAATGCAGGGATTTGCGCAGCCGCGACAAGGCACCGATGAAAAACACGCTACCGATGGCGCCTAGGGCAAGCATTTGCGGCCAGACGACAGCCGGGCCGGCGCCACGGAAGAGAATGGCTTGGGCTAGCTCGACGAAGTGCGTGGTGGGTGCCGCCAGCATGACGTTCTGTACGACTTCCGGCATGCTTTCGCGCGGGGTCATGCCGCCGGAGAGAATCTGCAGAGGCATCAGCACGAGAATGATCAGCAGGCCCAGCTGTGGCATCGAGCGGGCCAGGGTGCCGAAGAAGATGCCCATCGAGGTGGTGGCGAACAGGTGCAGGGCGACACCGCCGAGGAACAACAGCACGGAGCCGGGAATGGGGACGGCCAGCCAGCCCTCGATGATGATGCGCATGGACAGGGCGGTGGCGGCCAGCACCACTAGGCCCATCGACCAGACCTTGGCCGACATGATCTCGAACGGCGTGACGGGCATCACCAGCAGGTGCTCGATGGTGCCGTGTTCGCGTTCGCGGATCAGTGCGGCGCCGGTGAGGATGATCGACAGCATGGTGATCTGGCTGACGATTGCGTTGACGGAGCCGAACCAGGATTGCACCAGGTTGGGGTTGTACTGCATGCGTACCACCGCTTCGACGGGTACCGCGTTGGCGCCACGAAAGCGCCTGAGGAACTCGCCGACCTCGTCATTAATGATCTGCTGGATATGTCCAGCCCCCGTGAACGCTTGGCTGACTTGTGTGGCATCGACATTGAGCTGGATGGTTGGCTGGCGTCCGGCTAGCAGATCTTGCTGGAACTGCGGCGGGATGTTCAGGGTGAAGGTATAGCGCCCGGCGTCCATGCCGCTGTCCATGGTTTCCAGGTCGATGGCCGCGGGCTTGATGAAGTAGGGCAACTGGAAGCCGCCGACGATGCGCGTCGACAGTTGCGAGCGATCCTCGTCGAGCACGCCAATGCTGGCCCGGTGCGGCGACTCCGGCACACTGTTGGCTTGGGAGTAAATGCTCAGGGTGAAGGCGTAGAGGATCAGCAGCAACAGGGCCGGGTCGCGATACAGGCTGCGCAGTTCCTTGATGCCCAACTGCAGGATGTTGTTCAGTTTGCGCATCTTATTTCTCCTGCTTCTTCAGGCCGGCGACGCTGAGCAGGGTCAGTGTGGGGATGGTGATCAGCAAGGGAATGAAGTAGGGGTAGAGTTCGGCCAGGCCCAGCGCCTTGGAGAACACGCCACGGCTGATGATCAGGAAATGGCTGGTCGGGTAGAGGTTGCCGATCAAGGCGCTGGCGCCTTCCAAGGCCGATACCGGGTAGATCAGACCGGAGAATTGCGTAGCCGGCACCACGGTGGCGATGGCGGTGCCGAAGATCGCGGCGATCTGGCTATTGAGCACCGAGGAGATCAGTAGGCCGAGGCTGGTGGCGCAGGTCACGTAGAGCAGTGCGCCGAGTGTCAGGGTCAGCATGCTGCCCTTGACCGGCACATCGAAGAAGCAGACCGAGAAGGCCACCAGCATGAAGAAGTTGGCCATGCCCAGGGCGATATAGGGCAACTGCTTGCCGATCAGGAACTCCAGGCGGGTCACCGGCGTGACGTAGAAGTTGGTGATCGAGCCCAGCTCCTTTTCCCGCACCACGCCCAGGGCGGTGAGCATCGCCGGAATCATCATCAACAGGATCGGGATCACCGCCGGCACCATGGCTTGCAGGCTTTGCACATCGGGGTTGTAGCGGTAGCGCAGGGCGATGTCGAACTGGCTGCGGGCCGCATTCCCGGGAGCCGTCGCGGCAAGCTGCTGCAGGTAGCCCTGGTGGATGCCCTGTACGTAGCCCTTGACCGTATTGGCGCGGGTCGGCATGGCGCCGTCGACCCAGAATCCCAGCTGTGGTACGTCACCGCGCTTGAGCTCGCGACCGAAGCCTGGCGGAATCTCCACGGCCAGGCTGATATCGCCCTGGCGCATGCGCCGTTCGAGTTCGTCGTAGTCGCGCAGTGGCGGTTTTTCCTGGAAATAGCGCGAGCCGGTAAGGGTCTCGGCATAGGCGGCGCTGGTGGTGGTCTGGTCGCGATCGAGTACCGCGTAGCTCAGATCCTCGACATCCAGGTTGATGCCGTAGCCCATGATGAACATCAGCAGAACCGTACCGATCAAGGCCAGGGTGGCGCGAACAGGATCGCGGCGCAGTTCCATGGCTTCGCGCTGGGCGTAGCTGTACAGACGCCTAGCAGCCTGTCGGACTTTTCCCCTCGCCGGTAGAATTGCGCATCGCTCCTGGAACCTGACTGTATGAGCCGCTTTCGACCGATAAACCGCGAAATCGACTACTTGCTCCCGCCGTCGGTGCAGGACTGGCTGCCCGAGTCACATTTGGCGCGCTACGTGGTGGAGGTCGTAGAGGGCCTGGATCTGTCGAAGCTGGAGAGCGTCTATGCGGGCCGTGGCAGCGCTGCCTACCATCCGGCTATGTTGCTGTCGTTGCTGATCTACGGCTATGCCACGGG
>NZ_VRYE01000117.1 GCF_008041835.1 Ectopseudomonas mendocina
TAGTCCCCGCGGAGAAGCCCATTGCCATGGCGTCAGGGGGGTGACCAGGCCTGTGCCGCACGATCAGGGGGTTATAGTGGGCTGTCGGTGAGTGGATGATCGTCTGTTCCGGCTGTCTAGGCGTGATTTCTCGTTCTCCGGACGAGCCTATGCCGACCGCTTGTGGCCAGCTGTTTTGCACGGAGGTTGGGCGGTGGTGTTTCTTCAGCGCGTCGGTTTGTAGCCCTCACAACCTCGGCTGGCTGCGCGTTTGCGTTGGCGCGCAAAGCTACGGCCTGAGCGTACGGCACTGAGGCTTTTAGCCATCAAGGCCAGCACATTGCTCAGCCCCTGAGCACAGTGCCGCACCAGCAGCTCGACCAGGGTATTTTTGAGCCGTGACACGCCTTGGGTGAAGTTGACTTTCCATCGCAGCTTGCGACCTTTGTGGCGCTGTTCGATGACCGGCTGTAGCAGGTGCTGCATCAACAGCGCCAGGTTCTTCAACAGTTGAGCGGCATGAAAGTCCTGCTTTACAGCGGTCACGCTGCGGCCGCTGAAGTTGTCCAGCGTCAGGGTTTGTTTGAGGCGACGGAAATCGGTTTCGATGCCCCAGCGGCGGTGGTAAAGCTCGGCAAACACCTCAGCGGGAAAGGCTTCTCGATCCAGCAGCGAGGTCAGCAATACTTCGCTTTCGCCGTTGGCCAACTCGACCCGGATCAGTCTCAGCTCGATCTGGCTGGCAGGATCAACGCCAGCCTCGGAGCAGAACAGACGTGCTTCAGGATGGTTGGCCACGAAAAGCTGTGTGTCTTCAACTTGGCCAGAGTGTAGAAACGCTTTGACCTGGGCGTTATAGCCACAGGGCAGGCGCATCAGAAAGTGCCGCTGTTGCTGCGCGAACAGCGCGAATAACCAGTGCCCAGGGTAACCACGGTCAAACAGCGTCAGGCTGTCAGCCGGCAGGTGCTCAAGGTGCAGATGGGCACAGTCGCGCTCGCCGACGGTCAGGGGCACGATCAGGCTATGCAGGGTTTGACCGTCAGCGACTTCGTAGAGTGTGGACAAGCGAGCCATGGGAAAGCCAGAGTGACTGCCAAAGAAGGTCGCCATGGTCGACTCCAGGGGTAAATGCACGGTCGAGCCATCCACCGCGAGCACCCTCAGCCCACGCCACTTCTGGCGCAGCCCGAAGCAGTCAATTTGTTGCTGCAGGAGGCGATTGAGACTTTCAAATACCTCGGGGTTGAGCTTTTTGCGCGCTTTGCAGAAGGCCTGCGCAGTGACCATTTGCGTCTCAGTCGACGCCTGATTGAGTACGCGATAGAACTGATCGAGTTCGGTTTGCAGGGCCGTGCGCGGCTGATTGAGCAGGAACAGGACGAGGTTCTTGAAGGTGAGCTGGCGTCGGCGGGTAAAGTCTTGAGGATTCTGGCGGTGGGCGGCGATGAAGGCGGGGCAATCGAGCGGGCTGGGTATTTTTTGTACAATTTTCAAGCCAGGGTTTGGCTGGCGGTGTCAAGTGATGCGGGGTAGGTAGGCAAAAGGGCTTCCGCCATGGC
>NZ_VRYE01000118.1 GCF_008041835.1 Ectopseudomonas mendocina
CCGCCCGCTGGACGAAGCCTGGCAGGCCGAGGCGGAGAAACTGGCCGCCGAACTGAACGTCAGCCTGGTCGGCCGCTCCCGTGGCCAGCGCTTGGTGATTGGCCGCGATTACGTGGAAGAAGAGCTGAGCGTGGCCGGGCGCAGTTTCCACTATCGCCAACCGGAAGGCGCCTTTACCCAGCCCAACGGCGCGGTGTGCGAGAAGATGCTCGGCTGGGCTCATGACGTACTCGGCGAGCGTGACGACGATCTGCTGGAGCTGTACTGCGGCAACGGCAACTTCACCCTGCCGCTCGCCACCCGCGTACGCCGCGTGCTGGCCACCGAAATCAGCAAGACTTCGGTGGGCGCCGCCCTGGCCAACCTGGCTGACAACGGCGTGAACAACGTCGAGCTGGTGCGCCTGTCCGCCGAGGAACTGACCCAGGCGCTCAACGAGGTGCGGCCATTCCGCCGCCTGGCCGGTATCGACCTGAAAAGCTACGACTTCGGCAGCGTGTTCGTCGACCCGCCGCGCGCGGGCATGGACCCGGACACCTGCGAGCTGACTCGGCGTTTCCAGCGCATCCTCTATATCTCCTGCAACCCGGAGACCCTGGCGGCCAACATCGCCCAGCTTCATGACACGCACAAGATCACGCGCAGTGCGCTGTTCGACCAGTTCCCCTACACCCACCATATGGAAGCGGGTGTGCTGCTGGAACGGCGCTGAGCCGTCCCTCGTAGCCCGAATGCAATCCGGGGTTTGCCTGCAGCCCAGTTCCCGGATTGCATCCGGGCTACAGCTCAGTGTGACACGCCGCGCAACGCCCACCAGGCCAAAGCGGCCGAGAGCACCTCGAGCAGCAGCGCGTAGAGATTGAAGGTCTGCTGCGCGCCGCCATCCAGCCACAGCCCGGCGAAGCGTGCCAGCGCCAGCACGCTGTACAGCAACACCAGCAGAAGCAGCGCCGGGCGCAACACAGCAGCGCCATCGCC
>NZ_VRYE01000119.1 GCF_008041835.1 Ectopseudomonas mendocina
CCATGTACGCACTACCTCGCTGTCTCCGTTGGCCAACTCGACCCGGATCAGTCTCAGCTCCATCTTGTTGGCCGGATCAACGCCAGCCTCGTAGCCGAACCGCCGTGCTTCAGGATGGTCAGCACCCACCCCAGCTATGGAGTGACCAGTTATCCAGTCGCTGACAGCCGCCTCGATACCCACCTCTCGACACAGCGTCTTGAAGGTATGACGGAAGCCGTGCGAAGGACTGGCTTGGCTTTCAAGCCCGACCACTTCCTTCAGATACTTGGCCCACGCCTTACCTACTGCGTGGCCGTAGCCATTCTCGGGATGCTCTTCCAGTTTCGGGAATAGACGACCTTCAGCAGGTAGGCTGTTGCGGTAGTCGATGAAGCCCAGCGCCAGCAGATCGGCATGAAGGGGAACCTTACGGCGACTGCTGCTTGTCTTCACGGTTTTGCCATCCCCCGGAGCAATGGAGAGATACCAGATGCCCGAACCCTCTTCCTTGCGCACGTCCGACACCAGCAATTGCGCCATCTCCTCTCGACGGGCTCCCGTGTAAACCATGAGCAACGGTAGCCAGTACAGCGCCTGACCAAAATCAGAACGCGGCGGCTGCCATTGGCCTTTGAACAAGGGGCTACTGAAGATGGCGACCAGATCCTGGCGAGTGTAGTGCTTGTCCTCGGCAGCCCTTGTTTCAGCTCTTCGCGCTGCCTTGGCGATGCTTCTGAGCATTCCCGAGGCAGAGATGGGTTCTTCGTCCATCGCGGCCAAGCGCTGTACTGCGAAGTTCAGCACAGCGGACAGGGCTCGCAGTTGCTTCTTCACCGTCGCCAACCCGGCAGTAGGCAACCCTTCTGCCTCAGCCTTGGCAATCAATTCCGGCGCAGCCAACCCTCGAATCCCCTCTCCCTTCGTCAGCAGCTTGCTCAGAGCCGTCTTGAACTCCTGGCAAAGCGCACGGGTGATCCTGGGCACATGAAGGTCACCGTATAGCTCAACGAAGCGCGTGACCGTTGCGCCGAACTCAGAGATGGTCTTGTTGGTGCTACGGGTGTCGCCATCAGTCTGGCGCTTGTCATCCGCCCATTTCTTGAAGACTTCCGAAAGCCTGGGGCCGCTCAGCTTGCTCTCTGCTGCCTTCTGCTCCACTGCGAGTGGTTTCTCAGCGAACGGAAGCTCCATGGCTTCTCGCCAGTCACCTGCAAATCGCGCCAGTGCCATCCTGCAGAGGTCACACCAACGGCTGTAGAACGCATCCACCAGAGACCTGTAGGCGGGCTCAGAGGCATCAGGAACAGGCAAATGGTGCTCAGCCAGCACCGACTTCATGAACCCTTCTACAGCGTTCTGGCGAGCCTTGTAGCTGCTGCTATCGACAACATCACAGGCGAGCTGAACATCGGTGGCGTCATCGCCATCAAGAGGCTGGATCAGAAAGTCGGTGAGATCCTCCGACTTGCTCTCCCATGACTCAAGCACAGCTTGCGCCCACCTATCGGCGAGCTTGGGGCATCAGAGGCTAGAACTCGGGGGCGGCCAGCGAGTTGCTCTCTGGCTGCGAAGAAGATGTCCTCACAACGGATCAGCTCCGATGCGAAACGAGGACGGGCAGTGGCGAAGTCTCGGGTTCTGAGTGAGACCTTCCATTCGCGCTTGCCGATGGTCTGACGGATGTCTTCGGGGACTTCACGGCGGAGGTAAAAAATCCCCGAACGAGGATGCTTCCACGGCTTGGTCATGACGTGCATCTGTACCACCCTTCTGTACCTATGGGATCAGAAAGGCGTCTAGCTGAAACAAAAAGCCCCTGATTCTCTAGGAAAATCAAGGGCTTATTGAAAGTGGCGGTGAAGAAGAGATTCGAACTCTTGATACGGTTTCCCGTATACACACTTTCCAGGCGTGCTCCTTCAACCACTCGGACACTTCACCGGATCTCGACGTTTTGGCGTTTACCCCGTCGAGGCGCGCTATCTTAGTCGAATGTTTTCCCGATGGCAAATTTTTTTAAAGGATTCATGCGCTTAAGAGCGCAGCCGGGTTTCCGGATGATCGTCGGCGGGCTTTTCGTCGAAGCGTATGTGGCCGAACAGGAGGAAACCCAGGGACATGAACAGACCCAAGCCAAATAGCATCAGCACGCCGGATGGGCTGCGCAGATAGAGGGTTTCGCTGAGCACGACCGATGCCAGCAGCAGGCCGATCACGGCGACCATATAAAGGATGGAGTAGAGGGTGTTCATGGGGCAGCTCCTTCGGTTCGCTGCTCACCTTAAAGGCCTGGCTTTGCGTTCGACCAATTGCCATCCGGCATCGCCGCGATAGCCAAAAACACTGACCAGCCAGTCAGTCGCGGCGCTTTACCAGAGCGCTTCGGCTGAGTACCTTCTGCCCACATTCGCCCCCAAGGCTCTAACAAGGAAAACCGCCATGAGCGACCTGATCAGCTATCAACTCGAAGACGGCATCGCCACTCTCAGCCTGAGCAATGGCAAGGTCAATGCCATTTCGCCCGACGTGATCGCAGCCTTCAATGCCGCTCTCGACCGCGCGGAGCAGGATCGCGCCATCGTCATCATCACCGGCCAGCCGGGGATTCTTTCCGGCGGCTATGACCTGAAGGTGATGACCTCGGGCCCGCAGAATGCAATCAACCTGGTGGCTGCTGGCTCCACGTTGGCGCGACGCATGCTCGCCCACCCCTACCCGATCATCGTCGCCTGCCCGGGTCATGCCGTGGCCAAGGGTGCGTTCATCCTGTTGTCGGCCGACTACCGTATCGGTGTCGAAGGACCGTTCAGTATCGGTCTGAACGAGGTGCAAATCGGCATGACCATGCACCATGTCGGTATCGAACTGGCCCGTGATCGCCTGCGCAAGTCAGCGTTTCATCGCTCGGTGATCAATGGCGAGATGTTCGACCCGGCGGGCGCAGTAGAAGCAGGCTTCCTGGACAAGGTGGTGCCGGCCGAGCAATTGCTGGCCACCACTCAGGCGGTGGCGCAGCAGATGAAGAAGATCAATATGACCGCGCACAAGAACACCAAGCTGAAGGTACGCAAGGCGCTGCTGGAAACCCTCGATGCAGCCATTGCGCTGGACAAGCAGCACCTGGTTTGAGGCAACACTTAAAACGCCGAAGCCCAAGCAGGCGGGCATCCGAGCCTGCACTGCAGCTTGGTGATGATTAGCCTTTCAGGGCATCTGCAAGCCCGCGAAACAGCGCACCTATGAAAGCGCCGCTTCCTTTGAGGTCGCGGCGCTTTTGTTTGTGCAGCGTCTGATGGTGGTGCGCATCGCGCGCCCTGCGGATCAGCCCGAGTAGTCCAGCGCCGTCCAGCTTCGGCTAAGGCCTTGCGTCAGTACGCAGCCGGGCTTGCTCAGTTGTTCGTTGAAGGCAGCCGGCAGCAATGTGGTTTCCCCTTCTGCGGCGCCGTGGCGTTCGGTCAGCCACTGCAGCTTGCCGCAGTTGGGTGTTTCGATCACGTAGCTGGCGGCGATGTTGGAGTGGTGGCTGGGCAGGCGAATCACGTCGAGCACCACCCCGGCTTCCTCGACACGCTGGCCATCGGATACCAGCACAGCCCAGGCCTGTTCACCTTCTATCACCAGGTAGGCGCCGTTGGCCTGTGGGCGTTCTATCTGCGGTTGCGCGCAGCCGCTGAGCAGGGCCAATAGCACAATCGTCATCAGCATCTGTTGCATTGCCAATACCCCTTTGCAAGGCGTCCACCCTGGGATGGTGGACGGGTTGTTGTCGCCTGAGTGAGGCCACTATCAACCAATACTGTTTATTTGTACAGTATTTTTCGATTACTCTGTGACGCAGGTACTACACCGATTACACAGGAGCACCATCATGCTGGACGTATTGCAGCTGAAACACCGGGTCAATCGCATGCCGCTGGAGCGTGTGCGTGAGATGGTCGATGAGCTGCTGCTCGAAGGCATCGTCACCGAGAGCCGTACACCGTTCAATCGCCAGCATTTCAATAGCTGCTTCGCCGAGATCGAGGCGCTGTTGCAACGTGCCGGCTACCACCGGTAACTGGATGTGGTCGGCTATCAGGGCTTGGCATATGCACTGTTCGACCCGGCCCGCTGGGAGGCCGTAGAGGTGCTGCGCTGGCTGCGTGATTACGTCGAAGAGGCGCACGTACAGCCGGCCTCTTGAACGGGCATGGCGACCCAAAAACGCTCAACGCTGCATGAGGATGCACGGCATTGGCTCAATAAGGCGCCATATGCACCGCCCACAGGCCGGGCCGCTGAGGCTTACAGCTCGCTCATCATATGGCTGTAATACGTTGATTTTCCTGGGTGATGGCTTGAATGCAGCGCCTTGCAAGATGCTCTGCCTGACAACCGTCGCAGCGCTGACAGGCCATGCTGAAAAACTGGCAAGCCCCTTGCTAAGTCACTGACAACATCCTGCGTAGCACGCCAACGGCGGCGAGCCGAGGATCACGGACAACGGCGTCCGTCAGGTCACCTCCCTCTCATTTGAGGTGGCCTGGCGTACGCCGTTTTTGTTTATGCGCCTGACAAGGATTAGACCCATGACCGATCGTGATTCGAACAAGCCGCTGGACACCAGCCGCCGCAACTTCCTCAAGCAATCCATCGCCCTGGCCGGCGCCGTGAGCGGTATCGCCGCGCTCGGCCTGTCCGCCCCCGCTGCGCTGCGCAGCGCCGCCTGGGCAGCCGGCTCCGATGCCCCGGAAAAGGCCGCGCTGAAAGTCGGCTTCATTCCGCTGACCGATTGCGCCTCGGTGGTGGTTGCTGCCACCCAGGGTTTCGGCGAGAAATACGGGCTGAGCATCACGCCGAGCAAGGAGGCCTCCTGGGCCGGCGTGCGTGACAAGCTCAATACCGGCGAACTGGACGCTGCCCACGTGCTCTACGGCATGATGTACGGTGCCCAGCTCGGCCTGGCCGGCCCGCAGAAGGACATGGCGGTGCTGATGGGCCTGAACCAGAATGGCCAGGCCATCACCCTGTCCAAGCAACTGCGCGAGGCCGGTGTCACCAACGGCGCGCAACTGGCCGAACACGTCAAGAAAGGCGGCAACCCGCTGACCTTCGCCCAGACCTTCCCCACCGGCACCCACGCCATGTGGTTGTACTACTGGCTTGGCAGCCTGGGCATCAACCCCATGAGCGACGTAAAGACCATCGTCGTGCCGCCACCGCAGATGGTCGCCAACATGCGCGTTGGCAACATGGACGGTTTCTGCGTTGGCGAGCCCTGGGGTGCGCGGGCGATCTTCGACAAGATCGGCTTTACCGCCACCACCACGCAGCAGATCTGGCCGGACCACCCGGAGAAGGTGCTTGGCACCACCCGCGCCTTTATCGAGCAGTATCCGAACGCGGCGCGCGCGCTGATCATGGCGATTCTCGATGCCAGCCGCTTCATCGAGGCCAGCGAGGAGAACCGCAAGAGCACCGCCAAGCTGATTTCCGGCAAGGCCTACGTCAACGCGCCGGTACAGGTGATCGAGCCGCGCTTTCTCGCCCAGTACGAGGACGGCCTCGGCAACAGCTGGAAGGACGAACACGCCATGGCCTTCTGCAAGGACGGCAGCGTCAACTTCCCCTATCACTCCGACGGCATGTGGTTCCTCACCCAATTCAAGCGCTGGGGCCTGCTTAAGGATGCGCCGGATTACGCCGCCGTGGCTGCGCAGGTCAACCAGACCGCGCTCTACGCCGAGGCGGCCGGCGCCCTCATGCTGGCCGTGCCGAGCAGCCCGCTGCGCAGCAGCACATTGATCGACGGTGTGGTCTGGGATGGTAGCAATCCGGCCGCCTACGCCGACTCCTTCGCCATAAAAGCCTGACCGGAGGTGAGCATGAACGCGCCTTTGAAAACACCACTCACCGTCGCCGGCAAGCCGCGCCTGTCAGTGAGCGCCCTGCTGCCGAGCGTTGCCACCCTCGGCAATCTGGCCAAGGCCGGCATCGCGCCGCTGCTGGGCATCATCGCCTTCATCGGTTTCTGGGCGCTGCTGGCGCAGTACAGCGAAGGCCTGCCCGGGCCGCTGAGCACCGGCCAGGCCGCGCTGGTGCTGTTTGCCGACCCGTTCTACGACAACGGCCCGAATGACATGGGCATTGGCTGGAACATTCTCAACTCGCTCGGCCGCGTCGGCGTCGGCTTCGGTCTGGCGGCGCTGGTGGGCATCCCACTGGGGTTCGCCATCGGCCGCTTTGCCTTTCTCGCCGGCATGCTGGCGCCGATCATCAGCCTGCTGCGCCCGGTATCACCGCTGGCCTGGCTGCCCATTGGCCTGCTGGTGTTCGAGGCCGCCGGCCCGGCGTCGATCTGGGTGATCTTCATCAGCTCGATCTGGCCGATCATCCTCAACACCGCCGCCGGCGTGGCCAGCGTGCCGCAGGACTACCTGAACGTGGCCCGCGTGCTCAAGCTGTCCGAGTTCAAGGTGCTGACGCGCATTCTGTTTCCTGCCGTGCTGCCGCACCTGATGACCGGCATCCGCCTGGCCATCGGCGTGGCCTGGCTGGTGATCGTCGCCGCGGAAATGCTCACCGGCGGCATCGGACTGGGCTTCTGGGTGTGGGACGAGTGGAACAACCTCAACGTCGAGCACATTCTCATCGCCATCATCATCGTCGGCCTGGTGGGCCTGGCGCTGGAGCAGATGCTGCTGTTGATCGCCAAACGCTTTGACTACGCAAGCTGAAGAGGCGCGTTTCGCCAGCCCCGTAGCCCGGCTGCAATCCGGAGCGCGATCTCGGTTTCCCCGGATTGCATCCGTATATGAACTCCTCCCGGTTTGCCAGTGAAATAATCTGCCTCTGAACATAGGTACGACTGCTTCCGTAT
>NZ_VRYE01000012.1 GCF_008041835.1 Ectopseudomonas mendocina
CACAGGTTTGTACGCCAGGTACACCCTGCGCCGTGCCCCGCCCGCTCGGGCGACAGCGACTCGTGTTCTGGATCGTCAGCGTGCTGCTGCTCGGCCTATTGGCCGTGCCGTGGCTCGCCCCGCTGTTCTACTGAAGGAGATTAACCATGCGCAAACTGCTGATCGCCGTGCTTTTCGCCTTGCCCTTCGTGGCGCTGGCGGCTCCCCCGAAAACCGTCACGCTCGACGTGCAGAACATGACGTGCGGACTCTGTCCGATCACGGTCAAGAAGTCGCTGGAGAAGGTGTCCGGCGTGAGTGACGTCCAGGTCAATTTCGACCAGAAGACGGCGACCGTCACCTACGATCCCGATAAGGCCCAGCCCGAGGCACTGACTGAGGCGACCGCGAACGCGGGATACCCCTCCACAGTGCAGAAGTGAGGTCACGATGAGCGCCATTGTCCTTGAGTCCGTGCTGACTTGCCCGCGCTGCGGCTTCGCCAAGCCGGAAACCATGCCCACGGACGCCTGCCAGTTCTATTACGAGTGCAGCAACTGCAAGGCGCTGCTGCGCCCCAACCCAGGGGATTGCTGCGTTTTCTGTTCGTTCGGCTCGGTGAAGTGCCCGCCGATCCAGCAGCAGCTTGGGTGTTGCTCATAGCGTTTAGGGGGATCACAGGTCGTCGTCTGGATTACGCAGTGGCCGCAGCTCGCCGCGCGCAACTTCTTCCGGTACCGCAAAGGAATACCGCCCGAGCATGTTGATGTGCTCGTAGATCAGCGGCGATAGCCGGGCCAAATCCTCTTCCAGCACTGGATAGCCGTGCTGCTTGAGCCGTTCCACGGCCGCCGTCATGTAGAGGGTGTTCCACAGCACGATGATGTTCACCACCAGGCCCAGAGCACCGAGCTGGTCTTCCTGGCCTTCGCGGTAGCGCTGGCGGAGCTCGCCGCGTTTGCCGTGGAACACGGCGCGGGCCAGGCTGTGCCGGCCTTCGCCTCGGTTCAACTGGGTCAGGGTGGCGCGGCGCTTGGACTCGTCGTCGATATAGGTCAACGTGTGCAGAGTCTTTTCGATCCGCCCGAATTCGGCCAGCGCCTGGGCCAGCCGGGTGGGTCTATCTCCCGTTTGCAGCGTGCGCATGATGCCAGTCGCCGGCACCCGGCCGAGTTTGAGCGAGCCGGCCAGGCGCAGCAGGTCGTCCCAGTGCTCGGCGATCAGGTCGAGTTTGACCGACTGGCGGGCCAGCCCGTTGAGCTTGCCGTAGTCCGCGTCCGGGCGCGTGCGCCAGAAGCGGGTACCGCCGACATCGGCCAGCCGCGGACTGAAGTGGTAGCCAAGTAGGCGGAAGAGCCCGAACACCACATCGCTGTAGGCCCCGGTGTCGGTCATGATTTGCGTCGGCTGCAACTCGGTCTGCTGTTCCAGCACGACCGCCAGCAACACCAGGCTGTCGCGCAGCGTGCCGGGCACGGTGATGGCGTTGAGGCCGGAGAATTGGTCGGAAATCAGGTTGTACCAGGTGACACCACGGCCGGTGCCGAAATACTTCGGATTGGGGCCGGCATGCACGGTGCGCACCGGTACGACGAAGCGCATGCCATCGGCGGAGGCGACCTCGCCGCCACCCCAGACTTGGGCCAGTTCCAGTTGGCTTTGCGCTCCGACCAGGATGGCGTTAGCCGCTGACAGGGTGTCGTCGCGGATATAATTCTGGCTGACCCAGGACAGCCGGTCACGGCGCAGCGCCGGGTTGTCGGTGCGGATCAAGGGCTCCAGGCCGGTGTTGCAGGCCCCGCCCAACAGCACCGCGCAGAGGCTGGTGACCAGGTTGTCGGCGCGTGCATTGCGTTCGGAGACATGGGTGAAGGCCTCGGAAAAGCCAGTGCGGGCGGCGATTTCCAAGAGGATTTCCGGCAGATCGACACGCGGCATCAGGTCAGACACGGCCGCCCGCAGTTGCAGCAACGAGCAGGGCTCGTCCAGCTTGTCCAGCGCCCCGAGCGACAGTTCGGTCTTGCCCTCGGTGTTCTCGCTCAGTTGAATCGCCGGGTTGTCGGGCAGGCGCGCGGCTACTGCCAGCCAGGTTGCATCCAGCTCGACGGACAAGGCGTCCAGGGTGGTTTTGGCGTCGATGGTCAGGCCCAGTGACCGGCAGATGATCGGTCGCGCCGCCAGCCATTCGGCACCGTCGAGCAGGCCAAGGCGCGGGTCGGCATAGCGCCAACTGGGCGAGACGAAGACATCGCGGCGGCGCAGGGCCGTGCGCAGCGCATCGAGCGTGCAGAACACATAGGCACCCATGTCGAGGGAGCCATCTTCGCGGGTGATGTGCTTCTGCCAAGCCTTGGCCACGATCTCCTGCGGCGCGTCATCCTCTGGCTTCCGGCGCGGCAGGTTCAGTTGCAGCCACTCCAGACTAGCCGCCACGCCCTTGCCGGCCGGGCTGAAGCCGAAGCGGATGTGCTTGAGCAGGTCGGGCAGGAAGCGGCGCACGCTGCGGTAGCGCGCTTCCAATGCAAGAAAATAGACGTCATCTACCGGGCGGATCAGCGCGTTGACCTCTTCCAGGGCCTTTTCCAGGGTGGTCCTCGGCAGGTCGTTGAACAGCCGGGCGCGCACGTTGTCATCGCTGATCGAGCTGTCCAGCACGACCTTGCACGCGGCGGCGAGCGTCGCGGCCGACCGATCCAGGTCTTTCAGGCTGCGCATGCGGGCTTTCTTGTCGGCCTTCTCCGCGTTGCTGAACAGGTCGCGCAGCAAGGCCTCCAGGACTTCCAGTGCGTCGTCGTGCGCAGTCGCCTCCAGGCAGAGTGCGAAGGCCACCAGTGTCGCCATCCGCCGCGACGCCGGCAGCCGATTAATCGCGGTGACCTTGGCCGTGTTGGCGAAGCGGGCCAGGGCGGCGATACGGCTGGGAGGGATGTGCGCCGCCGCCGGCAAGGTGATGCCGATGCCGCGCACGTCATCGAGCCGGCGCAGTGCCCGAATCAACGCGGGGCCACTGACCATGACCGGGCCGGAGCGCAATTGATCCAGCCGGGAGCTGCGGTTGCCTTCGGCCACCGTCAGCAAGTCTTGCAGTTGCAATCGCTGTTCCTCAGTCACGCTGCGGCCCAGCGTAAACCAGAGGCGTTCTTCGACCCGACTGCGCAACTGGGCGATAAAGCGCTCTAGTTGAGACACACCAGGCAGGAGGACTTTCTGTGTGAACAGCCACGAGGTGGCTCGCTCAAACAGCACTCCCGGCCGGTCGGTGCCCGTCCAGCAGAGGGCATACAGCCAGCGGCTCAAGCGAAAGCCGATGCCCGGATCGGTGAAATGACGATAGCCAAAGCGGTTCTGAATATCGGTGGCATGTATCCAGCGGCGATGATCGCTATAGCGCTGGAGGCAGTCGGGGTCTGGAATCGCCAGTTGTCGGCAAAGCACCTGCAGGACTTCCACCGGCACGGCGGCGGGCTTGTCCGGCAGAACGCCAACGAAGCGGACGGTGGTCAGCAGAACGGCATAACCCAGACGGTTATGGTTACCCCGCAGCACCTGGATGGTTTCACGGTCTTCATCGCTCAGGTGGAAGTAACGTTCCAGCTCTTCACGGCTGGGCGAATCAACATAGCGGCCAAAACCGTCGCGTTGCTCTTGAGTCAGAAAACCGACCGGCATTGATCACAGCACCTCGACGCAGAACACGGCGGGCGTGACGATCCGCGTGCGTTCGATGTGCCCGCGTTGCAGCAGGCCGGCGCGGCGATCACCGGTTACCAGGTAGTCCGCATCGCCCGCCAAGGCCATGGCCAGCAAAAACGAGTCATCCGGATCATCGGCTTCGACCTCGATGGTCAGGCGCTCCAGTACCACAGCCCGTTGCAGGTTATTGATCATGGCGCCCACCTTGGCGGGCTGTAGGATGGCCTGAAGCTTGGGATAGCGGCTGGCTCGACGAATTTCATCGAGTTGCATCCGCGAGGTCACCACCTCGAAACGCGCCGCCCGCCAGGCACGGTAGATCGCATCGGGCGCGCCATGTGGCGAGATCAGGGCGCTGAACAGGATGTTGGTATCCAACACGACCCGCATCAGCGCTTACGTGCCCAGTCGAGCGCTTCGTCAACCGCGTTGGTCAATTCTGCCTCACTCAGATGGGCGTTAGCGGCCTTGGCCTGCTCAGCGCTCAGCTCCAGGATGTGTGCCCGTACCGCTTCTTCGATGAAGCGCGACAGGTCGCCCTTACGGCCGCCGCCCTGGCTGGCCAGAAACATCCGAAGCGACTGGTCGGTGTCGGCCGAGACGGCGACATTCCAGCGAATGGTATTCATAGCGTTCTCCGCTAATAGGTGTTTGTGTGTTTATACGCCAATCACAAAGGGCGATGCAATGGTTCGACAAAACGAAGGTTTTGCCGAACTCTATCGAGGAATGGCTCGGTTCGTTAAGCTCCCCGCGCTACGGTTCAAATAACTGGTACGCTTAATCAAAGTTCAACTATTACTAACGTAGTCGAGTAAACAGTACTTTTGATGAAGATCGGTTATGCGCGAGTGAGCACTCGGGATCAGAAAGCCGACCTACAAGTCGATGCCCTGAAACAGGCCGGGTGCGAACGCATCTACCAAGACATCGCCAGCGGCGCGAAAAGCGCCCGGCCGGAGTTGGACAAACTGCTGGCCAACGTGCGGCCGGGTGATGCCGTGGTGATCTGGAAGCTGGATCGCCTTGGGCGTTCCCTCAAGCACCTGGTCGAGTTGGTCGGCGAGCTGGCAGAGCGCAAGGTCGGCTTACAGAGCCTGAATGACCCCATCGACACCACCCACGCCCAAGGCCGCCTGGTGTTCAACCTGTTCGCCTCGCTGGCGGAGTTCGAGCGCGAGCTGATCCGCGAGCGGACTCAGGCGGGTCTGTCGGCCGCACGGGCGCGTGGCCGGATCGGTGGCCGTCCCAAGGGCCTGCCAGCCAAGGCTGAGGCCACCGCCATGGCGGCCGAAACCCTCTACCGCGAAGGTCGCCTGAGCGTCAGCGCGATCGGCGAGAAGCTGCACATCTCCAAGAGCACGCTGTACAGCTACCTGCGCCACCGTGGTGTCGAGATCGGCGCGTACCAGAAGAGCGCCAGGTCACGCGACCAGCAGCCTTCGGCCGCGTCGCCGGCAGAGCCGCCCGCCGCCGAGCGGGTGGCCACCGTCACCCTGCGCCTCGCGGTGGTGAATAACAGCAAGTTCGTGCGCGGCCGGAAGCGGGCCACGGAGAACATTGAGCGCTACTGCCTGGAGCCCTATGGCATGAAGCGGCTGGATGCCGGCCACTATGAGTTGACCATTCCGTATCGGAGCGACGATGAGCTGGACAAGAGCGTGCATGACCTGCTGACCGAGATCAGCCAGGAGGCCGACATGCGCAACTGTTTTGTCGAGATGGGCGCCTGGGAAGAAGACACCGAAAAGCGTTGGTAGGGCTTACGTTGGTTTTTGGTTCCATTGCTCCCCAAACCC
>NZ_VRYE01000120.1 GCF_008041835.1 Ectopseudomonas mendocina
TCATGAGAAATCCGGGCTAGGATTCCGACTGGGACGTAACTACCTTCTGGCCTTGCTGGATACACTTCAGGAAATCGGTGTAGATCATGTCATCCTGAACCTCAAGTATGGTAAACGCCCCGCAGCAGAGGTTATCGAGGAACTTGGCAAGCATATCGTCCCGCAATTCGGCACACAGGTGCCCGATAGTCCAACCTGACAGGACAATAGGATTTCAGTCCAGAGCAGCCAGTCTTTTTGACAGGCGGGCGCGCAGAGGTCACGGAGACGCCTTCCAACTTTCTACGCGAACTAGGAAAATATCTAAATATCGCAAAAAAACAGGTATAGAAAAATCTATGACCATTGATGTCAACGAAGCCCTTAAAGCATTGGCGAACCCGATGCGCCTAGCCATCCTTAATTGGCTCAAGGATCCCAGGACAAACTTTCCCGAACAGGAGGTAGATCCAGAGACGGTAGGTGTGTGCGTCAGTATCATCCAGGAACGCACGGGCCTCTCGCAGTCAACGACATCGCTTTATCTCGCAGCTCTACAGCGAGCGCAATTGGTGACATCGCAGCGGATCGGCCCCTGGACCTACTACAAACGCCACGACGAAAATATCGATGCCTTTTTCAAAGTGCTGCAAGAAAAGATCTAGCAGGCCGTTGAAAAACGTAGGCGAGGCAGCCAATGCAAGGCAAAAATAGGCGAAAAAGCGGAGTTTACGAGCTGTAAATGAGCATTTTGAGCCTGTTTTTAACGCAGCAGTGGCAACGCAGATAGTTTTTCAACAGCCTGCTAGGTCTACGCTACCCGAGGACCGTTTACCGGCGGCACCCAAAGCTTTCCCTTAACGACAAGCGCTTCAAAAGGTTTGATCGCGGCGAAGGGTCTCAACCACTTCATCAAAACTCTTTGGCGCATCTGTGGGGCGTGAGGGTAGAGCGGTGCAGATGGGAGGCGCCCTTGCCGATCAACTGACGCATGTCTTCCGGCTGCGTCGCGAAGATCGCCGGGGATTCTCATGGCTGTTAGTGCCGGCTTTGCGTCCGTCTTCGGCACCCCTCTTACCGGGGCCTTGTTCGGCCTTGAAGTGTTGGCCATCAGACGTATGCGTTACGACGCGCTCCTCCCTTGCGTGGTTGCGGCAATCATTGCTGACCAGGTGGGGCAAGCCTGGTGAGTGGTTCATATGCATCGTGGAGGGAGAGGGATATGCCCATAATTAACAAAGGGCGCACCGAAAAAACAGCAACACTCCGCAAATTCTATTCAAAGCCAACGATCCATGGCTCAGGAATGCGGGTAACTGTCCACCACCCGCTGGTACTGGCTCGGCGAGGCGCCGATGTGGTGCTTGAAGAAGCGCGTGAAATGCCCCTGTTCGGAGAAACCCAACGACTCGGAAAGCAAGCCCAGGGTGCCACTACGCTCGCTGTCGAGCCAGGAAAAGGCACGCTGCATCCTCGTCGCGTTGAGCAGCAGGTTGGGTGTCATGCCGGTCTCCTTGCGAAACAGAGAATAGAAGTGCGCGCGTGACAGACCACAGAATTTGGCCGCATTGTCGATTGGCGCCAGATCATGCAAGTGATTGAGCAAAAACTCGGTACCTTTGCGCACTCGCGCGTCGCGGTATTCATTGGCGGTGCGAGCGCCCATCCGACAGAGATGCCGCCACTGCGAGGAGTCTTCGATCAGCTGGATGAGGAGGTCGAACAAGTAAAACTCAAGTGGCAAGCTAGGCCGGCTCGATATACAGCGCCAGAATCAAGGTATTGCCGGCACCTGCCTGGTAATCGAAATAATGCGGTTCCCAGGCGTTGACCAAGACAGCATTGCGGTCAGTCAGCGGCACCTGACGGCCTCGGACGTTGAAGAAGGTGTCGTCACCCGCCACTTTCACCAGTACATGGCATTCCGAATGGGCATGCATGACTAAGGGGCTATTCATGTTCAACAAGGCAACTCGGCCAAAATTGCCATGAAATACGCGTTGTGCGACTGACATAAGCTATTCCCCCTCATCCGCTGGATGAGCGTTGTCCGCAGCGCTTGGTTCTATCTGCGCCTTCTTAGAAGATTACTCTCGAGGCGGTTAGCCGGAGGTCATCAGGCGTATCAATATCCTGGTGGATACCTGGATCCTCCACATCGACACTCACGCAAGACGCGTGTTGCTCACGGAGGAGCTCACGAGCACCGCTATCACCATCGAGTTTTCGCAGAGCCGGCCAGAAATCTCGGCCGAACAACACCGGATGTCCTGAGCAGCGCCGATAGTGCGGTCGAATAATAATTGACCGATTCACCCTAGTACACAAGTACCGCTGAGTCGTAGCGCCGATCCAGGGCATATCGCCGAGGAATACTGCCAGCGCCTTGGCCTCGCTATCTGCCAGCTCGGCAACCGCTTGCGCCAGGCTGGCACCCATTCCGCGAGTGGCGTGTGTTGCCCGGATCACGCCAACACCTGGCGGAACGCCCAAAGCGGCCGGCGAGTCCTCCGCGCGCAGTACCACATATACCCGCTTAAATACCGCTGCCACCGCAACTAGGGTCGACTCCAGCAAACCTCGACCGTCGGCCAGTCGTGCCATCCGTTTGTCGCCACCGAAGCGCCTGCTGCTGCCTGCTGCCAGCACCAAGGCAATGACCTGATCACAAGGCATGGCGCGCCCTGCCATGGTATACACGGAGGACATCCGCCATCACCGCCAGGGCTATTTCCGCCGGCGCCTTACTGCCCAGATCTAGACCGATGGGCATGTGCAGGCGCGCGATCTGCTCGTTGGACAGGCCGCCAACGCGCTTGAGCCGCTCGGCGCGCTTGGCCGACGTGGCCTGCGAGCCCATGGCGCCGATGTAGAACGCCGGGGTGTGCACGGCCTCCATCAGGGCCAGGTCGTCGATACGTGGATCATGGGTTAACGCCACCACCGCGGTGGCGGCGTGGCAACCTCCAGCGCCGATGAACAGCGAGGGCAAGACACGCAGCATCTGCACACCGTCAAGCACGATGTGCTCGACTTCCTCACGGGGGTCACAGGCAATCACCTCGCAGCCGATGGCGCGGGCAAAAGCGGCGCAGGCCTCGGCCACCGGGGAGAGCCCAGCGAGAATCAGGCGCAGGACCGGGCCGACATGAATGCGTACCGTCTCGTCGACGATCTGCACCCGTTCGCTACCCTGACCGGCGTCCGGATCCAGGCGCAGCGCACCACTGTTAAGGTCGACATGGCGCACTAGGCGATGCTGACCGAGCAATGCCACCTTCAGGTTTTCCAGGTGTTCGATCCACTCGCCGCTGGGCGCGCGGTGCTCCACCAGCACAACCAGCACCCCGCCGCACGGCAGACGCAGGCGCCGACTCTCCTCGGCGCTGTCGCCGTAGCGGACAATCTGCGCCGACTCACGCAGCTCGCCACGGGCCAGGCTGGCGAGGAATTCTTCCTCGACACAGCCGCCGGAGAGCGAACCGACATGCTCACCAGCACCGCTGGCCACCAGCATTGCCCCCGGGGCGCGCGGCGCCGAGCCATAGGTCGAGAGTACCGTACAGAACCACAGCGCACGACCGGCACGGGCCCATTCGAGTGCCTGGCTGACAACCTGTAGATCGAGATGGCGCATGATTCCAGTACCTCGTAACGATGACATCACCCAAGCCCCGGTATGGAAGCCAGCAGGCGAGAACTTGCCCGATCCGCACTAACCCGGGCATGTGCTAGGGTCTGTTGCCGTTTCGCGCTATCCAATTGATCTATAAGAGCAAGCTCGTATCGTTGAAGCTTTGACCCGACATCGATACGAGCTTGCAATGCCCCTATTACTGCTCAACGACGAGCATTGGTCGAAGCTGCGGGAAATTCTCCTGCACAAGGCCATCTACAACAAGCGTGATCTACGAATGGCCGTGGATGGCATGCTGTCGAAAACGCTTTCGCCCGGCTGAAGCACTACCGGGCGGTGGCCTCTCGATTCGACAAGCTCAAGAGAAATTACGAGAGCATGGTGGCCATGGCCTGCGCCTTCCTATGGTTGCCCATGTAAAACGGCAACAGACCCTAGCAGCCTGTCGGACTTTTCCCCTCGCCGGTAGAATTGCGCATCGCTCCTGGAACCTGACTGTATGAGCCGCTTTCGACCGATAAACCGCGAAATCGACTACTTGCTCCCGCCGTCGGTGCAGGACTGGCTGCCCGAGTCACATTTGGCGCGCTACGTGGTGGAGGTCGTAGAGGGCCTGGATCTGTCGAAGCTGGAGAGCGTCTATGCGGGCCGTGGCAGCGCTGCCTACCATCCGGCTATGTTGCTGTCGTTGCTGATCTACGGCT
>NZ_VRYE01000121.1 GCF_008041835.1 Ectopseudomonas mendocina
CTCGTGCGACAGCGACTCGTGGGGTCGTCTCAGAAAACGGAAAATAAAGCACGCTAAGCGTGCGTGGAGGCTGGCACCCAGCGGTACAGCGTCGGAATGGACACGCCGAGGTTCTTGGCCACGTCCTTGGGCGGCACCCCGCTGGCCAGCAGCTTCTTGGCCGACTCGATCTTGCTGTCGGTCATCTTCGGCTTGCGGCCGCCTTTGCGGCCGAGCTGCTTGGCGACTTCCAGCCCGGCGCGGGTGCGCTCGACGGTCAGCTCGCGCTCCATTTCGGCAAGGCTCGCCATGACGTGGAAGAAGAACCGCCCGGATGGTGTGCCGGTGTCGATGGAGTCGGTGAGGCTCCTGAACTGGACACCGTGCTTGTGCAGATCGCCGACCAGATCGACCAGTTGCTTGACCGACCGGCCCAGCCGGTCGAGCTTCCAGACGACCAAAGTATCGCCTTCGCGCAGCATTTCGAGCGTCTTGGCCAAGCCAGGCCGGTCTGCCCGCGTGCCACTCACCTTGTCCTCGAAGACCTTTTTACATCCGGCCTTGCTCAAGGCTTCGCGTTGCAGCTCCAGGTTCTGATCCTGCGTCGAGACGCGCGCATAGCCAATCAACATGGCTTGTCTCGCGCCCGGTCGATGCGTTCCTGCATCGCCTGCATCACTTCTTCGTGGGTGTACGATCTGGCGTTGGCGTCGGTGGCTTGCCGCAGGGCTTCCTCAACCTCGCGCGTCATCCGCTCGTAATCCTCCGGCCACAGCGCTTGCTCCATGCGCAGCGACGCCTGACCCAGCAGGTGCAGCAGGCTGAACAGCCGCATGTCGTTGGTGGCGACGATGCGCTCCCGAATCTGCTCCTGAATAGCTTCGCTAGCCCGATGCGCTTGTGGTGTGGCAGTCCCCTCGTAGTCAGCGGGGAATTCCGCTTCCTCGGCAATCCTTGCCCAGGCGCTGGCCAGCGCCTCGATGGTTGACGTGCTCATTTCCGCCGCTCCTGTGCTCTTTGGCGAATCAACCGGCCAAGGGGCCTCGACGCGAAAACCAGCAGCATCACGCCTATCGGATACCAGGTCGAGAAGACCACCAAGGCATCGAAGGCTGGCCGTCCGGTGTTGGTAGGCAGTACGGCGGTCACAGCCATCAACCCGCCGACCGTCCAGATGATGCGCCACACGTAGGGCATCACGCGGGGCACGTAGCCGTCATCGAAAGCGGTCTGGTAGTAGCGGCGCAGGCCGCGCTCGGCAAGCGCCTGGCGCTGCCGCTCCGACAGCGCATCCGTCCGGCCATACCAGCGCCGGAATGGTGGACAGCGCAGCAGCAAAGGGGTGAAGAGGATCATCACCGCCACGATCGCGACACCCCACGCCATGACGGCGCCGGCATCGGGCCGCTTGGCGTTCTCGATCACGGGCGCGAAGACGCCCGGAGCACCGATCATCCAGAACAGCGCAATGTGCTGATGGAAGGAGAGCTTCATTTGCTCATCCACTTGCGCAGCAGGCGCTTTTTCAGGGAGGCGCGTTCTTGCGGGTTGCGTCCCTTGTGATTGGCGATGCGATCCGCCGTGGCGGCCTGGCGCTTGACGGGCCAGTAGGAGCGGCCATCCTTGCCCATCGACCAGACGCTGCTGGCCTGGTTTTCCAGCAGGGGCAGATGGGCGCTCAGGGCTTCGGGCGACGCGCTGGTCAGCGCCGTGCGCTCACGGGTGCGCCAGCGCTGATGCCAGAGCTTCTTGTCCTCGCGCTCGCTGCCGCAGGTCGTGTGCCCGACGATGGGTGTTTTGCGGCGGCTGCGGCTCATAACGTAGTGGTCTCCAAGAACATTCAGGACTGATCCCAGGCGTCGATGGTCAAGACCTGATCGGCAGGACAGGCGGCTACGCGGTCGGGAACTGGATGGTGTTCAGTCTCATGCCGACCCCATTCGATTGATCGCGTCGCTTGCGGCACGCTGCGACGCAAGGAGGTTTGCGACCTGGTTTAGCAGCCGTGTCCGCTGCATGTCTGTTACCTATCTCCCCGACCGCTCATTGGACCAACTCCAGAGATTGGGCTCTATCGCTCAGCCAATACGAAACCGGCATTGGCTGATGCCACAACCGAGACGAACACAAATGGCTCGGTACCTGTATTTCGCGCCCCGTGCACTTGGCCCGGTCTTGCCACGGCTATCTCACCTTCCCTGAGGGCACGAACAATCCCATTGCCCTGAAAGTAATCAGCCATTCCCGACAAAACAGTCCACGTGTCTTGGCCGTGAGGATGAATGTGAGCCGCAATTTCCTGCCCGGGATGGACATGCCAAACCACGATAATTGAGTCTCGGGTTTCAAGCACAACGGAACGAATAGGCTCGCCTTCGGACGGCTGAACATACTCGGCTACAGAAAATATTCTCGATTCAACAGTCATCGGAGATCCCTCTTTCACAGTGCCCCCAGACAGGCTGGATATGAGTTCTAACTCGAATTTGAACGGGAGGCTGGTCGTGCGGTCGTGCAGTTGCCGATGAGCGTGTCGGCTGCTGCCTCCTTGCCCACCAGCGAACTCACGTCCGTTGCGGCCATCCAGAAGGTCTTGCCCGAGCGCGGCTCATAGGTCGCGGGATCGAACACGCCAGAGGGGCCGAACATCGGCGGCTTGATTGGTCATGGCTCCATGCCTTTGTCGTTACGGTCTTCATCGTCGGCATCCTGACGCACGGCGGGCAATTGCTGGAGCAACGCCGGCAGCCATTCCTGTACCGTCTCCCACACCACATCGAGGTTGATGTCGAAATAGCCGTGAGCCATGCGATTACGCATATTGCGCATGCTGCGCCACGGCACGTCGGCATGCGCCTGGGTGAACTCGACGTAGCCATCCATCACCTTTGTGGCCGCCTCGCCGATGACGATCAGGCTCATGATGACGGCCTGCTGGGTGCGCTTGTCGGCCAAGAAGTCGTCCTTGGCCATCCCTTCCACGAAGCTGCGCGCATCGGTTGCGGCCTGCTGAATGTGGTCGAGGTAATCGGGCAGGCGGTTCTCGCTCATATCGGTTGCGCCTCCGCGAGCACCTTGGCCCGGAACTTCGGCGGCAGGTCGCCGGGAGTCAGCAGATCGACGTCAACGCCGAGCAGCGATTTCAGTTCTTCTTCCAAATCGCCCAAGTCCAACAACGTGGCACCGGGCAGCGCATCGACCAACAGGTCGAGGTCGCTGCCATCCCGGTCGGTGCCATGCAGCACCGAGCCGAAGACGCGCGGGTTCGCGGCGCGAAAGCGGCCTACCGCTTCACGCACTGCGCTTCGCTTCATGTCAAGCACAACAGACGGTCGCATGGGCATCCTTTCTTATCGAAACTCGTTGAGATGATATGCAATCAAGAATAGAATTTCAAGAACTATTTTCGAGAATCGCAATGCCTTGATTCCCGTGCCGCGCCTGTCACTTTCAGAAGGCGACAGCACGAAATATCAAAAGTCGACCGCACGGTCTTTTCTGACGTTGGAGTCGCCTCAGAAAACGGAAAATAAAGCACGCTAAGGCGTAGTTCCCTCGGGCTACACCGCGTCCGCACTGCGCGGTTCTTTCTTCCCTTGCAGTGACGCAATCAGCGGGCAGGAAACGTTCCCCTTCCGCGCATGGCAGGCGCACACCAAATCAGACAGCACGGCCTCCATGCGCGCCAGGTCAGCCATCCTCTCGCGCACGTCCTTGAGCTTGTGCTCGGCCAGGCTGCTGGCTTCCTCGCAATGGGTGCCATCCTCCAGCCGCAGCAGCTCGGCGATCTCATCCAGGCTGAAGCCCAACCGCTGGGCTGATTTCACGAAGCGCACCCGCGTTACATCCGTCTCGCCATAGCGGCGAATGCTGCCGTAAGGCTTGTCCGGTTCCGGGAGCAAGCCCTTGCGCTGATAGAACCGGATGGTCTCCACATTGACCCCGGCCGTCCTGGCGAAAACGCCAATGGTCAGGTTCTCCAAATTGTTTTCCATATCGCTTGACTCCGTACATAACTACGGAAGTAAGCTTAAGCTATCCAATTCAGATTCGAAAGGACAAACGTATGTCTGAACCTCAAAACGGGCGCGGCGCGCTCTTCACTGGCGGGCTGGCCGCCATCCTCGCCTCGGCTTGCTGCCTCGGGCCGCTGGTTCTGATCGCCTTGGGGTTCAGCGGCGCTTGGATCGGCAACTTGACGGTGTTGGAACCCTATCGCCCCATCTTTATCGGCGTGGCGCTGGTGGCGTTGTTCTTCGCCTGGCGGCGCATCTACCGGCAGGCAGCGGCCTGCAAACCGGGTGAGGTCTGCGCGATTCCCCAAGTGCGAGCTACTTACAAGCTCATTTTCTGGATCGTGGCCGCGCTGGTTCTGGTCGCGCTCGGATTTCCCTACGTCATGCCATTTTTCTACTGATCGGAGTTCACCATGAAGAAACTGTTTGCCTCCCTCGCCCTCGCCGCCGTTGTTGCCCCCGTCTGGGCCGCCACCCAGACCGTCACGCTGTCCGTACCGGGCATGACCTGCTCCGCCTGCCCGATCACTGTCAAGAAGGCGATTTCCAAGGTCGAAGGCGTCAGCAAAGTTGACGTGACTTTCGAGACACGCCAAGCGGTCGTCACCTTCGACGATGCCAAGACCAGCGTGCAGAAGCTGACCAAGGCAACCGCAGACGCGGGCTATCCGTCCAGCGTCAAGCAGTGAGTCACTGAAAACGGCACCGCAGCACAACGGACGTCATTGTCTGGCGCCACAAACGATAAAGGATCTGTTGCATGACCCATCTAAAAATCACCGGCATGACTTGCGACTCGTGCGCGGCGCACGTCAAGGAAGCGCTGGAAAAAGTGCCAGGCGTGCAGTCGGCGCTGGTGTCCTATCCGAAGGGCACAGCGCAACTCGCCATCGTGCCGGGCACATCGCCGGACGCGCTGACTGCCGCCGTGGCCGGACTGGGCTACAAGGCAACGCTAGCCGATGCGCCACTGGCGGACAACCGCGTCGGACTGCTCGACAAGGTGCGGGGATGGATGGCCGCCGCCGAAAAGCACAGTGGCAACGAGCCCCCGGTGCAGGTAGCGGTCATTGGCAGCGGTGGAGCCGCGATGGCGGCGGCGCTGAAGGCCGTCGAGCAAGGCGCGCAGGTCACGCTGATCGAGCGCGGCACCATCGGCGGCACCTGCGTCAATGTCGGCTGTGTGCCGTCCAAGATCATGATCCGCGCCGCCCACATCGCCCATCTGCGCCGGGAAAGCCCGTTCGATGGCGGTATTGCGGCAACTGTGCCTACGATTGACCGCAGTAAGCTGCTGGCCCAGCAGCAGGCCCGCGTCGACGAACTGCGGCACGCCAAGTACGAAGGCATCCTGGGCGGTAATCCGGCCATCACCGTTGTGCACGGTGAGGCGCGCTTCAAGGACGACCAGAGCCTGGTCGTCCGTTTGAACGAGGGTGGCGAGCGCGAGGTAACGTTCGACCGCTGCCTGGTCGCCACCGGTGCCAGTCCGGCCGTGCCGCCGATTCCGGGCCTGAAAGAGTCACCCTACTGGACTTCCACCGAAGCGCTTGTCAGCGACACCATTCCCGCACGCCTGGCCGTGATCGGTTCGTCGGTGGTGGCGTTGGAACTGGCGCAAGCCTTTGCCCGGCTCGGCAGCCAGGTCACGATCCTGGCACGCAGCACCTTGTTCTTCCGGGAAGACCCGGCCATCGGCGAGGCCGTGACAGCCGCTTTCCGCGCCGAGGGCATCGAGGTGCTGGAGCACACGCAAGCCAGCCAGGTCGCCCATGTGAACGGCGAATTCGTGCTGACCACCGGACACGGTGAATTGCGCGCTGACAAGTTGCTGGTTGCCACCGGTCGGGCACCGAATACGCGCAGCCTCGCGCTGGACGCGGCGGGGGTCACTGTCAATGCGCAAGGGGCCATCGTTATCGACCAAGGCATGCGCACGAGCAACCCGAACATCTACGCGGCCGGCGACTGCACCGACCAGCCGCAGTTCGTCTACGTGGCAGCGGCCGCCGGCACCCGTGCCGCGATCAACATGACCGGCGGCGACGCAGCCCTCAATCTGACCGCGATGCCGGCAGTGGTGTTCACCGACCCGCAAGTCGCCACCGTGGGCTACAGCGAGGCGGAAGCGCACCACGATGGCATCGAGACCGACAGTCGCACGCTGACACTCGACAACGTTCCGCGAGCGCTTGCCAACTTCGACACACGCGGCTTCATCAAGCTGGTCATCGAGGAAGGTAGCGGACGGCTCATCGGCGTGCAGGCGGTGGCCCCGGAAGCGGGCGAACTGATCCAGACGGCGGTGCTCGCCATCCGCAACCGCATGACGGTGCAGGAACTGGCCGACCAGTTGTTCCCCTACCTGACAATGGTCGAGGGGTTGAAGCTTGCGGCGCAGACCTTCAACAAGGACGTGAAGCAGCTTTCCTGCTGCGCTGGATAAAAAAAGGAGGTTTTCAATGAGCGCCTACACCGTGTCCCGGCTGGCCCTTGATGCCGGGGTGAGCGTGCATATCGTGCGCGACTACCTGCTGCGCGGATTGCTGCGTCCGGTGGCGTGCACCCCGGGCGGCTATGGCCTGTTCGATGATGCCGCCTTGCAACGGCTGTGCTTCGTGCGGGCGGCCTTCGAGGCGGGCATCGGCCTGGACGCGCTGGCGCGGCTGTGCCGGGCGCTGGATGCTGCGGACGGCGATGAAGCGGCCGCGCAGCTTGCCGTTCTGCGCCAGTTCGTCGAGCGTCGGCGCGAAGCGTTGGCCGATCTGGAGGTGCAGTTGGCCACCATGCCGACCGAGCCGGCACAGCACGCGGAGAGTCTGCCATGAACAGCCCCGAGCGCTTGCCGTCCGAGACGCACAAACCGATCACCGGCTACCTGTGGGGCGCGCTGGCCGTGCTCACCTGTCCCTGCCATTTGCCGATTCTCGCCATTGTGCTGGCCGGCACGACGGCCGGCGCGTTCATCGGAGAGTACTGGGGTATCGCAGCCCTCACGCTGACCGGTTTGTTCGTCCTGTCTGTGACACGACTGCTGCGGGCCTTCAAAGATCGATCATGAGCGCTTCCCATTGAGACAAACCACGCTGTCGCTACGTTGCCTCATGCCGGCATCAAATTCGGCTGAGTAGCTTCTCGCCATCTGGACGTAGCTCACCCTTGGGTGAAACATGCCGATACAGGGTCTGCCGCGTGACGCCAAGTTCCTGGCACAGGTCGCCGACCTTGGTCTCTGGCTGACCCATTGCCGCCATCGCCAGCCGCAGCTTGGCGGCGGTCATCTTGAACGGCCGGCCGCCTTTCCGCCCGCGCGCGCGGGCCGAGGCTAGGCCGGCAATCGTGCGCTCCGCGATCAACTCGCGCTCGAACTCGGCCAGGGCGGCGAAGATGCCAAAGACCAGCTTGCCGGCGGCGGTCGTGGTGTCGATGGCCGCGCCGTGCCCGGTTAATACCTTCAAGCCGATGCCGCGCCCAGTCAGGTCGTGCACGGTGTTGATGAGATGTCGCAGGTCGCGTCCGAGCCGATCCAGTTTCCACACGACCAGTGTGTCGCCAGTTCGCAACGCCTTCAGGCAGCTCGTCAAGCCGGGCCGATCCTCGCGCATGCCGGATGCCTGGTCCTCGTAAAGATGTACTGGATCGACCCCGGCGGCAATCAGCGCGTCGCGCTGCAAATCGGTAGCCTGGGAGCCGTCCGCCTTCGATACCCGCATGTAGCCTATCAGCATGTCGTACCTGTCACATATACGTTCGATTATGTGACAGTGTGAGCCAGAAAGTTCTCGCCGTCAAAAACTGTCACTTAACCCGTCATTTAGTCTAAGACCTGCAAACGGCCATTCAGGCTCGTAATGTGACAAAAACTCCGGCGGGATGCCCTCCTTGGTGAACGTGGCGCGCAAACGTTCCAGGGATTCGGGGTCGCGTCGCCCGTAGGACGCCAGTGTGAACAGCAAGCGGGCCGTCTCCGGGTTGTGTCGCGCTTCAATGATGGCCTCATCGATGGCCTGGGCTGCTCGTTGCCAGTGGTTGATGGGTTCCGGCTTCGGCACCTTCGCCGGCAGGCCGTTGGTGAAACCAGTGTGCGGCTCCGTCCAACGCCGCGACGTCCGCAGCGTAGTGGTCCATGTCGTGGCCGTCGCTCACCTGAGCGGACCGGCCGTGGCCGCGCCGATCGTGCGCGATGACGCGATAGCCCAGGCCAACGAAGAACAGGGCCTGGCTATCCCAATCGTCACCGCTGAGCGGCCAGCCATGGTGGAACACGATTGGCTGGGCGTCCTTCGGGCCCCAGTCCTTGTAGAAGATCTCAACGCCATCTTGGGTAGTCACTGTGCTCATGGTCATGATTCCGCGGTTGATGGAAGGAGAGTGGACGGACGAGAGTGCAGCGAAGGACGCCGGGGAAACGGCAGCCAGGGCCGCGGCACTCAAGCCTAGCACCAGAAAATCTCGCCGGTCCGGGCTGGCAGGCCCGAAGGTTTTGGTATTGCTCATGGGTGACTCCTTGTCAGTTGGCTAGCACGGGAGCAACAAGGGCTCCCGTGCCTGGTTGGGAAATTGGTTCTACCCGCGGTCAGCGTCCTTCCAGCTTTTTCACTACCTCGTCGGTCGTCAGCAGACCGTTGGCAATGTAGCGGAAGTCGACCAGTGCACTACCGTAGCCGTCGCCGTCAGGAAGCTTCGGTCCGGCGATGGCGTCACGTACGACGACCACCTCGAAACCGCGCTCCAGAAACTCGCGAAGATGCGATTCGACGCACAGGTTGGAGGCCATACCGGCAAGGATGATCTTGTCAACCCGCTGCTTATGCAGCTGCAGCATCAGGTCGTTGCTTTGGGGGCCATACAACTTGTGCGGTGATGCGACGATGGTCTTGCCGTCTTCAATGAAGGGCTTGAACTCCTGCATGAAGTCGGCACCCGAGTTACGGAATCCATCCAGCGTCAAGGCGCCCTTGCGATCGAAGAGGCCAAGCTTGTGCTGAACGGTCTCCGCCGGCGCCTCGTACTCCCATTTATGATCGTGGGGATAGTAGTAGTGCGGCGAGATGGCGACGGTCGTTCCAGCCTTCTTGGACGCCGCGAAGAGCCGGCGCAGATTCGGGACCAGGTTTTGCTCGGTAACGCTCGCACCGAACACCGGCCAGCCTGCACCCTCCGGGCTCATGAAGTCGATCTGCGGGTCGATCACGACCAGAGCGGTTCGACTTAGATCCCATTCAAAAGTGGAGGCCGGGAGCGCGGGCTTGACCGGGTCGGCATAGGAGTTCTCGGCGGCGAAGCTGATGCCAGGCGCCATCAGGATGGCCCCCAACACGGCGGCGTAGGAGAGCATTGTCTTGGGGTGAGTCTTGTTGAAGGTCATTTGCATGTCCTCGAAGTGGGGTGGTGCGAGTACGGTACGGCGAGAGGCTGGTACGAATAGGACATTTGTCCCTGGATTTCGGCCGACAAGCGCAGCCACCTCGAGTGAGGCGGGTGCACTTGGATGGCCAGACGAGCGCTTCCAGGCGAATGGCCGGATCTGGCAACGGCCGAGCCCCGTTGTTGCACCCGTTGACCTGCCAAACAGGAGGCGCGTCTAATGACTCTTCTGCCGGGCTATTGGCGTTCAGGTCATGCCACGTCACGTTTGTTTCTTGGTTTATTCGGGCTTCGTATTGCTGGATTTGAGTGGCCCGCTCGAAGCCTTCTCCAACGCCAATAGCGCGCGCCCTTCGGGCTATCGATTCACGGTCGCTTCGCTTGAGGGCGGGTTGATCCGCGCCTCGAGCGGACTGCAGGTCGCGACCGAAGCATTGGAAGTCGTCGACCGCCTCGACACGCTCATCATCGTCGGCGCACCGGCCGCTCCGATCGGTGACTGGACGATGTCGATGGCGACCGCGATCCGGCACATGTCCCTGCGCTCTCGCCGCACGGCCAGCGTCTGTACTGGCGCCTTCGTGCTGGCCGAGAGCGGCCTGCTCGACGGTCGTGTCGCTACCACGCATTGGAACTATGCTCCGCAACTGCAGGCTCGCTATCCGTCGCTGCGCGTGGACGGAGATCGAATCTGGACCGAAGACGGGAATGTCTGGACGTCCGCAGGCATGTCGGCTGGCATCGACATGGCCTTGGCCATGATCGAGCAGGACCTGGGCAAAGAGGTGGCGCGCTCCGTCGCACGCATGCTGGTTGTCTACTATCGACGGCCAGGTGGTCAGTACCAGTTCTCTTCGCTGCTGGATTTCGACCCTGGCTCAGATCGCATCCGCACGGTGCTGAGCTATGCGCGCGATCATCTGCGTGATGATCTGTCAGTCGAGCGCTTGGCTGACGTCGCGCATATGAGCGTGCGTCAGTTTGGCCGTGTATTCGCGGCATCCATCGGGGTGACGCCGGCCAAAGCGATCGAGCGCCTTCGCATCGAGGCGGCAAGGCCGCTGGTTGAGGGCGGGCATCAGACTTTCGAGGAGATCGCCAGGAGCGCCGGATTCGGCGATGCCGATCACATGCTGCGCTGCTTCGTGCGAGTCATTGGGCGGACGCCACAAGAACTGCGCCGGAGCGTTCGTCAGGCCAACGGAGATGGCGGATCCGGGAGCAAGGCAGACCAATAGTCCGCGCTTGCGAAGGTTCGAGGGCCTGATGATGCGGCTATACGCACGCCGTGGTCGATCCCGGGAACCTCACTGACTAAAGGCCCCATCACAATGCGCGCGTTTGGCTTGCATGCATGTGGGGTGAAATTAGAGAAGCTAAAATTAATCTGTCCCCTTTACCATTGCCAGGCTGCGTGAAGGCGCGGATCAACCTTCTGCAGAATCACCGTTGAAGCCTGGCTTCGCGATTGACCCTTCCGCGAAAGGAGGCTTGCCGGAAGATGTCCGCTCGATGGAAGGGGTGGGCGTCTCCACGCAGATGCCTCTTGTCCTCAGCTCCAGGTGCTTGAGGGAACTTCGATCCAAACAGCCCGGGCCAAGGCAACGAGGCGGTCGTTCGGTGCGTAGATGGCCGTACCAGCTAGACGCTTGCGGCCCTCCACCCCCAAAGGCCAGCCGAGGACAATACAACGATCCCCAGGCTTGACGACGCCCAAGATGGAGGCGGCCAGTTCGCCGAGAACAATCGCGACGCCATCGGGTAGCGGGAAAGAAGTGAAAGCTCCCGTGCAGTCGAGCGCCGCCCACAAGAATTCTGGCCGCAGGTTTCCCGATTTGTCGGCGAGCGACGCGTCGGGCGTCCACGGCGCAGCAATCGTGGAGGTGTTGTTCAGCGGGCCAGGAAAGATACATAGGCCGTCGTTTTGCGTGCGCTCTGGCCCGCACACAAAGCAACCAGGAAACCTATGGCTTTTGAACCCAATGAACGACTGTGCTGCTTCCTCTGCTTCCTCGTACGAGGGCCCGGGGGTGCCTGAATGCTTAGTTGAGAACGCTTGGCTTCGCGTTGCCGCTGTTCCTCTGGTTGCTGTGGCTGAGCCGCGGGGCGGGGGAAGGGCGGCTCTCGCTGGCGGATGGGGCGCGCATCCTGCTGCTGGGGATGTTCGGCTATTACCTGTCCAGCCTCTTCGATTTCTACGGGCTGGAATACATCAGCGCCGGACTGGAGCGCCTGATCCTGTTCACCTATCCGACGCTGATCCTGCTCTTCCAGGTCGTGATTTTTCGCGAGCGGCCGAGCCGACGCACGCTGCTGGCCATGGGCGTCTGCTACATGGGGCTTGGGGTGGCGCTCCTGCACGACATCAGCACCGCGGGCATGGGTGGGCAGGTCATCCTGGGGGCGGCCTGGGTCTTCGCGAGTGCCGTTACCTATGCGCTGTACTATCTGGGCACCGGCGTCATGCTGAAGCGCCTCGGTTCGATGCGGCTGGCCGGTCTGGCGGGCAGTGCGTCGGCGCTGATGGTGCTGGTTCACTACGGCGCCTCGACCGACATGGCCCAGCTGCTGGTGGTGCCGCGGCCGGTATGGTGTTGGCGCTGATGGAAAATTGACCCACCCTGCCGATTGAAATTTGACCCAGGGCGGATTGCTGATTTTGTTACCAGCAACTGTGGATAAGTCTACCAGCGCAGCTGCTGTTGCCCCCACTCCTTCGCTAGCCCAGTTCAGTTGTTTAAGACCTGCCACATGCAGCCATGTAGCAGGCCGTCGTCGCCATGAAATCAGAACGACTCATCGTCCTCCGGTTCCTGGCCGCCCTTACGCTTTCGCTCCCGTGATTTGATCTTGGCCTGGGCCGCCAAGCTACTGTGTTGCAGGCGATAGGACTCGTTACCGGTTTCGACGATGTGGCAGTGGTGGGTCAGCCGATCCAGCAGGGCGGTGGTCATCTTGGCGTCGCCGAACACGCTCGACCATTCGGCGAAGCTCAGGTTGGTGGTGATCACCACGCTGGTGTGTTCGTACAGCTTGGACAGCAGGTGAAACAGCAACGCACCGCCAGCCTGGCTGAAGGGCAGATAACCAAGTTCGTCGAGGATGACCAGATCCATGCCCAGCAGTGCCTGGGCGCTCCGCCCGGCTTTGCCGTCGTGCTTTTCGCGC
>NZ_VRYE01000122.1 GCF_008041835.1 Ectopseudomonas mendocina
CGGATGCAATCCGGGGATGAGTGGTATGCCAGCCACAATCGCCGCTAAAGCGCCTCCCACTGATGTTCGTTGTTGGCTCCGTGGGAGGCGCTTCAGCCGCGACGACATCACTGCGGTGCTTCTCTGACGTTCAGATCGCCTGCGGATGCAGGCGATAGCGCCGCACCAGCCATTTCTCCAGCTCCACTACGACGAACAGCGTCAGACCCGCCAGCAGCACGCGCAGCCATTCTTCCAGCGTCATGCCAACCGAGCCGAATACGTTCTGCAGCGGCGCGGCATAGGTGAACAGCAGTTGCAGCAGCAGGCAGATGCCGATGGTCAGCAGCACCGCGCGATTACCCAGCAGGCCGTCGCGGCTGAGCACCGAGGCGAACAGGCTGCGGCTGTTGAGCAGGTAGAAGACCTCGCACATCACCACGGCATTGACGGCGATGGTGCGAGCGCTTTCCAGGCTGTTGCCATGCTGCAGCTCCCAGAGGAACAGCGCGATACCGGCACCGGCGATCAGCACCGAAACCATCGCGATGCGCCAGACGAAGTAGGCCGACAGCAAAGGCTCGCCCGGCGCGCGCGGTGTGCGGCTCATCAAGCCGTGCTCGCTGGGCTCGAACGCCAGCGCCAGGCCCAGGGTGCTGGAGGTGACCATATTGATCCACAGCACCTGTGCCGGAGTCAGTGGCAGCACCACCTGGAACAGGATGGCGAAGATCACGATCAGCGACTGGCCGCCGTTGGTGGGCAGGGCGAAGAGGATGAACTTCTTCAGGTTGTCGTAGATCGCCCGGCCTTCGCGCACGGCGCCGGCGATGGTGGCGAAATTGTCGTCGGCCAGCACCACCGCGGCGGCTTCCTTGGCTGCTTCGGTGCCCTTCAGGCCCATGGCCACGCCGACATCGGCGCGTTTCAGCGCCGGTGCATCGTTGACGCCGTCGCCGGTCATGGCCACGACTTCGCCGCTGTCCTGCATGCTTTGCACCAGGCGCAGTTTGTGCTCCGGGCTGGCGCGGGCGAACACCTCGACACCGGGTAACACCTCGCGCAAGCGGCGCTCGTCGAGCAACTCCAGTTCGGCGCCGGTCATCGCCGGCAGGCCAACGCCGATGCCCAGTTGTGCGCCGATGGCGCGGGCGGTTTCGGCGTGATCGCCGGTGATCATCTTCACCCGGATGCCGGCGCGCTGGCATTCGGCGACGGCGGCGATGGCCTCGGCACGCGGCGGGTCGATGATGCCGACCAGTGCCAGCAGGGTCAGGCCGCTTTCCACGTCGGCGAAATTCAGCGTGCGTTGTTCGGCCGTCGCCGGCTTGCTGGCCAGTGCCAGCAGGCGCAGGCCACGCGCGGCCAGGTCGGTGGCCTGGCGGCGCCAGTAGTCGGCATCCAGCGCCTCACTGCTGCCATCGGCGCTGCGCTGGTTGCTGCACATCTCCAGCACGCGCTCGGGAGCGCCCTTGAGATAGATCAAGCCATGGCCGGCGTGGTCATGGTGCAGGGTGGCCATGAAGCGGTGTTCGGACTCGAACGGGATCGCATCGCTGCGCGGCAGTTGCGCGTGCAGGGTCTGGCCATCCACACCGCTTTTCAGCGCCAGGGTCAGCAGTGCGCCTTCGGTCGGGTCGCCATGCAGCCGCCAGTGGCCGCCATCATCCTGTTGCAGGCGGGCGTCGTTGCACAACTGCGCGGCGCGGGCGACTTCCAGCAGGGCGGCGTCAGGCTCACGCAGCGCACCGTCCTGATGAAAGGCGCCTTCCGGGGCATAGCCCACCCCCGAGACATCGAGGATGCGGCTGGCGCTCACCACACGCTGCACGGTCATTTCGTTGCGGGTCAGGGTGCCGGTCTTGTCCGAGCAGATCACCGTCACCGAACCCAGGGTTTCCACCGCCGGCAGGCGCCGCACGATGGCGTTGTGGCCGGCCATGCGCTGCACGCCGAGGGCCAGGATCACCGTCATGATCGCCGGCAGCCCTTCCGGGATGGCCGAAGCAGTCAGCGCCACCACCATCATGAACATATCGCCGGGGTTCTGCCCGTGCCAGAGGATGCCGAGGATGAAGGTGGCCAGTGCCAGGATCAGGATGATCACCGCCAGCCAGCGGCTGAACTGTTCGATCTGTCGCAGCAGCGGCGTGGACAGCGCCTGCACCTGTTGCAGCATGGCGCCGATACGGCCGAGTTCAGTGCTGGCACCGGTCGCTACCACCACGCCGCTGGCCTGGCCGCTGCTGACCAGAGTGCCGGAATAGGCCATGCAGCGACGGTCGCCGAGCGCCGCGTCGGCGTTGCAATGGGCCACGGATTTTTCCACCGGCAGCGATTCCCCGGTCAGCGCGGCTTCTTCCACCAGCAGGTTCTTCACGCTGAGCAGGCGCAGGTCGGCTGGCACCTTGTCGCCGGATGCCAGCAGCACCACGTCGCCGGGCACCAGGTATTCGGCATCGATCTCGTGGCGTTCGCCCGCGCGTAGCACCATGGCGCGTGGCGAGAGCATGCTGCGGATGGCGTCCAGTGCATTTTCCGCCTTGCCTTCCTGGATGAAGCCGATGATCACGTTGATCAGCACGGCGGCGAGGATCACCGAAGTATCGACCCAGTGGCCGAGCAGGGCGGCGATCAAGGCGGCCGCCAGCATCAGATAGAGCAGCACGTTATGGAACTGGTAGAGCAGGCGCAGCAATGGCCCCCGGCGTTGTGGCGGCGGCAGGCGATTGGCGCCATGCTGCTGCAGGCGCCGCTGTGCCTCGTCCTGGCTGAGACCGCTGGCGCTGCTGTGCTGCACTTTCAGGGCGTCCTGTGCAGTCAAGGCGTGCCAGGTGTGGTCGGTATATTCTGAGGGGGCATTGCCCATGGGGCGAGTCTCCTGCGGTGTCCGGGCCGTGCTCGCGGGCCAGCGTGCGGCGGGGCAGCGAGTGTTGCGGGTTACCCTAAGTGCGCGTTAACGCACAGGAACTGACCTGCATCAAGGACTGTGGCGTCGGCAGGCGTTTGAATGTAACGCGGTGTTAAGTTCTGTACGAAAGGTGCCTGTGCTTGGCGATGCTTGGTGAAAATGGGGCCGGAATGCTCATCTACAGCTCGTAAACCCGAGTGCGAGCCCAGTGCGGATCTCATCCGCTTTTGCGGGGTCGCCATCGGTATCGCCTGATCTTCGCCCGGCGACTTTTCGTACAGACCCTGGAAGACATGGAGGAAACGAGATGATCAAGATTCTGGTAGCAACCGATCTGTCCGAGCGTTCGGCGCATGCGGTGCAGCGTGCCGTGCAACTGATTCGTCGTCAGGGTGGCGGCGAATGGGGTCTGTTGCATGTGATCGATGATGAGGCCCCTGCCGCCTATGTGCAGCGCCAGGTACAGCAGGCCGAGAGTCTCTTGCAGACCCAGGCCGAACGCCTGGGGGAGCAGGCCGGCAGTGTGCCGCGCGTGATCGTCGGCACGGGCGAAGCGGCCGCGGTGATCGTCGAGAGTGCGCTGGGCATGGGCGCCGATCTGCTGGTGGTGGGGGCGCATCGCAAGTCGGCGCTGCGCGATTTCTTCGTCGGTACCACGCTCGAGCGCGTCGTGCGCAGCAGCCATCTGCCGGTGCTGCGGGTCAACGGCCCGGTCACCCACGAGTACCGGCATGCGTTGCTGGCGATGGATCTGTCGCGTACCTCGCAGCAGGCACTGAGCCGGGCGCGCGACTTGGGCCTGGTGAGCCTGGATGAACTGCATGTGGCCAGTGCTGTCGAGCCGGTAGCCGCCGGCGCGATCATGGAGCCCGGGATCAGTGCCGAGGTGCTGGAAAACCAGCGCCAACTGCTGCGCCAGCAACTGCAGGAACGCCTGGCGGCGGCCGGCGCGTGCCTGAATGACGAGCGCCTGCTGGTGCAGATCGGCTCACCGGAAGGGGTGATCGGCGAGGCGCTGCGCCAGAGTGGCGCGGACCTGCTGGTACTCGGTACCCATGCCCGCGAAGGGGTTTCGCGCTTCTTCCTCGGCAGCGTCGCCAGTCGCCTGCTGGCCTCGCTCGACAGCGACGCGCTGATCGTACCGCCGGCTGACTGAGCGGCTACGACCTGTAGCCTGGATGAACTCCGGGGCGCTCTTGCCAAAGCCCCCGGATTGCATCCGGGGTACGCGCTGGATCAGGCGGCTTCGGCTTCGGTCGGCAGCGTGACCGGCGTTTCCAGTTGCAGGGCGCTGGCGATCATGGCCTGGCTGTGCCGGGCCAGTTCGTTACGGCTGCGTGAGGCGCTGGGAATCGGTGCGAGCAGGCGTATCTCCACCTCGCAGGCCGGCTGCGAGAGCAGGCGCAGCAGGTGCGAGAGCATGTCGTCATCGCCGATGAAGGGCGCCACCGGGCAGGGCTGGCCATCGCGCAGATAACGGATCGCCACCGGCTGCAGGGCGACGCCGCTGTCGATGGCACTGCTCAGCAGGCGGCCATGGAAGGTACGGACGCCGAGGCCATCGGTGGTGGTGCCTTCGGGGAAGATCACCAGCGGGCGCTTCTGCTGCAGGTGGCGGGTGAGCTGTTGGCTGATCTGGCTGCTGTCGCCCGAACCACGGCGGATGAACAGGGTACCGGCCTTGTACGCCAGCCAGCCGGCCACCGGCCAGTCGCGCACCTCGGCCTTGGACAGGAAGGACAGCGGCTGCAGGGCGCCGAGCAGCGGAATATCCGTCCACGACACATGGTTGGCGACCCACAGCATCGGCTGCTGCGGCAGCTCGCCTGCGACCCGTACGCGAAACGGCAGGGCGCTGCCCAGACGGGCCAGGAACCAGCGCGTCAGGCGTTGCCGCAGGGGCATCAGATCATGCCGGACGACTCGCTCGCAAAGGCTGACGATGCCTGCCAGCAGCGTGCCGAAGAGGATCACCAGGGCCAGGTGAGCGAGGCGCAAGGACAGACGCAGTTTGGCCATCGAGGCCTCCGGTTGAAAGCGGGTGCCGGCATTATCCACGGGCAGCGCCGTTTCGCCATTATCGACAGCCATACCGTCTGGTTTCAGACGGCAGCCTTGAAGTGCCGGGCATAGCGCGGGCACAGCTCGTCGCGTTTGAGCAGGATGAACACGTCGGCGACCTGGAAATCCTTGTCCCAGCAGGGTTCACCGCAGATCTTCGCACCTAGGCGCATGTAGGCCTTGAGCAGCGGCGGCATCTCGGCGATGACGTTGCCCGGCAGGTCCAGTTGCGGCAGCGGGTGCCTGGGCTCGGCGCGCAGGTGCTCGGTGCACAGGTAACGCTCGCGCAGACGCTGCATCACGGCATGCGCCTGGATGCCGCCGTCCTGCATGGAGATGCTGGCGCAGCCCATCAGGTAGCGGTAGCCGCCTTCGTTAAGCACCTCGGCCAGCTCACTCCAGAGCACGGCGATGGTGGCGCCGTTGCGGTAGGCGCTGTCGACGCAGGTGCGGCCAATTTCCAGCAGCGGGCCTTCCAGCCCGGCCAGGCCGTGCAGGGCGAATTCCTCTTCGCTGTAATAGCGGCCCAGGCCGGCGGCGGCCTGATGGTCGAGCAGACGGGTGGTGGCGACCAACTCGCCGCTGTTCATGTCACGCACGCCGATATGGCGGCAGTGAATGTCGTAGTCGTCCATGTCCAGACCCCGTTCGGCGCCGTTGAGCTTGGCGTCGAATTCCGCGCTGAATACGCGGTAGCGCAAGGCTTGCGCTTCACGCAGGGCGGCGGGGCCTTGCAGGCGTTCGGCCTGCAGTCGGCGAGCGTTTTGAGTCATGCCAGATCCTCCGTGTGCCGGCTGGGTGCTTGCAGCCGATCGATCTTGTTGGGCAAGCTCAGGCTAGGTAGCGGCGGTGTCATCACCGTGACGCTTTTTTGATGCTTGTGTGACGGCGGCCCGAAGGCTGCCGTGAGGAGCGCTGCAATGCCCTGGTCGAGCCTGTTTCAGCCCATCGAGCGCCTGACTGCAGAGGCGGGGTTGGAGGATTGGTACGCGCGTCTGCTGGCGCGCCTGGGCGGCACGCCGCAGCCCTTCGAGCTGGCGCTGGCCGGTGGCTTGCAGGCGGCAACGCCGGGGCTGGCTTTTCTCGCCGGTTACCAGGCCGCGCTGCGCATGCTCTGGCCGTCGGCGCCGTGGACGGCTGGCGCGCTGTGCGTGACGGAAAACCGCAGCACCCGCCCGGCGGACATGAGCACGCGCATCTATGGCTTGTACATCAGCGGACGCAAGGATTTCGTCACCGCCGCCGAGTGTGCCGACTGGTTGCTGGTGGCAGCACGTGAGGACGGTGCCGACGAGCCGCCCCGGCTGGCCCTGGGCGTGGTGCGTCAGGGCGCGCCGGGGGTGCGCATCGAACCCTTGCCGGCACTGCCACTGATGCCCGACATCGGCCATGCGCGGCTGCATCTGGAGCAGGCGCAGAGCGAGCGTCTGGCCGGTGATGGCTGGGACGACTACGTCAAACCCTTCCGCACTCTGGAGGACGTGCACGTCCTTGCTGCCGTCGTTGCCTGGCAGTTCGGCGTAGGGCGCGAGTGCGCGTGGCCCGACGCACTGCTGTTACGTCTGCAGGGGCTGCTGGCCGGTTGCGCCGAGGTCGCGCGGCAGGCGCCCAATGCCGCCACCACTCATCTGCTGTTGGCGGGGCTGTTCGCCGAGCAGCAGGCGCTGGCAGGCGAGTTGCACGCCGCCTTCAGCGCTGGCCCGGCGCACTGGGCCGAACTGTGGCAGCGTGACCAGGGTTTGCTGCGCATCGCCGAGGCAGCGCGCAGCAAGCGCCTGGAGAAGGCGCGGCGGATTGTCGCCGGCTGTTGATCCATATCAGTAACGGCTGGCGGCGGTGCGCATAAGGTTGCCTCGCGATTTATCTACGAGGTTTCCATGCGCCGCGAGCCCATCGTGCTGTTCGATAACGGCAGCCACCAATGCCTGATGTTCGATGACCTGGTCAGCGGCGAGGGCGTGCAATCCAACCAGTTCCTGATCACCGACAACGAACAGTATCTGCTGCTCGACCCCGGCGGTGACCTGACCTATACGCCGCTGTCGCTGGAGCTGTCCAAGCATATTCCGGTGCAGGATCTGACCTATATCTTCGCCTCGCACCAGGACCCGGACATCATTGCCTCGCTGGACAAGTGGCTGCTGCACACCCGCGCGCGGGTGATCTGCTCGAAACTGTGGGCGCGTTTTTTGCCGCACCTGACGGCCAATTACCTGGCCTTGAGCCGTGGTATCAACACCTACGACCGCATCATCGCGCTGCCTGATCGCGGCCAGAGCATCCCGTTGGGCAAATGCACGCTCAAGGCGGTCCCCGCGCACTTTCTGCACTCGGTGGGCAACTTCCAGGTCTATGACCCGGTGAGCAAGATTCTGTTCTCCGGTGACATGGGCGCCTCGCTGGTCGATGACGCCTCGCCGGTGCGTGACTTCGTCAATCACGTGCCCAACATGGAAGGTTTCCATCGTCGCTACATGGCCGGCAACAAGGCCTGTCGCCTGTGGGCGGCGATGGTGCGTGAGATGGATGTGGCGATGATCGTGCCGCAGCACGGCCGGCCCTTCGTTGGCCCGGAGATGATCAGTGCCTTTCTCTACTGGATCGAAAACCTGGAATGCGGGCTCGACCTGATGGGGCCGGAGGATTACCAACTGCCCAAATGAAGATGGCAGATGGCCGTTTCGTCGCTTCAAGCGGTCATCATGGCCGTGCTAGGGTGCGCCTCGGTCATTAACTGAGGCCCATCATGCTCATCCCTTCTTTTCGTCGACTGAGCCTGGCGCTCGGTCTCAGCCTGGTCGCCAGCACCGCCCGAGCGGAATACTGGCCGCAGCCCGACTGGCAGAGCCTGCCCCGCGCCGAGAGCGGCGCGCTGGCCGAACTCGAACGGTATGCCTTCCCCGCGCGCGACAACGACGAACGCACGGGTGTGCGCACCGATGCCCTGCTGGTGATCCGCGATGGCCAGGTCGTCTACGAACGCTACGCCGAACCGACCACGGCGCAGACCGCGCACCTGACCTGGTCGATGGCCAAGAGTCTGCTCGCCACCCTCCTTGGTGTGGCCTACGGCGAAGGGCGCTTCAAACTCGACGCGCCAGCCGCACAGTACTACCCGGCGATGGCCGAGCACCCGCAGATCAAGATCGGCCACCTGCTCAACTGGGCCTCGGGTCTGGACTGGCAGGAGGATTACGAGTACGCGCCGCTGAAGTCCTCGGTGGTGGCCATGCTCTACACCCGAGGCCGCGCCGATATGGCTGCCTTCACGGCTGCACATGCGGCCGGCGCTGCACCCGGTACGCGCTTTCGTTACTCCAGTGGCGACAGCAATGTGCTGGCGGCTGCGTTGCGTGGCATGGTCGGCGAGCAGGCCTATGCCGACTATCCCTGGACTGCACTGTTCGAGCCGCTGGGCATCACCAGCGCAACCCTCGAGCGCGATGCCAGTGGCACCTTTATCGCTTCATCCTATGCCTACCTGAGCGCCCGTGACCTGGCGCGTGTCGGCCTGCTGATGCAGCGCGGCGGCCGTTGGCAGCAGCGCCAGTTGCTGCCCGCTGCCTGGGTCGAGTTCGTCTCCACGCCGTTTGCCGGTTACCAGCCGCAGCTGGCCAAACCGGGCGATGCCGTACCCGGCGGGCACTGGTGGCTCAATGTCGAACTGCCCGGCAGCACGCGGCCCTGGCCGGATGCACCGGCCGACACCATCGCTGCGCTCGGGCACTGGGGCCAGGGCCTGTACGTGATCACGCAGGAGAAAATGGTGGTGGTGCGTTACGCCGATGACCGTGATGGCAGCTTCCAGCACAACGAATTGCTCAAGCGCGTGCGTGCGGCGTTCGCCGCGGAGGTGCAGCCATGATCCGTCGTCACCCGTTGCTCAGCGTATTGGCGCTGCTGCTGATTCTGCTGCTGGCCTGGGCCTGGCCGAACCGTGCGCATCTGGCAGCGTTTCCGGACATCATCGGCGCCTACACGGCCAAGGAATATTGCTCCTGCCGTTATGTCAGCGCTTATCCGGCAGCCTATTGCGAAGGCTATGTGCAGCAGTACGTGCCGATCAGCAGCCTGCTCGATGACGAGAGCGCCAGACGTGTCACCGCCAGCGGGCTGGGGCGTACTCACAGCGCTGTCTGGCTGGGCGAGCGGCAGGGCTGCCAGCTATTGCCGAATGACTAAGTCGTAGCCCGATGAAATCCGGGAGTGTTTTACCACCATGCCCCGGATTTCATCCGGACTACGAGTGAGGAGGTACCGGGCTTTGCAACGCTGGCCATGGAGACTATCGTTGCCGCCTGGTCATCCGTTCTTCGAGTTCTTATGCGCCGTTCGCTTCTTGCTCTGCTGCTGGCTGTAGTCTTGCCCGTCCACGCCGACTGGTACCTGGACAACGAGTCTTCGCGGCTGTCGTTCATTTCCACCCACTCCGGCAGTCAGTCGGAGGTGCACCGCTTTCTCACCCTGCACGGGCAGATCGCCGCCGATGGCCGCGCGCGTCTGCGCGTCGACCTGGACTCCGTGAGCACCGGTGTCGCGCTGCGTGACGAGCGCCTGCGCGCCATGCTGTTCGACACTGCGCGTTTGCCCGACGCGCGCATCAGCGCCCAAGTCAACCTGACGCAACTCACCGACCTGGCACCCGGCGCGCAGCTGGAGCTGCGCCTGCCCCTGCACCTGACACTCAACGAGCGTACGCGTGAGCTGCACAGCGAGTTGCTGGTCACGCGCCTGGATGACCGGCGCTTTCAGGTGGTGACCCTGGCGCCGCTGGTGCTGCATGCTGAAGACTTCGCCCTGGCCAGCGGTATCGAAGCGCTGCGCAAGCTCGCCGATCTGCCGGCCATCAGCCTGTCGGTGCCGGTGGGCGCCGTGCTGATCTTCACGGCGCGTTGAGCATGCGTGCGCGCGGGCGGATCTTTCCCTGGCGCGGCGGTAATCGCTTCGAACTGCTGCTGGATGGGCAAGCCTTCTTCCCGCGCATGCTGGCGAGTATCGATGCTGCCCAGCAACAGGTGGAAGTCGAGCTCTACCTGATCGAGGATGGCCGTTGCAGCGAGCGACTGGCCGATGCCCTGTGCCGAGCCGCCGCGCGTGGCGTGGCCGTGCGCGGCCTGTTCGATGCCTACGGTGCGGCGGGGCTGAGCAGCCTGTTACGCGAGCGTCTGCAGGCTGCCGGCGTGCAGTTGCGTTGGTACAACCCGGTACGCTGGCGGCGCGGCTTGCGCAACTTCCACCGTGATCACCGCAAGCTGCTGTTGGTGGACCAGCGCCTGGCGTACGTCGGTGGCACCGGCTCTACCGACGAGTTCTGGCAGCCGGATGAGGCTCGCAGCCCCTGGCATGAGGTCATGGTAGAAATTGAGGGGCCACTGGTCGGCGACTGGCAGCAGTTATTCGAGCAACTCTGGCATACGCGTTTTTTCTGGCGCCCGAATCATCAGCCGATTGCGCTGAACCTGCCTGAGTGTCCGCCTGCCGGTGTGGGACTGGGGCGTGTGGCCTATGCCGATGCAGCGCAGCATCGCGATATCCTGCTGTCCCTGCTGCGCGCGCTCAAGGGCGCCAAGCAGCGCGTATGGCTGGCCACGCCTTACTTCCTGCCCACCTGGAAAATCCGCCGCGCCCTGCGCCGCGCCGCAGCCCGTGGCGTCGAGGTACGCCTGCTGCTGGCCGGGCGCCACACCGACCATCCGCCGGTGCGTTTTGCCGGCCAGCGCTACTACCCAAAACTGCTCAGGGCGGGCGTGCGCATCTTCGAATACCAGCCGCGCTTCTTGCACCTGAAAATGGTGCTGGTGGACGACTGGGTCAGCGTTGGCTCCTGCAACTTCGACCACTGGAACCTGCGCTTTAACCTCGACGCCAACGTCGAAGCCCTCGACCCCGCATTCACTCAGGCGGTGGCGAGCAGTTTCATCGAGGATTTCCACTTGAGCCACGAAGTGACCCTGCAAGACTGGCACCGGCGCCCCTGGTGGCGCCGTGCCCAGCAGCGGTTGTGGGGCTGGTTGGATCGCCTGGCGGTGAATGTGCTGGACCGCTGGCGTTGAGACAGGCCCGCTCGGAACGCTGAGCGGGCCTGATGGCCTTTAGCCGAGGAAGTAGAACGCACCACTGATGACGATGCCCGAGTACAGCAGCATGATCAGGCAGTAGCCCATGATGTCGCGTGCGCCGAGGCCGACGATGCCGAGCAGCGGCAGTGCCCAGAACGGCTGGATCATGTTGGTCCAGGCGTCGCCCCAGGCAATGGCCATGGCGGTGACGGTCGGCGAAACGCCCAGGGCCTGAGCCGCCGGCAGCATAATCGGCCCTTGCACGGCCCATTGGCCGCCACCGGACGGGACGAACACGTTGACCACGCCAGCACTGAGGAAGGCCAGCAGCGGGAAGGTGTCAGCCGACGACCAGGAAATGAACGCTTCGGTGATCTGCCGGCCGAGGGAGATGCCATCGGCGTTGGCGCCCATCATCATGCCCATGATCCCGGCGTAGAAGGGGAACAGCAGGACGATGCCGCCGATGCCGCGCACGCTCTCGTCCACCGCGCGCATATAGCGCTCCGGGGTGCCGTGCATCAGCAGGCCGCTGAACAGGAAGATGGCGATGACCACGTCCAGACCAAGGACGAAGCCCTTGGTGGCGAAGTGGTTGAACAGATAGATACCCGCCATCGCCACCAGTGCCAGACCAAGGATACGGCTGTCGTCCAGGCGCTGTGCCGGAGTTTCACGGGCCGGCAGTTCAGCGCGTGACTCCACCAGCTTGGCGGCGTCGGCCACCTTGGCACCCTGGCGCGGATGCATGGCGCGGTTGAGCAGCGGCAGGCCGATGAACAGCAGCGCCACGATGGTCATGTTCAGGGTGCTGAACAGGGTCTCGCTGATACTCACGGGCTCGGTCAGTACGCCTGCAGTGATGCGTGCCAGGTCCGGGCCGCCGGAGGCCATCGACAGCGGAATCGAGCCGGCCAGACCGCCGTGCCAGACCAGGAAGCCCGAGTAGGCCGAGGCCACCAGCAGCGGGTAGTCGACACCATCGACCTTGCGTGCCAGGGCGCGGGCGAACACCGCGCCGATCACCAGGCCGAAGCCCCAGTTGACCCAGCAACCGACCAGCGCCACCAGGGTGACCATGATGATGGCCTGGCCTGGTGTGCGCGCCATGCCTGCCAGACGGTCGAGTTGGCGGTTGATGATCGGTGCGCTGGCCAGGGCATGGCCGGTGACGAAAATCAGCGCCATCTGCATGGCAAAACCGAGCAGCGTCCAGAAACCGCCGCTCCAGTTTTGCACCATGGCCGGTAGGGACTGACCGGTGGAGAGGATGCCGGCGAGCAGTACGCCCAGGGTTAGCAAGGCGGAGAACACGAAGGGTGAGGGCAGGTACTTCTGTACCAGGCTCACGCTCATGCGGGTTAGGGTGTTGAACATGGGGGTGATGCCTCTTTCTTATGGTTGTGTAAGGGCTTTAACCAGGCATTGAGAGTTGGCTACGCCTGGGTGTTGCAGTGGATATGACGAAGCTCGGCCGAGACCGATCTGTTTGCGTAGCCCGGATGCAATCCGGGAGATCCATGTCAGGTTTCCCCGGATTCCATCCGGGCTACGGTGTTATGGGCGGATGTGCCTTATCGATCCACCAAGGCGGTGGATCGATAAGGCGCGATCCACCCTACGGGTCAACGCTCGATGGCCAGCGCCACGCCCTGACCACCACCGATGCACAGCGTGGCCAGGCCTTTCTTGGCGTCGCGGCGGATCATCTCGTGCAGCAGTGTCACCAGCACGCGGCAGCCCGAGGCGCCGATGGGATGGCCGAGGGCGATGGCGCCGCCATTGACGTTGACCTTGTCAGCATCCCAACCCAGCTCCTGACCGACCGACAGCGCTTGAGCGGCGAAGGCTTCGTTGGCTTCGATCAGGTCCAGGTCGGCCAGGCTCCAGCCAGCCTTGTCCAGGCAGCGGCGAGTGGCGGATACCGGGGCGATGCCCATGATTGCCGGGTCGACACCTGCGTTGGCGTAGCCGGCGATCCTGGCCAGCACCGGCAGGCCTAGTGCTTTGGCCTTGGCTGCGCTCATCAGCAGCACGGCGGCGGCGCCGTCGTTGAGGCTGGAAGCGTTGCCGGCGGTGACGCTGCCGTCCTTCTTGAACGCCGGCTTGAGTTTGGCCAGTGATTCGGCGGTGGTGCCGGCGCGAGGCTGCTCGTCACGGGCGAAGGCGATGGGCTCGCCCTTGCGCTGTGGAATCAGCACCGGGGTGATTTCTGCGTCGAAACGACCGGCTTCGATGGCCGCCACAGCCTTTTGCTGCGATTCGGCGGCAAAGGCGTCCTGGGCTTCTCGGGAAATTCCATACTTTTCGACGAGATTTTCGGCGGTGATGCCCATGTGATAGTCGTTGAAGGCATCCCACAGGCCATCGAGGATCATGCTGTCGAGCATCTGCGCATGCCCCATGCGCAGGCCGGTGCGGGCCTTGGGCAGCACGTAGGGCGCCAGGCTCATGTTCTCCATGCCGCCGGCGATGATGACCTCGGCATCTCCGCAGCGAATGGCCTGGGCAGCCAGGTGCAGGGCTTTCAAGCCCGAGCCACAAACCTTGTTCAGGGTCATGGCCGGTACGGCATGGGGCAGGCCGGCACGAATGGCGGCCTGGCGCGCGGGGTTCTGGCCACTGCCTGCGGTAAGCACCTGGCCAAGGATCACTTCATCGACCTGGGCAGCGTCGAGGCCGGTCTGCTCCAGCAGGCGTTTGATGACGATGGCGCCGAGTTCCGGCGCGGGAATATCGGCCAGGCTGCCCTGGAAGCTGCCGATGGCGGTGCGGGTGGCGGCGACGATGACGACGTCTTGCATGGGAAATCCTCTGGGTGCGGTAGGACAGAACGCTTCGCGGATGAATCCGCTCCTACAGGGAGTGCAGCAGATAACACCAAATAAAAACACCCCGCAAAACGCCAGGCGTGGTGGCGTTCTGCAGGGCGGTAGACAACCTAGAACTGCATTTCCGGCACGTGCTCGGGGACGATCAGCTTACCGGCGGTCTTGGCGACGATTTCCTCGACGCTAACGCCCGGTGCACGCTCGCGCAGGACGAAGGCGTTGTTCTCGATCTCCAGGTAGGCCAGGTCGGTCAGCACCTTGCGAATGCAACCGCTGCCGGTCAGTGGCAGGCTGCAACGCTCGAGCAGTTTGGACTCGCCGTCCTTGGACGCGTGGGTCATGGTGACGATGATGTTGTCCGCGCCAGCCACCAGGTCCATGGCGCCGCCCATGCCTTTGACCAGCTTGCCGGGGATCATCCATGAGGCGATGTTGCCGTGTACATCCACCTCGAAGGCGCCGAGCACGGTCAGATCGACATGGCCGCCACGGATCATGGCGAAGGATTGCGACGAGTCGAAGATCGCCGCGCCCTTGATCGCGGTGACGGTCTGCTTGCCGGCGTTGATCATGTCGGCGTCCACTTCGTCTTCAGTGGGGAAGGCGCCCATGCCGAGCAGGCCGTTCTCCGACTGCAGCATCACCTGAATGCCCTCGGGCACGTAGTTGGCCACCAGGGTGGGGATGCCGATGCCGAGGTTGACGTAGAAGCCGTCCTGCAATTCGCGGGCGACGCGCTGGGCCATTTGTTCACGGGTAAGAGCCATGGTCTTTCTCCTCAGGCGCGCAGGGTGCGTTTTTCGATGCGTTTCTCGAAGCTGCCGCAGATCAGCCGGTCGACGTAGATGCCGGGGGTGTGAATCTGCGTGGGGTCGAGTTCACCAGGCTCGACGATCTCTTCGACCTCGACCACGGTGATGCGCCCGGCGGTGGCGACCACCGGGTTGAAGTTCTGCGCGGTATGGCGGTAGACCACGTTGCCGAAATGGTCGGCCTTCCAGCCTTTGACGATGGCGAAGTCGCCGGTGATGGCCGGTTCGAGGATGTAGTGGCGGCCATTGATCTCGCGCGCTTCCTTGCCTTCGGCGACCGGGGTGCCGTAGCCGGTGGCGGTGAAGAAGGCGGGGATGCCGGCGCCGCCAGCGCGCAGCTTCTCGGCCAGGGTGCCTTGCGGGGTGAGTTCGACTTCCAGCTCGCCGGACAGCAGTTGCTGCTCGAACAGGGCGTTCTCGCCGACATAGGAGGCGATCATCTTGCGGATCTGCCGGTCCTCCAGCAGCACGCCGAGGCCGAAACCGTCGACGCCGCAGTTGTTGGACACCACGGTCAGATCGCGCACGCCACGGCGGCGGATCTCGGCGATCAGGTTCTCGGGGATGCCACACAGGCCGAAACCGCCGGCCAGCACGGTCATACCGTCCTGCAGGCCTTCCAGGGCTTCTGCATAGCTGCCGACGCGTTTGTCGAGTCCGCTCATTAGCAGGCCGTTGAAAAACTACCTGCGTTGGCAATGCTGAGTTAAAAACGGCCTCGCGTGCGAGCCAAGTTAAAATGGTAATTTACAAAGCGTACACTGCGCTTTGTCGGGCGTTTTTGCCTGTCTTTGCCTTCTTCGCCACCGTTTTGTAACGGGCTGTTCGTGCCTGTGTTCTGTAGACATCTGGACTCTGCGCAGAAG
>NZ_VRYE01000123.1 GCF_008041835.1 Ectopseudomonas mendocina
TGGTGTTCGTGGATCGCGTACTTTCCTTTCATCGACATCGCCTCCCTCGTTCTTCCATACGGAACTAAACAATCGCAGCAAAGCGCTCGATGTGCGGCTGTTCGCGATGCCTGGCTTGCCAAAGGTCGTAGTCGGCTTGCACTCCGAGCCAGGTGCGAGCTTTGCCGATGCCGGCCAATTCTAGGCGAACAGCCAAATCCGGACTGACCGGCGCATGGCCGTGCAAGATGCGAGACAGGGATTCCCGCGCAAAACCGAGGCGGCGGGCAAGTTCGGCAATGCTGATGCCCAGTTCGGGGAGCACGTCCTCAAGCAGGGTTTCACCAGGATGCGGTGGGTTGAACATGGTCATGGATAAACCCCCTCCTGTTTAGTGGTAGTCAAGGTAGTCGACGAGCTCGATGTCGCTACCCACGAATCGAAAGATCACTCGCCAGTTTCCATTGACGGTGAGTGACCAGAACTCTTCCAGTTCCCCTTTGAGGGGATGTAGCCGCCAACCGGGGATGTCGAGGTCGGCGGGTTCATTGGCTCTATCCATAAAACTCAGCATTCGGCCCAGGCGCTTTGCGTGGTCGGCCCGGATGCCTTTGGTTGAGCCAGATTCAAAGAAAATGCGTAGACCTTTGTGCCGGAAGCTTACGATCATGGTGATAAGTGTGATGTATTAGGTCACGGTTTTCAACCGTGTGTGGTTTTTCTGCCGTTGTCGTCATGGCAGCTGGGAGGGGGATGCAGGCTTATCAATTGCCGCTGCAAGATTGTGTATTTGTTCTCCTGAACACCCGATCCCTCGCCATGAAGGTCTCCAGCATGTGCGGAATTAGCGTCAGGGCGTCGACTTCTTCACCGTAGGTTTGCGAGTGCAGCGCCGCATATCGCTCGAGGTCGGCCTTCAGGCTGGCCGGGCAGGTGAAGGTCAGCTTTATGTTTTCGGTTTTCGGCAGCGGGCCGAGACGCAGCTTGGTCGTGCTCATTGCGGGTTCCTCTGTTGAGTGGAGAAAGGTTGATAGGGGCGCAGTACCAGGTCGCGGTTGACGATCACGCGCAGGGGCAGGCCAGGGCGCTGGGTCAGCGTGGGCTGGATACCGAGGTTGCGGCGGGTGACCTCCTGGCCGACCTGGTTCACCGTGTCCTGCAGGCTGTCGCGGCCGGCGATGATGACGCGGTCGCCATCGGTGCGACTGGTCGGTGCCGCCAGCTCGGCACCGATGCCCAGCAGGCTAGTCATGGCCGCGCCGGCGACAATGCGATCCCAGTGCCAGTCGACGCCATCCTCGAGACCGGCATAGCCGGCGGCGTCGGTACCGACCAGGTTATCGAGCTGGAAAGATGAGGTGTCCGGCAAGATCACCCGCTGCCACACCACCTGCACGCGGCTTTGTCCGTAGCTCACCTGGCTGTTGTAGCGACCCAGCAGGCGGGCGCCTTGGGGGATAAGCACGTGTTCACCGGTGGCACTGTCGTAGACCGGCTCGGTCACCGTGGCGATCACGTCGCCGGGTAGATCCGACTTGATCCCGGTGACCAGCGCCGCCGCGATGATGGTGCCGGCCATCACCTGGTAAGGCCACTCAGGCATCTGCAGCAATCCGGAATTACGGATTTGTGCGTTTACGGATTTACTGAGAAACGCCTCGTTCCGCTCCTGCTGCGTTGGTGTTCCTGCGGCGGCTACTGCGCCTGACGAAGCCATACCCAGGGTCATGGCATCGGGTTGGGCACTCCCAGCGGATGCAGCGTTCGATTTCCTCGCGCTGCTGGTCTGGAAGAACACCGAGGACAGCGCCGCCTCCTCGGCTTCCTTGAGCAGAGCCAGGCGCTCAGCTTCGGCGGCATCTGGCCCATATCCATAACCTTGCGCCTGCTGCTCCGCCCTGAGGATTGGCCCGCCCAGATCGCCGGGCAGCGGCGGCCCCAGTTGCGGTATCTCGGGAGCCGGTGGAGGCGGTAACTGCGAGTAATCTGCCGGCAACTGCTCCAGTCCCTCGGAGCGCGCCACGCGGTCGACGTTGTACAGCTCGTTTGGCTCGGCACCCTGACGGCGCTGCTGCGGCTGCAGTGACCACAGCATGGCACCGAGCACCGCAGCCGATAGGCCGCCGACCAATACCGCCAGCATGCGTGGGTCGAGGCGGGTGACCGGGCGAGGCTTGGCGCGCAGCTCCAGCGACTCCGGCGCCTCTTTGGGCGGTAGCGAGGTTGCCGCGTTTTGGTCGTTGTCCTTACCCGTCATGCTCAGCGCCTCCGTGCCACGCCGTCGGTGCGCTCGATCCGCACCACGTCACCCTTGTCGGCGCCCAGGCGCAGCTCGGCCGCGCCGAACAGGCGGTCGACGATGTAGTAGGGAGAGCGGAAACGATAGTTGACCAGTTGCCCGTCACCTTCGGGGCCGATCACGAAAAGCGGCGGCAACTCGCCCTGGGCGATGCCGACCGGGAACTGGATATACACCTTGCGGCCGTCATCGAAGGCGCGCAGCGGCTTCCAGGGTGGATTGCTGCCGCTGATCGCATAGCGAAAGCGCAACTGCTCTAGCGCCAGGCCGGCGTCCACCGGCGCCGCGGCCTGGGCGGCACTGGCACGGCGTTGCAGGGCGAGCATGCGATCCTTCGGGTAGTCCCAGGACACCGACGCCATCCAGGCCTGCTCGGTGGAACTCAGCTCGATCAGGTAGGTGCGGCGCGTGGTGGTGATCACCAGGTTGGTCTTGAGATCGACCCGCGTCGGTTTGATCAGCACGCTGGTGCGTAGCTCGTCGCCGCTACCACTAGTGGTGTCACCGACGATCCAGCGCACGGTGTCGCCAGCGGCCACGGTGACAAGTTCCTCGCCAGGCTGCAGGTTGATTGCGGTCACCCGTCCTGGGCTGGCGTAAACCTGATACAGCGCGCCATCGGAGTAAGGCCAGACCTGGATGGCGTTGATATAGCCCTCGCGGCTCGGCGCGACTCGAGCGTCGCGATTGGCACGCGAGACCCGCACTCGCTCATCGGCCGGTTCCTTGGCGGGTTTGCTGGGTTGAGTTTCCGGCAGTGGCTTGAGCTGTGCGGGCAGGGCCAGGGGCTTGGGTACTTCCACCACTTCGATGGGCTTGGGCGGCTCCGGCAGGCGCTGCGCTTCTATCGGTTCATCCAGCGCTATCACTGGCGGTTCCTGGCTGGCACAGCCGGCCAGCACGCTCAGCAGCAGAGGGCAGATGTAAATGCTCTGGGTAGTTCTCATGGCTTCTTGGCTCCTTCCGTAGTGTCCAGCTCACGGCTCCAGGACAGGCCGTTGACGTAGATGCCGAGCGGGTTGCGGCGCAGTTTTTCCTCGGTGCGCGGAGGCTGCAGTACCAGCGAGATGGTCGCTGTCCAGCGCTCCAGGCCGGCTGCCGTACCATTCATGAAACGGCGTTCGATCCAGCGCACCTGGAACGAGCTGTCGCTGGCACGCACCACGCTGGTGACCTCTACCGACACCGACTCCTTGCCGACCCGGCTGAAGGGATCGTTAGCGCGGGCATAGTCGTTGAGGGTGGCTGCGCCGCGGTCGGTGGTGGAGTGATAGGCCTCCAGCCAGTTTTGCCGGACCACTACCGGATCGATCGATAGCGAACGCACCAGATCGATAAAGCGCGCCAGGTGATGCGCGATCTGCGCATCCTGGGGCTGATAGGGACTGGCGGCTTCGCCGACCGCGCGTACCTGACCAAGGTTGTCGACCTCCACCACATAGGGCGTCACCGTCGACTGCGCCGAACGCCAGACCAGCCCGCCTGCCATCAGCAGCGCCAGGCCCAGGCAACCGAAGGCCATCAGTCGCCAGTTGCGTGCCTGCGCCAGGCTGCTGCCCATGCGCAGATCCCAGGCCTGTGCCGCTGCCTGGTAAGGGGTGACAGGTTGAGGGGTGTCGCTGTAGCGCACCCGTGGGCGTCTGAATCGCATCCTCGTCCTCCTTTACGAATTCGATGGGTCGCGGATCTGCGGCCCAGGTGATGAACCACCGCCATCGCCGCCGCGCAGGGTGTGGGCGACTGTGCTGGTGGCCTGTGAGAGTTGTTGTCTGCGCTGCAGGCGCCTGGCCCAATCGGGCTGTTTGGCTGGGGCTGTTGCAGGATCGGAAGCTGCTGGGGCGCCATTTGCTGCAGCGCTGGAAGAAGCTCCTGCCAGAGAGCGAGCGCCGCCCATTGCCAAGCGCGCTGCACCGGGTGCCATACGTGCGCCGGCCAATACCGCGCCGCCGACACCTGTGGCGACTGCAGCAGCACCAGCAGCCATGCCCGCCGCGCCTAGCGCGGTACCGGCTGCTGCACCAGCACCCAGTTGCGGTGCGCCGGAGACCAACCCGGTGGCAATGCCCGGCCCGAAGATGCCCAGGCCCAGCAGGGCCAGCGAGGCGAGCATGACCACCAGCGCATGGTCGATGGAGGGCTCGTCCGGCATAGCCTGGAACTCGGCGAACAGCCCGCTGCCAATGCCGACGATCACCGCCAGAACCAGCACCTTGATGCCGGACGCGACCACGTTGCCCAGCACCTTCTCGGCGAGAAAGGCGGTCTTGTTCCACAGCGCAAAGGGCACCAGCACGAAGCCGGCGAGGGTGGTCAGCTTGAACTCGACCAAGGTCACGAACAGCTGAATGGCCAGGAAGAAGAAGCTGACGATCACCACCAGCCAGGCCAGAAACAACACCAGGATGCTGTGCAGGTTACTGAAGACTTCAGGAAATCCGCTGAGGCTGCTGATCTGCTCAAGCAGTGGCCCTCCGGCATCAACCCCAATCGCGGCCAACCGCCCTGGCTGCAGAAACTCCGCATGACTCAACCCGGAACCCGAGGCCAGCAGACCCAACCCGGCGAAGGAGTTGAAGACGATCTTCGCCAGGGCATTGAAGTTGCCAATGATGAAGGCGAAGGCGCCGACATAAAGGATCTTGCGGATCAGCTTGGCGCTAACGTCCTCACTGCCCATGGCCCAGAACAGCCCGGCCAGGGTCATGTCGATCACCACCAGGGTCATGGTGAGAAAGGCCACCTCGCCGCCGAGCAGCCCGAAGCCGGTGTCGATATACAGCCCGAACACCTCGAGGAATCGATCGATCACGCTGACGTCGTTCATTGCGCGTCCTCATCGAAACTCGGAGGGATCGCGGGCAAGTCGGTAAGCCGCAGAAACTCGCCGTGCCGAGCACAGCCGGAGTAGAAGCGCTTAGTCGCATCGGCTTGCTTAGCCATGACGCCGTTGTCGCCTTGTCCGCAGGCGACCAGCACCAGCAGCGGCAGCAATGTCAGGTATCTCATGGAGTCGCCTCCCTACCGATAGAACTGCACGGGGTAGGGGGTGTAGGGCGTGCCGTTGCCCATAAAGCGTCTCCGGCGTTCGCGCGCCTCTTCGGCCGCAGCAGACTGACGGGCAAGCTCCAGGGCGATGGCGCGGTTCTGGGTGATCTGCAGTTGCTGTGCCTGGATCGACTGCTTGGCCTGCAGGGCCAGCAACTGATTGGTGGCCTGGGCAGCCTGCAAGGCACCTCCCGCCGACTGGCTCTGCTGCACCAGGGCGGCCAAGGCGCTTTCATCCTCGGCCAGGCTCTGTGTCACCTGAGCCTGCACGCGCAGCGCCGTATGCAGCCCAATGAGGCCCTGCTGCCAGCGCTCCCGCGCTTCTTCTGCCAGGCGCTGGCTGCTGACATCGTTGGTGTACTCGTTCGGGTAGAGGCGGCTGAACTCCTGATCCAGGCGCTGCACTTCGTAGGCCAGCCCTCTCGCCTCGGCGAGCAGTCGCTCGGTGTTGGCCAAGCTCGCGCGCAACTGGCTGATCACGTTGTAGTCCAGGCGCTGCAGATTGCGGGCCTGGTTCAGCAGCATCTGGGTCTCGTTCTGCAACTGGCGAACCTGATTGTTTGCCATCTCCAGGGTGCGCACCGCAGTCAGGGTGTTCTGCACCAAGTTGGTCGGATCGATTACGGTGAAAGCGCTGGCCGGTTTCACGGCCAGCAGACCCAGTACCAGCAGCGTTGCGCAGGGAAAACGGTGGACAGAGGATCTCATGGCAGGCACTCCTTGCGTGACGAGGGATAAGTGGTGAGCAGGTCGGCGGCCCAGTCCAGGCCGCGGTGACGCAACCAGGCTGGGGCGAAACCGGCTGCGCCGGACGACTGTTGGATTCGGTCGATCTCGCGCTGCTCGGCCGGGCTGGCCGAGGCGGCGAAGGCCAGCGCCACCGGCCCCAGGTCGAGGTCGAACAGGCGGTTGCCCAGGCGCGACTGGTAGTAGTAATCACGCTTGGGCGTGGCCTGGGCGATGATCTCGATCTGCCGGCCGTTGAGGCCGAAGACTTGGTAGATGCCTCGGATCTGCGGCTCGCCCGCCTGCGGATTGGGCAGGAAGATGCGGCTGGCGCAGCTCTCGATGATTGCCGCGGCGATGCTGGAATCCTTGATGTCGGCAAGCGACTGGGTAGCGAAGATGACGCTGACGTTCTTCTTGCGCAGTGTCTTGAGCCACTGGCGGATGCGCGCGGCGAACAGCGGATCGTCGAGGAACAGCCAAGCCTCGTCGAGGATCAGCAGGGTCGGCGCGCCGTCAAAGCGCTCCTCGAAGCGGGCGAACAGGTAGCTCAGCACGGCAGCGACCGCCGCCTTGCTGTGCATCAGTTCCTCCATCTCGAAGCACTGCACGTCGGCGCTGCCCAGCCGATCCTGATCGGCATCCAGCAATGCGCCATGAGCACCGCCCAGTACATAGGGTTGTAGTGCCTGGCGCAGGGCGTTGTCTTGCAGCAGCACGGACAAACCGGTCAGCGTGCGCTGCGACTCCGGCGCGCCGGCCAGGCTGTCCAGTGCCGTCCACAGCGCGGCCTTCTGCTCGGGGCCGACAGCCACGCCTTCCTGCAGCAGGCGCGCCTCCAGCCACTCGGCGGCCCAGGCGCGATAGCCGGGCTGGTCGATGCGCGCTAGCGGCTGGAAGGCTAAGTCGCTGTCGCCGCCGAGGTCGTAGTGCTCGCCACCCAGGCCCAGCACCGTCGCGCGCAGCGAACGCCCCATATCAAACAGAAACAGGCGCGAGCCCCGGTAACGGCGAAACTGCAGGGCCAAGGTCGCCAGCAGCACCGACTTACCCATACCGGTAGGACCGGCCACCAGCGTGTGGCCGACATCGCCAACGTGGGTGACCAGGCGAAAGGGTGTCGCGCCATCGGTGCGGGTGTTCACCAGTGGCGGGCCATCCAGATGTTCGTTACGTGCCGGGCCGGCCCAGACTGCCGAGACCGGCATCAAGTGCGCCAGGTTGAGCGTGGAGATCAACGGCTGGCGGACATTGGCGTAGGCGTTGCCGGGGATCGAAGAGAGCCAGGCCTCCACCGCGTTGAGGCTCTCGGCGATGGTGACGAAGCCGCGGCCCTGGATCACCCGCTCGACCCGGCGCAGCTTTTCGTCGGCGACCTGGGCGTCGGCATCGCTCACCGTCACCGTGGCCGTCACATAGCCGAAGGCGACCTGGTCGGCACCGAGTTCCTGCAGCGCCGCGTCGGCATCGCTGGCCTTGTTCGCGGCGTCGCTGTCGAGCAGTGGGCTTTCCTGCTGGAAGATCGCTTCGCGCAGCAGCGCCAGGACGCCCTTGCGCTTGGCAAACCACTGCCGGCGTAGGCGCACCAGTTCCTTCTCGGCCTCGTCCTTGTCCAGGCAGATGAAACGGGTCGACCAGCGATAGGCGAAGCCCAGACGGTTGAGGTCGTCCAGTACGCCTGGCCACGTCGAGGTGGGGAAGCCACGGACCGACAGCGTGCGCAGGTGCTGCTCGCCCAGGCGTGGCGCCAGGCCCGTGGTCAAAGGACTGTCGGCCAGCAGGGCATCGAGGTGGAAGGGCACCTCGGGTACTGTCACCCGCTGGCGATGGGTCGAAATCGTGGCATGCAGGTAAGTCAGCGTCTGGCTGTCGTCGAGCCAGGCGAGCTCTGGTATCACGCCGTCCAGCAAGTCGAAGAAACGATCCGTCTCGGCTACAAAGGCGGCTAGCCGCTCGCGCCAGTTGACGCCACGCTGCGTCCGATGCTCGTAGAGCAGGCCGGCGGCGCGCGAGCGCGATTCTTCCGGCGGCAGGTAGAGCAGCGTCAGGTGATAACTGCTCTCGAAGTGGCTTCCGTGCGCCTCGAAGGCGGCACGGCGCTCCTCGTCCACCAGCCAGGACAGCGGTTCGGGAAAGTCGCTGTCAGGGTAGTTGGCTGCCGCCAGACGCTCGGCCTCGATAAACAGCGCCCAGCCCGAGCCAAGGCGACGCAGGGCATTGTTCAGGCGCGCCGAGGTGACCACCAGCTCGCCTTGGGTGGCGCTGTTCAGGTCTGGCCCGCGAAAGCGCAGGCTGCGTTGGAAAGAACCGTCCTTGTTCAATACGACGCCGGGTGCGACGAGACCGGCCCAGGGCAGCCAGTCGGCCAACTGTGCGGGGCGGCGCTGGTATTCGGTGAGGTTCAGCATGGCGGCCTCCTCACACATCCAGCAGCGACGGCTGCTTGATGTGCCGGGCAAACACCTGCAGGAACTGCGGGTCCAGACGGGCACCCCACACCGCCAGCGAGTGACCTACCAACCAGAGCGCCAAGCCAGGCAGCCACAGCTGCAGGCCCAGACCGACCACCGCCGCCAGAGTACCGTTGAGGATCGCCACGTTGCGCGGCGCGCCACCGAGCAGAATCGGCTCGGCCAGCGAGCGGTGCAGTGGCACCTCGAAACCGGGGATGAGTTCGCGCTCGCCGTTCATGCGATCACCGCCCCGCCGGCAAAGCTGAAAAAGCTGAGGAAGAACGACGACGCGGCGAAGGCAATCGACAGGCCAAAGACGATCTGGATCAGCTTACGAAAGCCGCCGCTAGCAGGCCGTTGAAAAACGCGGCTACAACTGCCCCAACCCGTCCGGTTTGGCGCTTTGTCAAGCGCTTTGGCCTACCGGAGTCCCAACAAGGCGCGACTTCAGGCCTTTT
>NZ_VRYE01000124.1 GCF_008041835.1 Ectopseudomonas mendocina
CTGGTTGGGGTGCTTGAGGCAGTTGACCGGGTGTGTGGTGTCACCACCTGGAAATTGAAGTACCTTGTTTCCCATATCCTCGCCTATGCGTTTAAGTTTCATGCGGGCTCCCCCTCCGGGATTGTTTGTGTCGTAACCTGCAGTCTGGCGCAATGACGCCGTAGGAGGGAGGATTCCATCTCATTGGGCTACGCCTTCAACGATCACCCAAAGCAGGTGCTTACAGGTACAGCTGGCCGCTGGCGATATGTCGCGCATTGCCGGCGATCTTCACCCGATCACCTTGCAGCCTGCAATGCAGTTCGCCCCCGCGCGCCGAGCACTGGAAGGCGCTGAGCTCGCTGCGGCCCAGGCGTTCGGCCCAGTACGGCACCAGCATGCAGTGCGTCGAACCGGTCACCGGGTCCTCGTCGATACCAATGGCAGGCGCGAAGTAACGCGAGACGAAGTCATGCCGCTCGCCCGCCCCGGTGATCAGCACACCCAGGCCCGGTAGCGCGGCCAATGCCGGCAGATCGGGGGCAAATTCACGCACCTGCGCCTCGCCCCCCAGCACCACCATCAATTCCTGCACGCTGCCATCGGCATTGAGCAGAGCCAGCACCTGCTGCGCAGGCTGATCCAGCGCGCGCTCGACGTCGGCCTGCAGCGCCGCCGCCACCGGCACCAGCGGGCGCACAGGGAAATCCAGCTCAAGCCGCTCGCCCTGGCGAGTTACCCGCAACGCACCGGATTTGCAGGTGAACTGCAGTACATCGCCCGCCTCGTGATAGAGATCGAACAGCACCTTGGCGCTGGCCAGGGTCGCATGGCCACACAGCGGCACCTCGCTGGTCGGGGTGAACCAGCGGATATGCCAGACCTCCCCTTCCTTCACCACGAAGGCGGTCTCGGCCAGGTTGTGCTCGGCGGCGATACGCTGCATCAACGCCTCATCGAGCCAGGTATCGAGGCGATAGACCATGGCCGGATTACCCGCGAAAGGCTGATCGGTAAAGGCGTCAACTTGATGAAAATCGAGCGGCATGATGGGTTCCCGGCCATATAAAAACACCAGCATGCCTGCGGCGGATAACCTGCAACAGATACAGTTGCCGTTTTCCAGATACCCTGCCGCAGCGATGCTGAAACGTCAGGGTTCGCTGCGCACGCGTTTTACGGCATCCAGCCAACCGGCATAAAGACGCTGACGATGGACCTCATCCATGCGCGGCTCGAAACGCTGCTGGCGATGCCAGTGGCTGGCGATGGCATTGAGGTCTTGGTACAGGCCAAGCTTCAGCCCCGCCAGGTAAGCGACGCCGAGTGCGGTGGTCTCGGTGACTTCCGGGCGCTCGACACTGACACCCAGAATGTCGGCAAGAAACTGCATGACCCAGTTGTTCTCCACCATGCCGCCATCCACGCGCAACGCACTGGGTGCAGCCGCCCCGTCCTGACGCATGGCTTCGAGCAGGTCGCGGGTCTGGTAGCACACCGATTGCAGGCCGGCGGTGACGATCTCCTTGATCCCCGTATCGCGGGTCAGGCCAAAGATGGCACCACGCGCCTTCGGGTCCCAGTACGGCGCACCCAGGCCGGTAAAGGCCGGCACCAGATAGACGCCGCAGGCTTCACCCGTCGCCTCGGCCAACGCTTCGCTGTCGCGCGCATGGCTGATCAGCTTGATGCCGTCACGCAGCCACTGCACGGCAGCACCGGCCACGAAGATGCTGCCCTCGACCGCGTAGGTGACCTTGCCCTCGAGACGGTAGCCGACCGTGGTCAGCAAACGGTTCTTCGAACTCACCGGCTGGTCACCGGTGTTCTGGATCATGAAGCAGCCGGTGCCATAGGTGCTCTTGACCATACCCGGCTGGAAACAGGCCTGACCGATCAAGGCCGCCTGCTGGTCACCGGCCATGCCCAGCACCGGGATGCTGGCGCCGAGCAGCTCGGCATCGGTATGGCCGAACTCGGCGGCGCAATCGAGTACCTCGGGCAGCAGGCTGGCGGGAATCTCGAACAGCTCGAGCAGCTCTTCGTCCCACTGCTGGGTATGGATGTTGAACAGCAGCGTACGCGAGGCGTTGCTGGCGTCGGTACGGTGCACCTTGCCGCCGCTCAGGTGCCACAGCAGGAAGCTGTCCACCGTGCCGAAACGTAATTCACCACGCTCGGCCCGCTCACGGGCACCAGGCACGTTCTGCAGAATCCAGCGCAGCTTGGTGGCGGAGAAATACGGATCGATCAGCAGGCCGGTCCTGGCCGAAACCATAGCTTCGTGGCCTTGGCTCTTGAGGCCGGCGCAGTAATCGGCGGTGCGGCGATCCTGCCAGACGATGGCCGAGTAAACAGGTGTACCCGTCGCAGCATCCCAGACCAGGGTGGTTTCGCGCTGGTTGGTGATGCCGATGGCGGCAATCGCCTCGGGCTGCAGACCGCTGCTGGCGATGGCATCGCGGCAAACCTGGAGCGTGGACGACCAGATCTCCTGCCCGTCGTGTTCGACCCAGCCATCCTGCGGGAAGTACTGCTTGAACTCCTGCTGAGCACGCGCCACCGGCAGGCCCTGAGCACTGAAGATGATGGCACGGGAACTGGTGGTGCCCTGGTCGATGGCTAGCAGGTATTGGGTCATGCAGGATTCCTTGTTGTTATTGGCGATTTTCGCGGCTAATGACCGCGCGCAGCCTTATTTTGCTCGCGGCTTATTGCTTGCTTCAGGCTTTGCCTATGGCAGCGAAGTACCCCTGGGTGTGCTGCGCCAGGGTCGCGGCCGATAGTTCCAGCTCCAGGCCACGCCGGCCAGCGCTGACGTGAATGCTCGGATGCAGGTGCGCAGACTCATCGATAAAGGTACGCAGGCGCTTCTTCTGCCCCAGCGGACTGATACCGCCAACCAGATAGCCGGTAGCGCGTTGCGCAGCAGTCGGGTCGGCCATATCGGCCTTCTTCGCCCCGGCAGCCGCCGCCAGTGCCTTGAGATCGAGACTGCCGGCCACCGGCACCACGGCCACCAGCAACTCGCCCTTCTCGGTGACCGCGAGCAGCGTCTTGAACACACGTTCGGGCGCCAGCCCGAGCTTTTCCGCTGCTTCCAGGCCATAGGACGGCGCCTTGGGATCGTGCTGGTAGCTGTGTACACGGTGTTCGGCCTTGGCCTTCTTCAACAGATCGATTGCTGGCGTCATGTTCGAATGTGAAAACGCAGTGAAAGAAGCCTTACAGTAACAGGCTCAAATCCATCACCGCCACACCCTATAATGAGTGACCACCACAGGAAGCGCTCATGAACCTCGCTCCGCGCCAGCACGACATTCTCAACCTTGCCCGTGAACGCGGCTACGTCAGCATCGACGAACTGGCCCAGGCGTTCGCCGTCACTCCGCAGACCATTCGCCGCGACATCAACCAACTGGCCGAGCATGGCCTGTTGCGCCGTACCCATGGCGGCGCCGCCTGCGAAGCCTCGAGCATCCAGAACACCGCCTACGGCATGCGCGCCGGGCAGATGCGCGAGGAAAAACAGCGCATCGCCGAAGCCGTGGCGGCGCAGATTCTCGATCACGCCTCACTGTTCATCAACATCGGCACCACCACCGAAGCCATCGCCCGTGAACTGCAGAACCACAAGGGCCTGAAGATCATCACCAACAACCTGCACGTCGCCGCCCAACTCAGTGCCAAAGCCGATTTCGAGGTGCTGGTGGCTGGCGGCACGGTACGCAGCGACGGCGGCATCGTCGGCCAGGCGGCGGTGGATTTCATCCAGCAGTTCAAGGTCGATTACGCCATCGTCGGCATCAGCGGCATCGACGACGACGGCAGCCTGCTCGACTTCGACTACCAGGAAGTACGGGTTTCCCAAGCGATCATCGAAAACGCCCGGCAGGTATTTCTCGCCGCCGACTCCAGCAAGTTCGGGCGCAACGCCGTGGTGCGCCTGGGCTCCATCGCCCTGGTCGACCGCGTGTTCACCGACAGCGCGCCTTCAGCCGCGATTACCCGCCTGCTGCATAGCCACAAGGTCCAGCTCGATCTGGTCTGATCCCGCCCAGCCCGAGCCAAGCCCACCATCGCTCTGCGACCACTCGGCGCGCAATCGCGCGCCGGGGTAGCGAAGTTGCACATCTTCGTCTAGCATATTTTCGAAAGTGAACATAAACACATTCGAATCCAATAGCCGAGCGTGCCAAATGCCCCACGACCCCTTCGCCAGCCCTGTTGCAGAAGTCTATGACCTCGCCGTCGTGGGCGGCGGTATCAATGGCGTGGGCATCGCCGCCGATGCGGCCGGTCGCGGCCTGTCGGTGTTCCTCTGCGAAAAGGACGATCTCGCCAGCCATACCTCCTCGGCCAGCAGCAAGCTGATTCACGGCGGCCTGCGCTATCTGGAGCACCATGAATTTCGCCTGGTGCGTGAAGCCCTGGCCGAGCGCGAAGTGCTGCTGGCCAAGGCGCCGCACATCGTCAAACCGATGCGCTTCGTCCTGCCACACCGCCCTCACCTGCGCCCGGCCTGGATGATCCGCGCCGGCCTGTTCCTCTATGATCATCTGGGCAAACGCGAGCGCCTACCGGCCTCGCGTAGTCTGCGCTTCGGCGCCGGTAGCCCGTTGAAAGCGGAAATCAGCCGGGGCTTCGAATACTCCGACTGCTGGGTAGACGATGCGCGCCTGGTGGTGCTCAACGCCATGGCCGCGCGCGAGAAAGGCGCGCATATCCACCCCCGTACGCGCTGCGTCAGCGCGCGGCGCAGCAAGGGGCTGTGGCATATCCATCTGGAGCGCAGCGATGGCAGCCTGCTGTCGATCCGCGCCCGCGCCCTGGTCAATGCCGCCGGCCCCTGGGTCGCGCGCTTCATTCGTGAAGACCTCAAGCAGCAATCGCCCTACGGCATCCGCCTGATTCAGGGCAGCCATATCGTCGTGCCGCGGCTGTACGAAGGTGAACAGGCTTACATCCTGCAAAACGAAGACCGCCGCATCGTCTTCGCCATCCCCTATCTGGAACGCTTCACCCTGATCGGCACCACCGACCGCGAATACCAGGGCGACCCTGCCCAGGTGGCGATCAGCGCCGAGGAGACCGATTACCTGCTCAAGGTGGTCAACGAGCACTTCAAGCAACAGCTAAGCCGTGGCGATGTGCTGCACAGCTTCGCCGGCGTACGCCCCTTGTGCGATGACGAATCCGATGAGCCGTCAGCCATCACCCGCGATTACACATTGTCACTCTCCGGCACACCGGGCGAAGCACCACTGCTCTCGGTATTCGGCGGCAAGCTGACCACCTATCGCAAGCTGGCCGAGTCGGCCATGCAGCAACTGGCCCCCTACTTCAGCAACCTCGGCCCGAGCTGGACGGCCGGCGCATTATTGCCGGGCGGTGAGGACATGCAGGAGCAGAGCACACTGGTCGAAGCACTCTGTGAACGTCACGGCTGGTTACCCGCCAGCCTGGCCAAGCGTTGGGTCAGCAGTTACGGCAGCCGCACCTGGCGCCTGCTCGACGGCGTAGATAACCTGACCGACCTCGGCGAACACCTGGGCGCCGGCCTCTACACCCGCGAAGTGGATTACCTGCGCCGCGAAGAGTGGGCACGCAGCAGCGCCGATATTCTCTGGCGGCGCAGCAAACTGGGCCTGTTCATGACACCCGCACAGCAGACCCGCCTGCAGGATTACCTGAACAGCCGTGCCCCGCATTCGGCTCATGCCGCCTGATCTTCTGCGTGTCGATGCCCCGCTTGGCGGGGCTTTTTTATGAACATAAATAATAAAATATCGATGCTCTATATCCGCCGGCGCCTGAGCAATCTGTTCAGCCACTTATTTATTGCGCCATATCAATAACTTGGCACCAAGTTGCGGAATGAAAGCATTCTTATTCGGTTTAATTTTCACTTATGCATCAACCACTTAGGTTTGACATAACGAGAAACGCGGCCGAAAATTCAAGGCCATCACAGTCAGTGAACCGGCAGGAGCGAACATGAAAGGCGACAAGAAGGTCATTCAACATCTGAACAAGATTCTTGGTAACGAACTGGTCGCCATCAACCAGTACTTTCTGCATGCACGCATGTACGAAGACTGGGGCCTGAAAAAGCTCGGCGAGCATGAGTACCACGAGTCCATCGACGAGATGAAGCATGCCGACAAGCTGATCAAGCGCATCCTCTTCCTCGAAGGTATCCCCAACCTGCAGGATCTGGGCAAGATCCTGATTGGTGAAAACACCAAGGAAATGCTCGAGTGCGACCTGAAGATCGAGCACAAGGCTCACGCTGATCTCAAAGCCGCCATCGCCTACTGCGAAAGCATCGGCGACTACGCCAGCCGCGAACTGCTGGAGGAGATTCTCTGCTCCGAGGAAGAGCACATCGACTGGCTGGAAACCCAACTGAGCCTGATCGACGCCGTCGGCCTGCAGAACTACCTGCAGTCGCAAATGGACGAATAAGCCTTACCCGCTACATACAAAACGGGAGCCAGATGGCCAATGCCGATCAGATAAGCTTGCCAAAGCGGTCTTTCGTAGGAGCCCCGCCCCGGGGCGAAGCTTTTAAATCGCGTATCGCCCTGATTCGCGGCGGGGCGCCGCTCCTACCCATTGGCAGCGTCGATGCTTAACTGACTGGCATTAGCCAGATGGCTCCCGTTTTTATTGCTTCAGGCAAAGCGCTCAAACAGCGACAGCCAGTCGCCGCTGAAGCGCCTCACATGGCTCAATGCGCCTCGCTCTCCTTGACCCGGAACCACGCCGCATACAGCGCCGGCAGGAACAACAGGGTCAACGCCGTGGCCACCACCAGACCACCCATGATGGCTACCGCCATCGGCCCGAAGAACACGCTGCGCGACAGCGGAATCATCGCCAGTACCGCGGCCAGAGCAGTGAGTACGATGGGACGGAAACGGCGCACCGTGGCCTCGATGATGGCGTGCCAGCGATCCAGACCATGACTGATGTCCTGCTCGATCTGATCGACCAGGATCACCGAGTTGCGCATGATCATCCCCGCCAGGGCGATGGTGCCAAGCATGGCGACGAAACCGAACGGCTGGCGGAAGATCAGCAGGAACAGGGTCACCCCGATCAGCCCCAACGGCGCGGTGAGAAACACCATGGCCGAGCGTGAAAAGCTCTTCAATTGCAGCATCAGCAGCGTCAGCACCACCACGATGAACAGAGGGATACCGGCGTTCACCGATTTCTGTCCGCGTTGCGAATCCTCCACCGTACCGCCCACCTCCAACAGATAGCCATCCGGCAGTTCGGCGCGGATCGGCTCCAGTGTCGGCAGGATCTGTTTGGTCAGACTGGCCGGCTGCTGATTGCCATACACATCAGCGCGTACGGTGACATTGGGCAAACGGTTACGGTGCCAGATGATGCCTTCTTCAAAACCGTACTCCAGCGTCGCTACCTGTGACAGCGCCACGCTGCGGCCGCTGTCGGTCGGCACCGCCAGACTCGGCAACAGACTCAGCGCCTTGCGCTCCTGCGGTGTACCCCTCTGGAGAATCTCGATCAGCTCGTTGCCTTCGCGGTACTGGCTGACGCTGGTACCGGACAGCGAGCCCTGCAGAAAGCGCGACAGCTCGGCGGTGTTGACGCCCAGCGCACGGGCACGATCCTGATCGATATTGAGGATCACCACCTTGCTCGGCTCTTCCCAGTCCAGGTGCACGTTGACCACATGCGGGTTCTCACGCACCTTGTCCGCCACCTGGCGGGCCAGCGCGCGCACCTCGTCGATATGCTCGCCACTGACACGGAACTGAATCGGGTAGCCCACGGGCGGGCCATTCTCCAGGCGGCTGACGCGGCTGCGCAGAGACGGAAACTCGTCGTTCATCACCTGAATCAGCCAGCTACGCAGACGCTCACGCTCTTCGATGCTCGACGCCAGCACCACGAACTGGGCAAAGCTGGTCGCTGGCAGTTGCTGATCCAGCGGCAGATAGAAGCGTGGTGAACCGGTGCCGACATAGGCCACGTAGTTGTCGATGCCTGGCTGATCCTTGAGCAGCTTCTCCAGGCGACGCACCTCGGCCTCGGTGGCGCTTAGCGAGGCGCCCTCTTCCAGCTTGATATCGACCATCAGCTCCAGGCGACCGGAGGCCGGGAAGAACTGTTGCGGCACGAAGCGAAACAGCAATACCGAGCCGACGAACAAGCCGATGGTCAGCAGGATGACGATGCCGCGATGGCGCACACACCACTGCACCGTGGCGCGTACGCGGCGATAGAACGGGGTCGAGTAGGGATCATGCCCCGCATCGCTGCCACCGTGTTTCGCCGCGTGCAGCTTGGCCAGATCCGGCAGCAGCTTGTCGCCCAGATAGGGCACGAACATCACCGCGGCGATCCACGATGCGATCAGCGAGATGGCCACCACCTGGAAGATCGAGCGGGTGTACTCGCCCGTGCCGGACTGCGCCGTGGCGATGGGCAGAAAGCCTGCGGCGGTGATCAGGGTGCCGGTGAGCATGGGGAACGCGGTGCTGGTCCAGGCGAAGCTGGCCGCCTTGAAGCGGTCATAGCCCTGCTCCATCTTGGTCGCCATCATCTCCACCGCGATGATCGCGTCGTCCACCAGCAGACCGAGGCCGAGTACCAGCGCGCCGAGAGAGATCTTGTGCAGGCCTATCCCCAGGTAGTACATGGCGGCGAAGGTCATCGCCAGCACCAGCGGGATCACCAGGGCCACCACCAGGCCCGTGCGCAGACCTAGGGAGAAGAAGCTGACCGCGAGCACGATCACCAGCGCCTCGACCAGCACCTTGACGAACTCACCCACACCGGCCTTCACCGCCGCCGGCTGGTCGGACACCTTGCGCAGTTCCATGCCCAGCGGCAGGGTCTGCTGCAGGCGCGCGAACTCGCCCTCCAGCGCCTTGCCCAGCACCAGGATGTCGCCGCCGTCCTTCATCGACACGGCAATACCGATGGCATCCTCACCCATGAAGCGCATGCGCGGTGCAGGTGGATCGTTGAACCCCCGCTTGACCTCGGCGACATCGGCAATGCGGAAGGTGCGATCACCGACGCGAATGGGGAAATTGCGAATCTCCTCCACCGACTCGAAGCGCCCGGTCACCCGTAGCTGGATACGCTCGCTGGACGTCTCGAAGAAGCCGGCCGCCGCCACCGCATTCTGCGCCTCCAGCGCCTGCTGCACGGCAGACAAAGGCAGGCCCAGGGTCGCCAGCTTGGTGTTGGACAGTTCGATCCAGATCTTCTCGTCCTGCAGGCCCACCAGCTCGACCTTGCCGACGTCCTTGACCCGCTGCAGTTGCAGCTGCAGGCGGTCGGCATAGTCCTTGAGCACCGCGTAGTCGAAACCGTTGCCGGTCAGCGCATAGATGTTGCCGAAGGTGGTGCCGAACTCATCGTTGAAGAACGGCCCCTGGATGCCGGGCGGCAGCGTGTGGCGGATGTCGCTGATCTTCTTGCGTACCTGGTACCACAGCTCGGGAATCTGCGAGCTGCGCATGGAGTCGCGCGCCATGAAGGTGACCTGCGACTCACCCGGGCGGGAGAAGCTGGTGATGCGGTCGTACTCGCCGGTCTCCATCAGCTTCTTCTCGATGCGCTCGGTGACCTGGCGCGAGACCTCTTCGGCGCTGGCACCCGGCCAGTTGGTGCGAATCACCATGGCCTTGAAGGTGAAGGGTGGGTCTTCGCTCTGCCCCAGCTTGGTGTAGGACAGCGCCCCCACCACGGCGAACAGCAGCATGATGTAGAGAACGATCTCACGATGGCGTAGCGCCCAGGCAGACAGGTTGAAGCTCATGCCGGCTTACTCCTTGGCGGCCAGTTCGACATTGCGATTGTCGCGGTCCACAGGGCGCACCTTCTGGCCCTCACGCAGCATCTGGACGCCAGCTGCCACCACCCAGTCGGAAGCGGAAAGCCCTTCCAGCACCGGCACGCTGTCGTCACCGTAGGCGCCCACACGGACCGGCCGACGCTGCACGGTGTGCTCGCTGGGGTCGATGACCCAGACGAAGGACTGGCCCTGTTCGGCGCTCAACGCCGACAGTGGCACCGACAGCGGTACTTCACCGTTACTGGCAATGAACACGCGTGCGCTCTGCCCCAGTTCAGCCGGTACCTTGCTCTCGGTGAACGCGACACGCGCAGCGAAAGTGCGCGACTGCGGATCCGCCGCCGGCGCCATCTCACGGATGCGCCCGGAAAAGCGCTGATCCGGCCGTGACCACAGCTCCACCTCGACCGGCTGACCAATCGAGAAACGACCGAAGCTCTGCTCCGGCAGGCTGATCGACACTTCGCGCTCACCATCGGCCGCCAGGGTAAAGACCGTCTGACCCGCCGCTACCACCTGCCCGACCTCGACTGCACGGCGGGCGATCACCCCGTCCTGTGAGGCGCGCAGTACGGCATAGTCGGCCTGATTACGGGCCACGTCGTACTCGGCCTTTACCTGTTTCAGGCGTGCTTCGCCGGCACGGTACTGATTCTCGACGTTATCGAACTGCGAACGGCTGACCAGGTTGCGCCCGAGCAGCGCCTTGTAGCGCTCGCGCTCGGCGCGCACGGTTTGCAGATTGGCCTCGGCGGCGGCCACCTGGGCGCGAGTGGCCTCCAGTTGCAGGCGCACATCCTGTGGATCCAGTTCGGCCAGCGCCTGATCCTTCTTCACCCGGTCGCCAACATCGACCATGCGCTTGCTCACCTTGCCGGCGATCCGGAAGGCCAGATCCGGCTCATAGCGCGCCCGCACCTCGCCCGGATAGCTATCAACCAGGGCGGCGGCCGGCTGCGGCTGCACCACCATGGCCGGGCGTATCGCCTGCTCGGCCTGTTCAGCATTGCCGCAGGCAGACAACAGAAATACGAAACTCAGGGACGCGACGAGCGGCAGAGCATGGCGGGACATGTCGAACACCTTTCGAAGAAGGTTTGGGGCGGCCCCGAAAGCACACGACGCTGGCGCGACGACGCCTCGGGAATTGCCCTTTGGAATATTTGTACTGGCGGGTATAGTAAAAATAGCAAACCCGCCAGTCCAGTATTAAAATCCGCCAATGACTGACAAGTTGTTACAACCTGCCGGCCCCGGTCGACCGAAGGATCTTTCCAAACGCCGCGCCATCCTCGATGCGGCCAAGGGTCTGTTCCTGCGCAACGGCTACGATGGCAGCAGCATGGATGCCATCGCGGCCGAGGCAGGCGTCTCCAAGCTCACGGTGTACAACCATTTCACCGACAAGGAGACCCTGTTCTCCGCAGCAATCGAAGCCAAGTGCGAGGAGCAACTGCCGGAGCTGCTGTTCGAACTGCCGGATGACGTGCCGCTGGAAAGCCAGCTTGTGGAAATTGCCCGTGGCTTCCTGGCACTGGTCAACAGCCGTGAATCGGTGGAAATGCACCGGATGATGATAAGCCTGGCCAGCCAGGGCTCGAAGCTCTCGCAGATGTTCTACGAGGCCGGCCCGAAAAGGATTCAGGAAGAAATGGAAGTGCTCCTGCACAAGGCCGCCAAACGTGGCCTGCTGAGCCTGGATGACCCGCACCTGGCTGCCGATCACTTCTTCAGCCTGCTCAAGGGCGGCGCACATTTTCGCCTGCTGATCGGCTGCGCTGGGCCGCTGGAGGGCGCGGCCGCCGAACGTCACGTGCAGGACTCGGTGCAGCTGTTCCTACGCGGCTATCGGCCCTGAGCGCCTGCGGTGCGCCTTATGCTCCAGGTTCCAGCTTCTTCTTCGGATAGATGTCATAACGGCTGGATTTACCCTCCAGCACATAACCCGGCTTGGCCCCCTCGATCGCCGGCGCCTTGCGCGGACGCTTGACCACCACGCGGTGAGTGGCCAGCGCCAGCGCCGCTTCGAGCAGCGCCGGCGCATCCAGGTCATCGCCGACAAACGGGCGGAACAGGCGCATTTCCTTCTTCACCAGCGCACTCTTGTCGCGATGCGGGAACATCGGATCAAGGTAGATCACCTGTGGCGCCTCGCCCTGCCAGGCGCGCATCAGTTCGATGGCATTACCGGTGAGCAGACGCATGCGCGCCACGATAGGCGCCACCTCAAGGCTCAGCGCGGCACGCTGCAGACCATCTTCCAGTAGCGCCGCGACCAGCGCTTGGCGCTCGATCAAAGTCATGTCACAGCCCAGACTGGCCAGCACGAAGGCATCGCGCCCCAGCCCCGCCGTGGCGTCGAGAATGCGCGGGCGAATGCCTGACTGCACACCGACTGCCTTGGCAATCATCTGCCCGCTGCCACCCCCGAACTGACGCCGGTGCGCCGCAGCGCCCTCGACGAAGTCCACCCGCACCGGGCCGGGCGCCTTGTCGCCCAACTCGACCAGTTGCAGCCCATCGTCACCCAACTGCAAGGCGAACTCGGTATCGCCTGCCAGCGGCAGGCCCAGACGTGCCGCCCATTGGGCGGCCGCTTCGGCGTACTGAGGATGGAGGGCTTGAATGCGGATACTGGCGTTGTGCCGCTCGTCGGTCATTGGCTCGTTCTGCTCAAAAATCACTCAAAGCATCGACCGCGCGGCCGATATCGAAGAAGCGGCATTCTGCCAGACCCGGCCGCCGACAGCCGCATCGAGTGTGAACATGTTCGACGCTCTTTCCGCCCCACGCCCGAGCAGCAGCCCTACCAGCCCCAGTACGCTGGACGACGAGCTCGACCGTGCGGCAAATGAATCCATCAACTATCAGATTCTGCGCCGCACCCTGGGTATCGAAGAGCCGCAGCAACCCGGCGAGTTTGCCCGCGAACTCAGGCAGGCGGCAGAGCCGCCGGCCGTATCCGTCGGCGCCGCAGCCGTCAGCCAGGCCGTGCTCGACCAGCGCAGCCTGGAAGTGAATGTCAGTACCGGGCAGGCGCCACAGCAGGTCGACCCACTGGCGCTGGATCTGGCCGGCAACGGCTTTTCCACCAGCGGCCTGAGCCGGCCGGTGCGCTTCGATCTGGATGCCGACGGACGCCTGGACTCGATCAGCGTGCCCACTGGCGACGACGCCCTCCTGGCACTGGATCGCAACGGCAATGGGCGTATCGACGATGGCCGCGAGCTATTCGGCGATCAGCACGGTGCCGCCAATGGCTTCGCCGAACTGGCACGCTTCGACGATAACGGCGACGGCCGCATCGACGCTGCCGATGCGGTATTCGATACCCTGCGCCTGCTGCGTTTCGATACCCAGGGCCGCCAGCAGTTGCAGACACTGGACGAAGCGGGTGTCGCCGCCATCGACCTGCGCGCCCGCGACGTCAGCATCGCCCTCGGCGCCTACGACCGGATCGCGCAACTGGGGCAGTTCGAATTCGCCGATGGGCGCAGCGGTCAGGCCGCCGACTTGCTGCTGGCCAAGCGCTAGTCACGCCGCGTCGACATGCGGGTAGGGTGCGCCGTGTGCACCGGGAATCACGCGGTGCTTGCTGGGTGCGCACGGCACCCCCTGCGTAAAGCCGTCCACCGACAGGCGTAGGGCGACGCCCTGCGGCTCACAAGCGCCTCAGCGGCACATCCGCCACATGCCCATATCCAAGTGAAAGTGGTCACGGTGCGCAGCGTTGTATTCAGGGCCGAGGGTGACATTGAAGCTGTCGCAAGCCGCTGCCTGCACCAGGCGCAGAAAGCGCGCCTTGTCGCCCTGCCCCGGCCAGTCGCGCAGCACGCTGACATGCTGGCCGTCACGCAGGCGAAAACCGACCATATCCAGCGCGTTGGCATAGGAATGCTGGCTGGGCCGCTGGCTGCCGGCAATGCGGCGACAGGCGAAGCTGCCGACATGCTCGACGCGGCTCACCGGCTGGCCGAACACCGCTTGCGCGGCCGGCTGCAAGCCATGTCGCTCGAACAGGGCGAAGCTCACCGCCAACGGGCACGTCGCCATGAAGCTGCTGCTCAGGCCAACGCTGGCATCCTGAATACGCACGGCATTCTCCACCGGGCAGCCGGGCTGCGGCGTGCTGTCGGCCAGGCGTGTGAAACGCAGACCGGACGTCGCCAGCGCCAGGTCGCACAGCTCACGATCCTCGCTCAGACGCCAGAGTTTGAAAGGCGTCAGCAGGTTCGGCGCTTCGCGCACATCCAGCGGCGCCCAGGGGTTGAAACGCGGCGCAACATCAAGCCAGCCACGCCACAGCGCCAGCAGTAGCCCGGCGCCCAGCAGCAGGGCGAGAAACAGCAAACGGCCGATGATCCGTATCAGCATCTTGATGCTCCATCAGAGTAAGCCCAGCTGCTCCAGTTCCGCTTCGATCTGCAAGACAGGCAGCTCAGGCAAGCCGGGCAGGCGCTGCATCAGTTGCTCATGAAAACGCCGCGCCAACTCCGGTGCCAGGCGATTGTCGGAGGTATGGGCGAAGACGTAGGGCCGCAGCCCCTGCTCGATCCAGCCGGCAACCTTGTCCAGCCAGGGCAGCATAAAGGGGTCGTTGGCCAGCAACTCGGGATGACCGATGAAACGCAGCTGCGGGCTCTGACTGAATGCCGTGGGCCGCGTCGGCAAACGCGGCTTCTTGGCCTGTGCATGCAGCACGGCCGGCGCCTGCGAGTCGCAACTGAACAGCGCGCGCGAATCCAGACAAATGCGCTCAATGCCGCGCGCGTGCAACAGGCGATTGAGCCCACGCTCGGCATCGCCTTTGGCGAAGAACTCCGGGTGGCGCACTTCGATAGCCAGCGGTACGTCGCCCCAGTGTTCGATGAACGCCGCCAGCTCGGTCAAGCGCACCGGCCCGAAGCTGGCCGGCAGCTGCAGCCAGTAAGGCGCTACCCGCTCACCGAGCGGCGCCAGCAACTGGCGAAACTGCGCGACGGCATCCAGTTGCTGGCATAGATCGTCGCTGTGGCTGATATCGCGCGGCAACTTGGCGCAGAAGCGAAAGTGCCTCGGCATCGCCTGCGCCCAGCGCGCAACCGTCTCTTCACTGGGCCTGGCATAGAAGGTGGTGTTGCCTTCCACCGCATTGAACACCTCGGTGTAGCGCACAAGAAACGCCGCCGGCCGGGTATCTTGCGGATACAGCGTGGCGCGCCAGGCCGCTTCGCTCCAGGATGGACAACCCAGGTAATAGGGAAGCGCAGCGCTCATCGTTCTGTGCCACGGTCCAGGCTGAAGGACGTGAGCCACGCCATGAAACAGGGTTACGCGTACAGATCGAGCCCGAGCACTTCCTGCGCATCGAACTCGCTGGCGTAAGCGGCGGTGGTGCTGTAACTGGCCAATGCCTGAGCGGCACGGTTGCTCAACGTAGGCTGTTGATAACCGAGGTCCTGCGAGCGGGTAGGCAGGCTATCGGTGTTACTGCTGCTGGCCTGCACGCGGCGAATCTGCGGTGCCTGCTCCAGCCCCTGGCTGCTGGCCGGGGCAGCCGGCTGTTCACGCTGAGCCTCGACCTCCCGCTGCGCCTCGCGATAGGGCGTAACCGCAGTCCCCGAACGGGGGCCACGATCTGGCGAGTAGGAAGGTAGGTAACCGTCGATCCGCATCTAGGGCTGCTCGGTGGGCTCGGCTGAACAAGGGACAGTGCTGGCAATGTAGCGGCGGGCTGCGTCCTTGGCAAATGCCGAAAGAATCCTGACGCCAAGCATCCGACCAGTTGTCATGCCGGCGGTGCTTTCGGCGTGGCGACCTGGTCACGCAGGTACACCGGCTGCGCCTGATCGGCCGGCAACGCCTCGCCACGGGCCCAGGCAAAACGGGCCAGAGTCAGCAGGTCTTCGGCGTGCGGCAGCATGCTGCCATCCATGCTCACAGGTGTGAGGGCGATACGCGCGGCGAAGGTGCCCCAACCGGTGCCGGCGCCGAACCAATCACCATCGCTGCCACGCGGCGCCTCGGCTTGCTCCGGCGGCAACACGGCCTCCTGGCCAAGCAGACGCATTTCGCCGACCTCAGCGCGGTAGCACCCCCAATACACTTCGTCCATGCGCGCGTCGATGGCGGCGGCGACCTGGGTCGCGCCCTGCTCACGCAGCGCACGCTGGGCCAACACGGCCAGATTGGATACCGGCAGCACTGGACGATCCAGGGCAAAGGCCAGGCCCTGCACCACGCCGATGGCGATACGCACACCCGTAAAGGCGCCGGGACCACGGCCGAAAGCAATGCCATCCAGCGCTGAGGCGCTGATGCCCGCCGCACCTAGCAACTGCTGGATCATCGGCAACAAACGCTGCGCATGCAGGCGCGGGGCGACTTCATAGTGGCTGAGCACACGCCCGTCATGCAGCAGCGCGACGGAGCAGGCTTCGGTTGCAGTATCGAGGGCCAGGAGAGTGGTCATTGCATTCTGACGGCTGAAGAAAAAGAGCCGGCATTAGACCGGCTCGACGCATTTTTTTCCAGCACCATGACGGCGCCCGGCCCGCGCCGGGCGACCGACGGGCGCCCTTAGAGCCTGCTCAAAGTCTCGCGAGCTAGAGCAATGCAAGGCAAAAACAGGCGAGAAAGCGGAGTGTACTTTTGTACATGAGCATTACTCACTTCGTTCGCCCTTCGGGCCGCGCTAAAGCGCGTTAGCCGCAAGCGGCTTTCCGAGCCTGTTTTAAACGCGGCAGGGCCGACGCGCAGCAGACTTTGAACAGGCTCTTACCAGGGCTCGACCACCGTCTCGGCATCCCAGCCTTTCAGCGGCGCCTTGGACCAGGTGCCATAGCCGGCGTTGGGGAACACGATCCATTCCACCCCCATTTGCCCGACTCGTCGGCAACGGTCTTGCGCTGGGCATCGAGCGGCGTCTTGCGAAAACGCGCATCGAAGTCATGCAGCGTATCGCCCAGCAGCATGATGATCTGGTGATCGGCGCTGACAATGGCGCGGCGTTCCACCTTGGGCGGGCCGAGCAGCAGCACGCTCTCCTCCGACACCTGCGGCAGGCCCAGCTTGCTCAGGGTGGCGAGGGTGTACGGCTTCTGCTCATCGGAGCGGTCGGAGATATAGCGAATGGTCACGCCGAGCGTGTCCGCATGTTCGAGAAACTTCTTTGCGCCGGGGATCAGCTCAGGGGTGCCGTCACGCTCCCAGGGCAGCCAGGTATCCCAGGCGTCGTACTGGTGACAGTTGGCCAGATCACGGGCGAGCAGGGCGCTGTTGTCGATCACGGTTTCGTCGAGGTCGGTGACGATGGCCAGCTTCGACGGATCCTTCGCTGCGGCCACTGCCTTGTCGAGCTTCTCGGTGGCGATGTTGTAAGCCTGCAGCTGCAGCGCCTGGATTTCCGCCGATTGCTGCTGAAAGCGCAGGCCCATGGCGAACTCGGCAACGGAACAGTCGGCCTTGCCCTCGGCGGGGCTGTCGGCAAATGCCAGTGGAGCGCTCAGCAGCGATACGGCAAGGCCCAGCCAGATGCGTTTGTCGGTCATTGCATACCCTCCTCCTGATTGGTTATCGACACGCCCCGGCGCCAGCCGGGAACTGCATCGTCGATACTAACGAGCCCGCAACGCAGGCCCATGCTTCAGAACGACCCGAACGTATCCGCGTTCCCAGAACGACAAGACCCCTTTCGGGGCCTTGGTAAAACACGCCTGACGCTCTGGATTCAGTCCAGCGCGGCCAGGGTCTTTGCGGTGATCTCTTCGACACTGCCAACGCCGGGAATATGGCTGTACTTCGGCGTACCGGTGGCGGCGGACAGCTTCTGGTAGAAATCCACCAGCGGCTTGGTCTGCGAGTGATAGACAGACAGGCGATGACGCACGGTCTCTTCCTTGTCGTCTTCACGCTGAACCAGTTCTTCACCCGTGACATCGTCCTGGCCGGCGACTTTCGGCGGGTTGTATTCGATGTGGTAGACGCGGCCGGAAGCCGGGTGTACGCGGCGGCCGGACAGACGCTTGACGATTTCTTCGTCATCCACGGCGATTTCCACCACATGATCGAGGGTCACACCGGCATCACGCAGGGCTTCGGCCTGCGGAATGGTGCGCGGGAAACCGTCGAACAGGAAGCCATTGGCACAATCGGCCTGAGCGATGCGCTCCTTGACCAGATTGATGATCAGGTCGTCGGAGACCAGGCCACCGGCATCCATCACGCTCTTGGCCTTCAGGCCGAGTTCGGTACCCGCCTTGACAGCAGCACGCAGCATGTCGCCGGTAGAGATTTGCGGAATGCCGAATTTCTCGGTGATGTAGCGAGCCTGGGTACCTTTGCCGGCACCGGGCGCCCCCAGCAGAATCACGCGCATCGATGTGCTCCTCAAGAGTTATGTAGTAATCGGTCGGACTCGCCTCGTGGGGCCAATCTCTTGAATGTTTGCGGCAGCTGTAGCGGCCAAAAGGCTGCTCAAGATACACAGCGCACCCCGGGCGCACAAGCCGCCAAAAGTCGGATAAAACTCCTCGTTCTGGCGAGGCTTGCACGCTTTTTGGCTGGGGCAGACCCTCAATTCACCACCGCCTCCGAGCACTTCAACCGGTGTTGCGCAAGCCGGCTGCGATACCTGCCACGCTGACCAACAGCGCCTGCTCCAGAGGGCTATCCGGCGCCTGTTGACGTTGCCGACAGCGCGCCAACAGCTCGGCTTGCAACAGGTGCAAAGGGTCGAGGTAGGTGTTGCGTACGCTGATCGATTCCAGAGTTTCCGGATTGTGCGCGAGTAGCCGCGACTGCCCGGTCAGTTCCAGCACGGCAGCGCACGCCTGCGACAATAGGTCGCGTAATTGCGCCCCCAGCGGCTGCAGCGCCGGCTCGACCAGGCGCTCGTCGTAGAGCGCAGCGATGCTGGCGTCGGCCTTGGTCAGCACCATTTCCAGCATGTCGATGCGTGTGCGGAAGAACGGCCAGTGCTCACGCATGTGCTTGAGCAGTTCGCCATCGCCACCGTGCAACGCCTGCCCTAGCGCCTGCTCCCAGCCAAGCCAGGCCGGCAGCATCAGACGGGTCTGGGTCCAGGCGAAAATCCACGGGATGGCCCGCAGGCTCTCCACACCGCCCTCGCGCCGCTTGGCCGGGCGACTGCCCAGCGGCAAGCGCCCAAGCTCCTGTTCCGGCGTGGCCTGGCGAAAATACTCGACGAACTGCGGATGCTCGCGTACCACGCCGCGATAGGCCTTGACCCCGACCTCGGCCAGGCGATCCATCATCGCCCGCCAACTCGGCTCCGGCGCCGGAGGCGGCAACAGCGTGGCTTCCAGTACGGCAGCCAGGTACAGATTGAGATTCTGCTCAGCGATATCCGGCAAGCCGAACTTGAAACGGATCATCTCGCCCTGCTCGGTGGTGCGGAAACGCCCCACCACCGAGCCCGGCGGTTGCGACAGGATGGCGGCGTGCGCAGGGCCACCCCCGCGACCGACGGTGCCACCACGACCGTGGAACAGGAGCAACTCGACCTGATGTTCGCGGCACAGACGCACCAACTCTTCCTGCGCGCGGTACTGTGCCCAGGCTGCAGCGGTGGTGCCGGCGTCCTTGGCCGAGTCGGAATAGCCGATCATCACTTCCTGCGGGCCATGCAGACGCGCGCGATAGCCGGGCAGGCCGAGCAGGCGGTCGACCACCGGCCCGGCATGATCGAGATCGGCCAGCGTCTCGAACAGTGGCACCACGCGCATCGGCCGGCGCAACCCGGCCTCCTTGAGCAGCAGTTGCACCGCCAGCACATCGGAGGCAGCACCGGCCATGGAAATCACGTAAGAACCCAGCGAGGCGGCAGGCGCAGCAGCCACCTCACGACAGGTGGCGAGCACTTCGGCGGTTTCGGCAGAGGGCCGATAGTCGCTCGGCAACAGCGGCCGGCGGCAGTCCAGCTCGCGCTGGAGAAAGCTCAGGCGCGCCTCCTCATTCCATTCGGCGTAGCGACCAAGGCCGAGGTAATCGGTGATTTCCGACAGCGCCGCCGCGTGCCGGGTAGCGTCCTGACGCACATCGAGACGCACCAGGAACAGGCCGAAGGTCGCGGCCCGGCGCAAACAGTCGAGCAACGGCCCATCGGCGATCACGCCCATGCCACAGGCATGCAACGACTGGTAACAGAGTTGCAGCGGCGCCAGCAGGTCGCGGTTGTCCTGCAGCACCGCGCGACTGGCCGGGATATCCGTCGTCAGTGCCTGCTGCGCCCAACTGCGGGTTTCACGCAGGCGTTCACGCAGTTGCTTGAGCAACGCGCGGTAAGGCTCGGCACTCTCGCCAACCTGCGCACGCAACTCGTCGCTGGCCTGCTGCATGGACAGCTCGGCGGCCAGGTTGTCGACGTCACGCAGGTACAGATCGGCCGCCATCCAGCGCGCCAGCAGCAGCACCTCGCGCGTCACCCGCGCGGTGACATTGGGATTGCCGTCGCGGTCACCGCCCATCCACGAAGCAAAGCGAATCGGCGCGGCATCCAGCGGCAGACGCAGACCGGTGGCGGCCTGCAGGCTTTGCTCGGCGCGACGCAGGAACTGCGGCACCGCCTGCCACAACGAATGCTCGATGACGGCAAAGCCCCACTTGGCCTCGTCCACCGGGCTGGGCCGGCTGCGGCGAATTTCCTCGGTGTGCCAGGCCTCGGCGATCAGGCGCTGCAGACGCTCGATGATGCGCTCGCGCTCAGCCGGCAACAGGTCGCTGTGATCCAGCGCCGTCAGTTGCGCGGCGATGGCATCGTACTTCTGGATCAGGGTACGCCGCGCCACTTCGGTAGGGTGCGCGGTCAGCACCAGCTCGATGTCCAGACGCCCCAGCTGGCGCGCCAGCTTATCGGCGCCCTGCCCGGCAGCGAGCAGGCGTTCGAGCAGCTCATCCAGCACGCGCAGCTCGAAGGGGGCCGGCTCATCCGCGCGGCGACGGCGCACGCGATGTTGTTGCTCGGCGATATTGGCCAGGTTGAGAAACTGGTTGAAGGCCCGTGCCACCGGCAGCAGCTCATCGTCATCCAGGTCACCCAGGGTGCTGCTCAGTTGCTCGGCGCCGGCGCTGGAGCCACGCCGACCAGCCTTGGCCGACTTGCGTATGCGCTCGATCTTGTCGAGAAATTCCTTGCCCAGCTGGGTGCTGATGGTGTGCCCGAGCAGCTCGCCAAGCAGGTGAACTTCCTCGCGCAGACGCGCATCGATTTCCGCCATGTCGCAGTCCTTTTCCAGTCCAGTATCGACAGAGTGCCCAGCCCGCCAGCGTCTTACAAGGGCGGCGCGCTGCTGCAGCACGCCCTATGGCCTGCAGCATCTGCACGGACAGGCAGCCGGCACGCCCTTGCGCGCTCATGCAGCGAGCCGCTGGAGGCGTTCGATATATCACCCACTTGCAGCATGATAATGCGCTGAAGAAAACGCCTTGAGCGGTCAATTCAATGAGCACCCTGATTCAGCGGTCGCTCGGCGACCGACATATCCGACACGTTCACCCCGCAGAAAGCCAGAAAAATAGCGCCTTTCGCTCAAGCAAACGGCACCTTGCAGCAGCTGTTCCAGACAATCGACTGACCAACCTGTCTTCCATTGAGTCATGAGCAGGCTGTCATTTTTTCTGAACCTTTGAAAAACCCGGCATGTCCCTATTACAGGTCCGGCATGCCGAAACCTTGTCACCCACATACGGGGACACGCAGAGCATGCCGCGCCATGAGCAACGGATATCGACATTCATAGGAGTGTTCAAAATGGAGTTAGCTGCCATGAAGACGCATACCGAGAACACCTCGCGCAGCCGTCTGCACGGGATCAAACTGGCTGCCCTGGTGCTGGGCAGCAGCCTGGTACTGGCCGGTTGCGCCGGCAACCCGCCAACCGAGCAATATGCCGTGACGCAGTCTGCGGTCAATGCGGCGATCAGCGCCGGCGGTACCGAATACGCCGCCGTGGAAATGAAAGCGGCGCAGGACAAGCTCAAGGCAGCCGAGCTGGCCATGCACGATGAAGACTACGAGAAAGCCCGCCGTCTGGCCGAACAGGCCGAGTGGGATGCCCGGGTCGCCGAGCGCAAGGCCCAGGCCGCCAAGGCCGAACAAGCTGTGCAGGACGCCCGCCAGGGTGTTCAGGAACTGCGTGAGGAAGGCATGCGCAACGCTCAGTGAGCGCCGTGCCACCCACCCATTCGCTGACCAAAGGATGAACACCATGCGTAAACACGTGATGATCCCCGCCCTTCTGGCCCTGAGCGTTGGCCTCGCTGCCTGCTCGCACCAACCCAACGCCAATCTGGAGTCGGCGCGCAGTAACTTCTCTGCGCTGCAGAGCGATCCGCAGGCAAGCCGGCTTGCCGCCCTGGAAACCAAGGAAGCCCAGGAGTGGCTGGACAAGGCCGACAAGGCCTACATGAACAAGGACGACGAGAAGAAAGTCGACCAGTTGGCCTACCTGACCAACCAGCGCGTCGAGGTGGCCAAGCAGACCATCGCCCTGCGCACCGCCGAAGCTGAATTGAAAAACAGCGCAGCGCAGCGCGCCCAGGCCCTGCTCGATGCGCGCGATGCGCAGATCCGCAAGCTACAGGACAGCCTCAACGCCAAGCAGACCGAGCGCGGCACCCTGGTCACCTTCGGTGATGTGCTGTTCGACTTCAACAAGGCCGAACTCAAAAGCAGCGCACTGCCCAACGTCACGCAACTGGCGCGCTTTCTCCAGGAAAACCCGGAGCGCCAGGTGATCGTCGAGGGTTATACCGACAGCGTCGGCTCGGCCAGCTACAACCAAGGCCTGTCCGAGCGCCGCGCCGAGGCAGTACGGCGCGCACTGATTCGTGCCGGCGTCGAGCCGACGCGCATCGTCGCGCAAGGCTACGGCAAGGAGTACCCGGTGGCAGATAACGCCAGCGACTCCGGTCGCGCGCAGAATCGCCGTGTCGAGGTGACCATCTCCAACGACAACCAGCCTGTGGCTCCGCGTTCCTCCACCGGCGCCTGATCACAGTGCTGCAATGAAGAAACCCGCCTGATGGCGGGTTTCTTTTTGGACGCCTGAGCTTACTGCTCCAGTGCCGGAGTCTCTTGCCCCATGCAGCGTACGGCCTGCTTCTTGTTGTCCACCAGCACGCCGGTCAACCCTTTCTGCTGCATGTCGAACAGCACCAGCACTCCGTCGATGCACTGTGCCACCTGATTGGCCGGTTTCAGCGAGACCTTGTAGTCCTCGCCGGGAATGGTCTTGAGCATGGTGAAGTCGGACAACAGCAGCGCATCTTCAGGCTTGGCGAAGTGCACGTAGCCGTAGTACCAGAGCACACCGATGGTGCCAATGATGCTGGCCACGCCGGTGAGAATCAGGGGGATGGGATCACGTTCTTTCATTACGGGGTCTCGGAAACTGGGGGAATGGAGGAGTCGACAACGACCTGCGGATCATGCAGAAAGGCCAGCAGTGCCTGGCGCCAGGTATCCTCGGTGAAGGTCTGGACATGCCCGCCACGGGTCTCGATGAAGAGACGCGGCGAGCGAGCCGCCCGATGCAAACGGTCGCCATTGGAAAACGCCACGACCTTGTCGTCAAGGCTGTGGAAGATCAACAGCGGTAACGACTCGAGCTGAGCAATCGAGTCGATGGCACTGTCACCGTCCGGCACCAGCCAGGACAGGGGCACCTGCAACGGCCAGGTCAGCCAGGACTGGCTCAGCACGTCACGCGCCACATCGCGATAACGCGCCGGCACGCCATCGAGTACCAGCCCCTGCAAACGCTCGCGGCGCTCGGCATGCTGCGCCAGGTAATGCACGGCCAGGGCACCTCCCAGGCTCTGCCCCAGCAGCGTCAGTGGCTTGCCCTGCACCGCAGGCGCCTGCTCCAGCCAGACAAAGGCGGCGTCGATATCCTGATAGACCTCGGGCAACCGTGGTTGACCGGCAGACAAGCCGTAGCCCCGGTAATCGAGCATCAGCACCTGATAGCCCTGCTCCGGCAGCCAGTGCACCGCGCCCAGGTGCCAGGCCAGGTTACCGCCATTGCCATGCAGGTGCAGGATCGTGCCCCTGACCTTCAGTCCGGCCTTGGCCGGCAGCCACCAGGCATGCAGACGCGTGCCATCGGCGGCGCGTAGTTCGACATCACGATATTCCAGCCCGGCCCGCTCGGGGGTAATCGGCAATCCTGGCTCCGGGTAAAACAGCAGGCCGCTGCAACCGCTCAGCCACAAACTGGCCAGCAGCAAGACCAGTAGTCGCAGGCTACTTGCCACCGGCGCGTACTTCTTCGCGAGCCTTTACGGTCGCCGCATAGACGCGCTCGGCCAGACGCGAGAACGGCAGGCTCTGAATCCACACCGTACCGGTACCCTTGAGCGTGGTCAGCAACAGCCCTTCACCGCCGAACAACATGCTCTTCAGGCCGCCAGCCAGGGCGATGTCGTAATCGATACCGCTGCTGAAGGCGACCAGGCAGCCGGTGTCCAGACGCAGGGTTTCGTTGTTCAGCTCCTTGCGGATCACCGTGCCGCCGGCATGCACGAATGCCAGGCCGTCACCTTCGAGCTTCTGCAGGATGAAGCCCTCGCCACCGAAGAAACCGGCACCCAGGCGCTTGGCGAAACTGATGCCGATACTGGTGCCATGAGCCGCGCAGAGAAAGGCATCCTTCTGGCAGATCAGGCGGCCGCCGATCTGCGCAAGATCGATGGGCACCACGGTACCCGGATAAGGTGCGGCAAAGGCGACTCTTGCCTGGCCCTTGCCAGCATTGCTGAAGTGGGTCATGAACAGCGACTCGCCGGTGAGCATGCGTTTGCCGGCGCTCCACAGCTTGCCCAATAGCCCACTGGACGAGCCGTCGCCCATGCGCGTCTCGAAGCGCACGCCGTCGGTCATATAGTTCATCGCCCCGGCTTCGGCGATCACCGTCTCGCCGGGGTCGAGGATGATTTCCACCGATTGCGCCGAAGCGCCGAGGATTTCGTATTCGAGTTGATGACTGGGCACAGCGCGGTCTCCAGGGCTTCCCGGATTTCATCTGATG
>NZ_VRYE01000125.1 GCF_008041835.1 Ectopseudomonas mendocina
CACCGCCCCACCCCCGTGCAAAAAACGTCGGCCCCAAGGCGGCGGCATAGGCTCGGCCGGAGAACGAGAAATCTCGCCTAGAAAGATGGAACAGACGATGAGCACATCACCGCCAGCCCAGTTAGACCGCCTGATTGAGCGGCAGAGGCCTGGTCATCGCCCGACGGCCATGGCGGCTGGCTGCTTCGGGGGGGCTTGCCTTGGGCAGGGCTGCAGCTTAGGTTGATGACATTGCCCCGCGAGGACCGGCTGTAGATCCGCAAGCAAGGTATCGGCAGTTCGGATGCCGCTGCCGCTGTGGGGCTTACTTCTACAAATGGCAGCAGGGCTGTGGCTAGAAAAACTGGACGCGACTCTGCCATACCCAAGGCCGATCCCGAGGATCAGGAACGGCCCCACCTGCAATCCAAATACTCACTGATCAAACCCGGAGCACGGCGCTTCCTGATCAGCTGATTCCAAACCTCTTCTCATCACTCCCTCCCCTTGGCCAGCCCATGCAGTTTGCGCTGCGTGGCTGGCCTTTTTTCATTTTCAGGAGAACCACCATGCTCAAAGGTCTGGCTATCACTCCGCCGGTGCTCGGGCGGATTTCCATCGGCAAGGTTATCGAGAAAAACGGCAAGCGCCTGCCGGAAAAGGATGACCAATTCACCATCACGTCCCAGGTACAAGGGCGGGACGGGTGGCTGTTGCATCCGCTCAACGATGAGCTGCGCCAGGGCAAGGATGACAAGCTGCGCAGCATCCCGGTACGCCTGCTCTTCAACGAGCCGGAACTGAATTTCCGGGCTGAATACACGTTGTTTGATCGGCAGTCTGGACGCCCCGTCTGCGTCGGCAATGGCGAGACCTGCAAGCGCGTTACCCAGGACGGCATGCAGTCGCTGCCCTGCCCTTCACCTGATGCCTGCTCGCTGGCCAAGGGCGGTGCCTGTAAGCCCTATGGGCGACTCAACGTGGTTATTGGCGATGAGGATCCCCTCGGCAGCTTCGTATTCCGTACCACCGGCTTCAACAGCATCCGCACCCTGGCCGCTCGGTTGCATTACTTCCAGGCCATCTCCGGCAACCGATTGGCTTGCCTGCCGCTAGAGCTGCGCCTGCGCGGGAAATCCACTCGCCAGAGCCACGGCACGCCAATCTTCTACACCGACCTGACGGTGCGCGGCGGCATGGACATGGCCGAGGCGCTGCGTATAGCTGGCGAGCTCGACGAACAGCGGCAAGCGGCAGGCTTCGATCAGAACGCCCTGGACGAAGCGGCAAAGCGCGGCTTCGGCAACGGTGCCTTCGAAGACAGCGAGGAAGACGTCGGCGCCATCGTCGACGAGTTCTTTCCCGCCGAGACTAGCAGCGAGCAACCATCCCCCAGATCCACTTCGCATACGTCGGGCAAGCCCAGCCTGGCGGAAAAGCTGGAAGCCCAACATCAATCCCTGAATGCCTGAGCCTGATCACCGGCCAAAGGAGCTCATGATGAGACTGCACAAAATCAAGGCCGGCGAAACCGCTGGCACCTACCTGATCGAATCACCGGTCACTGAAGCCGACATCCTGCTGATGGCCAAGCAACTGGCCAGCCGCCGCCTGCGTCGTGGTCGCCAACTCACGGTACCACGCGACGTCTTCAGCCATCTGCAGACGCTACTCGAAGCCTATGAGCACGAGGTTTTTGCCTTACTTATGCTCGACAGCAAGCACCGCGTCATTGCCTTTCACGAGCTGTTCCGGGGCACTCTGGACGGAGCCAGCGTTTACCCCAGGGAAGTTGTAAAGATCGCTCTGGAGCATAACGCCGCCGCCATGATCCTGGTGCACAACCACCCTTCTGGCGATCCCGAGCCCAGCCAGGCAGATCGCACACTCACGAACAAACTAAAGGAGGCGCTGCACATGGTCGGCGTGCGGACGCTGGATCACATCGTCGTGGGCCACGAAGGCTGCGTGTCGCTGGCCGAGCTGGGCTACCTATAACGGGGTGGACATGAAGCTACTGATGCGGAGCTTCGCTGTGGTGTTCGTGTTTGTCGGCATCCTGCCGGTTGCCTGGCGATGTCGCTACTGGTGGTATTGATGATGCGCTTTCGCCGTTGCTGATCGCGGTCCTGGTGGCGTGTTGGCTTTACCGGCAGCTGCGAGCTCGAACACTCAATAACCTACCGAAACCAACATGAGCAGCCGAAAGGCTGCTCAAAGGATTCGCTACATTTTTTTTGCCCCGCGGCCAACTAACGCTTCCTGGCTGACTGGTAAACCGCTTCCCGCTCACGCTTGCCCACGCTCACGACCAGCACAACCACCCGCTCATTCTCGACCCGAGACCAATTGATAGCCAGCTGTGCGCAGCTTGATCTTGTAGTTTCCCGGCAACTGAGGGCACCGGCCTGAACCTTGGGTGTTTCAAGACGCTCACCCACGGTATGGCTGCTTAGGAGGGCCGAGCCAATCAGACCCTACCGCGCTCTTCGATTCTCGACTGGATCCACGCGTTTACCTCGCATTCAATCCAGCCAACACATCGCCCAGTGAGGGGCACAGGTCTAGGAAACTCGCCTGAGCCAATGAGCTTATAGATTGTTGATCTGGCGAGCCCCGTAGTGAGAATAACCGCACTCAACCGCAACACTTTCATGACAAACCATACTCCGATTGTTACTTTCAGAGCAGGTTGGACTAAGTTCCTGCATTCAAGCCACAAACCACCTGGAAGGCTTAAGCAAAGGGCATGCACGAGACCAAAATCCCTTTCGGTGAGCGTGACGGCATTCTCTATCGGGCGCGTGAGGTCGAGAACGGGCTTCGGTGTGGCTGCGTATGCCCGGGCTGTAAGCAGCCGTTAAACGCAGCCAACAATGGCGAGAAGGTCATTCCACACTTCCGCCATGCGAAATCGAACGACTGCTTTGATGGCTTCCGCGAAGGCGTCAGACGCGCTGCGGTCGCGCTAATCGCTCAGCACAAACAGCTCATGCTCCCAGCGCTGATAGAAACAGTCAGAGTGGCTACACAATGTGGCCGGCTGCTGGAGGAAAAGGTCGAGCTGCAGCCGGTGGTCACCACTGCAGAGAGCGTTGAACGGTTCGTCGACCTGGACGGCATGAGAGGTCATGCCGTCCTGCATCAATCCGATAGGCGACTGATCATCCGAATCAAGCTCTCCTCACGGATGGAGCATGAGCGTTATCGCCTGCTCAAAGGCCTTGATCACTCCAGCATGGAGATCGATCTCAACCACCTGACACTGGAGCAAATCAATGATCCGGCCAGCTTCGAGCACGCTGTTCTACACGACCCAGAAAACCGAAATTGGATCCGATCTATACGCGGCGAAAGGCTCGCGGCAATCGCGCAGCAAAAGCTTCAGTCACTTGCGGTCGAACTGAATGCTCAGTGGCAACTCGAACAGGCCGAGCGCGAGGCTGCAGAGAACGCCCGACAAATTGAGCACGACAAAGAGAAAGCCGAATTGCAGCTTGCACTCGAAGCCCATAGAGCCAGGCAGCTTCAAATCGCGGTCGAGCAATCGGCCACAGAGCAGGACAACACTGCGCAGGGCCGAGCCGAGCTGATCGCGGGAACCATGCTGAAGGCTCTACAGATCTGGGGAGGGAAAGCCGTTGAATGCACAGCCTGCCACTTGCTCAGCCCACCTGAGTCCCAGTTCTGCCTTTACTGCGACGCGTCTACCAGCAAGGTAAACCCCGTGACGTTATCGCCGGATATACCCTCAACCATTCACAAACGCATGCGCTGCTCAGCGAAGCCCACCATGTCGATGAAATCGGTGCCTCGCCTACTCCTAAGGCCCGACTTGAAGGCCAGTGCAGACATCCTGATCACACCCGTCTTACAGAAAGATGCCACGCAGTAGCCGCTGACCACATGCTGGCGCGCCGCCATACAGACACTGCGCCACGCATAGAAACCCGTTTATGATGCCTCGCAAACTGTGAATCACTGCGCAAGGGAGCACGCAATGAGGTTGATTCAGAACGCTGGCCAAGACCGAGTTATCGATTTGCTCAATGAGCGAATGAAACCGGATCACCAGCTGGCCTGTGCATCCCCGGCGCTGTCCTTGTTCGCTTTCTCTGAGCTGGCCAAATCCCTCGGCCAGCTCCGCAAGGTTCAACTGATCCTGCCATCCAGCAGCGAGAGTCTGGAGTTGCTTGGCGGTGAAGCAGACCGAGCTGCACGTAATCGTCTCACTGCCCGTAGCCTCGCCAGACGCTGCCATGATTGGCTGAATGCCAAGGTCGAGCTGAAACGCGCCAATTCAGTTATCCCTCAAGGGATCGGTTTACTGAGGAATGCCGCCGGCACGCCCGATCAGGTCGTCATGGGCTCCTTTGCACTGACCACCGACGGCCTCGGCATAACGCCAGGCAACCCCATGAGCCTGATCCAGGCCAGCGAATCTCCTCAGGAGGCGGCGATGTTTGCGCCTTGGTTCGATAACCAATGGCAAACCCTGAATGCCCGCCCCGGCGACAAAACTGAATTACTGAAAGTCCTGCGCGAGATTGCTGAACAGCGCTCACCGGCCACGCTGTACAACCTGATTCTCCATCAGCTCTTCAAAGAAAAGGACGACGGGCTGGATGAAGAACGCGTTGTGAAGTCCGCCACAGGTATCCGCAACACGGTGGTCTGGAACAAGCTCTTCAAATTCCAACGAGATGGCGTCGTCGGTGCCATCGACAAGCTCAACCGCTTTGGCGGCTGCATCATTGCCGACAGCGTTGGCTTGGGGAAAACCTTCGAAGCACTCGCCGTTATCAAATACCACGAGCTGCGCAACGACCGCGTGCTGGTGCTGTGTCCGAAGCGCTTGCGCGACAACTGGACGCTCTACAAGGCAAATGACCGGCGCAACGTGCTGGCGTCAGACCGTTTCAACTACGACGTCCTCAATCACACCGACCTTTCTCGCGAGGCCGGACTTTCCGGCGACCTCGATCTGTCCCACATCAACTGGGGCAACTATGACCTGGTCGTGATCGACGAATCGCATAACTTCCGCAACAAGAAAGCCCCGCGCCAAGGCCAAGAAACACGCTACGACCGCCTTATGCGCAGAATCATCCGCGAGGGTGTAAAAACCCGAGTCCTGATGCTGTCCGCCACCCCGGTCAACAACCGTCTGGCTGACCTGCGTAACCAGATCGCTTTCGTGACGGAGGGCGATGACAACGCCCTGTTTGAACACGGTATCAGCAGCATCGAAGCCACCACCCGCAAAGCCCAGCTACAGTTCAATCGCTGGCTAGATCTGGATGAGCGCGAGAAGACCCCGGAGCGCCTGGTCGAAATGCTCGGCTTCGACTACTTCACCCTCCTCGACCTGCTGACCATCGCCCGCTCGCGTCGGCATATCGAGAAGTACTACGGCACCACCGAAACCGGCCGTTTCCCCACACGCCTGCCCCCGATCAACATCAAGGCTGACGTGGATGCTGCTGGGCAATTTCGCGCGATTCGCGAGATCAACCAAGAGATTCGCCGGCTCAACCTCGCCAGCTATGCGCCGCTGCGCTACGTCCTGCAGCACAAGCAAGCGGCTTACGACGCCAAATACAGCACCGAGATCCGTGGTGGCGAAAGCTTCTTCCGCCAGGCTGACCGCGAGGAGAGTCTGATCCACCTGCTGCGCATCAACGTCCTCAAGCGCATGGAAAGCGCGGTGTCGTCGTTTGCGCTGACCCTCGAACGGCAACTCAAAGATGTCGAACGCACCCTCGAACGTATCGAGCAGCACGCCCATGAAATTGAAGAAATCGACATCGCCGATGTCGACATCGACGATCCGGCGTTTGAAGCACTGCTGGTCGGACGCAAGGTCAAGGTGCTACTGAGTGACGTCGACCTGGTGCGCTGGAAGCAAGATCTGCTGGAAGATCGCAATCGCCTGGCCACGCTGCTATCTGCAGCACAACAAGTACAACCCCAGCGTGATGCCAAACTGGCAGAGCTGCGCAAGATGCTCGCTGAGAAGTGCCAGAGCCCGATCAATCCTGGCAATCGCAAAGTCATTATCTTCACCGCCTTTGCCGACACGGCGCGCTACTTGTACGAGCAGCTCGCCTCCTGGGCCAATGAAACCTTGGGCGTGCAAACGGCCTTGGTCACCGGCTCCGGCCGCAACCAAACTACGATCCCCGGTCTGCGTACCGATCTGGCATCCATACTGACGACCTTCTCTCCACGCTCGAAAGAGCGCCCTGCCGACATGGCCGAGGAAGGCGAGCTGGATCTGCTGATTGCCACCGACTGCATTTCCGAAGGCCAAAACCTCCAGGACTGCGACTGGCTGATCAACTACGACATCCACTGGAACCCAGTGCGGATCATTCAACGCTTTGGTCGAATCGACCGTATTGGCTCACCCAACCAGCACATCCAGTTGGTCAACTTCTGGCCCAATATGGAGCTGGAGGAGTACATCAACCTGGAGCAACGCGTCAGTGGTCGTATGGTTCTGCTAGACGTATCCGCCACCGGGGAAGAGAACTTGATCGAAGCGCAGTCCGGCGATGCGATGAACGATTTGGAATACCGCCGCAAGCAGCTGCTCAAACTGCAGGATGCCGTCATCGACCTGGAAGACCTGTCCAGTGGCGTATCGATTACCGACCTCACCCTCACCGACTTCCGTATCGACCTCGCCCAGTACCTCAAGGCCCATCCGGGGGTGTTGGAGAACATGCCGCTGGGTGCCTGTGCCATCACTACAACACGTGACGAGGACATACCGCCCGGCATTATTTTTTGCCTGCGTGCTGAGGGAGAAGCCGCCGACAAGATCAGCGATGGCTACCCACTTGCACCCCACTACCTCGTCCATGTGGCAGAAGACCAAACCGTGCTACTGCCCTTCACCCAGGCCAAGCGCATTCTGGATCGCCTCAAGCGCCTGGCCCTTGGCCGCGAACTGCCTGACGCCACCGCTGGCAACCGATTCGACGAGCTCACCAAGCTAGGCGAAGACATGCGCTATGCACAAAGCCTGCTGGCAGCTGCAGTGTCATCTGTCGCCGGCAAAAGCGAAGAGCGCGCCATTGCCAGCCTATTCAACCCGGCCGGTAGCCATGCGATGAAAGGCGAGTTCGCCGGCAGCAACGACTTCGAAGTGATCGCCTTCATGGTCATACTGCCCCAGGAGTGAGCCGTGGTTGCCGAGGACATCATTGCAGCCCTGCAACTGCCTGAGCAGGCACAGGTCAATCAGCGCGTATCGAAAAAGCTGCTGATCGATAATCTGGCTCCGACAGCAGCGGATCGCCAGCAGATCAATGAAGGCATTGAAGAGGTCCAGTGGGTTGCCGCGCTAAAGCCCGGCAATTGCGGCATACCCGCTTACCGCGACGCCCAACGTGAATACGTGGAAATCGCCGTGCTGCACCTCACCCTGCGCCCGTCAGCTCGACCAGCCAGGCTTATAGAACTGCTGCACCGCGCCGTGCCTCACCCAACCTTGCTAATGGTCAGCACAGCGGGTTCGGTACAACTCTCCCTAAGCCACAAACGTTGGGCGCAGAACGAAGCCGGCAAGACCGTGCTCGATGGTGAAATCACCACCGCTACGGTGCTGCCAGCCGCCCCTCAGATCACCACAGACTTTCTCGATGCGGTCAGTCTGGAGCGTCAACCACGTAGTGACCTGTGCGTTTTTTATCAGGGCTGGATAGATACCCTGCTGGCCCTGCAGGCAGCGCAGCACACGGGAAGTTTCCGCACTGCCAACAGCCCACTCGATGCCACTGCCCGACGCCAAGCCCTGCAAGCCTGCATCGAGCTGCAAGGGCAGATCGCCACATTGCGCGCCCAGGCGCAAAAGGCTCAGCAGATTGCCCGTCAGGTGGAGCTAAACCTGCAACTGAAGCAGCTACAGCAAGCGCTCAGCGAAGCCCAAGCAAGACTGTAGGGCAATGATTCAAGCCAGTACCAAAACCTGGCCAACAAGCATTAAAAGGCAGTCGAAATGGAATACCATGCCAGCCAGCATTACACCGCGCCTGCAAACACATACGTGCAGGTAGATCGTGAAGGAAATAGCGAATGACCATGCAAATAATCGACGCACAGTCGCCGGAAGCGCACAGCGCCGACCTCAAGGCCGAGAACATCGACAAACTCAAAGCCTTGTTCCCTGAGCTGATCACCGAAGGCCCCAATGGCGTGGCCATCAACCAGGACGTGCTCAAACAGCTAGTCGGCGACGCCACCGTAACGGACGCCGACGAAAAGTACGGCCTGAACTGGCACGGCAAGCGCGCAGCGCGCCAACTGGCGCTCACGCCCAGCACCGGTACGCTACTGCCCTACCCCGATGAAAGTGTGGATTGGGACACTACACAGAACCTGATGATCGAGGGCGATAACCTCGAAGTACTCAAACTGCTGCAGAAGAGCTATGCGGGCAAGGTTAAGCTGATCTATATTGACCCGCCCTATAACACTGGCAAGGATTTCGTATATCCGGATAACTTCCAGGACAGCATCCGCAACTACAAAGAGATTACTGGCCAAGTTAACTCCGACGGCATTTCAAACAGCAGCAACACAGAGACCAGCGGGCGATTCCATACCGACTGGCTAAATATGATTTACCCTAGACTTAAACTAGCGCAAAACCTACTGCAACAAGACGGTGCAATTTTCGTCTCTTGCGATGAGGGTGAGCAAGCCCGACTGCGCGTTGCGATGGATGAGATCTTTGGCGAAGAGAATTTTGTAGCGGATATGGTCTGGGCTGCCGGCCGCAAGAATGACTCCCGGCTAATATCGATTTCTCACGAGTACATAATCTGTTATGCACGCAACAAAGCGTTCCTAACGGAACAAAAAATTGAGTGGCGACAGCGCAAAAAAGGCCTTGAAGACATTTATGCGCAGTACGAAAAGCTGAAGCGTGAATTTGGCGCTGATACTGTTGCTATGACAGCAGGTCTTAAGTGCTGGTACCGGGACCTTGCAGATGGTCATCCGGCCAAAGCACACAAGCACTACTGCCAGATAGATACAAGCGGGATTTATTTCGCGGCGGATATTTCCTGGCCAGGTGGCGGCGGTCCAAAGTATGAGGTTTTGCACCCAGTCACACAAAAGCCAGTCAAGGTACCCGCGCGAGGATGGATTACACCTTCCCCGGATAAAATGCAGGGCTGGATAGACGAAAATAGAGTCCATTTTGGTGTTGACGAAACATCAGTCCCTTGCCTCAAGGCCTATCTTAAGGATCAAGAATACCAAGCTCCTTACAGTGTTTTCTATCAGGATGGTCGGGCTGCGACTAAGCGCCTTCGCGAACTTATGGGAGAAGACTGTTTCGATTTTCCTAAGGATGAGACAGTCTTACAGGAACTCATCGGAATGATGACCAGCGAAAGCGATTTAATAGTAGATTTTTTTGCAGGATCGGGCACAACCGCGCACGCAGTTATGGCGCAGAATGCCCTGGACATGGCCAATAGACGCTACGTTGTTGTGCAACTTCCTGAGCCGCTATCTTCTGAGAATAAAAATCAGAAAGCAGCGGCTGACTACTGCGACGCAATGGGGAAACCCCGCACAATTTCCGAATTGACCAAAGAGCGTCTTCGTAGAGCCGCAAAAAGAGTTAAAGCAAAAAATCCTAGTTTTTCTGGTGATACAGGTTTTCGAGTCTTTAAACTTGACACTAGTAACATCCGCGTATGGAACCACGCACCAGCTGACTTAGCGGCAGATCTTTTAGCTCACGAAAACCACCTTATTGAAGGCCGGAGCGAATCTGACATTCTCTACGAGCTGCTGCTTAAGCTCGGTCTGGACCTGTGCGTCCCCATCGAGCAGCAGCAGATCGCCGGCAAAACCGTGCACAGCATCGGCGGTGGCGTTCTGCTGGCCTGCCTGACCGAGCAGATAACCCGCGGTCAAGTGGAAGACCTGGCTCAGGGCATTGTTGCATGGCACAAGGCGCAAGCCCCAGCCAGCGACAGCACCTGCGTGTTCCGTGACAGCGCCTTTGCTGATGACATCACCAAAACCAACCTGGCCGCCATCCTCAACCAGGCCGGCATCAAAAACGTGCGGAGCCTGTAAAATGGCCGTGCCAGCGCAGCCCAAGATTTATCACATCTGCCATGTGGACCGTTTGCCGTCCATCATCGCCAGCGCTGGCTTGCTGTCCGATGCGGTACTGTTGAATCAGGCGTTGCCAGGCACTGACATTGGCATGAACCATATCAAGCAGCGCCGCCTGCAACTGGAGCTGGATAGCCATCCGGGCCTACATGTTGGAGAGTGCGTGCCGTTCTATTTTTGTCCACGCTCGGTGATGCTGTTCCTAATCAGCCGGGGCCATCAAGACCTCGCCTACAACGGCGGCCAAGGGCCTATCGTGCATTTGGAGGCCGACCTGCATGCGACCGTACAGTGGGCTAACGTCCAAGCCAGACGCTGGGCATTCACATTGTCCAATGCAGGTTCGAACTACTTCGAGGATCGTGCAGATCTGGCGCAACTGAACGAGATCAATTGGGATGCCGTAGCAGCGCGGATCTGGCACCGGTGCAAAGAGCCTAAGCAAGCAGAGTTCCTGCTTGAACAGAGCTTTCCATGGCACTTAGTCGAGCGCATCGGCGTACAGTCGCGGCAAATTTATACGCAGGTAGCGAATGCACTGCCTGCACAGGGGCATAGACCAGCGGTCGAGCTGCGCCCTGAGTGGTATTACTGAGTGAAGAGCCTGTCATGATCGAATTTACCAGCGGCGACATCCTGCGGGATGACTCCGAAGCCATCATCAACACCGTGAACTGTGTTGGTGTAATGGGCCGTGGCATTGCCTTGCAGTTCAAGAATATGTGGCCGGAGAACTTCAAGGCTTACGAGGCGGCCTGCAAGCGTGAAGAGGTGCAGCCTGGCCGGATGTTCGTGTTCGACACCAACCAGCTCACGTCACCGCGTTACATCATCAACTTCCCCACCAAGCGACACTGGCGCGGCAAGAGTCGCCTGCAAGACATAGACGCAGGGCTCAGCGCTCTGGTGGCCGAGATTCACCGCCGTGGTATCCGCTCCATCGCCATCCCACCGTTGGGCAGCGGTTTGGGTGGGCTTGATTGGGCAGAGGTGCGCCCGCGTATCGAAGCAGCCATGGCCGATCTACCGGACGTGCACGTGCGCGTCTACGAACCCAAGGGCGCCCCCGCTGCAGACACCATGCACCACAGTCGCGAAGTGCCGAGCATGACCGCTGGGCGCGCCGCACTGGTGGAGCTGATGAACCGCTATGTGCGCGGCCTGCTTGACCCAACGATTAGCCTGCTGGAAGTACACAAGCTGATGTACTTCATGCAGGCAGCGGGCGAGCCGCTGCGCCTCAAGTACGTGCAAGCAGCCTACGGCCCGTACGCCGAGAATCTTCGGCACGTATTGCGCGCGATTGAAGGTCATCTGGTAGCGGGCTATGCAGATGGGGGTGATGCACCCGACAAGCCCCTGACCCTGGTGCCTGGCGCAGTCGATGAGGCTAATGCCTTCCTGGAAGCGAATGCTGAAACCCGCGCCCGATTTGACCGGGTCGGAGAGCTGGTAGAAGGCTTTGAAACGCCCTTCGGCTTGGAGCTGCTTGCGACCGTGCACTGGATCGTCAAAGAGGGTGATCCGGTTTCCAGCGTCGAAGAGGTAGTCGCCCGCACCTACGCCTGGAACGCTCGCAAGAAGCAATTCACGCCACGCCAGATCGGTATCGCCGTAGATGTACTGGCAAGCAAAGGCTGGATTGAGCCCTTAGCACTGAGCGCCTGAAAGACATCCTGAATCTGACTCCCCCTGCCGCCTGCGGTATGGGGGAGTCGAGCAGCTAACTGACAGAATTTCTCGCCCTTGCCTGAAGGCGAGCTTGAAAATGGATTGAACATGAAACTGCACTTCGAGCCGGATCTCGACTATCAACTACAGGCTATCGAAGCGGTATGCGATCTGTTCCGTGGCCAGGAGGCGTGCCGTACCGAGTTCACGGTGACCATGAAGGCCCCTGCGCCGGCCGAAAGCGACCCGAGCGAGGCGCCACAGCAGTTCGCCCTGGGCATTGCCGAGTCCGACCTGGGTGTTGGTAACCGCCTGACGCTGTTCGACGAGGATCTGTACAAGAACCTAAGCGACATCCAACTGCGCGGCGGGCTACCGCCTTCGGTCGAACTCAAGTCCGGAGACTTTACTGTCGAGATGGAGACCGGCACGGGCAAGACCTACGTCTACCTACGCACCATCTTCGAACTGAACAAACGCTACGGCTTTACCAAGTTCGTCATCGTGGTGCCCTCGGTTGCGATCAAGGAAGGTGTCTACAAGTCCCTGCAGATCACCGAGGAGCACTTCAAGGGCCTCTACGCGGGCGTGCCCTACGACTACTTCCTGTACGACTCGAACAAGCTCGGCGAGGTACGCAACTTTGCGACCAGCTCAACCATCCAGATCATGGTGGTCACCGTAGGCGCGATCAACAAGAAGGACGTCAACAACCTCTACAAGGACAGCGAAAAGACCGGCGGCGAAAAGCCAATCGACCTGATCAAGGCAACCCGCCCGATCCTGATTGTCGACGAGCCGCAGAGCGTCGATGGCGGCCTTAAAGGGGCCGGCAAGACCGCCCTGGATGCGATGAACCCGCTGTGCACCCTGCGCTATTCCGCAACTCATGTAGACAAGCACCACATGGTCTACCGGCTGGACGCGGTGGACGCCTATGAGCGCCGCTTGGTCAAGCAAATCGAGGTGGCCTCGGCAACGATTGAGGATGCCCACAATAAGCCGTTTGTGCGGCTGGTAGCGGTCAGCAACAAGCGCGGCACGATTTCAGCCAAAGTCGAGCTGGATCTGGGCACAGCCACAGGTGGCGTATCCACCCAAGAGGTCACGGTTTACGACGGCGACGATCTGGAGCAGGCAACCAAGCGCGCCGTCTATAAAGACCTTCGCATCGGCGAAATCAACACCGCCAAAGGCGAGGAGTTCGTCGAGCTGCGCTACCCAGGTGGCGAGAAGTACCTGCGCATTGGTGAGGTCCATGGCGGCGTAGAACCGTTGGCGATTCAGCGCGAAATGATCCGCCGCACGATCAAGGAGCACCTGGACAAGGAAAAGCGCTTTCGCCCCATGGGCATCAAGGTGCTGTCGCTATTTTTCATCGATACGGTCGAGCGTTATCGCCAGTACGACGCTGACGGCAATCCAGTGAAAGGCGTGTACGCGACCATCTTCGAAGAAGAATACAAACGTTTCGCCAAGCACCCGGACTACCAAAGCCTGTTCAGCGAGGTCGACTTCAACCACAGCGCTGAAGAGGTGCATAACGGCTACTTCTCCATCGACAAAAAGGGCGGCTGGTCTGACACCGCTGAGAATAACGCCGGCAACCGAGAGAACGCTGAGCGCGCCTACAACCTGATCATGAAGGACAAGGAAAAGCTGCTCAGCTTCAGCACACCGCTGAAGTTTATCTTTTCCCACTCGGCACTCAAGGAAGGCTGGGACAACCCCAACGTGTTCCAGATCTGCACACTGCGGGACATTCAATCCGAGCGTGAGCGCCGACAGACCATCGGCCGCGGCCTGCGCCTGTGCGTCAACCAAAACGGCGATAGGGTGCGCGGGTTCGAGGTGAACACCCTCACCGTGATTGCCACTGAGAGCTATGAAGCCTTCGCTGAAAATCTGCAGAAAGAGATTGAAGAAGATACGGGCATTCGCTTCGGGATCGTCGAGGAGCACCAGTTCGCGGCTGTTGCCATCACCAGCGCAGATGGCGAGTCCAAACCACTTGGCTTTGAGCAATCGAAAGTACTCTGGGATTTCCTGAAGGCTCAGCAGTACGTGGATGCCAAGGGCAAGGTGCAAGACTCGCTGAAGCAGGCACTCAAAGATGGCCTGCTACAACTCCCCCCCGAGTTCGAGGCGCAGCGTTCACAAATAGTTGAGCTGTTGAAGAAAGTCTCCGGACGCCTGGAGATCAAAAACGCTGATGAGCGCCGTGCCGTCCCGACTCGCCAAGCCGTGTTGCAAAGCGAAGAGTTCAAAGCTCTTTGGGATCGAATCAAGCATCAGACGACCTATCGCGTTGACTTCAACAACGAACAGCTGATCACCGACTGCATCGACAATCTGCAGAAAGCGCCAGCAGTGTTCCGCCCTCGCCTGCAATGGCGCAAAGCGGATCTAGCCATCGGCAAGTCAGGCGTAGAAGCCAATGAGAAAAAAGGTGCCTACACCGTCACCCTGGACGAGAGCGATATCGAGCTACCGGACATTCTGACTGACCTGCAGGACCGCACTCAGCTCACCCGCCGCACGCTGGTGCGCATCCTCACCGAGAGCAAGCGCCTGGACGACTTCAAGCGCAACCCCCAGCAGTTCATTGAACTGGCGGGTGAAATCATCAACCGCTGCAAGCGTCTGGCGTTGGTCGACGGCATCAAGTACGTGAAACTGGGCGACGACAGTTTCTACGCTCAGGAGCTGTTCGAACAGCAGGAGCTGACTGGCTACCTGAAAAACATGCTGCTCAACACCGAGAAATCCGTCTACGAGCATGTAGTGTACGACTCAGCCATCGAGCGCGACTTCGCCCAAGCGCTGGAGCACAACGATGCCGTGAAGGTTTACGCAAAGCTACCCGGCTGGTTCCGCATCCCTACCCCGCTCGGCAGCTACAACCCCGACTGGGCAATACTGGTAGAGCAAGACGGCGCCGAACGCCTCTACTTTGTGGTGGAAACCAAAAGCAGCCTGTTCAATGATGACCTTCGCCCGATTGAGCAAGCGAAGATCGACTGCGGCACCGCTCACTTTGATTTGCTTGCAACGGATGAAGCTAGCCTGCGCTTCGGCCGGGCTAGCAGCGTCGAGGATGTGATTGCAGACGCGCTGAACTAGGCAAGTAGGATCAAGAAAAACAACATGGTTCAAGCAAAGAGTTAGTGGAGCAGCGCTAATCAACAAGGCCAAGATTGGCGCGGCCAAGCCCTGCAGACACACGCCGCGCCGGCCACTAAATATTTAACCACTACAACTACCCCTGAAGGTGCTACAGGAAAAAGAAGGTGCTCTGCGCAGGCGCAGTAATCACATCACTTAACTTAATACTTTCCCCTTTACGCCGTTTGGAGACTCCATTTTTATCCCGCACCTCTAAATCCTGATTTGCAACCGCAACATTTAGAGAACGTTTAATTACCTCTTCATCCGCCATGGTGTAGTTGGCCATACTGTGCATTAAGGACTCGAAAGTCTGCTCACGTTTTGCATAAAGCTGCTGGGGCAGTAGCTCAGAAAGCTCTGTACAAATACGCTCATTAGTTACCCCGTCAAAGTGGTGCTCCTCCCCCAATACGAGCTCTTCTTGACTAGTTACCCGGACATCTCGGTTAGCGTCATAGCCGACGAAGAGTGAAGGCGAAAGCATATGAGAAAAGTGATTCCCGTGACGCCAATGAATCGACTTCATGACATCGTTGGCTCGATATTGGTTTGCCAAGTGGATGAACCAATAGGTCCGCGGATTCGAGCCAAGCGGTGTGATGAAGAAGACAGTCATGAACTTTGCACCACTCTCGATCAGAATACCCTTCGACAAACAACGCTGAATCAAGTATTGCCATTCATGCCTCTGCGTTGCTTTCAGGGCGGCGAGCTCACTCCATGGAATGTGCTGCTCTAATCCAATATTCGCGACAGCTTTCCTATTCGACTTTCGATCAGAAAGGTAGGTTATTAGCGAATCAACATTGAACGTAAGCAAAACCTCTGCATTTTTTATATTGTTAAATATATTTTTAATTGAAGAAAAAGGTACATCACCATAAGCGTACTGATCAAGAAGAAATAAGGCACGCTCCCCGTAGCCAAAATCTTTTATTCGCTTCGTAATGAGGGGGAGTGAATCACTAAAGTCAGAGCGCTGCAGAAATACATCTCTGTCAATACGATGCCCAAGTCCCTGCGCGGTTAGGACAGCACGAAGACAATCGATATTTGCTTGCTTCACGTCAATAAAGAAGTTCTGCGTCCGAACGGTACGAGATTGGTTTCGTTTCACATTGATGATCGCCTCAGCCTCTCGCACAGCATTTAGCGTAATGATCGGCGATCCGAAATGTGCTCCACCGTCGACGTCATTGTACTGGCCGCCACCGCAGAACCCGTCAACGACTGAGAGGCGAAGCTCTGGGATGAGTGCATTACGCATCAAGACCTGAACGTAGGCCTGCAGGTACTCCTGAATGATTAGGTGCTTGACCTTGCTATGAGGGTCAATGGTGGGAAATATTTGAGCCTTCCAGTCCCAAGTGTACTTCTCTTCATCCTTGGCCATCTGTGGTCCTTAGTAGGCGTCTGGAGAAGGCGAGCATAAGCGGCTCACCCCATCGAACGTGGCCATTGGTCCCCAACAACCACCCTAAAGCGTGTAAAGCTCCTACGCTGCTCACCTGATTCAGCTTGGCAACAGCGACGCCCTTATTATCTGTAGGTGATTGATGTTAGGGTGAACGACCGAGGGAAGTCAAAACGCCTGTAGACCGCCAGAGTGCGAAGCACTGGCCCTTGATACCTCGTCCAGCGGCTTTGTAACCGAATCGCCGACTATTCAAGACTAAGGCTTCGAGGCTATCAGATGGTAAAGCATGCGTTTGGTGGTGAATGGACGCGCATCAAGCTGGATAGGCTGGAGAGCTATCTAAACATCTACACCACTGCTCTCAAATACCAGCCTTTCACGCTCCACTACGTGGACGCGTTCGCTGGAACAGGGCAACGAGATGATGAAGAAACGAATTCTGACTCGCTACTTGAGTTAGAAGCGTTGAAAGGATCTGTCCGAAGAGCTCTTGAATGCAAAAACACCTTCCATGAATACCATTTCAACGACCTGAAGCGTGAGCATGTCACAGCACTGGAAGAGTTGCGCGCGGAGTACCCTGACAAAGTTATTCACATCACTCAGCTTGATGCAAATACCTTTGTGACCAACCTCTGCAGAAATCTCGGTAGAAATGATCGGGCCGTAATTTTCCTTGACCCTTACAGCACGGCGGTGGAGTGGCGTACGCTGCGGACGATAGCCGCGACGAAGAAGGTGGACCTATGGATGCTCTTTCCAATATCGACGCTACTGCGCATCCTCCCGCAAAATGGACCTAGAGAAGAGTGGCGCCCCTGTATCGAGCGCCTGCTAGGAACCACAGAATGGGAGAAGGCTTGCTATGTCGCAGACGAGCCAATCATCGGAGACCTGTTTGGCGATCAAGAAGCAAAACCGCAGCGATCAAATCACGAAGCGGTCATTCAGTTCTTGACCAGGCGGCTCAGGGAGATATTCCCTCATGTCGAAGAACCGACCCGACTCAACCAAAAGTCAGGCCTTCTCTTCCTATTCTATTTTGCTGTTTCGAACCCACATCCAAAAGCAAAAACCCTGGCTGAAAAACTAGCCCGCGCTATCCAACCGAAACTGTAGGAATAATAGGGTACTCATCATAAAGACGGCCGTTTAGCAGGCGACCGTTGGCTTTTTTATTGCGTTTTATGCCATCAGCTCCCCAGCCACCCCACTGCTTGAAGAAAAAAGCTACATCAGCTTGAGCGCACTGCTTTTCAATATTGAGGGCCCACTCAGGCCTCATTGGACGAGCCTTTGCACCTGACTCCCCCCCTACAATTACCCAATCCATACCAGACAGGTCAATCTGGCCTAGGTCTTCAAGAAGAGGTTCAACGGACAGAAAGCGAATTGTTGCCTGAACCTTTCGAAGCTCATCAATACGCGGCAAGCCGTACTTTTGATCCTCCACCGAAACGCCAAGCCAGATATTGGAAGGAACGGTACGGCTACGGAAGTATTCAGGCAGCCTAGAAGCTCGCTTAGTAAGGATCTGATAAGAGTGCTGAGGCGTCCTGATGATCGTATCCATGACCTGATCGATGAAAACGTCTGGCACATCCTCATGAAAAAGATCGCTCATGGAGTTCACGAAATAGAGCGTGGGCTTCTTTCTGCGCAATGGTTGATCCAACCGCCCAGGCATTAGACGCAACTTGAATCCATCTTCATAGCCTGAAGCACCCATGGCTTGTAAGCGCCCCGCCATGACTTCTGCATAGCAGTGCTTACAGCCTGGGGAAACCTTGGTACAGCCGGTCACCGGATTCCATGTCTGCTCGGTCCATTCAATGGCTGAGTAACTGCTCATCGCGCTTCCCTGTATCAATATACAGTACTTATAGATTCCCGAGTTTAGCAAATGTTGGTTAAGAGGTCTTGCCGGATTTCTAACCTTTAGCAAGGTCTGTTACCCATCAAAAGGCGGTCAGTGGTTGCGCCCCCAGACTATGATTCGCATGACAACTCCCTCAGCGATCACCTTTCAGGTGAATACCGCGTCTCACATTCACGCCTTGTTTGGCCAAGCCAATCTCAATTGGCAACCAATTGGCAACCAGAGAGGCGCCATTAAAGGGCACGCTCAAAATCAGCAGGCATAAAAAAATCCAGCCACCGCTAAGTGACTGGATTTTTTAGGGTTTTTTGGTCGGGACGGAGTGATTCGAACACTCGACCCCTTGCACCCCATGCAAGTGCGCTACCGGGCTGCGCTACGCCCCGACGATGCTTCCGGTCAACCGAAAGCGGGAGGAACTATACAATAAGCTTTTGAAATAAGGCAACTTTTTCTTAGCCTTACTTCTTCAGCACATGCAAAACATCCTCGAGCTCGGCAATCATCTGTTTGATCAACTGACGATACTGAGTAGTGTCGTCCTTGGCTTCGTCACCGGAAAGACGCTGACGTGCGCCACCGATGGTGAAGCCTTGATCGTACAGAAGCGCACGAATCTGCCGAATCATCAGCACATCCTGACGCTGGTAGTAGCGACGGTTACCCCGCCGCTTCACCGGATTCAGCTGTGGGAATTCCTGTTCCCAGTAACGTAGAACGTGGGGCTTGACCGCGCAGAGTTCACTGACTTCACCGATGGTGAAGTAGCGTTTGCCGGGAATTGCCGGTAGTTCGTCGTTATGACTTGGTTCCAGCATAGGCCTCGACCCTGGCTTTCAATTTTTGCCCTGGACGAAAAGTGACCACACGGCGAGCCGTGATTGGAATCTCTTCCCCTGTTTTCGGGTTACGGCCGGGTCGCTGGCGCTTGTCGCGCAAGTCGAAGTTGCCGAACCCGGACAGCTTGACCTGTTCGTTCAGCTCAAGAGCCTGGCGGATCTCTTCAAAAAACAGCTCCACCAGTTCCTTGGCTTCCCTTTTATTCAGGCCGAGCTCTTCATACAGACGTTCCGCCATTTCAGCTTTCGTCAGAGCCCCCATACGCTACTTCCTTAACGTGGCGTTGAACCTTTGTTCGAGGCAGGTGAGGATGTTTTGCGTGGTAGTACTCACCTCATCGTCATTAAGAGTGCGCGATGGATGTTGCCAGGTCAAGCCGACGGCAAGGCTTTTTCTATGCGGATCAATACCTTTACCGTGATAGACGTCAAATAGCTTGAGGTCTGTCAGCCATTCGCCTGCGTTTTCCCGGATCGCCGCCAGCACAGCCTCGGCCGGTTGCTCGCGATCGACAAGCAGCGCCAGGTCACGGCGCACTTCCGGGAAGCGCGACAGCTCACTGAACGCAGGCATACGACCGGCGGCGACTTCCGCCAGCACCAGCTCGAAGAGGAACACCGGCTGATCAAGCCCAAGGATCTTGGTCAGCTCGGGGTGTAGCGCACCAATGAATCCAACCAGGCGCCCTTCTCGCTCGACGCGAGCGGTCTGCCCCGGATGCAGGGCAGGATGCTCGCCTGGCACGAAGCTGAATGCATCAGCCGCACCGGCATAGCCCAGCAGCGCCTCGACATCGGCCTTGAGGTCGTAGAAGTCGACGTTCTCACGAGTGTTGGCCCAGCCTTCCGGCAGACGACTGCCAGTGATCGCACCGGCAAGCATTGTTTCCTGCTGCAGACCTTCAAGTTGACCGACGAAACGCAGACCGCTTTCGAATAGGCGCACACGCGACTGCTGACGATTGAGGTTGTGCTGCAATGCCTTGACCAGACCCGGCCATAGCGAAGAGCGCATGGCCGCCATGTCGGCAGAGATCGGGTTGGCCAATTGCAACGGCTCGACACCTGGATTGAAAAGCTCGAACAGCTTGGGATCGATGAAGCTGTAGGTGATCGCTTCCTGATAGCCGCGAGCGACCAGTAGGCGGCGCAACGCGGGTAACTCGGCCCGCGCTTCAGCCTTGGCCTGCGGCGCCAGACGTGCCTGCGGGTAGCGCACCGGCAAGCGGTTGTAGCCGTACAGGCGACCCAGCTCTTCGATTAGATCCACTTCCAGACTGATGTCGAAACGGTGACTCGGCACGCTGACCTGCCACTGGCCAGTACCCTGAGCACTGACGCCCAGACCCAGCGCGCTGAGCAGGCGCTCGACCTCGGCGCCGTCCATGTCCACACCCAGCATCTGGCTGATGCGCTCGGCGCGCAGAGTGATCGGCGCCACATTCGGCAGATCGGCCTCGCTGCTGACTTCGATGATCGGACCGGCTTCGCCGCCAACGATCTCCAGCAGCAGCGCAGTCGCGCGTTCCATCGCTTTGCGCGCCAATTGCGAATCCACACCCCGCTCGAAACGGTGCGAAGACTCGGTGTGCAGGCCATAGGAGCGGGCCTTGCCGGCAACGGCGATATTGTCGAAGAAGGCACTTTCCAGGAACAGGTCGCGCGTCTTGTCGCTCACACCGCTGTGCTCACCGCCCATCACACCAGCGATGGCCAGGGCGCGACTGTGATCGGCGATGACCAGCGTATCGGCGCGCAGGCTGACTTCCTGCCCGTCGAGCAGTACCAGTTTTTCGCCCTCTTCCGCCATGCGCACACGAATGCCGCCGTTGATCTCGGCGAGGTCGAAGGCGTGCATCGGCTGGCCCAGCTCGAGCATCACATAGTTGGTGATGTCCACCGCCGCATCGATGCTGCGGATATCGGAGCGACGCAGACGCTCGACCATCCACAACGGCGTCGGACGAGACAGGTCGACGTTACGCACGACGCGACCGAGGTAGCGCGGGCAGGCCTTGGACGCGAGCACTTCGACCGGGCGCACTTCGTCATGCACAGGCGCAACGGCGTCGACAGCAACTGGCGAAACTGCAGCGCTGTACATGGCGCCGACTTCGCGGGCCAGGCCAGCGAGCGACAGGCAATCACCGCGGTTAGGCGTCAGGCCGATCTCGATGCTGGCGTCGTCCAGTTGCAGGTAGTTACGGATATCACTACCCACCGGCGCATCGGCCGCCAGCTCCATCAGGCCACTGCTGTCCTCGCTGATCTGCAGCTCGGAAGCCGAGCACAGCATACCCTGGGACTCCACACCGCGCAGCTTGGCCTTCTTGATCTTGAAGTCGCCCGGCAGCTCGGCACCGATCATGGCGAACGGAACCTTGATGCCGGCGCGCGCATTGGGCGCACCGCAAACGACCTGGAAGGTCTCGCTGCCATTGCTCACCTGGCAAACGCGCAGCTTGTCGGCATCCGGATGTTGCTCGGCGCTGAGGATCTCACCGACCACGATGCCACTGAAGGCGCCGGCCACCGGCTGTACGGCGTCGACTTCGAGGCCGACCATGGACAGGCGCGCGACCAGTTCCTCGCGGGATACATCGGGATTCACCCAACTGCGCAGCCACTGTTCACTGAATTTCATGTTGTCTGTTCTCCTTGACGGGCATGCCGCGTAGGCACCCACATCATGCAAGCCTACGCGGCATACCCCACCCTCATCCGGCGCTTGGCGCCACCTTCTCCCAGGGGAGAAGGACTTGAAGGAAGCGTCGCTACGCGACTGTCACGCTAAATGAATTCGATCACGAGGGGCGGCTGCTAGCGAAATTGCGCCAGGAATCGCAGGTCGTTATCGAAGAACAGGCGCAAGTCATTGACGCCGTAACGCAGCATGGCCAGGCGCTCGACACCCATGCCAAAAGCGAAGCCGGAGTATTTCTCCGGGTCGATACCGCTCACACGCAGCACGTTCGGATGCACCATGCCGCAGCCCATCACTTCCAGCCAGCCGGTCTGCTTGCACACGCGGCAGCCCTTGCCGGAACACATCACGCACTGCATGTCGACTTCGGCCGACGGCTCGGTGAAGGGGAAGAAAGACGGACGGAAACGCACACCCAGCGGTTTTTCGAAGAACACCCGGAGGAATTCCTCGATGGTGCCCTTGAGGTCGGCGAAGCTGATGTCTTCGTCGACCAACAGGCCTTCGACCTGATGGAACATCGGCGAGTGAGTGATATCGGAGTCGCAGCGATAGACACGGCCGGGGCAGACGATGCGGATCGGCGGCTGCTGCGATTCCATGGTGCGTACCTGAACCGGCGAGGTGTGGGTACGCAGCAGCATGTTCGCGTTGAAATAGAAGGTGTCGTGCATCGCCCGCGCCGGGTGGTGGCCAGGGATGTTGAGCGCCTCGAAGTTGTGGTAGTCGTCTTCGACTTCCGGCCCCTCGGCCACGCTGTAGCCGATATGGGTAAAGAACTGCTCGACACGCTCGAGCGTGCGGGTGACCGGGTGCAGGCCACCAGAAGCCTGGCCACGGCCTGGCAGGGTCACGTCGATACGCTCGGAGGCCAGCTTCTCGGCGAGCAGAGCCTGCTCAAGCACGGTTTTGCGGGCATTCAGCGCATCTTGCACCTGATTCTTGGCGGCGTTGATCAGAGCACCGGCCTGCGGACGCTCTTCGGCCGACAGCTTGCCCAGAGTCTGCATCAGGGCGGTCAGCTCACCCTTCTTGCCGAGGTACTGAACCCGGAGCTGCTCCAGGGCATTGACATCTTCGCTTTGTTGCACGGCCTCGAGCGCTTGGGAGACCAATGCATCCAGATTTTCCATTTACAGACTCCAGATACGAAATAGGGGAAGAGCTGTTAAGGCTCTTCCCCTATCTTTGACGTTGCCACCGGGCGAGCCCGGTGAATTGTCGGGGGACTTAAGCCAGAACGGCCTTGGCCTTCTCGACAATCGCAGCAAACGCCGCTTTTTCGTTCACTGCCAGATCAGCCAGAACCTTACGATCGATTTCGATCGACGCTTTCTTCAGGCCAGCGATCAGACGGCTGTAAGACAGACCGTTGACGCGAGCACCAGCGTTGATACGAGCGATCCACAGTGCACGGAACTGACGCTTGCGCTGACGACGGTCACGGTAGGCGTATTGGCCTGCCTTGATCACCGCCTGTTTGGCGACGCGGAACACGCGCGAACGCGCACCGTAGTAGCCCTTGGCGAGCTTCAGGATTTTTTTGTGACGAGCACGAGCGATAACGCCACGCTTAACACGAGCCATGAGTAATTACCTCTAGATATCTTGACCGATTAACGAACGCGCAGCATGCGCTCGACTTTTGCGACGTCCGACGGACCGATCAGCGAGCTGCCACGCAGCTGGCGCTTACGCTTGGTGGACATCTTGGTCAGGATGTGGCTCTTGAAAGCGTGCTTGTGCTTGTAACCCGAAGCAGTCTTCAGGAAGCGCTTTGCAGCGCCGCTCTTGGTTTTCATTTTTGGCATGTTTAGTACTCCGCATTCATTAACAACTGATAACCATCAGGCCTGCCAGTGCCCGGGAGGTTATTTACGCTTCTTGGGAGCGATGACCATCATCAGCTGGCGTCCTTCCAGCTTAGGATGCTGTTCTACGGTGCCGAGTTCGGCGAGGTCGGCTTCGACCCGCTTAAGCAGCTCCATACCCAGCTCCTGGTGAGCCATCTCACGACCGCGGAATCGAAGCGATACCTTGGCCTTGTCCCCATCTTCAAGGAAACGTATCAGGTTGCGTAGTTTTACCTGATAATCCCCTTCCTCCGTCCCTGGACGAAACTTGATCTCTTTGATCTGCTGCTGGTGCTGATTCTTCTTGGCAATCGCAGCCTGTTTCTTCTTCTCGAACAGGTGCTTGCCGTAATCCATGATGCGGCAAACTGGCGGTACTGCATCAGCCGAGATCTCTACCAGATCCAGCTTGGCTTCTTCAGCCACGCGCAATGCCTCATCGATCGACACAATACCAATCTGCTCACCATCGGCACCAATCAGGCGCACTTCGCGAGCGGTAATGTTCTCGTTGATCGGCGCCTTGGGGGCGGCCCGTTTGTCCTGTCTCATTTCACGCTTAATAGTTATTACTCCAAATCTTGGCGACCACGCCGGGAAACCGCTTGCTGCAACTGCGCGGCGAACTGCTCGAGAGGCATTGACCCCAGGTCGACGCCTTCGCGGGTGCGCACAGCAACGGATCGAGTCTCGACTTCCCGATCTCCAATAACCAAGAGATAGGGAACCTTGAGCAAGGTGTGCTCGCGGATTTTAAAGCCGATCTTTTCGTTTCTCAAGTCAACCTTGGCACGAAAACCGCTTTGATTGAGAGTTTTCTCGACTTCACGGGCAAATTCGGCCTGCTTGTCGGTGATATTCATGATCACCGCCTGGGTCGGCGCGAGCCAGGCCGGGAAAGATCCGGCGTAGTGCTCGATCAGCATACCGATGAAGCGCTCGAAGGAACCGAGGATCGCGCGGTGCAACATGACCGGACGTTTGCGGTTGTTGTCTTCGGCGATGTAGCTGGCATCCAGGCGCTCAGGCAGGTTCGGATCATACTGCAGCGTACCGCACTGCCAGTTACGCCCCAGACAGTCACGCAGGGTGAACTCGATCTTCGGGCCGTAGAAGGCGCCCTCGCCCGGCTGGTATTCCCAGGCCAAACCGGACTCGTTCAGCGCCTCAGCCAGCGCACCTTCGGCGCGATCCCACAGCTCATCGGAGCCCACGCGCTTGGCAGGACGGGTCGAGAGCTTCATGGCGATATCGGTGAAACCGAAGTCGGCATAGACCTGCAGGGTCAGCTTGATGAAATCGGCCGCTTCCTTCTTCACCTGATCCTCGGTGCAGAAGATATGCGCATCGTCCTGCACGAAGCCACGCACACGCATGATGCCGTGCAGCGCGCCGGACGGCTCGTTGCGGTGACAAGCACCGAACTCGGCCAGACGCAGCGGCAGGTCGCGGTAGGACTTCAGGCCCTGATTGAAGATCTGCACATGGCACGGGCAGTTCATCGGCTTGACCGCGTAATCGCGACTTTCCGAAGCCGTGGTGAACATATTCTCGGCGTAGTTGGACCAGTGCCCGGAACGCTCCCACAGAATGCGATCGACCACCTGCGGCGTGCGCACTTCCACGTAGCCATTCTCACGCTGCACCTGGCGCATGTACTGCTCCAGCACCTGGTAGACAGTCCAGCCATTGGGGTGCCAGAACACCATGCCCGGCGCTTCTTCCTGCAGATGGAACAGGTCCAGCTGCTTGCCGATACGGCGGTGATCGCGCTTTTCAGCCTCTTCGATGCGCTGGATATAGGCAGCCAGCTGCTTCTTGTCAGCCCAGGCAGTGCCATAAATGCGCTGCAATTGCTCGTTCTTCGAGTCGCCGCGCCAGTAGGCACCGGAAATACGGGTGAGCTTGAAGGCCTTGAGGAAGCGGGTATTCGGCACGTGCGGGCCACGGCACATGTCGACGTATTCCTCATGGAAGTACAGGCCCATGGCCTGCTCATCCGGCATGTCGTCGATCAGCCGCAGTTTGTATTCCTCGCCACGCGACTTGAACAGCTCGATGACCTCGGCGCGCGGCGTCATCTTCTTGATGACGTCGTAGTCCTTGTCGATCAGCTCGGCCATGCGCTTTTCGATGGCCGCCATGTCTTCCAGGGTAAAGGGACGGTCGATGGCGATATCGTAATAGAAGCCATCATCGATGACCGGGCCGATTACCATCTTGGCATTCGGGTACAGCTGCTTGACGGCATGCCCAACCAGGTGAGCACAGGAGTGACGGATGATCTCCAGCCCCTCTTCGTCCTTCGGCGTGATGATCTGCAAGGTGGCATCGGTATCGATCACGTCACAGGCATCGACCTGCTTGCCGTTGACCTTGCCTGCCAGGGTGGCCTTGGCCAGGCCCGCACCAATGGATTGAGCGACCTCCAGCACGGATACCGGATGATCGAACGAACGTTGACTGCCGTCGGGAAGAGTAATGGTGGGCATGGCGCCTCCTCTCCTAGTGGTGACCCCTACCAAAGGTCACGTGGGTTGGGATGAGCCAGGAAGCGATTCAGCGGTATACCCACCTAACGATGGCAGGAGCCCAAAGGCCAACCAGACCGAACCAAGTCACTGGAAGTAAAGAGTGCGGATGCTTTCAGAAAGCCTGAGCCCTGACAAGCTGCCGCTTGAAACAAACTCGCAAAGCCTGCCCGAAGAATTCGAGCAATAAAAAAGGGGTCGCTTAACGCAATCCGTTGGGATAATCTGTTGAAAACGCGATGCGCGCTGGAAACAGGAACACACAGG
>NZ_VRYE01000126.1 GCF_008041835.1 Ectopseudomonas mendocina
ATCATCTTTACGCACGTCACATACTGTTCCTACTGCTTCTTATTTCTCAAGCAGAAGACGGCACACTACATCCTGCCTAGTCTCGTTGGCTCGGGGATGTGTATCAGAGTCAGGGTTTCGCCTTGCTCCACACCTCCTACAATGCTTTATGAGCGTCGCCCCGCCGCGAATCTGGCCAGCACTGCCTCGCTACGTTTCGCCCCGAGGCGGGGCTCCCACACAAGACATCGCTGGACGCTTCATTCGTGTCATGGCCACGACTCAGAAATACTTCAACCAAGGTATATCCCGACGCCGCGCCTTGAGCCGGGCGAACCATTGCGTGGGCGGGAACAACAGCACGGCCAGAACCAAGGTCGCCGCCCAAATCCAGCCCATCGTCTCGAAACCGAAGTAATGCCCCTGGTTGGCGCCCCAGATGGCGAAAGTGGTGACATAGAGCAGCTTCAGCACATACAGGTGCAGCAGGTAGAAGAACATCGGCGCACTGCCGAATACCGCCAGCGTGCGCACCATGCGCCCGTCATTGCGGCGCTCGAAATAGGCCAGCAGCAATAAACGCAATACTATAACCTTTCACATAAAGCCCATGCACCTGCGCCTGAACCAGCGCTTAAACCCAGCACAGTGCAACAGCGCCGTAATAGCCATAAGCAGCAACGCAGAAGAGGCTGCGTGATGAAACGCCCCTCACTGCCTCTTTGCACTGGCTGGAACCACTGGATTCGCAACCTGCTGACGCCATCGACTGAACCGAGGCAGATGAGCAACGCAGGTCGCGTCCGCAGGATGTACCGTGCGCACCGGCGCGACCTGAACATCGCCGGCTCAGGCCGGGGAAGGCCCGATGGGGTAGAACACTCCACTGCTCCAGACGCCCAGCCAGGGCTCTCCGTCGATCTCGCGTTCCACCGCCAGCTCCACCAGCTGATAGAACACGTTGCGATGGATCAACGCATCGAGGTTATGCCGCACCCGAATGTAGGGCGAAGGTTCGAGTGTCGCAGGGTCGATCTCGACGCGAAGAGGATGCTCGGCGCCAGCCACCACTTCATCCTCGACGTTGGTGGTGAAACGCAGCACCTGCGCCTCGCCCTCACCGTCAACCTGCAGGGTCACCGCGACGAAGGGCGCGTCCTCGACCTGGATGCCGACCTTTTCCACCGGCGTGATCAGGAAGTAGTCGTCGCCGTCACGACGGATGATGGTGGAAAACAGCCGCACCATGGGTTTGCGGCCGATGGGCGTGCCCAGGTAGTACCAGGTACCATCGCGGGCGATACGCATGTCGATATCGCCACAGAAATCCGGGTTCCACAGGTGCACAGGGGGCAGGCCCTTGCCTTCACCCTTGGGGATCTGCGCCAGCAGGTCGCCGGCCTTGCCTGGATCACTCATGCTCTGTCCTCGTCCACGTCACTGCCTGCCGAAAAGGATACACCGTGGCGCCTGTCGCGACTAAAGGGCCGCGCGCCTGAAATCGGGCTTCATCGCTGAACAGTGCTTGCGCCAGCCCGGAAGGGCATCATCCAGACGCAATGACCTTCCCGTACCGTCATCAGCACCGCACTGACGGCCGCGCGTTTTAGGGCGTTCTTAACGCCCGACGCCGATCAGGCTGCGTGCATAGTCGTGCAGGGGTGGGCCGATCAGATCCTGCGGCTGGGCATCGTAAAACGTCAGGAATCCGCCACGGCTGCGGATCCGTGCGGTGTCCACCAGAAAGCGGGTATTGGTTTCGATCAGCATCAACTGAATCGATGCCCGGTCGGTACCGAGACGATCCACAGCCTCCTGATCCTCCCATTCTTCCAGGGTGCCGATACGGTCGTCACTGTAGGCAAAGCGCGCATACAGCAGGTAATGCGCGCCAGCGCTGCGTGCTTCAGCCATGGCTTCATCCAGCCCTGCCGGCTGACGTGCGCGGCGTACCAGCGGGAAGTATTCGACGAAGCCCTTGAAGGCCTCTTCGGCCACCACATTGGGGCGCGGATAACCGTGACCAGGCGGCACGAAATGGCCCTGGGCGATGTAGATGAAAGAGTCCTGCTGCAGACGCCGCGACGCCATGCGCTCGGTGCGGCCATGGTCGAGCACACCGGCATCGCGCAGATGATATTCGGCGCCGCTGGCCAGATCACTGACCTTCATGCAGCCAGCCAGCCCCAGCAGCGCCACTAGTAGAAGCAGGTTACGCATGAATCGATCCTCCTCGCCGGTGACGGAAATCCGGCGGATGAGAAGCAGATGCAGATTCTGCGCCAGTCAGATCAAAGCCCACGCTGCCATTCCTGACGCAGGTTCGCCTGTTGCGGCCGCTCGATGGCACTGCGCACCTGAGCCAGAAGGCGTGCTTTATCACGCCCGAGGTTACCCTTGAGCACCAGATAATTGGAGGCATGGTCGCTGCGAAACACCGTTTGCTGCAGTTCGAGCCCCTGCAGCAGACGCTCGATTTCAGTGAACAACTGCAGCTGCGTCAGCGGCTGATAATCGGCGAACTGCTGGCGAAAACGTGCCTCCCCCATGGGGAAACTGACCACCAGCGTAGACAGATATTCGGGCTGAGCCTCGTTCATCAATCGTGCCGAATTATCCGCATGCTGAGCGCTGAGCGCCTGGCCGCCGAGCCCATTGAGAATCATCACCGAGCGGGTGATCCCGGCCTGACCGAGCTTGTCCAGAGCACTGAGGCTGGAATCGAAGGATTCCCCCTTGTTGACCCGCGCCAGCACTTCATCGTCGCCCGACTCGCAGCCGACATAGGCCATTTTCAACCCGGCATCGGCCAGTTCCTTGAGCTCACCCACCGATTTTTTGCGCAGGTTGCGCGGCAGGCAGTAGCTGGACACTCGACGAACCTCGGGCATGTATTCGCGAATGGCTTGCAGAATCGTCAGCAGGCGCCGGGTCGGCAAGACCAGCGCGTCACCATCGGCAAGAAAGACGCGGTTGACAATCAACTGCTCACCGGCGCGACGGATCTCCTCCAGCACGAGTGCCTCGTCGCGGGCGCGGAATTTCTTCTGCGGCGCGGTGTACATCTTCAGAAGGTGCACTGGTTCCAGGAGCAACCGTTGGTAACCGGCAGAATCAGCGACTGCGCCTCACTTGGCGGACGAAACACTGGCTCGATATAAGCAATGGGAAAGGTGGCGGGCATGGCTAGGAACGCTCGATTGATTGACGCAGCGGCAGTGTAGCCGTGCCAAACATGACTGCCGAGCCATTGAACCTCAACACCTTGACCGCAATCGGTTTGCGCTGAGGCCTGGCGCAGCGAAGCCCTGCTTCAGCGCATTGATGCTGAAGATGGGCTAAAGCCCACTTGCTGGAGGTGGAGCGAAACGATCATCAGCCTTAGTAGTGTAGCGGCCGACATGCCTGGCATCAGGCGTCGCGCTTGCGCTTGTTACCCATGCGCACGCCGATGTCCATGAGAAACTGGAAGAAGCCTTCCTGATCCTCGAGCACATTGCTCCAGAACGTCGAGTGATACAGCGCCACGGCGCCATGCACCAGCGCCCAGGCGGCGCAATAGTGGAAGTACGGAGGCACGTCTTCCAGCTTGCCTTCAGCGATACGGCCCTTGATCAGCTGGGTCAGGCGCTCGAAGTTGGAGGCACGGATCTTGTGCAGTTGCTCGACTAGTTCCGGCACCTGATTACCCTTGACCACCTTCTCTTCCAGGCGGTCGAACAGGCGATAACGCTGCGGATCGCGCATGCGGAATTCGAAGTACGCACGCGACAGCGCTTCCTTGTCCCGATCCACGTCGGCCGAATGCAGCAACTCGTTGAGATCGCGCTCGTAGTCGAGCATCAGGCGCAGGTAAATCTCCGCCTTGGACTTGAAGTGCTTGTAGATAGTGCCTTTGCCGATACCGACCGCATCAGCGATCATCTCGACGGTCACACTGTCTTCTCCCTGCTCGAGGAAGAGTTTCAGCGCGGTATCGAGAATTTCTTGCTCGCGGCGACGGAATTCGCGGACCTTACGGGGTTCTTTCTGCATAAAGGGACTACGGGGTCAAAAATCGAAGCCAACTATTATGCCCAAATGCGGCCAAATTGCACGGATCATCCGACCATGTACGTGTTTCATGATGAGTTTCCCCAGGAAAACGGACTGCGCTACCTGAACCACGCAGCGGTCGCTCCCTGGCCAAAACGCAGTGCTGAAGCGGTGCGGAGGTTCTCCGAGGTGAACGTGAGCAGTGGCGCACGTGACTATTCGGACTGGCTGAAACTGGAGCGCTGCCTGCGCGAACGCCTGACGCGCCTGATGAACGCACCCAGCACCGGCGATATCGCACTGGTCAAAAATACCTCCGAAGCACTGTCCTTCGTGGCCTTCGGCCTGGACTGGCGAGCCGGCGACCAGGTGATCATCAGCGATGAGGAATTTCCGTCCAACCGCATCGTCTGGCTGGCACTGGCGGCCCAGGGTGTGGACGTGATCGAAGTCAGCCTCAAGGGCGATGACCCGGAGGCTGCCCTGCTCGCCGCCTTCACCCCGCGAACACGCCTGCTGTCGATCAGCGCCGTGCAGTTCGCCAGCGGCCTGCGCCTGGATCTGCCGCGTCTCGGTCGCGGCTGTCGCCAGTATGGCGTGCTGTTCTGCATCGATGCCATCCAGCAGCTAGGCGCCCTGTCCTTCGACGTCCAGGCCTATGACTGCGACTTCGCCATGGCCGACGGCCACAAATGGATGCTCGGCCCGGAAGGTCTGGGCGTGTTCTATTGCCGCAGTGCAGTACGCGATCAGCTGAAACTGCATGAGTACGGCTGGCACATGCTCGAGCACGCCGGCGATTACACCCGCCGGGACTGGCAACCGGCCCGCAGTGCGCGGCGCTTCGAATGCGGCAGCCCGAACATGCTCGGCGCCTTCGCCCTGGAGGCGAGTTTGTCGTTGCTCGAAGACGTGGGTATGGAGCGGGTCGGCGCCTTGCTGGAGGAACGAGTTCAGCGCCTCGACGACGGCATTCGCGCATTACCCGGTGCAGTGATTCATAGCCCGCCCGCCCCGGCGCGCCGTGCCGGCATCCTCAACTTCAGCCTGGCAGGCTGGGACAACGCTGCGCTGTATCAGCGTCTGCGCGAGGAACAGGTGATCTGCGTGCAACGCGGACCAGGCGTGCGCCTGTCACCACATTTTTACACCCGCGAGCAGGTGATCGAGGAAACGCTGAGCCTGCTAACCCAGCTGGCAAAAGGGTGAGGACTCAGCAGCGTCCGCGGTATTCCAAATCCGTTTAAAAAACTCAGTCTTTGGCCTGGACGCTCGCTGATCATGACCAATACTGGAACTTACTGGTGTGCGGCATCTCCCCCCAAGTGCCCCGCCAGCCAAGGTACCGTGGACCGCGTACCTTGATTTACTCCTAATGGTCTTAACCCGGATTCATCCCCCAGAGTCCGGGTTTTTTTTTGCCTGGTCTGATGACAGAAGTGCGAACGTAGTCCGGATGCAATCCGGGAAATGGTTACCGACGTCCCCGGATTGCACCCGGGCCACGCCATGCTTTCAGGCCACGCTCGCCAGCGGGAACAGACGCTTGAAGTTGTTCGAGGTCTGCTCGGCCAGCGCTTCGTAACTCACCCCACGCAGCACCGCCAGGTATTCGGCCACTTCGCGCACGTATTGCGGCAGGTTGGGCTTGCCGCGATGCGGCACGGGCGCCAGGTAAGGCGAGTCGGTTTCCACCAGCAGGCGGTCAGCCGGCACCTGACGCGCCACGTCGCGCAACGCTTCGGCATTGCGGAAGGTGACGATGCCGGACAACGAGATATAGAAGCCGATATCCAGCGCGGCCTTGGCCATTTCCCAGTCTTCGGTGAAGCAGTGCAGCACGCCAGCCTGCGGCAGCGCCGCTTCGCGCAACAACGCCAGGGTGTCGGCGCGGGCCTCGCGGGTATGCACGATTACCGGCTTACCCGTGATGCGCGCCGCCTCCAGGTGCAGACGGAAAGAGGCCTGCTGCAACGCAGCGGATTCCGGCTCGTAGTGGTAATCCAGACCGGTTTCACCAATGGCCACCACCTTCGGGTGCGCCAGCTCACCGAGTAGCCAGTCCAGCGCAGGCTCGGCGCCTGGTTCCAGATCCAGTGGATGCACGCCTACCGAGCAATCTACATCCGCATAGCGCTCGGCCAGCCCCTTGACCGTGGCGGCGTTGTCGGCGCTGACACCGATGCACAGAAAATGGCCGACGCCAGCGGCGCGCGCCGCATCCAGGGCAGCATCCAGCGAGCCGCCATGGGCAGCGAGGTCGAGACGATCAAGGTGGCAATGGGAGTCGATCAGCACAGCGGGGGAACTCGGGCAAAGGGAAAGCCCGAATTGTAATCGAAAGCGGCCGATGCCTGGACGCTCTGGGGACGATACTACGACCGCGAGGACAGCATAATCGCGGCCAGCTGTTACATGGTGTGCGTCGGGCGGTCGGACTTCAGCGCGCCGGCGAGGTAGGTTTCGATCTTGTTGCGCGCGGTGTTGTCGCCGTCGTTGAACTGCACGCCGACACCGGCAGCGCGGTTGCCCTGGGCACCTTTCGGGGTGATCCACACCACCTTGCCGGCCACCGGGATTTTCTCCGGCTCATCCATCAGGTTGAGCAGCATGAACACTTCGTCACCGAGCTTGTAGCTCTTGTTGGTGGGAATGAAGAGCCCGCCATTCTTGATGAAAGGCATGTAGGCCGCGTACAGCACGGACTTGTCCTTGATGGTCAGGGACAGAATTCCGTTACGGGGCCCCAGATTGGGTGGCAAGCTCATCAGCACATTCCTGGCATTTATTGCTTAATGGCTGATTCTAGGGCTTGTTCATGCTCATGCGCAAACCACCGAGCGGCATGCAACCAGCAGAATGTGACACCCTGCCGAATCCGCCACCCTGGCGCTCAGCGACGCTCCTGCGCAGGCAGTGCGGCCCACTGTACCAACAAGGCTTCGAGCAGCAGTACACGATTGAGGTTGGCCTTGCCGATCACCTTCTGCCTTTGCGCAAGGAGCCATTCCTGAATGGCCAAGACCTTGGCCTGCGCACTCTTGTCTGCCAGGTACTGCACCACCTTGCGCATATCGGCCTGACCGAGGCCTTCCTCGTCCTGGGTCAACTGGTAACGCAGCATCAGTTGCGCCCAATCGCAGAACCAGTCGAACAGCAGATTCAGCGGCAGCGCGTTCCAGCTTTCCGCCAACTGGCTCGGCGAAACCTGTTGCTTGAGCAGCTTCTTCACCCCCTCCACCGCCTGCGCGCGCTGCTCGCGTACACCCTGCGCCTGCAGGCGCACAGCGGCCAGTGGTGAGCCGGCCGCCAGAGTCAGCAAATCGGCGCGCTCATCCTCGCCCAGTTCAGGCAGCGCCTGGGCCAGCCAGGCCAGACTCAATGCCTGACTCGGCAGGGGGCAGGCCTGTTGCACGCAGCGGCTCTTGATGGTCGGCAGCAGGCGGCTGGGCTGGTGGCTGATAAGCAGCAGCACGGTATTGCCGGACGGCTCTTCCAGGCTTTTCAGCAGCGCATTGGCCGCGTTGAGGTTCATCGCCTCGGCCGGCTCCAGCAGCACCACCTTGCGCCCTCCAAGCTGCGCGGTCTGCACCACGAAGTCGACCAGCTCACGCACCTGGTCGACCTTGATCGGCTTGTCAGCCTCTTCGGGCTCCAGCACGTAGTTGTCCGGGTGAGTACCGGCAGCCAGCAGATGACAGGATTTGCAGTTGCCGCAGGCATCCAGACCATTGGGGCTCTGGCACAGCAGGCGCGCCATCAGGCGCTCGGCCAGCGCGCGCTTGCCGATGCCGGCCGGGCCATGCAGCAGATACGCATGGGCGTGCTGGCTACGCCCGGCCAGTTGTTGCCAGAGCGCTTGCTGCCAGGAATAAACCTCAGCCACGGCACGCCTCCAGCAGCGTCGGCAGCAAGGTGTCGATATCGGCCTGCACCTGCGCCAGGCTCTGCCCGGCATCTAGCACGCGATAACGCTGCGGCGCCTGCGCAGCGCGCTGCAGATAGGCCTCACGCACCGCCTCGAAGAAACCGCGGCCTTCCTGCTCGAAACGATCCAGACGACCGCGAGCGGCAGCACGCGCCAGACCGATCTCCACCGGCAGGTCGAAAATCAGCGTCAGATCCGGGCGCAGCTCGCCCTGGACGAACTGCTCCAGTTGCGCGATGCGCTCGACGGACAGCCCCCGGCCGCCGCCCTGGTAGGCGTAGGTGGCGTCGGTGAAACGATCACACAGCACCACACAGCCCCTGGCCAGGGCCGGACGAATCACCTGTTGCAGGTGCTGGGCGCGGGCGGCGAACACCAGCAGCAACTCGGTGTCGGCCGCCATCGACTCATCGCTCGGGTCGAGCAGCAGCTCGCGGATGCGCTCGGCCAGGGGCGTACCGCCGGGCTCGCGGGTCAGCAGTACATCGATGCCCTGCTCGCGCAGGCGCTCAGCCAAGTATTCGCGGTTGGTACTTTTGCCGGCGCCTTCCGGGCCTTCCAGGGTAATAAACAGACCGGTCACGGATTGCCCTTATTCGGTTTCGGCCGCCGCACGGGGCGCGGGGCTGGAGCGGTAGTCGGCGCGACGCTTGAGCTGGTATTCGCGCACCGCGCGGTTGTGCTCGGCCAGGGTGTTGGAGAACACATGGCTGCCGTCGCCTCGCGCGACAAAATACAGGGTGGTGCCATCGCGCGGGTTGAGCGCGGCATGAATCGCCTCACGGCCGACCATGGCAATCGGCGTTGGCGGCATCCCGTCGATGGTATAGGTGTTGTAGGGTGTCGGCGTGCGCAGATCGGCGCGGGTGATACGGCCGTTATAACGCTCGCCCATGCCGTAGATCACGGTGGGGTCGGTCTGCAGACGCATGCCGATGCGCAGACGACGCACGAACACCCCGGCGATCTCGCCGCGCTCCTCGGGCACGCCGGTTTCCTTCTCGATCATCGAGGCCATGATCAGCGCGTCATAGGGCTCGCGATAGGGCAAGCCTTCGGCGCGCTGCTGCCACTCTTCGGCGAGCACCGCCTCGAGACGCGCATTGGCCTGTTTGAGCAGGTCTTCGTCGCTCATGCCGCGCACGTAGCGATAGGTATCGGGAAAGAAGCGCCCTTCCGGATTCTGTCCGGCCAGGCCCAGACGCTCCATCAACTGGGCATCGGTGAGATCGGCCAGGCGCTGCTCCAGACGTTCCTGACGCCCCAGAGCCGCACGCACCTGACGAAAGTTCCAGCCTTCGACCAGGGTCAGGCTGTACTGCACCACTTCGCCGCGCTGCCACAGAGCGAGCATGTCCCGGGCACTGTGCTCGGGCAGCAGGCGATATTCGCCGCTGTGCATGGCCGGCGCACGCAGGGTGAAGCGCCAATACAGACGCAGCCACAAGGCGTTGTCGATCACACCCTCGGCTTCAAGCCGATTGAGCAGGCCGCTCGGCGTAGCACCAGACGGCACTTCCAGGAGCATTTCTTCAGTCAGTTGCAGAGGCTGCTCCAGCGCTCTGTGCTGCTGCCAGGCGGCACCGACGACTAGCAGCGCAGCCAATAGCACGCCGCACTCAAGCAGCACCAAAATCTTGCGTAGCACCAGTTATTTACTCAGTAGGTCGCAGACGATGGCCTGCAGTTTACGGGTGAGCGGCCCGACCGACCAGTGTCGCTCTTGCAGCGCCCGTACAGGCCAGATGCCGTAAAGGCTGTTGCAGAGAAAGACTTCATCGGCACTCAGCAGTTCGTCGAAGGAAACATCACGTAACGCGAAAGCCATTCCGAGCATCTGCGCCTGCTGCAGGATTTCGGCACGCATCACCCCGGCCACGCCACAGCGTGACAGATCGGCCGTGACCAGCCCGCCTTCGATGACCAGAAACAGGTTGCTGTACACGCCTTCGATGACCCGGCCATGGCTGTCACGCATCAGACCCTCGGCGCACTCGGCATCCTGCCATTCGGCACGCGCCAGCACCTGCTCCAGGCGGTTGAGGTGCTTGAGCCCGGCCAGCAGCGGCTGCTCGGCCAGACGCGTCTTGCAGGGAAAAAGCCGCACACCCTGCTCGGCATGCGCAGCAGGATACTGTGGCAACGGTGCCGCCTGCAGGATGCGCAGCGGCTGGCAGGGCTGCGGCGGCACATAGCCGCGCTGGCCCTCACCGCGGGTGACGATCAGCTTGGCCACACCCTCGCCCAACTGCTCAGCGAACGTCCGCAGCTCGTGCTCAATGAGAAGCAGATCGAGGGGGATGGACAGGCGCCGACAGCCCTCGGCCAGGCGCGCCATATGCCGCGCCAGCAGCGGAATGCGCCCACCACGCACGGCGATGGTCTCGAACAGACCATCGCCGTAAGCCAGGCCACGGTCACGAACCGACAACTGCTCGCCGGGCGCGCCGTTGACCCAGCTCAGCATCAGCCGTGGTACCGACGGAACAGCAACGAGCCGTTGGTACCGCCGAAGCCGAAGGAGTTCGACAGCGCGATCTCGATCGGCATGGCCTTGGCCTGATGCGGCACGAAGTCCAGGTCGCAGCCTTCGTCCGGCTCGTCCAGGTTGATGGTCGGTGGTGCGACCTGGTCGCGGATCGCCAGCACACTGAAGATCGCCTCCACTGCGCCGGCAGCACCGAGCAGGTGACCGGTCATCGACTTGGTCGAACTGACCGCCAGTTTGTAGGCGTGATCGCCGAACACGCTTTTCACCGCTGCGGCTTCGGCAACGTCGCCGGCCGGAGTCGAGGTGCCGTGGGCGTTGATGTACTGCACCTGATCGGCGTTGATACCAGCATCGCGCAAAGCAGCCGCCATGCAGCGCGCCGCACCGGCACCATCATCGGGTGGCGAAGTCATGTGGAAGGCATCACCGCTCATGCCGAAGCCGATCAGCTCGGCGTAGATGGTGGCGCCACGCGCCTTGGCGTGCTCCAGCTCTTCCAGCACCAGGGCACCGGAGCCATCGGACAGGACGAAGCCGTCACGGCCCTTGTCCCACGGACGGCTGGCCTTGGTCGGCTCGTCGTTGCGCGTCGACAGCGCACGCGCCGCACCGAAGCCACCCATGCCCAGGCCGCAGGCTGCCATCTCGGCGCCGCCGGCGACCATCACGTCAGCTTCGCCATAGGCGATGTTGCGTGCAGCCATGCCGATGCAGTGGGTGCCGGTGGTGCACGCCGTGGCGATGGCGTAGTTCGGCCCCTGCAGACCCAGGTGGATCGACAGGAAACCGGAAATCATGTTGATGATCGAGCCCGGCACGAAGAACGGCGAAATACGCCGCGGTCCCTGATCAAACAGCGATTTGCAGTTATTCTCGATATTGGTTAGGCCACCGATGCCGGAGCCCATGGCCACACCGATCCGCTCACGGTTGGTGTCGGTGATGTCCAGCCCGGAATCACGCACGGCCTGGAAGCAGGCAGCGAGACCGTACTGGATGAACAGGTCGAGCTTGCGCGCCTCTTTCGCAGAGAGGTACTCCTCGACGTTGAAGCCCTTGAGCGACCCGCCAAAACGGGTGGAGTAGGCCGACAGGTCCATATGCTCGATCAGGCCGATGCCACTGCGCCCGGCCAAAATGCCCTGCCAGCTGCTCGGCACATCGTTACCCAGCGGCGACAGCATGCCCAAACCGGTAACCACGACGCGTCTACGCGACACAGCAATCTCCTCTTGTTCTACTCAGGCGCCACATGCGCCTTGCACGTAACGGACACGCCGCGAGAACCCCGAATGATGGAAGCCTTCGCGGCATGTCCGCCTCCCTCTTCCGGCGCTACGCGCCACCTTCTCCCAGCGGGAGAAGGTCATCAGAAGTCGTCGCTGCGCGACTTCCACGCTAAAGAAAAGCCGCACGCCTGATTAGGGCAGTGCGGCTTTTCTCGGCCAGAAAGCTGACTGTGACTTATTGCGCGTGGGCAGTCACGTAGTCGATGGCTTCCTGAACGGTGGTGATCTTCTCGGCTTGCTCGTCCGGGATCTCGGTCTCGAATTCTTCCTCGAGAGCCATCACCAGCTCAACGGTGTCAAGAGAGTCGGCACCCAGGTCTTCAACGAAGGAAGCGCTGTTGGTCACTTCCTCTTCCTTGACGCCAAGTTGCTCGGCAACGATTTTCTTGACGCGTTCTTCGATGGTGCTCATACCTTGTTTTCACTCCTATTGGACAAATCCAGGCAGCTGGTAGCGGCCAAGTGTATAGAAAGGGTTTTTAGCATTTCAAGCTGAATGCCGGGGAGCCCCCAGGAACACTTCAACGATCTGTCTATAAACCTGTTGCAGCTTTATAACGGATTTTAGACAGCCACTATGACAGTTTTTTGATGGCTCGCGTCACATTCGAGAGCCTCCGGGTGTTCGGAGGCGCTCTTTTTAGCTCATGTACATACCGCCGTTCACCGGAATAGTAGCCCCTGTGACGTAGCCTGCGCCATCGGAAGCCAGGAAACCGACGACCTTGGCGATCTCTTCGGCCTGACCCAGACGGCCCAGCGGAATCTGCGTCAGCAGCGCGTCGCGCTGTGCTTCCGGCAGCTCGCGAGTCATGTCGGTATCGATGAAACCAGGGGCCACCGAGTTGACGGTAATGCCGCGCGAACCGACTTCACGCGCCAGCGCGCGGCTGAAACCTTCCAGGCCAGCCTTGGCGGCCGCGTAGTTGGCCTGCCCGGCATTGCCCATGGCACCGACCACGGAACCGATGTTGATGATCCGGCCGAAGCGCGCCTTGGTCATGCCGCGCAGCACGCCCTTGGACAGGCGATAGAGGCTGTTGAGGTTGGTGTCGATGACATCGAACCACTCGTCGTCCTTCATGCGCAGCATCAGGTTGTCGCGGGTGATACCTGCGTTGTTGACCAGAATGGCCGGCGCACCGAACTGCTCGGCGATAGCGCCCAGTACGGCCTCGACGGACTCGGCACTGGTCACGTTCAGCTCCATACCGGTACCGCTGATGCCGTGTTCTTGCAGCGTGGCGGCGATGCGCTCGGCACCGGATGCCGACGTGGCAGTGCCGATGACGATGGCGCCCTGACGCCCCAGCTCCAGGGCGATTGCCTGACCGATACCACGGCTGGCGCCAGTGACCAGCGCGACCTTACCTTGCAGACTCATGTTCGTTCTCCTTTCTCAAGCCAACGCAGCACGAGCAGCGGCGAAAGCATCGGGGGTATCCAGGTTGTAAGTGCTGATGCCTTTGACACAGCGCTTGTTCAGGCCGCTGAGCACCTTGCCCGGGCCGCACTCGACCAGATCGGTCACGCCCTGCTCGGACAGACGCACCATGGACTCTACCCAGCGAACAGGGCTGTACAGCTGCGCCAGCAGGTCAGCCTTCAGGGTGGCCAGGTCGGATACCACAGCAGCGCTGACGTTCTGCACCAGCGGGATCTGCGGCGCCTGCCAGCTCAATGCCTCGACCGACTCGGCGAAACGCTCGGCAGCCGGCTTCATCAGCGCGCAGTGCGACGGCACGCTGACCGGCAGTGCCATGGCGCGCTTGGCGCCACGCGCCTTGCACGCCTCGATGGCACGTTCCACCGCTGCGGCGCTACCGGCGATCACCACCTGACCGGGGGCGTTGAAGTTCACGGCACTGACCACATCACCCTGCGCTGCTTCGGCGCAGGCGGCCAGCACGTCGGCATCTTCCAGACCGAGGATGGCAGCCATGCCGCCCTGCCCGGCCGGTACGGCCTGCTGCATCAATTGACCACGGCGCTCCACCAGCTTCACGGCGTCAGCGAAGCCGATGCTGCCCGCGGCGACCAGCGCGGAGTATTCACCCAGGCTATGACCGGCGACGAACGCCGGCTTGGCGCCGCCCTCGGCCTGCCACAAACGCCACAGGGCGATGGAAGCGGTGAGGATGGCCGGCTGGGTCTTGTCGGTCTGGTTCAATTGCTCCTCCGGGCCTTGCTGGGTCAGCGCCCAAAGGTCGTAGCCGAGCGCTTCGGAGGCTTCACCGAAGGTGTCGAGCACCAGCTTCTGCTGGGCGCCATGCTCGGCGAGCATGGTCAGGGCTTGCGAACCCTGACCGGGAAAGACGAATGCGAGGGATGCAGACATGAATAAGTCCCTTGAGTCGAAAAACCAGCGCCAGGCGAGCCTGGCGCAGCAAACTGACAGTTGGATGACAGGCGGTGTGCCGCGGTCACATTCCACCGCCGGTCACCCCCTGAAAACGCGACGAGTCTACAGCAACAGGTCCTCAAGTCGACCATGCAGTCGCTGCGGCAGATTCTCCTGCACCTCGCGCAGTGCGCAGCGTATCGCGCTCTGAAAGCTCTCCTGCCCCGCCGCGCCGTGACTCTTGACCACGATGCCCTGCAGCCCGAGAAAGCTCGCACCGTTATGCCGGGCCGGCGCCAGGTCGGCCTTGAGACGGCGCAGCAGCGGCATCGCCAACGCACCGATGGCCTGAGCGAACAGGCCATCATTGAACAGCGTCTCGACCCGACCAGTGATCATCTTCGCCAGGCCTTCGCTGGACTTGAGCAGGATGTTGCCGACGAAGCCGTCGCACACCACCACGTCGGCTTCACCGCGATACACGCCGTCGCCTTCGATGTAGCCGACGAAGTTCAGCCCATGGGCCTGCTGCAGCATATTGGCCGCCAGCTTGACCTGCTGATTGCCCTTGATGTCCTCGGTGCCGACATTGAGCAAGGCGACCCTAGGCCTACTGATGCCCAGCGTTTCCGCGGCGACGGCGCCCATGATCGCGAACTGATAGAGGTGCTCGGCACTGCAGTCGACATTGGCGCCCAGATCCAGCAGGTAACAATGACCACGCTCGGTCGGAATCGGGCTGACCATGGCCGGCCGGTCGATACCTGGCAGTGTCTTGAGCACATAACGCGACAGCGCCATCAGCGCACCGGTATTACCGGCACTGACGCAGGCATGCGCCTGACGCTGGCGCACCAGCTCCAGCGCCACGCGCATCGAGGCATCGGGCTTGCCGCGCAAGGCCTGAGCCGGACGTTCGTCCATGGCGATCACTTCGCTGGCGTGATGAACCTGCAGGCGCGAGCGATCGACGCCAGACTGGCGAGCGAGCTGTTCTTCGATAAGGGGAGCTTGGCCGACAAGGGCCAGGTGCAGCGAGGGGAATTCGGCCAGCGCAGAAATGCAGGCCGGAACAATGCAGTGGGGACCGAAGTCCCCACCCATTGTGTCAATCGCGATGATCGAGGCGGACAAGGATTACTCGTCAGCGCCCTTGTCGATCACTTTGCGACCGCGGTACACGCCTTCCGGAGAAACGTGGTGGCGCAGGTGAACTTCACCGGTGCTCTTCTCTACGGACAGGGTGCTGGCCTCGAGAGCATCGTGCGAACGACGCATGTCGCGGGCGGAACGGGATTTTTTGTTCTGCTGAACAGCCATAACTCATTAACTCCTAAACGTTTGGGTCACGCTTTAACTGCGCCAATACACTGAACGGGTTGGACCGCGATACCTCGTCCTCGCCCGGCTCGGGCTCATCGAGACCGTCCGGCTGCTGGCAATCACCTGGGGCATGAGCAGGAACGATCGGTAGGGCGAGGAGTAATTCATCCTCGACCAGACCAAGCAGCTCCAGCGGCTCCTCACCCACTTCCAGCACGTCGTAGCCCTTCGGCAAGGACTGAGTGTTCGCTCCAACCCGAACCACCGCGTATTCACATTCGCTGCGGATGGGTAGCGCGACCAGCTCCAGACAACGCTGGCAGACCATTTTGACCTCAACCTCAAGCTCACTGCGGATAACCACAGTTTTCTGCTCGTCACGCGCGAAATGAAATTTCGCCTGCACCGTGCCAGCCGTTTCGGCAAGCGGGTCGCAGAGACGCTGCAGGCTGGCCAGTTCGAGCTGCCCTTCGAGGGCAGCTTCGCGGTCGGCGAGCTTGCGCGGATCAACGTGAGGTGGAATCGGCCCATTCAACATAGGCGCAGCATTCTAGGGATGCACCCTGCCCCTGTCAAAGGAAATTCGGCCTGTTTTCAAATGGCGACGATCAGTAGAATTTCTCGCCCACCTATATAAAGGAAGAGAACATGCCCGCGCTGCTGCTCGCCTCCAGCTCACCCTACCGTCGCGAGCTGCTCGGTCGCCTGCAACTGCCCTTCTCCTGGCAATCACCGAGCATCGATGAAAGCCGACACGAGGACGAATCTGCCACCGACCTGGTCAAGCGCCTGGCCGAAGAAAAAGCCCGTGCCCTCGCCGACAGCCACCCCGATCATCTGATCATCGGCTCGGATCAGGTCGCCGTACTCGGCGATGGGCAAATACTCGGTAAACCCCACGATCTGGCGAGAGCCCAGCAACAACTGCGCGCAGCCAGCGGCAGCAGCGTCACCTTCCTCACCGGCCTGGCACTGCTCAACTCGAACACCGGCCAATGCCAGGTCGACTGCGTGCCATTCACTGTACACTTCCGCTCACTCAGCGACGCACAGATTCTGCGTTACCTGCAACGCGAGCAGCCATTCGATTGCGCCGGCAGCTTCAAGTCAGAAGGCCTGGGCATCAGCCTGTTCCGCAGCACCGAAGGCGAAGACACCAGCAGCCTGATCGGCCTGCCACTGATTCGCCTGGTGGACATGCTGCTGAACGAGGGAATCGAAGTCCCTTGAGCCCTCAACGAAGAAGGCCCGCTCAGCGGGCCTTCCTTTTACCTGTCAGCGCAGCGTCGGCCCCTGAAAGCCCATCCACAACGCGATTCGATCCGCCACACTGGTACCCAGGCGCTTGGCGAAGCGATCGAATGGCGTATCACGCTGAGTGAAGTCGACCATCTCTTTCTGGCCAATCACCTCGCGCGCCACATAGCTGGCACTACCCAACGCATCGACCAAACCCAACTGCAGCGCCTGCTCGCCCGACCAGACCAGCCCGGAGAACAACTCGGGATGCTCATCCGCTTTGAGACGATCACCGCGCCCCTTTTTCACGCTATCGATGAACTGGCGATGGGTGGTATCGAGCACGGATTTCCAGAAACGAGTTTCTTCTTCCTTCTGCGGCTGGAACGGATCGAGGAAGGCCTTGTGCTCACCCGAGGTGTACACGCGACGCTCGACACCGAGCTTTTCCATCGCCTCGACAAAACCAAAGCTGGCCGCAGTCACACCAATGGAGCCAACCAGGCTGGCCTTGTCGGCATAGATCTCATCAGCCGCACTGGCAATGTAGTAGGCACCGGAGGCACCCAGATCACTGATTACCGCATAGACCTTGGTCTGCGGATATTCGCCGCGCAAACGACGGATCTCGTCATAGATGTAGCCGGACTGCACCGGGCTGCCGCCCGGGCTATTGATGCGCAGGATCACACCTTTGGTATTGGCGTCCTCGAAGGCGGCGCGCAGACTGCCCACCACCTTGTCAGCACTGGCCTCTTCACGATCAGCGATCATGCCGCGAATTTCGATCAGCGCGGTATGCGCCTCAGTGGTCGAGGCTTTTTTCAAATCAAGCACCGGCAACACCAGCGCCAGCGCACCGAACAGATAGATAAAGGTCAGCAGCTTGAAAAAGATGCCCCAGCGACGCGAGCGACGCTGCTCCTGAACACTGGAAAGCAGTGCCTTCTCCAGCAACTTCCAGCTTTTGGCATCCTCGCCCGACGAAGACGATGACTTCCACTCATCCGACATGCTCACTCACCTCTGCAGGACGCTGCGCATGACGGCCTTCCAGCCATGCACGCAGCTCATTGAATTCATTGATCGCCAAACGCGGCGAACACTCGCGCAGCACCGACAACGGCTGCGCACCGAAACCCACCGCCACCGCATCCATTCCGGCATTGCGCGCCATCAGCAGATCGAAGGTCGAGTCGCCCACCATCAGCGCACGCTCAGGCCGCACCCGGCAGTGCGCAAGAATCTCATGCAGCATCAGGGGATCGGGCTTGCTTGCCGTCTCGTCAGCGCAACGGGTGATATCGAAGTAATCCAGCCACCCCTTGTCAGCCAGCACGCGATGCAACCCCCTGCGCCCCTTCCCGGTCGCGACCGCCAATCGATACCCCTGATCGCGAAAGGCGTCGAGCGACTCGCGCACACCCTCGAACAACGGCGACGGCTCGGTTTCCAGCGCCAGGTACTGCTCACTGTAGGCGCGCCGGATGGCTTCGATACGCAATGGCTCGTCGAGTTCCGGATAAAGGGTGCGAATCGCCACCCCCAACTCCAGACCGATGATGCCGCGCACCGCGACATCGGAGCAGCGTGGCACACCCACCACATCGGCAGCGCGGTGCATCGCTTCGACGATACGGCCGATGGAATCCACCAGCGTGCCATCCCAATCGAAGATCAGCAGTTGATAGTCAGGCACTCAGCCGCTCCAGGGTCTCGGCCCACATCTCGTCCACCGGCGCCTCGAGCTTGAGAACCCCGCCATCGGGCAGCGGCACATGCAGCTCATAGGCATGCAGAAACAGGCGCTTGCCGCCCAGCTCACGAATCTCGCGAGAGAAGTCGTCATCGCCGTATTTGCTGTCACCGGCGATACCATGCCCCGCATACTGGGCGTGCACACGAATCTGGTGGGTGCGCCCGGTGATCGGCCGGGCCTCGACCAGTGTGGCGAACTCACCGAAGCGGCGCAGCACGCGAAACACCGTCAGCGCCTCCTTGCCCTCGGGATTGACCTCGACCATGCGCTCGCCGGAACGCAGATTGCTTTTCAGCAGCGGCGCGGCGATCTGCTTCTTGGCGGTTGCCCAGTGCCCACGGACCAAGGCCATGTAGCGCTTGTCGACGCCGTCACCACGCAACTGCTCATGCAGGTGACGCAACATACTGCGCTTCTTGGCGATCATCAACAGGCCGGATGTGTCGCGATCGAGGCGATGCACCAACTCCAGATCCTTGGCATCGGGACGCAACTGGCGAAACGCCTCGATCACCCCGTAATTCAAGCCGCTGCCACCATGCACGGCGATACCGGCCGGCTTGTTCAGCACGATCAGCGCCTTGTCCTCATAAACGATGGCAGCCTCGAGACGCTGCAAAAGCCCCTGCGCCAGCGGCTCAGGCTCATCGCGCTCGGCCAGGCGCAGCGGCGGCACGCGCACCACATCACCGGCCTGGAGCTTGTATTCGGGCTTGATCCGCCCCTTGTTAACCCGCACCTCACCCTTGCGCAAAATGCGGTAAATCAGGGTCTTGGGCACGCCCTTGAGCTGTGTCCGAAGGAAGTTGTCGATGCGTTGGCCGGCGAATTCCGGTGCAACCTCGATCAGCTGAACGCCGGAGGTTGGAGAGGCAGGAGTAGTCATCACGCAATCATAACAATTTTTTATGGAATTGAAGCACTTAATCATTGCTGCTATAGTCGCGAACGCCGCCAAAAGCGGCCTGGCTTGCGGATGATCGCCAAACTTGCCATCCCCTGCCCGCGCAAACCTTTTGGGACGTGAGGCCGTCCGACGAATTCTTCAGCTTAGAAAGGCCACCATTGGCTACGAAGACTTCGGAAATAAAGCCTTGAGTATGAAGCGCGATTCGCCCGCCGGGCGCTCGCGATAAATGACAACCGCTGCGGAATCCGCGCGCGGCACCCGATTTTCAGCGATACGTGTAGGGTGGAGATGTACAACTGTCGGACTGCGTAGCACACCGCTTGATCAAAGACGCCTCATCTCGTCCGCTACCGCCAGTTGATTCCTCTTCCTGACTGAGTGCTTTCTGTCACCACAGCAAGCAGGAGACGTCCGTCGCGACCGCAGCCTGGTATTGGCTGACCGTCGCTCGACAGTGGAACGATTTACGACCGTTTCTGACGCGCCTGACACCGACCCTGAGAGTCGTGTGTGCCTAACGTGGCTTCCGCTAGCCCGGAACCCATTGGTACCACATGAAAAGAATGCTCATTAACGCAACTCAGCCCGAAGAGTTGCGTGTCGCCCTGGTAGATGGCCAAAAACTCTACGATCTGGACATCGAGTCCGGCGCCCGCGAACAGAAAAAGGCCAATATCTACAAAGGCCGCATCACCCGCGTCGAACCCAGCCTTGAAGCCGCTTTCGTCGATTTCGGTTCCGAACGCCACGGTTTCCTCCCCCTCAAAGAAATCTCCCGCGAATACTTCTCCAAAGCCCCTGAAGGCGGCCGCGTCAACATCAAGGACGTGCTCAAGGAAGGCCAGGAAGTCATCGTCCAGGTCGAGAAGGAAGAACGCGGCAACAAGGGCGCAGCCCTGACCACCTTCATCAGCCTCGCCGGTCGTTACCTGGTACTGATGCCGAACAATCCACGTGCTGGTGGCATCAGCCGCCGCATCGAAGGCGAAGAGCGCAACGAACTGCGCGAAGCGCTGAACGGCCTCAACGCACCGGCCGACATGGGCCTGATCGTGCGCACTGCCGGTCTCGGTCGCAGCAGCGAAGAAATGCAGTGGGACCTCGACTACCTGCTGCAACTGTGGAGCGCCATCAAGGAAGCTTCCACCAGCCGCCCTGCCCCGTTCCTGATCTACCAGGAATCCAACGTCATCATCCGCGCCATCCGCGACTACCTGCGCCAGGACATCGGCGAAGTGCTGGTCGACAGCGTCGAAGCCCAGGAAGAAGCTCTGAGCTTCATCCAGCAGGTGATGCCGCAGTACGCCAGCAAGATCAAGCTGTACGAAGACAGCGTGCCGCTGTTCAACCGCTTCCAGATCGAAAGCCAGATCGAAACCGCCTTCCAGCGCGAAGTGAAGCTGCCGTCCGGCGGTTCCATCGTCATCGACCCGACCGAAGCCCTGGTATCCATCGACATCAACTCGGCGCGCGCCACCAAAGGCAGCGACATCGAGGAAACCGCGCTGCAGACCAACCTGGAAGCGGCCGAAGAAATCGCCCGCCAACTGCGCCTGCGTGACATCGGCGGCCTGATCGTCATCGACTTCATCGACATGACCCCGGCGAAGAACCAGCGTGCCGTGGAAGAGAAGATGCGTGAAGCCCTGGAAGCTGACCGCGCCCGCGTCCAGGTCGGCCGTATCTCGCGCTTCGGTCTGCTGGAAATGTCCCGTCAGCGCCTGCGTCCGTCGCTGGGCGAGACCAGCGGCATCGTCTGCCCGCGCTGCAACGGCCAAGGCATCATCCGCGACGTCGAATCCCTGTCGTTGGCCATCCTGCGCCTGATCGAAGAAGAAGCGCTGAAGGATCGCACCGCCGAAGTCCGCGCCCAGGTGCCGATCCCGGTCGCCGCCTTCCTGCTCAACGAGAAGCGCAACTCGATCACCAAGATCGAACTGCGCACCCGTTCGCGCATCGTCATCCTGCCCAACGATCACTTGGAAACCCCGCATTTCGAAGTGCAGCGCCTGCGTGACGACAGCCCGGAAGCGCTGAGCGGCCAGAGCAGCTACGAAATCGCTGCCACCGCAGAACACGAAGAAGCGACTGCGCATCCAAGTGCCGCCACGCGCACCCTGGTTCGCCAGGAAGCCGCGATCAAGGCCGCACCGCGCAGCAGCGCTCCGGTCGCTGCCGAGCCACAACCGGCTCCGCTGGCACCGAGCAAGGCACCCGAGCCAAGCCTGTTCAAAGGCCTGGTGAAGTCGCTGGTCAGCCTGTTCGCCGGCAAGGAAGAAGAAGCCAAGCCCGCAGTCGTCGAGAAGAAAAGCAACGAGCGTCCGCCGCGTGAAGAACGCCGCAACGGTCGTCAGCAGAGCCGCAACCGCGGCGGTCGTCGCGATGAAGAACGCAAGCCACGCGAAGAACGCGCCCCGCGTGAAGAGCGTCAGGCCCGCGAGCCACGCGAAGAGCGCCAACCACGTGAAGAGCGTGCCCCGCGTGAAGGCCAGGAAAACCGCCGCGAGCGCAAGCCGCGCGAAGAGCGTGCCCCGCGTGAAGAGCGCGTACGCGAACTGCGTGAGCCGCTGGACGCTGCCGGCAGCGAACAACGCGAAGAGCGTGCCGAGCGCCAGCCCCGCGCCGAGCGTCAGGAGCGTCAGCGTCCTCCGCGCGAAGAGCGCCAGCCGCGCGCCGAACAGGCCGAAGCTGTGCAGGACGAAGCGCTGCCGAACGAGGAGCAGCAGCAGGACGACGAGCAGGACAACAACGACGGCGAGCGTCCGCGTCGTCGTTCGCGCGGCCAGCGTCGCCGCAGCAATCGTCGCGAGCGTCAGCGTGATGCCGATGGCAACCTGATCGAAAGCGCCGAGAACAGCGAAGCTGCCGGTCAAGAAGCACAAACGGCTGTCACCGCTGCGGTAGCCTCTGCTGCCACCGTGGTTGCTGAAAGCGTTGAAAACAGCGAAACCGTTGCCAGCGAAGCGGCGGTCGTCGAAGCTCCGACCACTCAGGCTGAAGAAGCCCCTGCTGTTCAGTCGGTCGACGTACAGGCAGAGCCTGTCGTAAGCGCGGCAGTCGAAAGCGCTCCGGTCGTGGAGAATGTGACGCAAGCAGAACCTGCCGCCGCAGTCGAAGCGCCGGTTGTCGCTGAGGCCCCAGTCGCCGAGCCTGCTGTTCAAGCAGAACCGGTTGCTGAAGTCGCCGAGCAGCCAGCTCCGGCTGCGGTCGAACAAGCACCTGCTCCGGCACCGGTCCCAGCCAATGCCACTGGCCGTGCGCCGAACGACCCGCGCGAAGTGCGTCGTCGCCAGCGTGAAGCCGAGCGCCTGGCCCGCGAAGCAGCACAGGCTGCCGCTGCAGCCCCGGCTGTAGAAGCTGCGCCAGTAGTCGAGGCCGCTCTGGTCGCTGAAGCAAGCGCCCCGGTAGAAGCCGAAGCTGCTGCAGTCGAAACAGCCCCTGTAGTCGAGCCGGTCGCTGAAGCCGAAGCTACCCCTGTCGTCAGCGAGCAAAATGTGAGCGCAGCGGTAGAGCACGCGCAGCCGGAAGAAGAAACGCAAGCCGACAAGGAAGAGGTCAAGCCTCAGGCTTGATCCTTCTGGAGGTACGAAAAAGGGGATGCCTAGGCATCCCCTTTTTCATGTCCGCATATCCCGTTTCAGATGCGTAGCCCGGATGCAATCCGGGACAGCACCAAGGCGGTCAAATCAAAGCACGTTGGGCTCGATCTCCAGCTCGACAGCGAAGCGCTCGAACACATCGGCCTGGATACGCTGCGCCAGCTGCAGCAGTTGCGCCCCCGTGGCCTTGCCATAATTGACCAGCACCAGCGCCTGAAGGCGATGCACGCCGGCATCGCCCTCGCGCGCGCCCTTCCACCCTGCCCGCTCGATCAGCCAACCGGCCGCCAGCTTGACCAAGCCAGCGCCAGCCGGATAACTGACCAGGTCGACATGCTCGGCACGGATGCGCTCAGCCTGCTCGAACGGCACCACCGGGTTCTTGAAGAAACTACCGGCGTTGCCCAGTTCGGCGGGATTCGGCAACTTTTCGCTGCGAATGGCGCAGATCGCTCGGCTGACATCGGTGGCAGTCGGCACTTCGACACCCATCTCAGCAAGGCGCTGGCGCACCGGGCCGTAGTCAAGACGCAGCGCAGCCAGACGGCTCAAGTGGAAACGCACACGCAGGATCAGCCAGCGCCCGGCTTCGCGCTTGAACAGGCTGTCGCGGTAAGCGAAAGCGCATTCCTCCAGGCCGAAGTCTCGTAATTCGCCGCTGTGCCGATCCAGGGCGGTCAGGCCGGCGAACAGATCCTTGATCTCCACGCCATAGGCGCCGATGTTCTGCATCGGCGCAGCGCCGACGGTGCCGGGGATCAGGCTGAGGTTTTCCAGACCATTGAGCCCCTGCGCCAGGCTCCACTGCACGAAGGGATGCCAGGGCTCGCCAGCTTCGGCTTCCACCAGTATCCGCTCACCGTCGTCTTCGAGGATGCGAATGCCACGGCTGGCCATGCGCAGCACCAGTGCCTCGATATCGCGGGTCAGCAACAGGTTGCTGCCACCACCGATCACCAGCAGCGGCAAGCCCTGCTGCTCAGCCAGACGCAGTGCCTCGCGCACCTCGACGTCGTTGTGGGCTTCGGCGAATAGCCGGGCGCGCACGTCGACGCCAAAGCTGTTGAAGGCCTTGAGCGACACATGACGTTGCAGATTCAGGCTCACAGGCGCCCCTTGATTTCCACCAGCAACGCATCACTGGCCTGTTCGATCAGATCCAGCACCTGCTCGAAGCCATCCTCGCCGCCGTAGTAAGGGTCGGGCACCTCGTCCAGCGCCAGTTCATATCGGCGCAGATAGAGATCGAGGTCGGCGCGGGCATCGCTCGGGCGCAGCGCCTTGAGGTTGCGCAGATTGCTCTGGTCCATGGCCAGGATCAGATCGAAGCGCTGAAAGTCGGCAGCCTCGACCTGGCGCGCACGCTGTGCGGACAAATCATAGCCACGGCGCAACGCGGCCTGACGGGTGCGACTGTCCGGCGCCTTGCCGACGTGCCAATCACCAGTGCCGGCGGAATCCACCTGTACGCGATCATCCAGCCCTGCCGCACGCAGCTTGTGGCGCAGCACGCCTTCAGCCGTGGGCGAACGACAAATGTTGCCCAGGCACACGAACAGAACCTTCATCAGGCCCCCAGCAGGTGGCGTACCCGCTCCAGGTCTTCGGCGGTATCCACGCCGGCCGCCGGCGCCTCCAGCGCATCGGCAACATGGATACGCACGCCGTTGTACAGCGCGCGCAGTTGCTCCAGGCATTCGGTGTCTTCCAGCCAGCACGGCCCCCAGGCGACGAAGTCATGCAGGAAACCGGCGCGGTAGGCGTAGATGCCGATATGACGGCGATAAGGCACGCCGGCCGGCAGCACGTCGCGGCTCTGGGCGAAGGCATCGCGCGCCCAGGCCAGCGGTGCGCGGCTGAAGGTCAGGGCCAGGCCTGTCTTGTCCGCAACCACCTTGACCACATTGGGATTGAACAGCGCGGTGACGTCCTCGATAGGTTCAGCCAGGGTGGCGATACCGGCCTGCGGATTGGCTGCCAGGTTGGCTGCCACCTGATCGATGATCACAGGCGGAATCAGCGGTTCGTCGCCCTGCACGTTGACCACGATGGCATCGGCCGGCAAACCGAGCTGGCTGGCCACTTCAGCCAGGCGATCGGTGCCGGAGTTGTGATCCTCACGAGTCAGCAGCACCTCGGCGCCAAAGGCCTGGCAGGCCTCGACGATGCGCGCGTCGTCGGTGGCGACCACCACACGGCCGGCCGAGCTCTGCCTGGCCTGCTCCCAGACGTGCTGCACCATGGGCTTGCCGGCGATGTCCTGCAGCGGCTTGCCGGGCAGGCGGGTGGAGGCGTAACGGGCGGGAATCACGACGGTGAAGGCTGCGCTCATTTACTTGTCCAGACGCTCGTCGGTATTGAGGGTGCGTGCTTCGCTTTCCAGCATCACCGGGATGCCGTCGCGAATCGGGTAGGCCACGCCGGCGCCCTTGCTGATCAGCTCGGTCTTGTCTTCGGAAAGCTGCAGCGGGCCCTTGCAGATCGGGCAGGCGAGAATGTCGAGCAGTTTAAGGTCCATGGTGGAATCCTTGCTGGGGCCATCAGGACCCCGGTATGAGGCGGGCCAGCGCGCCATCCAGCCAGTCGACGAACGCCTGCGTGGGCACGGCATCGACGGCCAGGTACCACCAGTCGGCGGCAGCGAAGGCCCGGCATTTCACCGCATCCTTCTCCGTCATCAGCAGGGGCAACGGCGGCTCGAAAGCGAGCTGCGCGGCGCTGTACTGGGCATGGTCGGCGAAGGGATGCGGAACCGGACGCCAGTTTAGCGCTTCGAGGGTATTGAAGAAACGTTGCGGGTTACCGATGCCGGCTACTGCATGCACCGCCTGGCCGGGCGGGAAGTGCTCGAAGCCGACGCGCTCACCACTGGCAACGTTGACCAGCGCGGTTGGCTGCAGGCGAAAGGCGTAGCCCTCGGCACTATCGGCTTCGGCGCCGTTGAACAACACGGCATCCACCTCGGCCAGACGCTCGACTGGCTCGCGCAATGGCCCGGCGGGCAGGCAGCGCCCATTGCCCAGGCCACGGGCGGCGTCGATCAGTACCAGCTCCAGATCACGCGCCAGGCGATAGTGCTGCAGGCCGTCGTCGCAGAGGATCAGATCCAGTGGTTCTTCAGCCAGCAGCGCACGCACGGCGCGGCTGCGGTCTGGATCGATCATCAGCGGCACGCCCGTACGCTGGACGATCAGCAGCGGTTCGTCACCGGCCTGCGTCGCCGCCTGCTCGCCGCGCACGCGCCAGGGCAGACTCGGCGGCGTGGCGCCATAGCCACGGCTGACCACACCGACCTTGAGGCCACGGGCGCGACAATGTTCGATGAGAAAGAGGATCAGCGGCGTCTTGCCGGTGCCGCCGACGGTGATGTTGCCCACCACCAGCACCGGCACCGGGGCGCGGTAGATAGCGCCCTCGCCCGCCAGGAAGCGCGCGCGCTTGCCCTGCACCACGCGACGGTACAGCCACTCCAGCGGGCGCAGCAGCGCCAGCGCCGGATGACCGCGATACCAGGCCTCGAGCAGGTGATCGGCAGCGCTCACTCAGGGCGTTTCCTGTGCTTCCACCGTGGTGATGCGCAAATGCGCGAAGCCCAGCTTGCCGGCGGCGTCCATCGCGGTGATCACCGCCTGGTGCGGGGTCTTGCCATCGGCGCTGATAATCAGCGGCAGGCTGTTGTCGCCGTCGGACTCTTTCTGCAAGGCAGCCATGAGACTGCTCAGGTTGCTTTCCAGCAGCGCCTTGCCATTGAGCGAAAACGCACCGTCGGCAGCGATCAACACTTCCAGCTGCTTCAGCTCGGTCTGCTCCGGCGGCGTGCCGCTGGCGGCCTCCGGCAGGTCGACCTTGAGCTGGGTCTCGCGGGTGAAGGTAGTGGTGACCACGAAGAACAGCAACAGGATGAACACCACGTCGATCAACGAGGCCAGGTTGATCTCGACGTTCTCCCGCGGTTTACGCCGGAATTTCACGCCTTGCCCTCACCCAGGTCGACATCGCGATCACCCTGCACCATCTCCACCAACTTGATCGCTTCCTGCTCCATGCCCACCACCAACTCGTCGACGCGGCGCTGCAGGTAGCGGTGGAAAAACAGCGCTGGGATCGCCACCATCAGGCCGGCTGCCGTGGTGATCAGCGCCTTGGCGATACCGCTGGCGAGCATGGAAGCGTTAGCCATGCCCGAGCCCATGAAGGAGCTGAAGATTTCAATCATGCCCAGCACGGTGCCAAGCAGGCCCAGCAGCGGCGCGATGCCGGCAATGGTGCCGAGCGCATTGAGATAACGCTCCAGCTCGTGGATGACGCGCGCGGCAGCCTCCTCGATGCACTCCTTCATGATTTCGCGACCATGCTTGGAGTTGGCCAGGCCGGCAGCGAGTATCTGCCCCAGCGGCGAATGCTCGCGCAGCTCCTTGAGCTTCTGGTTGTTGAGTTTCTTGTCCTTGATCCAGCGCCACACCTGGGCCAGCAGATTGGCCGGGGTGACGCGGGCGGGCCGCAGGGTCCACAGGCGCTCAGCGACGATACCGGCAGCAGCGATGGAACAGAGAATGATCGGCAGCATCATCCAGCCGCCAGCTTTGACCAGTTCCCACACGGTAGAGAATCCCCCTCGAAAAAGTGGCGCCACTCTAGCATAGGGCGCCGCCGTTCTCATTTTTCCCGCCAGAAACGTGGCTCGCTTCGCAACCCTCGCGCCGTGCCATGTTGCCCCAGGCGAATATGCAGGGCGCCGTGCAACGCCGTGTCATGTACCTCGACACCCGCAGCACGATAGCGTGCAAGCACCTGCGGGTGAGGATGGCCGAAGGCGTTGTGGCGACTGCGGGTGATCAGCACATGCTGCGCTGCGACGGCATCGATGAACGCCTGGCTGGATGACGTGCGGCTGCCGTGGTGGGGAGCCAGTAGCCACTGCGAGGCCAGGGGCAAGTCAGCCTGCATCAGCGCCCGCTCGGCCTGTACGTCGATATCGCCGGTCAACAGCAGGCGTTCGCCCGCCGCCTCTATCTGTAGTACACAAGACAACTGGTTACCGGAGCCGCCCCGTTGCCACTGCCACAGCCTGAAGGTCACCTCGTTCCATTGCCAGCTCTGCCCCGACGCGCATGCTTCGGCGCCGAGGGCATCGGCCAGCCTTTGCGGCTCACCGCTGACAACCCTCGAGACCGGCATCCCGGCCTTGATCGCGGCCGCACCACCGGCATGATCGTTATCGGCATGGCTGAGCAGCAGCAGATCGAGACGTCGCACGTTCAGCGCGCGCAACGAAGGCAGGACGATACGCTCACCGGTATCGAAATCGCCGAAACGCGGCCCGGCATCGTAAAGCAGTGCGTGCTCCCGGGTACGCACCAGCACGGCCAGCCCCTGCCCGACATCCAGCACCCAGATGTCGGCACGCCCGTCGTCCAACTGCGGCGCCGGCAGAAACAATGCCGGCAATAGCAGCGCGATGCCGGGCCAGCGCAAGGGCACACCAGCCGGCAGCAAAAGCAGCAACGCGCCAGCCGCAGCCAATAGCCAGGCCCACAGCGGCAGGTTGCTGGGCAGCCAGGCCGGTAGCCAGGCAGCAATGGCGCCGAGCAGTTCGAACAACAGGTGCAATGCACCACCGGCCAGCCACAGCACACCTTCACCCAGCCACGGGACAGGCAACAGCAAAGTACCCAACAACGCCAGAGGCACAACCAGCATGCCGACCCAGGGCACGGCAATCAGATTGGCCAGTGGCCCGCTACTGCTCACCGGCAGACCGAGGATCAACATCATCGGCAACAGGCCGATGGCCATGGTCCACTGTGCGCGCGTCAGGCCACGCCACCACCCCCAGAGGCCGAGACGACCAGCGAATACCAGCACCAGAATCGCCACTGCCGAAAACGACAACCAGAACCCCGGCTGCAAGGACGCCAGTGGTTCCAGCAGCAGAACCACGATCAAGGCCAGCAGCAGCGGCCACCAGGCACCCAGATGGCGAAAACGCATACGCCATAGCAGCACCAGCGCGACCATCACACAGGCTCGGCGCACCGGCACCTCGAAACCGGCCAGAAAACCGTAGAGCAAGGCTCCACTCAGGGCTAAGGCACAAGCACAGGGCAGCCAGGGCAGGCGCCTGGGCCAGGCACCGAGCTTCGCCAGCAGTGCCACCAGGCCATAGAGAAACCCGGCCAGCAGCGCGATGTGCTGCCCCGAGATAACCATCAGATGCACCGTTCCGGTGTGCTGAAGCAGGCGCCAGTCTGTCGTGCTCAGACCCGATCCATCGCCCAGAACCAGCGCCGCAATGGCGCCCTGCCGCTCAAAGGCCGGCACAGCCAGCAATTGCTGACGCAAGCTGTCACGCCAACTGCCCAATCCTGTCGCGGATGACAGGCGCTCACCTGACTTGATCGTACCCGTAGCGCCGATCCGCTGCGCCAACAACCAGGCCTCGTAGTCGAAACGCTGCGGATTGACCAGACCGTGCGGGCGCTTGAGATTGACCGCCAGCCGCCAGCGCTCGCCGCCTTGCACCGTCGGCCCGCCATACCAGGCCACGCGCAGCCTTTGCGGCAACTCGGCACGTCGCGAGTGGGCCTCCTCCAGCAAAAAGCGCACGACACCCTCGGAGACTTCGGGTAAGCCCACCACCCGCCCCTCCAGCCATAGGGTACGACCATCGAGTTGTGCAGCGAGGCGATCATCCAGCGCCGATTGCGCCGAACTGCACGCCCAGGCCAGCCCGAGCAGAAAGAAACCCAGCGGATAAAGGCGCGATAGCAACAGTGCCAGGCCGGCACAGGCTGCAATCGCTAACAGCCAGCCTGGCGGCAAAGCCGGCAAAAAACGCAGCGTGAGCAAGCCCAGGGCCAGCGCCAACATCCCTGTTCGCATCCATCCTCCCTGCTCATCGAGCTACGGCGGGCGCGTCCGACGCTCACCTCCGGTCACAATATGGAAACGCCGCTCATGCGCAAAGCATGCATAATAGCGGCGCTTTTGCCTGCTCAGAGACTCTTCATGCCGCGTCGCTTATTCAAACGCTACATGCCCGACCCCGACAGCATCAAGACTAACAAGTCCCTGCGTTTTCTCGGCAAGCTGATTCACGATCCCAACCTGTGGCATCTCAATCGTCACTCGGTAGCACGCGGCATGGCCATCGGACTGTTCTGGGCGATGATCCCAATGCCGATGCAGATGCTGGCCGCCGCCGCCGTCGCCATTCCGCTGCGCGCCAACCTGCCGATCTCCATCGGTCTGGTCTGGCTGACCAACCCCATCACCATGCCGCCTATTTTCTATTGCACCTACAAACTGGGCGCGTGGATCATGCAGACGCCGCCGGTGCGCATGCCGCAAACCCTGAGTCTGGAATGGATCGCGGCCGAGGCGGCAGTGCTGTGGAAACCACTGTACCTGGGCTCCTTCGTCGCGGGAATCATCCTCGCGGCACTGGGCTACGTCCTGACCATGCTCTACTGGCGCTGGTGGGTCCAGCGCAGCTGGCGCAAGCGCCAGGAAAAGCTTCACCAACAACGTCACTGAAAAAAAGCCGTCGAAATCGACGGCTTTTTTATGCTTACTCGTAACGTAGCGCTTCGGCTGGCTGTACTTGCGCTGCCCGCCAGGATGGGTAGAGCGTGGCGAGGAAGCTCAGAATCAATGCCGCCGAACAGATCAGCACCACATCCAGCCACTGCAGGTCCGATGGCAGGCTGCTGATGAAGTACACGTCGGAGCTCAGCACCTGCTGTCCGGCGAAGGATTCCAGCCAGGCCACCAGTGCACTGACATTCAGCGCCGCAAGCACGCCGAATACCGTGCCGATCAGGGTGCCGACGAGGCCGATCACCGAGCCCTGCACCATGAAGATGGCCATGATCTGACGTGGTGTGGCGCCCAGCGTACGCAGGATGGCGATATCGCCGCCCTTGTCGGCGACCACCATGATCAGCGTGGCGATGATATTGAAGGCTGCCACCGCGACGATCAGCAAGAGCAGCAGACCGATCATGGTCTTCTCCATCTTCATCGCGCTGAACAGGCTGCCCTGGGTGTGGGTCCAGTCGTCGGCGCGATACCCTGCGCCCAGTTCGGCGACCAGCGCCTTGGATACCTGCGGCGCCTGGTAAAGATCCTTCAGCGCCAGACGAATGCCCGGCACAGCGCCCTCCGGCAGGCGCTGCATCGCTGCCGCATCGGCGACGTTGATCAGCGCCAGTGAGCTGTCCAGCTCGGCACCGACCTTGAATACCGCTGCCACGTTCAGCCGCTGCATGCGCGGGGTGACGCCACCAGGCGCGCTGCTCAGCTCGGGGATGATCAGGGTCAGCTTGTCGCCCACCTGCAGGCCGAAGCGGCGCGCGGTGATATCACCGATCACCACGCCGAACTCACCCGGCTGCAGATTGTTCAGGCTGCCCTGACTGATATGCTCGGGCAGGATCGACACCTTGCCCTCCTCGGCCGGATCGATGCCGTGAATCTGGATCGGCTGCATCAGCCCGCGATGCGACAGCATGCCTTCCAGTTCGGCATAGGGCGCAGCTGCCTGCACCTGCGGATTGGCCATGGCCTTGTCTGCCAGTGCACGCCAGTCGGCAACCGGCTCGGCGCCATAGAGCATGGCGTGCGGCACCATGCCGAGAATGCGCGAGCTCATTTCCTTCTGGAAACCGTTCATCACCGACAACACCACGATCATCGCCAGCACGCCGAGCGCCAGGCCGATCATCGAGGTCAGCGAAATGAAGGAGATGAAATGGTTGCGGCGCTTGGCCCGCGTGTAGCGAGCGCCGATGAAGATACTCAGCGGACGAAACATCAGAGGGTCACCAGCTTGCCGTCCTGCAGGCTGAGCACGCGATCCATCTGCCGTGCCAGCTGCATGTCGTGGGTCACCACCAGGAACGCGGTGTTGGAGTCGCGACTGAGTTCGCGCATCAGCTCCTGAATGCCTTCAGCGGTGTGCTGGTCGAGGTTGCCGGTGGGTTCATCGAGCAACACCAGCCCCGGGCGGTTGACCAGGGCACGGGCAATCGCCACACGCTGACGCTCACCACCGGACAGTTCAGCCGGCTTGTGGTGCAGGCGATGGCCCAGGCCGACTCGCTCCAGCAGAGCGGTCGCACGCTGGCGCGCTTCGGCAATCGGCGTCTTGCCGATCAGCAGCGGCATGCAGGCATTTTCCAGCGCGGTAAATTCGGCCAGCAGATGATGAAACTGATAAACGAAGCCCAGTGCACGGTTGCGCAACAGGCCGCGGGCGGTTTCACTCAGCGCCGACAGTTGCTCGCCGGCCAGCCACACGCTGCCTGCACTGGGCGTATCCAGGCCACCGAGCATGTTCAGCAGGGTGCTCTTGCCGGAGCCGGAGCTGCCGACGATGGCCACGCGCTCACCGGGCAGCAGTTCCAGCTCCAGACCGTCGAGCACCACCACCGACTCGGGGCCTTCGTCGTAACGCTTGCTCAGGTTGCGGCAGCTGAGCACGGCATTGTGCTGTTTCATGGCGTTCGGGTTCATGGACTCACTCATAACGCAGGGCCTCGGCAGGCTGGGTACACGAAGCACGCCAGGCAGGGTACAGGGTGGCAAAGAAGCTCAGCAGCAGTGCTGCGCTGCAGACCATGACCACGTCTGCGGTCTGCAATTGCGAGGGCAGGTAATCGATGAAATAGACATCGGCATTGAGAAACTTGATGCCCAGCAGCCGCTCGATGCCGGCGATCAGGCTGCTGATGTTCAGCGCGGCGAGAATCCCCAGCACGGCGCCGATCAAGGTGCCGACTACGCCAATCACCGTGCCCTGCACCATGAAGATGGCCATGATCTGCCGCGGCGTGGCGCCGAGGGTGCGCAGGATGGCGATGTCGCCCTTCTTGTCGGTCACCACCATCACCAGGGTGGAAATGATATTGAACGCGGCCACCGCGACGATCAGCAGCAGAAGCAGGCCGATCATGGTCTTCTCCATGCGAATGGCCTGATACAGATTGCCATGCGTGCGGGTCCAGTCGCGGGCGTAGAAATCGCCGTCGAGGGTCTGGGCGATTTCCCAGGCGCTGCGCGGTGCCTGGAACAGGTCATCGAACTTCAGGCGCAGGCCCTGTACCTGATCCGGCTGCCAGCGCTGCAGGCGCGCCAGGTCGCTGATATTGGCCAGCGCCAGGGCACCGTCGATCTCACCGGCGCCGACATGAAAGATACCGGTCACGGTAAAACGTTTGAGGCGCGGAAACATGCCGGCCGGGGTCACGGTGACCTCGGGGGCGACGAAGGTGACCTTGTCTCCGAGCTTGACGCCCAATTTGGCCGCTGCCTTGTCACCGATGATCATGGCGAAATCACCGGGCTGCAGGCTGTCGAGCCCGCCCTGCTGGAAGAAGCCATCGATGATCGAGACCTTGCGTTCCTGCTCGGGATCGATGGCATTGATCAGCACCTTCTGCACCTTGCCGTCGTGCGTCAGCAAGCCCTGCATCTGGGTGAAGGGGGCCAGCGCCTCGACGCGCGGATGACGTTCGACCTGACGCGCCAGTGCCGGCCAGTCGCTGACCGGGGTGGCCGACTCGACCGTGGCATGCGGAATCATGCCCAGCACACGGGTGCGCATCTCGTGATCGAAGCCATTCATCACCGACAGCACCAGGATCATCACCATCACCCCTAGGGTGAGGCCGAGCATGGACGTCAGGGAAATGAAGGAGACGAAGTGGTTGCGACGCTTGGCCCGCGTGTAGCGCGTACCGATGAATACGAACAGAGGTCTGAACATGTCGGAGAGATTCGGAGGAAAGAAAAACGTCCTTGTGGCAGGGCCGGATCAGCAGCCTTACACTCACAGGCAAGTCAACGCTTGCTGTGCATCGGGCCTGCTGCGTTAAAACACCTGGAAAGCCACCAGTGGCTGACACATTGCAGTGTGAGGCCAATGGAGCGGGCGATGCGAGTATTACGCCTTTACCATTCGTAACCGGCGCCTGCCAGGCAGTTATGGCCGGCACGCATGGCGTTCACGAGGCTTTCAACAGGGTCTTCGACCACCACTGCTTTCATGGGTTCGCCATGTCGACTAACGATGTAGATGATCGCCGCGAATACTATCGTATCGAGGATACGATCGCACTGGAATTCAGCCTGCTGTCCGGGGCCGAAGCCTATGCCAGCGACGTGCTTCACGATACCTCGCCGCTGTTCAATCTGCTCAGCGACCTGCACCTGATGGACTTCGAATCGCAGCACTTGCTGCGCCACATCAGCGAGCGTGACCGCACCCTGGCCAACTACCTGAAGGTCATCAACAAGCGCATCGACCTGCTCGGTCAGGCGGTCGCCCAGAGCCTGCTGCGCGATATCGGCGCACCGCGTCAGGTGTCGCTGTCCGAAGGCGGCATCAGCTTCAATAACGCCCAGGCCGTGGCGCCGGGCAGCCATCTGGCGATCAAGATGGTCTTGATGCCGCAGGCGCTCGGTCTGCTGCTACGGGCCAAGGTCGTGCATTGCAGCCAGCGTGCAGATGGCCAATATGAAGTCGGTACCGAGTTCGAAGCGTTGACCGACGCACAGCGCCAGTTACTGGCTCGGCATATTCTGCAGAGACAGGCCCTGGAACGTCGCCAGGCCCGCGAATGAACGCCGCAAAGGAACCACCATGTACCGCATCGCCCTGCTACTCGCCCTTCTCGCCCCTACCTCTTCCTTCGCCGACACCCTGACCATTCCGGTAGGCAGCCAGGGCGCGGATATCGATGCCGGCAACCTGCCCCAGAAGGGGCAGTCCAAACGTTCGGTGCTGGAGCGCTTCGGTCTGGCCGATGAGGAACACAAGCCCGTCGGCCAACCGCCGATCACCCGCTGGGACTACCGCGAGTTCAGCGTCTACTTCGAATACGATCACGTGATCAACAGCGTGCGCCACCACCGGCCGCACCACCTCGACACCGCCAAGGAGCAACAGTGACCCTTATCTACGGCCATCGCGGCGCCAAGGGCGAAGCCCCGGAAAACACCCTCGCCAGCTTCCAGCGCTGTCTCGAGCATGGCGTCAATCGCTGCGAGCTGGATCTGCACCTGTCACGCGACGGCGAATTGATGGTGATCCACGACCCAACCCTCAAGCGCACCACCGGCCTGCGCGGCAAGGTGGTCGAGCATGACGCCGCCGAGCTGATCAAGTACGACGCGCGCAAGGGTGGCCCGGGCTGGGTACGCCCCTGCCCCATTCCGCGCCTGCAGGACCTGTTCGAGCAGTGCCAGTTCGAGCACTGGCAGCTGGAAGTTAAAAGCGCCTCGAAAGTGCGCGCCGCACGCACCGTGCTGGCCATTGCCGAACTGGTCGAGCGCTTCGGTCTGCGCGAGCAGATCACCATCACTTCCAGCTCACGTGAGGTGCTCAAGGCCGCACGCGAGCTGACCCCACAGCTGCAACTGGGCCTGGTGGCCGAGTACGCCTGGCTCGACCCGCTGAAGGTGGCCGCCCATTACGACTGTCACCTGCTCGCCCTGAACTGGACGCTGTGCACCCCGGAGCGCCTGCTCAAGGCGCAGAAACAGGGGCTGCACGTGTCGGTGTGGACGGTCAACGAGCCGGCGCTGATGCGTCGCCTGGCCGACTTCGGTGTCGACAGCATCATCACCGACTTCCCCGGCATAGCGGTGCAGACACTACGCGGCTGAGCCTTAACCCCCTCTCCCCCAGCCCCTCTCCCGCTAGCGGGAGAGGGG
>NZ_VRYE01000127.1 GCF_008041835.1 Ectopseudomonas mendocina
CATGAGAAATCCGGGCTAAGACGTATCAAACTGCTCTTTCGGTCAACGGTATGGGTTTGCCTAGCAAATCACGCGCAGTACGAAACTCCTGTTGATAAATCGACATCAGCACAGAGAGCTCCGACGTCGAATATCCCTTCCTACTGAGGCCTAGACGCACATGCGATAAGGTCTCAGCTACTCGCAAGATGACAGCCTGATACCAGGCAAACTGTTCCATGCCGCCCTTATCAGCGTCCGAAGAGCGAAGCTTTTCAGCGGCAATCACCCTGGATAACTCCAAAAATGATTTAAAGTCAGGGCGCCCTTTTTCTAGCTTTACCCAGTAGCGCAGCAGCCTAATGCGCGAGTCGACACCGTTCACGCCACCGTCGCGCCCCCAAAGCTGCCCCAAAAACCTGGTTGCTTTCTGCTCCTGCTGCCAACCAGCCATCTTGGCCAGACGATCAAGCGCAGATTGCATAGGGCTGCTCCAATCTTTAGCGACCTCATCAAATGCAGGTATCAGCTCCTGGAGCGGAATATCATGAGCCATCTCGTCCTGTTCAACCTGTTCCCAGAACTCTATCGTTAAATCTGCAACACACCACGCTAGAAGGCGCATCAGAACTGCAAAAGTGTCGACGACGTGCACATGGTCGAGCGTAGGGTCGAGTTCAGCCTCCTTATCAGAGGAGAGAACGGCTATGCGCTGAAATAGAGCCTCCCGCATTGCTGGGCAGCCATAACGATTCACTGTCGGCGAATGCGCATAAACCTCCCACTGCCTCAACCGACCTAGATCTGGATGAAGCTCAATTGCATTGAGGTGCATCGCCTCCTTGACGAAGCCAATCCAAAATTTCTTCGAGATATCCTGAGAGAAAAAATCACTGGCAAACAGTCCAGCCCACTCATTCCCGGGAGGCCAAAGGTAATCCAGATCGAGAAACTCAGAGAGCACACCAGCCATCCCTCTGCCCTGTGCTGCCCGCATCATTCGAATTGAGGCGCTACGCCCAAGACGCGCGCCCGGACTGTCCCAGGCCTTGGATATCGTCTTGGCGACTGGCAAGAATGGCATTTCAGCCCTCATTCCATCCCAAACCGCCTCACGTGATGTATGCAGCAGTTTGTAGACATTACTGAGGGGCGGCAGCAATAGACTGTTTCGAACCAGCCGCACTGACTTCTCAACATCATCCATGGATTGGAGGTGCTCGTAGAGCTCCTCTGGCGACAGAGATGCGAACAGGCTATCCATGCAGCTTCCTTGACCAAAACCGTTGAGGGTAGGCATCACCTGGACTGCGCACCAAAAAGCACCCGGCTTCCAAGGGAGGGGTTTTGCTGGAATTTTGCAGGAATTTTGCAGGAGCCAGAAATAAAAAAATCCAACCACCGCTAAGTGGTTGGATTTTCTAGGGTTTTTTGGTCGGGACGGAGTGATTCGAACACTCTACCCCTTGCACCCCATACAGGTAATAACCTGTCTGAGCAGTTCCAAGCTAATCCGAAGCGGCTCCCCTAACCCCTTGATCTTACTGGCTTTCAGCGAGTTTCTCGTCCAAACTAGCCCAAAGCGATTCGAATCAAGCCGATCTCATTTGGCAACGAATTGGCAACCAGACGATCGCAATTGGCAACCAATTGGCAACGGGGAACTCGACCTAATGGCCAAGATTACAGATCGCCAGATGACTGGCAAACCCGGACTAAGCGACAAATGGTTGAGCGAAGTAGCTATATGGGGTCACGGCAGCCTCGTGGCTCGCATCACGCCAAGCGGTGAACGCCTCTTTTACTTTCGCTATACCAATAGTCGCGGTGAGCGAGTGACCCTCCCCTTCGGTACCTACAGCCGAGATGGGAGCGAGGGCACCATGACGCTCGCCGAAGCCGGGCAACGGGCTAAAGAGCTTGCCGGAATTCACAAGTCGGGCACCAAGGATATAAAAGAACACCTCGAGGCAGAGGAAGCCTCGCGTATTGCAGCTCGCGACGCCGAGCTTGCAAGAGCTGCCGCTGAAAAAGCTGCTATTGCAGAGGCAAACGCTCGACTGGCAGCCAGGAAAACAGTCCAAGATCTGTTTGACCGCTGGGCAAAGGTTGACCTTATCAATCGCAAAGATGGCGGGGATGAGGTTCGCCGCATGTTCAAAAAGGACGTCCTGCCATTTCTGGGAGAGTTGCCTCTGGAAGATGTGAAAAAAGGGCACATCACTGGAGTCACCGATGCATTGCTCGCCCGCGGCGTCAACCGCATGGCTAAGATGATCTTCAGTCTAATGCGTCAGATGTTTAGGTTCGCTGTGGATCGGGACATGATTGACCATGATCCAACTGCAAGCATCCGCAAAACCAAGATCGGAGGGAAAGACACGGAGCGGGACAGAGTTCTCAATGAAGATGAAATCCGAACATTGGCCAGGCTTGCCCCCGAGGCTGGCTTGCTTCCGTCAACTGAGGCCGCTATCTGGATAGCCCTCTCGACTTGCTGTCGCATCGGAGAGCTGATGAACGCCCGTTGGAACAACATCGACCTAAAAGCAGGCAGGTGGCTCATACCTGCTGAAGATAGCAAAAATGGCAAAGCCCATACCGTGACACTCTCGAAATTTGCGACCGCGCAGTTTGAGATAGTTGAATCACTAAGCGGTGATAGCGAATGGTGTTATCCCAATAGCACAAACACGGGTCCAGTCTGCTCCAAAACGGTGACCAAGCAACTCGGCGACAGACAGCGACGCCCAGATATAGGCATTATGAGCAATCGCAGCGCAAAGGCACAGGCTCTATTACTACCAGGTGGAAAATGGACACCCCATGACCTTCGTCGTACTGGTGCAACACTGATGACAGCTCTAGGCGTATTACCAGAAGTAGCAGAGCGGTGCCTTAACCACACCGAAGAAAACAAGGTCAAGCGGACATATCAAAGACACAACTATTCAAAAGAAATGGCTCATGCCTGGGAGGTGCTTGGCGATAAAATATCAGACCTGAAACATATTAACTAGGTTAAAGCATGTCAATTTCAAATATTGAACTCTCTGAGTTTCTCATCCATGCAAAGCAACAGAATAAACACTTGTTTAGCTCCAAGTTCCCCGAAATGGATTACGACAAAGTAATTGTGGAGCCCGGGGCACGAAAAATCGAAAACGAATGTATTGAAACTACACAACAGGAAATCGATTCACTGTTTCGAACACAGCAGCCATGGAACATCTGCTTAGAGCTAATAAAAGGATCCTACGTCATACTGAAGCAGATCGAAGGATTCATAGAAAAGGACCTAAGGGTTCCAGACGATATCATCCCATACATTGAGTACTTATTAAGGCTGGCTGGCACCCCATATTACCACCCGCTGTACCATGAGCTTGGCCAGCAAAAATTCATAGCGTCAACCGGCGGAAAGGCGCGCTCACACATTTACCACCCAGCAAAACAGGAGGCAGCAAGACTCTTTGAATCATGCAAACCTGCCAACGGCTGGATGAGCATCGCCCAAGCCATTGACGAAATAGATAAAAAATTGTACGAATTCATAAGGGCGCAGAGGATACCGCTGAAACAGGCAGCACTTCCGGAAACCCTGCGAAGATGGACGAGGAAAGATACAGAACTTAGATCAGCTCTGGAGAAAACCTTATCCACCGAGGCCCGCGCGCGAATTGGAATTTTAAAATAACCACTGATATCACAACGTTACCTTAGGTTTGGCAGCGCTTTTTCGTGGCCTGCCTTTTCTTACTGAGCCAACCTTTGGTAATTCGCCTCGACCAAAGCATCGCCCTCCACCGTCAAGAGCAATCTTGATATAGATATCTTGCTTAGTTAAATATGTCGCAGCCTTTAAAAGGCTTTCTCGCTTCTCAAGCTCACCATGGTTTATCATTCCTATCCCGCAAGACCTGTAAGCTGATTTTTTAGAATTACAATTAAAATAAACACCCTTCCCAAGCGTAACATTTTCCTGCCAAATCTCTCCAATCAACCTTCCTAACGAAACATCCTCTCTTCTTTTTGCGCCATCTAAAAATACCATCACATGATAATGATAAGACTTGGAAATACCGAACTCTAACCCGGACTTCTCATGAGGCCGGCAGGCATGGCCGGTGAAGCCTCGGTGTATCAACAACCTGCCTTCCACCGCTAAAAATTGATCGTTTTTTATTCAATTCCCGCGTATGGGG
>NZ_VRYE01000128.1 GCF_008041835.1 Ectopseudomonas mendocina
CAAGTCGCGGCGCCGAAACAAAGCCCAGTCCCACGCCGGATCGTGACCGATGATATTACAATCCAGAACCCGCGCAACCGGGATTGAAGCACCTGTCACGTATTCGCAAACCGCTCGGTCACGTTGCCCGACATCCGCACCGCCGGCACTGGGTCATCACATACGGCTACCACCTTGGTTTTTTTGACCGGTGGCATATCACCTCATGTACTGAGACCCAATCGTGTATTAGCGACACCGCAATGCGACACACTTGGGCTGTCGCACGCTCACGCTGCGATACGCGCCCCCTGTCGCATGAACTGACTACGACACACCCAGCATGTCGCACATGCTCATTGCGACACCCATACCGTGCCTCAAGCGGTACCGGCAATGTGATCGCAGATTTGCGACACAACCTTCGTGTCGCACGGTCTGGCCTGCGATATTCAGGGTGTATCGCAGAACATCAATGCGACACTCTCGGTCTGTCGCACGCGCGCATTGCGACACTCCAACCATGTCGCACTCAGTTGCTGCGATACACCATGCGTGTCGCACACACGTTTTGTGACACCCGGATCGTGCCACTAGAGGCAGTTTGAGTGCCACTAGTGGCACTGGAGGAGTATCCGTCCGGCCAACAAACCTTCCTGGCCACGCCGCCAAAGGCGATGATGTCCACCTGATTTAAGGGGACGCCATTTCAAGCCTTTTACGGGGGTC
>NZ_VRYE01000129.1 GCF_008041835.1 Ectopseudomonas mendocina
GTATCCGTCCGGCCAACACACCTTCCTGGCCCCGACGCCAAAGGCGATGATGTCCACCTGATTTAAGTGGACACCATTTCTAGCCTTTTAAGCGGGTCTTTCATGCAGCCACAACGCCGTTCCTACTCCAAATCCTTCAAGGCCCAGATCATTCAAGAGTGCGCCCAGCCCGGGGCCTCGATTGCCAGCGTTGCGCTGAGCCACAGCCTCAACGCAAACCTCGTCCATAAATGGATCCGAGTGCACACGCAGAAAGCCATGGCGCTGCAACCTGCTTTCATTCCTCTGTCCTTGCAGGCTATCGGGACAAAGTCGGATTCCGCGTCATCGACTATCTGTCTGGAAATCCCACACCCGCGCGGTACCATCAAAGTGAACTGGCCGACCGAAAGCGCCGCTGCCTGCGCGACCTTTCTGCGAGATCTGCTGCGATGATCCGCATCGACTCCATCTGGCTCGCCACCGAGCCCATGGACATGCGTGCTGGCACCGACACCGCAATGGCGCGGGTGGTGGCGGTGTTCGGTGCGGCGCAGCCGCACTGTGCTTATCTGTTTGCCAATCGCCGCGGCAATCGGATGAAAGTGCTGGTGCACGACGGGTTGGGTATTTGGTTGGCGGCGCGGCGCCTGCATCAAGGCAAGTTCTTCTGGCCCGGTTCTCGACACGGCTCTCAGATGGAATTGGGTGCCGAACAACTACACGCCCTGGTGCTGGGTTTGCCCTGGCAAAGAGTCGGGCCTGGCAGCGCGATTTCCATCGTATAACACCTGCCATGACAATCCAGGCCGTGCAATTGTCCGATAAGCCTATCGTCGGCTTTGGCCTGCTCCGGCAAAATCGGCGGCATGACTTCGCTGCCCAATCTCGACCAACTGCCCCCTGAACAACTGCGCGCTCTGGCGGCGCAGTTGATGCAACGTGTCGAGAGTCTCGATCAGAAAGTCGAGACAATGGGCAAGAAGATCCACCGCGACCAAACGCTTATCGAAAAGCTGACTCATGAGATTGCGCAGCTCAAGCGCTTCAAGTTTGCCAAGCGCAGCGAGCAATTGAGCCCGGATCAAGTCAGTCTGCTTGATGACCTGATCGACACCGACATTGCGGCCATCGAAGCAGAACTTGAAGCGCTGAAACCTGCTCCCGCTTCGACTGAGGTTCGGCAAAAACCTAAGCGCACCGCCTTGCCGCCACAGTTTCCACGCACTCTGATCCACCATGAACCCGATAACAGCCACTGCCAGTGCGGTTGCGCGCTCAAGCGTATCGGTGAGGATGTCAGCGAGAAACTCGACTACACACCGGGCGTGTTCACCGTTGAGCGGCACATCCGAGGCAAATGGGTCTGCGATCAGTGCGAAACCCTGATCCAGGCACCGGTTCCGGCTCAGGTCATCGACAAGGGCATCCCAACCGCCGGCCTTCTGGCTCACGTGATGGTGGCCAAATTCGCCGACCACTTGCCACTATATCGGCAAGAGAAAATCTTTGGCCGTGCCGGCCTGGCCATCGCTCGCTCGACACTGGCGCAGTGGGTCGGACAAACCGGCGTGCAGCTCCAGCCGCTAGTCGATGCCCTGCGCGAAGCCGTGCTGGGCCAACGCGTGATCCACGCTGACGAAACCCCGGTGCAAATGCTCACCCCAGGCGAGAAGAAAACCCATCGGGCTTACGTCTGGGCCTACAGCACCACACCCTTCGCTGATCTGAAGGCCGTGGTGTACGACTTCAGTCCCAGCCGTGCCGGCGAGCATGCGCGCAATTTTCTTGGTCAGTGGAATGGCAAGCTGGTCTGCGACGACTTCGCAGGCTACAAGGCCAGCTTCGAGCAAGGTGTCACCGAGATCGGCTGCATGGCCCACGCCCGGCGCAAATTCTTCGAGCTACACGCCACCAATAAAAGCCAGCTTGCCGAGCAGGCCTTGAGGTACATCCAGCTGCTGTACGAAATCGAGCATGAAGTCCGCGACCTAGAACCGGATTTACGCCGCCGAATACGACAAGAGAAAGCCGTACCGGTGATGGACGCTTTGCATGCCTGGATGATCACCCAGCGCCTACTTGTGCACGATGGCTCGGCCATCAGCAAAGCATTGGATTACAGCCTCAAACGCTGGACGGCGCTGTCGCGCTATCTCGATGACGGCGCCGTACCCATTGACAATAATTGGGCAGAGAACCAGATCCGGCCATGGGCGTTGGGGCGCAAGAACTGGCTCTTTGCAGGTTCACTGCGCAGCGGTAAACGGGCAGCGGCGATCATGAGTTTGATCCAGTCAGCTCGACTCAACGGGCATGACCCGTACGCCTATTTGAAGGACGTCCTCACGCGCCTGCCGACGCAGCGGGCAAGTGAGATTACGGAGCTGCTGCCGCATAGGTGGCGACTGGTTTAGTTGCGCAAGACGGGATGCCCAGACGCATAC
>NZ_VRYE01000013.1 GCF_008041835.1 Ectopseudomonas mendocina
GGCCTTGTGCAGGAGAATTTCCCGCAGCTTCGACCAATGCTCGTCGTTGAGTAGTAATCGGGGCATTGCAAGCTCGTATCGATGTCGGGTTAGAGCTTCAACGATACGAGCTTGCTCTTATAAATCAATCGGTTAGCGCGAAACGGCAACAGGCCCTAGGCCGGATTCCCGCCTTTCGCGATGGTGACCTGAAGCTGGCGGACTCCAGCGTCATCTGCCAGTACCTGGAAGAGCGCTACCCTGAGCACATGCAGCTATATGGCGACGGTGCGGAGCAACGCGCCAAGGTACGCTGGCTGGAAAAATACGCGGACTACGAGCTGGCGCCGCTGTGTACCTTCACCGTATTTCGCAACCGCGTGCTGAAAGCCACCATGGGTCAGCCATGCGATGAGGAAAAGGTGCAGCAGACGCTCAAGGACAAGCTGCCCAATCACTTCGACTATTTCGAGGCCACGTTGGGTGACGCGCCCTACTTCCTTGGCGAACAACTGTCCATGGCCGACCTGGCACTGGCCAGCCAGTTGCTCAACATGGAGCACGGCGGGGAAACCCTGGATGCCGGCCGCTGGCCGAACCTGCTGGCGCACTACGAGCGTATCAAGGCCCGCGCATCCACACAGCAACTGCTGCCGCGTGAACTGCGCACACTGGAGAAGATCGGCGCCAAGCGCTGAACACGCCTGCTTCGTAGGGTGCGCCGTGCGCACCAATTGCGAAATCAGCTTCGGCAACGTCTCAAACCAGCGGCGTGCGCAGCGCCCCTAGCGGATCGAGTCTCCCCGCATCGCCAAAGGCGTATTCAGCAGTCGCTGGCGGCCAGGAATATCGCTGCCAGCGCTTCGATACCGGCCTGATCCACCTCGGTGAAACGCCCCACCGACGGGCTGTCCAGATCCAGCACGCCGATCAGCCGCCCTTCCTTGACCAGAGGCACCACCAGCTCACTGTTCGATGCACTGTCGCAGGCAATGTGCCCCGGGAAGGCATGCACATCCTCGACTCGCTGGGTTTGCAGGCTGGCAGCCGCGGCGCCGCAGACACCACGACCGAAGGCGATGCGCACGCAGGCCACCTTACCCTGGAACGGGCCGAGCACCAGCTCGCCATCCTTCACCAGATAGAAGCCAGCCCAGTTCAGGTCAGGCAACTCGTGAAACAGGAAGGCCGAAAACTGCGCGGCATTGGCGATGAAGTCACGCTCACCGCTGAGCAGCGCCTGCAGTTGCGCGCTCAACAGGGGATAGCCGTCGAGGTCAGCCCCGGCCTGGGAAAGGTCAATCATATCTGTTGCTCCAGCAGTTGCAGCCCGACCCAATGGCGGGCAAATTGATAGGCGCAGCGGCCGTTACGGTTACCACGACCCAGCGCCCAGCGGATGGCGGCCTTTTCCAGGGCCTCGTCCCAGCTCCAGTCCAGCCCGACCTGGCGCGCCTGTACGCCGACCCAGTGGCGCACGACGATCAGGAAGTGCTCCTGACTGAAGGGATAGAACGACAGCCACAGGCCAAAACGGTCGGACAGTGCGATCTTGTCCTCAACAGCCTCGTTGGGGTGCAGTTCGCCGTCGACCCTCGTCCAGTTCTCGTTATCACTCTGTTGCTCAGGCACCAGATGGCGGCGGTTTGAGGTGGCGTACAGCAGCACATTATCCGTCGCCTGCTCCAGCGAGCCATCGAGCACACTCTTGAGCACCCGGTAATCGCCCTCGCCCGCTTCGAACGACAGGTCATCGCAAAACAGCACGAAACGCTGTGGTAAACCGGCCAGCAGCTCCACCACACGCGGCAGCTCAGCCAGATGATCACGCTCGATCTCGATCAGGCGCAGACCGGCCCTGGCATGCTCGGCCAGCAAGGCACGCACCAGCGAGGATTTGCCGGTACCGCGCGCGCCCCAGAGCAAGGCATGATTGGCCGGCAACCCCATCACGAACTGCCGCGTGTTACGTGCCAGTTGCTCGCGCTGAGCATCCACCCCCAGCAAGTCACTCAGCGACAGATCGAGGCTGACCTGCAAAGGCCGCAGATAGCCACTGCGACCATCTCGCACCCAGCGGGCGGCCATGCAGGTGTTCCAGTCCAGCTGAGGACGCTGCGCGGGCAGCATGGGCTCGAGACGCGCCAGCACCTGTTCGGCACGGGCCAGAAAGTCCAGCAATCGCGAATCCACTCTATAGTTCTCCTTTATGCACAGCCGTATCGTGCAGCATCTGCCAGTGAAGGGTCGCGATCAGCTATGCTTGGCACGAGCCAAGGATCAGAGACCACGCGCGCATACATGGATATTCCGCTCACCCAACGCCTGTCATTCAAACAGGCCGGCCTGACCGTGCTGGTGGCATTTATCCTTGGCACGCTGCTGAGCGTCACCCAGGTGGCCGTCGATTATGCCAGTGAAGAGGCCTCCATCAACCGCGAGATTCGTGCGCTGCTGGAAATCAGCCACAACCCCGCTGCGCGCATTGCCTACAACATCGACGCCGAACTGGCGCAGGAGTTGGTCCTCGGCCTGCTGCGCTCGCCAGCCGTAACCCGCGCCGAACTGATCGACAACAACGGTCTGGTGCTGGCCAGCGTCAGCCGCCCGCGCCGGGAAAGCCGCTACCGGGTCTTCAGCGACAGCCTGTTCGGGGCCCAGCGGCAGTTCCAAGACCCACTCCACGTCAGCCATGCCCCCAACGAAGCACTGGGCTTTCTACGCCTGGAAGTCGACACTTATGCCTTCGGCAGTCACTTTCTCAGACGTTCGCTGCTGACTCTGCTCACCGGTTTCGCGCGCAGCCTGCTGCTGTCGCTGATTCTGCTGGTGCTGTTCTATTTCATGCTGACCAAGCCCCTGACCGGGGTGATTCGCGCACTCAGCGAGCGCAACCCGCAAGACCCGCACCATCGCCCGGTGCCCTGCCCCAAGGGCCACGAGCGTGACGAGATCGGTACGCTGGTAGAGGTCACCAACCGCCAACTGTCGAGCATCGCCCAGGAGATCGCGCACAGGCGCAATGCCGAGGATCGCCTTACTCAGTACCTGAGTGAGCTGGAAAACATCGTCTCGGCGCGCACCGCCGAACTCAAGGCCACCAATGCCCGCCTCAGCCAGTCCAACAGCGAGCTGGAGACGGCACGCAGCATGGCCCTGAACATGGCGCAGGCACGTTCGGCCTTCCTCGCCAACATGAGCCATGAAATCCGCACACCGCTCAATGGTCTGCTCGGCATGCTGGCATTGGCTCTGGACGGCCCGCTAAGCGCTGAACAACGCCAGCAACTGGGCATCGCCCATGACTCCGGCAAGGTGCTGGTGGAACTGCTCAACGACATTCTCGACCTGTCCAAATTCGAAGCCGGCCAGCTGGAGCTGGAGACGATTCCCTTCGACCTCGGCGCCCTGGCCGAGGAAACCGCCAGCCTGCTGTCGCAGAACGCCGCCAGCGCAGTAGAGCTGACCTGCCTGATCGACCCGGCACTGCCGGCACAGGTGCTGGGCGATCCGACGCGGGTGCGCCAGATCGTTATCAACCTGCTGTCCAATGCCCTCAAATTTACCCGTTTCGGCCGCGTCGACCTGATCGTCGAGCGCAACACGGATGGCATCTGCATCCGTGTGCGCGATACCGGCATCGGTATCGCCGAAGATGCCCAGGCACGCATTTTTCAGCCCTTTGCCCAAGCCGAAATCGCCATCACCCGTGAATATGGCGGCACCGGCCTTGGCCTGGCCCTGACAAGGCGCCTGTGCGAAGCCATGCACGGCAAGCTGAGCCTGCAATCGAAAGAAGGCTTTGGCAGCGAGTTTTACGCCGAGCTGCCGTTACCCGCCCATACGCCTGCCAGTACACAGCCGGTGCTGGAGGGTCGCATCGTCGCACTGACCCCGGCCAGCAGCGGCCTGCAACAGATGCTCAGCCAATGGCTGCCAACCTGGGGACTGAGCTATCAGCGCCTGGATACCGATGCCAGTCTGCTCGGCGTGCAAGCCGACCTGCTGATCAGCGATTGCCCGGAATGCCTGCCGGGTATGCGTCCGGCGATAGGCACAGCCGTGCTGCTGGTCACTGCCTATGGCAACTTCCTGCCGCACGAACAGGCGCAGCGCCTCATGCCGCTGCTGCAAATCGCCCGCCCACTGGCACGCAACGGCTTGCTTCAGGTATTGCGGCACACGCTCTACAGCGACGACAGCGCCCTGCAGGGCAGTACCCAGAAACAGCCTGAACGGGAGGGCACTGCACGCGTGCTGCTGGTCGAAGACAACCCGGTCAACCAGATGGTCGCCAAGGGCATACTGGTCAAGCTCGGCTATCAGGTTCAGGTCGCAGCCCATGGCGCTGAAGCCCTGGAGATGCTGGAGCAGGAGCCCATCGACCTGATCCTGATGGACTGCAATATGCCAGTGATGGACGGCTATGAAGCCAGCCGCCGCATTCGCAACAACGGTCGCTGGCTACAACTGCCCATCATCGCCCTGACCGCCAATGCGCTGCCCGATGACCGCGAACGCTGCCGCGCCGCCGGCATGAACGACTATCTGGCCAAACCCTTCCGCCGTGAAGAACTGGCAGCCATGCTCGACACCTGGCTGCCTGACGAGGTTACTCGCTGAGCCGCGTCAGCAACCGATCCAGACTACGCCGCAGCCCCTCCATTTCCAGCAGATCCTGATCCGCGAACTGACACAGCAACTGTGCCTTCAGCGGCAACACTTGCGCCTGCAGCGCTCTGCCGGCATCGCTCAACGCCAGATGGACCTCACGCTCGTCAGCCTGCGCGCGGCGCCGCTGCACCAGACCCATCTGCTCCAGACGCTTGAGCAGCGGCGTCAGGGTGCCCGAGTCCAGTTGCAGGCGTTGCCCCAGCGCCTTGAGCGTCGGCTGCCCGGGCGCCTGCTCCTGCCACTCCCACAGCACCAGCATCACCAGATACTGCGGGTAGGTCAGACCGAGGGCATCGAGCATCGGCTTGTAGGCACGGATCACCGCGCGCGAGGCGGCGTAGAGCTTGAAGCACAGCTGGTTATCCAACTGCAGCCCGGCGGTATCGAACGCACTCATTTCAGCAGGGCTTCGATCTCACTGCTCAATTCTTCCGGCTTGGTGGTCGGGGCGAAACGCTTGACCACCTGGCCGTTTTCGCCAATCAGAAACTTGGTGAAGTTCCATTTGATGCCCTGGCTGCCCAGCAGGCCTGGCGCGCGCTTTTTCAGCTGCACGAACAGCGGGTGAGCATCGCTGCCATTGACGTCGACCTTCTTGAACAGTGGGAAGCTGACGCCGAAGTTCAGCTCGCAGAACTCGGAGATCGCGCCCTCGTCACCCGGCTCCTGCTTGCCGAACTGATTGCAGGGGAAGCCGAGCACGACCAGCCCCTTGTCCTTGTATTGCTGCCAGACATTCTCCAGCCCCTTGTACTGCGGGGTGAAGCCACATTTGCTGGCGGTATTGACCACCAGCACAGCCTTGCCGCCGAAGTCGGCCAGGGTCTTCTGCTCACCCTTGATGGTGGTGACCGGAATATCGAAAAGTGCGTTGCTCATGGGGAATCGTCCTAAAAGGGCTTGAAGTGACGAATAAAGTAGCGAGCAATTAAATTGCATGCAACTCAATTAAGGCAAAATAAGACATGCGAATACACGCTATCACGTGGGTTAGCGGCGCCGAATGCAGGGCGTCCAAACGCAGATGAACCCAGCGCGCTCGGATGGCCGCCCCACGTAACCCACCAGGCGATGGATCGCGTTGTGCCGATGGTGGGTTATCGCGGGGCGGCCATCCGCCGCACCGGGCTTAGCAAACTGTTCTGCAAGCATGGCAGGCGGCTAACCCACCCTACGAAACGGTGGCGCCCAGAGCTCGTACCAGAGCAGCCAGCGGCGCTGAATCACCCTGAATACGCACATGCAGGCCGTCGATTTCGCGGCGCATCGGGTAATGCTTGCGCAGGCGGTCGAACGCAGCGCGACGCGCATCGGCATCGCCGCCCAGGCTGCGGCGAAAATCCGCATCGTCGCGGCGCGGGTCATACACTGCGCGGCAGATGCTGGCCAGCGCCCAGGCCGGATCCGCGCTGCCATCAATACTCAGCTCGCTCAACCAGAGCGCAGGTAGCAGATCGGCCAGATGCACCTGCTCGGCCACCCCCAGCGCCCGGCAGCAGGCCTGATAGATCTGCGCCGTGCCGCGCAGCTTGCCGTCCAGGCTGTAGCCGGCGATATGTGGCGTTGCCAGTTGGCACAGGGCAGCCAGCTCGACATCGGCCTGCGGTTCGCCCTCCCAGACGTCGAGCACGGCCTGCAGATCCGGTCGTTGTGGCAACAGGCTGCGCAGCGCGGCGTTGTCCACCACGGCACCACGGCTGGCGTTGATCAGCCAGGTGCCCGGTTTCAATGCCGCCAGGCGCGCCGCATCGAACAGGTGACGGGTCGATGCGTCCAGCGGCGTGTGCAGGCTGATCACATCGCATTCGGCGATGATCTGCTCCAGGCTGACGAAGTCGCCACCCTCGGTGGCCTGGCGCGGCGGATCACAGACGCGCACCTGCCAGCCGAGACCACGCAGCAGCTTGACCAGGCGCCCACCCACCTGCCCCGCGCCCACCACACCGTACACGCGCGCAGCCGGGTCAACGCCCTCACGCTCGGCCAGGGTCAGCACGCTGCCCAGCACGTAATCCACCACGCCACGGGCGTTGCAGCCCGGTGCGCTGCTCCAGGCGATGCCGGCTTCGGCGAAATAATCGAGATCCAGATGGTCAGTGCCAATGGTGCAGGTGCCGACGAAACGGACCCGGCTGCCTTCGAGCAGCGCACGGTTCACCTGAGTGACCGAGCGCACCAGCAGCAGGTCGGCTTCACGCACATCGGCCGCCGTGATGCCACGCCCAGGCAGGCGGCGGATGCTGCCGAAGGCAGCAAAGAATTCATCGAGCAGGGGAATGTTTTCGTCGGCGACTATGTGCATGGCGGGCTCCATCGGACAGGCCGCCATTCTATGCCAGCGCGAGCGCCAGCGTCGCCCTGCAGAGCGCCGGACAGAGCCTCACGCCGCACTTTCCTGACCGCTATGTCAAGGCGTAGACTAGGCGGTTTCCTGTTATCCCGAAGAGTCGAAATGTCTACCGACAGCCGCCTTGGCCGCGTGCGCACGGAACTGCGCAGCCTGCTGCTCCTGGCCACCCCCATCATCATCGCTCAGTTGGCGCACACAGCCATGGGCTTCGTTGACACGCTGATGGCCGGGCGCGTCAGCCCGCAGGATCTGGCCGCCGTGGCCCTGGGCAACTCGATCTGGGTGCCGGTGTTCCTGCTAATGACCGGCATCCTGCTGGCCACCACCCCCAAGGTGGCGCAGCGCTTCGGTGCCGGCGAGGAAGCTGCCATCGGCCCACTGGTGCGTCAGGCGCTGTGGCTGGCGCTGGCAGTCGGTGGCAGTGCCGCCGCCCTGCTGTGGAACGCCGAATTCATCCTGCGCATCATGAATGTCGACCCGGCGCTGATCACTCCGGCGATGGGCTATCTGCGCGCTGTGGCCCTGGGTTTCCCGGCTGTGGCGCTCTATCACGTGCTGCGCTGCTTCAGCGATGGCCTCGGTCACACCCGCCCGAGCATGGTACTGGGCATCCTCGGCCTGCTGCTGAACATTCCCGCCAACTACATCTTCATCTACGGCAAGTTCGGCCTGCCGGCCATGGGCGGCGTCGGCTGTGGCTGGGCGACCGCGCTGGTGATGGGCTTCATGCTGATCGGCATGCTGGTCTGGGTGAAGTGGGCGCCCTACTACCGCGCCAGCGCATTGTTCACCGGTTTCGACTGGCCGCAGTGGACGGTGATCAAGCGCCTATTGAGCATTGGCGTACCGATTGGCGTGGCGGTGTTCGCCGAGTCGAGCATCTTCGCGGTCATTGCCCTGCTCATTGGCGGCCTCGGTGCTACCGTGGTCGCCGGGCACCAGATCGCGCTCAATTTCAGCTCCATGGTGTTCATGATTCCCTACTCGCTGGGCATGGCCGCCACGGTACGCGTCGGCCAGGCACTGGGCCGTGGCGAGCCGCGTGAGGCGCGCTTCGCCGCCGGGGTGAGCATGGCCGCGGCGCTGGGCTATGCCTGCATGTCGGCCAGCCTGATGTTCCTGCTACGCGAACAGATCGCACAAATCTACACCCCGGACAAAACCGTGATCGCAGTCGCGGCCACGCTGATCGTCTATTCGGCGCTGTTCCAGTTCTCCGATGCCATCCAGGTGACCGCTGCCGGTGCGCTACGCGGCTATCAGGACACCCGCATCACCATGCTGCTGACCCTGTTTGCCTACTGGGGCATCGGCCTGCCGGTGGGGTATGCGCTAGGGCTGTCCGACCTGTTCGGTGAACCGAGCGGCCCCAGCGGCCTGTGGCAGGGCTTGGTGGTTGGCCTGACCTGCGCCGCCGCGATGCTCACCGTGCGCCTGGCACGCAGCGCGCGCAAACGCATTCGCCAGGCCGCCTGAGTGATTGGATAGGCAGGCAATCAGCTCTAGACTGAGCAAATGATCCGACCTGCCCTACTCCTCTGCCTTACTCTGCTTGCCGGTTGTGGCCCGGCCAATGACGGCCTGGCCCTGCAGAGCGACTACCTCGAACGCCTGCAACGCTCGCTCGATGCAGCCAACACCCCTGCTTTCGACAGCCGCAGTGCCAGCCAGTATCGCCTGCCGGCCAGGCGTGAACGAATCAGCGAGATTCCCGAGCTGCGCATCGGCCTGCTCGATCTGGTGATCGATGCGCGGCGCTGCCCGCACTTGCAGCAACTGATCAGCCAGCGCAACAGCAGCCTGGGCAAGCAATTGATGCCCAGTCAGCGCCTGGGTTACGAAGGCGACCTGCTGCGCGCCCTGGATGCCTGCCTGCCGCATCTGCAGGACGACTCCAGCCTCAGGGCCACGCTGCAGCGCCTGGCCAGCGACAAGCGCCAGCAACTGCAAGCGGTGTTCTGGAACGCCCTGAATGGCAGCCAGGAGTTCGAGCACTACCTGCGCTTCGCCGACCAGGCCCTGCCGGTGGATACCCAGGAAGACAGCGCCGCCCTCAATGCTCTGCAGCGGCTGGCGAGCATCGGCGCCACCCTGCTGGAGCAACTGCCGCCGAGCGCCAGCGAGCTGGAGCCGCTGTTCTTCGCCCTCTATGCCAGCGAACAGGGCGGCCAGCTGATCACCAGCCTGGCCAGCCTGCGCCATACGCTCAATGCCGGCAGCGAACTGCTGGAACAACGTCTGCAGAATCGCCCGCTGTGCCCACTGGGTCAGGCGACGCCACGCGGGCGCATCCTGCAGAATATTTTCGTCAAGTTCTACGCGGGCGGCCTGCAGCCCTACCTGGCGCAGGTCGACCAGCGTGGCCAGCAGTGGCAGACGGCGCTGCTGCAGTTGCAGCGCATCGACGGCATTCCCACAGCCACACGCGAGCACTTGCAGCGGCTGGCCGGCGAGCAGGAGTCGTTATGGCAGGAGTTCCGCGCCGCCACGGCGCGTCACGTCAAGGCCTGGCAGACGTTACTGAACAGCTGCGGCCTGGCACCGGGACAGGCGGGATGGAACAACGCTGAAAACGCTGCAGAGCCGTAGGGTGCGCCGCGCGCACCAATAACCACAGCTAACACGGATCAAGGCACATCACCGGTGCGCACAGCGCACCCTACATGCGACATGCGTCGCCTAGTCGGCCTTCTTGCGAATCCAGTACAGGTAGGTGCCGTCTTCCTCGGCCTGGCCGAGCAGCTCGTGGCCGAGAAACACGCAAAACTTAGGGATGTCACGACGGGTCGACGGATCGGTAGCGATCACCTTGAGCAGGCCGCCCGGCGCCAAGTCGCGCACCTTGTTGTGCAGCATCATTACCGGTTCCGGGCAGTTCAGGCCGCTGGCGTCGAGCAGGTCATCGTGATTGAGGGTCAGGGCTTCGGACATAAGGGGCTCCACGAACAAGCGCGCATTGTCGCGCAAAGCTGACCTTCAGGTCACCTGCACGCGGATCATCATTTGCCGTGCCGACGCAGATGACAGGTCACTTCCTCACGGTCGTGATACAGCTGCTTGCAGCCGATGTTGACCTTCAAACCGCGCTCGACCAGCCCCGACTCGATGCGATCGAGCAGACGCCGCACTTCGGCGTAGCGCTGTTTCATCGGCAGCTTGAGGTTGACCACCGCCTCACGGCACAGCCCCTCGCCCAGCCAGGTCTCGATCATCGCCGCCGTGCGTGCCGGCTTCTCGACGATATCGCAGACCATCCAGTGCACCGGATGCCGTGGGCGGAAGGTGAAGCCATCAGCGCGCTGGTGCACGACGAAGCCGGAATACATCAGACTTTCGGCCATCGGCCCATTGTCCACGGCGGTAACGCGGATTTCCCGATTGACCAGTTGCCAGGTCCAGCCGCCCGGCGCGGCGCCCAGGTCAACAGCGGTCATGCCCGGGGCCAGGCGCTGATCCCACTGCTCGCGCGGGATGAAATGGTGCCAGGCCTCTTCCAGCTTGAGCGTCGAGCGGCTCGGCGCCTCACGGGGAAACTTCAGGCGCGGAATGCCCATCGGCCACATCGCCTGGTTGTCTGCCTCGGCGATGCCGGCGAACACCTCACGGCCGCTCTTGAAGGTCAGCAGCAGGCGCGGCTTCTTCGCATCGTCCACCAGTTTGCCGGCCTTGAGCAGTGCCTTGCGCAGGGGCGCCTCGAACTTCTTGCAGAAGGTCGAAAGTTCCTTGCCATCGTTGGTATCCACCACTTCCAGCCACAGGCTGCCGCACACCGGATAATCAGCCAGGGCGTCGAGCAACACGCTGATACGGTCGCTTTCCGGAAGGCTGACGAAAGCACCACGCGCCCACTGCCGCGGGAAGATCAACTGGTTGAAACGCACGCTGCGCATCAGCCGCTCGCAGTCCGCCGCCTCGCCGCAGACGAACTCAGCGCACGCACTACCGGGCTTGGCCCTGGAGTAGCCCGGCACATCCAGACGTGCGGCAAGGTCGGTGATCTCGGCGCAAACCTCCCCTTCGAAACCGGGGCGACAATGCAGAAACAGGGTATTCATCAAAGGGACTCCTTGAGGCGCGTATAATACCCGAGACCGGAACCCCGAGCCGCTAAACCTGTCCAGCTACATATGCGCTGCCCACTGGAACGGTTCGGCAAGCCTGCCGCCAGAGAATGCGGTTCGGTGAAATCCAGCCATCGCGCAACAGGCAGCGCATAGCAACCGATAAAGGATATGCGCTAGCCAGACCGCCCAAGCCGAACTAACTTGAAGGTCTGCCGCCATCAAGACACAGCCCGAACCGTACGGGCCCAAGGAGATGTGCAATGCCCTCCCTCGATAGCCTGAACTGCCGCCGCGAACTGCACGTCGGCGATGCCACCTACCACTATTTCAGCCTGCCAGAAGCAGCCCAACGCCTCGGCAACATCGACCGCTTGCCCAAGTCGCTCAAGGTGCTGCTGGAAAACCTGCTGCGCAACGAAGACGGCAAGACCGTACAGCCGCAGGACCTGCACGCCATGGTCGACTGGCTGGACAAGCGCGCCTCCGACCGTGAGATCCAGTACCGCCCGGCACGCGTGCTGATGCAGGACTTCACCGGTGTGCCGGCGGTGGTCGACCTGGCCGCTATGCGGGACGCCATGGCCAAGGCCGGTGGTGACCCACAGCGGATCAACCCGTTGTCGCCGGTGGATCTGGTCATCGACCACTCGGTGATGGTCGACAGCTACGCCTCCTCCAGCGCCTTCCACGACAACGTCGAGCTGGAAATGCAGCGCAACGGCGAGCGCTACGCCTTCCTCCGCTGGGGCCAGCACGCCTTCGACAATTTCAGCGTGGTACCGCCGGGCACCGGCATCTGCCACCAGGTCAACCTCGAATACCTGGCGCGCACCGTGTGGACGAAGGAAGAGGACGGCGCCACTCTTGCCTTCCCCGACACCCTGGTCGGCACCGACTCGCACACCACCATGATCAACGGCCTCGGCGTACTCGGCTGGGGCGTCGGCGGCATCGAGGCGGAAGCGGCCATGCTCGGCCAGCCGGTATCGATGCTGATTCCCGAAGTGATCGGCTTCAAGCTCAGCGGCAAGCTGAAAGAAGGCATCACCGCCACCGACCTGGTGCTCACCGTCACCCAGATGCTGCGCAAGAAAGGCGTGGTGGGTAAATTCGTCGAGTTCTATGGCGACGGCCTGGCCGACCTGCCGCTGGCCGACCGCGCCACCATCGCCAACATGGCGCCTGAGTACGGCGCCACCTGTGGTTTCTTCCCGGTGGACGATATCACCCTCGGCTACCTGCGCCTGTCCGGCCGCCCGGAGGCCACCGTGCAACTGGTCGAGGCCTACAGCAAAGCCCAGGGTCTGTGGCGCGAGCCTGGCGCCGAGCCCGTATTCACCGACAGCCTGAGCCTGGACATGGGCAGCGTCGAAGCCAGCCTGGCCGGGCCCAAGCGCCCGCAGGACCGCGTCTCGCTGGGCCAGGTCAGCCAGGCCTTCGACGACTTCGTCGGCCTGCAGCTCAAGCCGAGTGCCAAGGAAGAGGGACGCCTGCTCAGCGAAGGCGGCGGCGGTACCGCCGTCGGTGGCGACCAGCAGAGCGGCGCAATCGACTATGAGGACGACGGCCATACCCATCGCCTGCAAGACGGCGCCGTGGTGATCGCCGCCATCACCTCCTGCACCAACACTTCCAACCCCAGCGTGATGATGGCTGCCGGCCTGCTGGCCAAGAAAGCCGTGGAAAAGGGCCTGCAGCGCCAGCCCTGGGTGAAAAGCTCGCTGGCACCGGGCTCCAAGGTGGTCACCGAGTATTTCAATGCCGCAGGCCTGACGCCCTATCTGGAGAAACTCGGTTTCAATCTGGTCGGCTACGGCTGCACCACCTGCATCGGTAACTCCGGCCCGTTGCGCGAGCCCATCGAGAAAGCCATCACCCAGGCCGACCTGACCGTCGCCTCGGTGCTGTCCGGCAACCGCAACTTCGAGGGCCGCGTGCATCCGCTGGTGAAAACCAACTGGCTGGCCTCGCCACCCCTGGTGGTGGCCTATGCCCTGGCCGGCAGCGTGCGCCTCGATCTGACTCGCGATGCCCTCGGCACCGGCAAGGACGGCCAGCCGGTGTACCTGAAAGACATCTGGCCGACTCAAGCCGAAATCGCCGAGGCCATCGCCAAGGTCGACACCGCCATGTTCCGCAAGGAATACGCCGAAGTTTTCACTGGCGACGAGAAATGGCAGGCCATCGACGTGCCCAAGGCCGACACCTACGCCTGGCAAAGTGACTCCACCTATATCCAGCATCCGCCGTTCTTCGACAACATCGCCGGTGAACCGCCACGCATCAGCGATATCCGCGAGGCACGCATCCTCGCCCTGCTCGGCGACTCGGTGACCACCGACCACATCTCGCCGGCCGGCAACATCAAGGCCGACAGCCCGGCCGGGCGCTACCTGCGCGAACACGGCGTGGACAAGGCCGACTTCAACTCCTACGGCTCACGCCGCGGCAACCATGAAGTGATGATGCGCGGCACCTTCGCCAACATCCGTATCCGCAACGAGATGCTCGGCGGCGAGGAAGGCGGCAACACCCTGCACGTGCCCAGTGGCGAGAAGCTGGCGATCTACGACGCAGCCATGCGCTATCAGGCCGAAGGCACGCCACTGGTGATCATCGCCGGCAAGGAATATGGCACTGGCTCCAGCCGCGACTGGGCGGCCAAGGGCACCAACCTGCTGGGCGTCAAGGCGGTGATCGCCGAGAGCTTCGAGCGTATCCACCGCTCCAACCTGGTGGGCATGGGCGTGCTGCCGCTGCAGTTCAAGCCGGGCATCGACCGCAACAACCTGAAACTGACCGGCAAGGAAGTGCTGGCCATCGAAGGGCTGGAAGGCGTGGAGCTGCGCCCGCAGATGCCGCTGACGCTGATCATCACCCGCGAAGACGGCAAGTATGAGGAAGTCGAAGTGCTCTGCCGCATCGACACCCTCAATGAAGTCGAGTACTTCAAGGCCGGCGGCATCCTGCACTACGTGCTGCGCCAGATGATCGCCAACTGATGCACCTGCCCTGCCGCGCCATGCGGCAGGGCCTCGCCGTCGGGCCAAGGACGGCTCATGCCGTGACAAAAATGTGACGTCACTCAAAAAATTGCCGGGAGCAATTTTTGACGTCGCTCCGCGACGGCCCGCAGGGTGGCCGCCATGGACGGCGGGCCACAAAAAGCGTTTACACTCGCCAAAACGCACTCACCCCTCAACTTTGCCGTTCGTCGGCCGATTACAGGGGCATTACAACGACGGATACCTGCCATGCGTAACAACCAGCCGGTCACTCAGCGTGAGCGCACCTTTCCTGCACAACAACGCCTGATATCCACCACCGACCTCAAAGGGCAAATCACCTACTGCAACGACGCCTTCGTCGAAGTCAGCGGCTTCACGCGCGAAGAACTGTTGCGCGCGCCACACAACATCGTGCGTCACCCCGACGTGCCGTCCGCCGTGTTCAGCCACATGTGGACGACCCTCAAGAGCGGGCGCCCGTGGATGGGTATCGTCAAGAACCGCAGCAAAAATGGTGACCATTACTGGGTCAACGCCTACGTCACACCCATCACCGAAAATAACCAGGTCGTGGGCTACGAGTCCGTCCGGGTCAAGCCGACCGCCGAACAGATACGTCGTGCCGAGACGCTGTATCGACGCATCAACACCGGCAAGTCTGCCGTGCCTGCCAGCAACCAGTGGCTGCCCGTCGTGCAGGCGTGGATGCCCTTCATCCTGGTCAGCCAGATCGGCTTCATGATCGGCCACTGGATGGGCAGCAACTGGGGCTTCATCCTCGCAGCCTGCCTCTCCATACCTCTGGGCCTGGCCGGTATCGCCTGGCAGACACGAGGCACCAAGCGACTGCTGAAGCTGGCAGAGCAAACCACCTCGGATCCGCTGATCGCGCAGATGTACACCGACAGCCGTGGCGCCGAGGCACGCCTGGAAATGGCCATGCTCAGCCAGGAAGCGCGCCTGAAAACCTGCCTCACCCGCCTGCAGGACACCGCCGAACATCTGACCCAGCAAGCGCGCGAAGCCGACAAGCTGGCGCACAACAGCTCGGCCAGCCTCGAACGCCAGCGCCAGGAGACCGAACAGGTCGCCACCGCCGTCAACGAAATGGCTGCCACTACCCTGGAAGTCGCCAGCAACGTCGCCCGTACCGCCATCGCGACTCAGGAAGCCAACCGCCTGACCAGCGAAGGTCGCAGCATCGCCGCCGAAACCCGCGAAGCCATCCAGCGCCTGTCACAATCGGTGGGTGACACCGGCGAAACCGTGACCCGCCTGGCCCAGGACAGCAGCGAAATTGGCGGCGTGGTCGACGTGATCAAAGGCATCGCCGACCAGACCAACCTGCTCGCCCTCAACGCCGCCATCGAAGCCGCGCGCGCAGGCGAAATGGGCCGTGGCTTCGCCGTGGTAGCCGACGAGGTACGCTCGCTGGCGCAGCGCACCGCCGAATCCACCGAACAGATCCACGGCCTGATCGCCAAACTGCAGCGCACCGCCGAAGAGGCCGTACTGACCATGGAAATCGGCCGCAAACAGGCCGACGAAGGTGTCGAGCGCGTGCTGCAGGCCGATCAGGCGCTATCTGGTATCAGCGACTCGGTGGCCAACATCGCCGACATGGCCAACCAGATCGCCGCCGCTGCCGAGGAACAAAGCGCCGTGGCCGACGAAATCAACCAGAACATCACCACCATCGCCCAACTGGCCGACCAGACCGCCGGCGAAGCGCAAAGCACCGCCAAACTCAGCGAAGCCCTGACCAACACCGCACAGGGCCAATACGCCCTGGTCGAACGCTTCAACCGCTGAAACAAAAGGCGCAGCGGCTCACCGCTGCGCCTTCCCCGCCCCGCCTTCGCATGATTGCCACTTGCCAGCAGTTATCCGACAGGGTGTATAGCCTGCCAAACACCCCACCACCTCGCTGCAGGCCGCGAGATAGAGAAGGATCTTGAAAATAGGTCTGTTCTGGGCTTTTCGTACTGGCCATTCTGTAGTTCGCGCAGCAGGAGCAAATCACTCAATCGGTCACGGAGATCAGATGCTGGGATAACCGTTCTGTGGACATTGGCCCCTGACGAGCGAGCGATAACACCCCGCTCCTACAGGCTCAAAGCCCGGCGAGCCTCAGCCAATGCGTGTAGAACCCCTCGGCCACCTGGTTCAGTGCCCTGACCTTCTCGCTCAGATCTTCGCGCATCTCGTCGATACGTTGCTGGCTGGGCTGGCTGGCATCGAGCAGGTGTGCCCAGTCGTCGAGCCAGAGCTGGATCAGCTCTTCGGTCATTTCCGGATGGCCCTGCAGCGCCAGCACCTTATCCCCCCAGGCGAAGGCCTGGTTGTCGCACCAGTGGCTGCTCAGCAGTGGCTGGGCGCCGTCAGGCAGGGCAAAGGTGTCGCCATGCCATTGGAAGATGCTGAACGACTCGGGCAGATGCGCCAGCCAGGGGCTGTCCGTTGCCTCTGAACGGCGCTGCATGCGCTGCCAACCGGCCTCGGTGTAGGGCATGCGGCGGATGCTGGCGCCCAGCGCCTTGGCCAGCAGTTGACCGCCCAGGCAGTGGCCGATGATGGGTATGTCGCGCGCGATAAAATGCTGCAACGCCGCCACTTCCTCGGCGATCCAGGGCAGCGGGTCGTTGACGCTCATCGGCCCGCCCATCACGGCAACTGCCTTGGGCCGCGCCAGGTCGTAACCGTGCAGTTCACCCAGATCGACGCGCAGCACGTCGAAGCTACAAGCACGGGCCTGCAGCACCTGCGCCAGGTGAGCGGGCGGGCAATAATCGATATGCGTCAGGATCAGAACATCGGCCATAGCTACCTCCGCCGCGCAGTCTGTGCGAGAAGGATTGGCAAGTCGAGGTGGGCTGGAAGTTGAAGCCATCGGCCGGACAGCCGGCCGATGGTCTGTATTGGCGAATACCGCTGCATTCACCTTTAACGTATGGCTGACGCTTTCACCTCCTGGGTAACGCCCCAGCCGTCCATCTTGCCGCCCAGCGGGACGACGATGGATTCCAGGTCATGTTCGAACTCGCCGATACCAGCACGGGTGGCGTACATCACTTTGCTGATTTGCAGGTGCCAGATGCCGTCTTCACGGGCGGATATCTGGACGTTGAGCGACTCGCCGCGAAAGTTTCTGGCGGCCATTCTGGCCCGTTCTTCGTCAGGAAAGATGGCGTAGAACTCGATCGGGTGAAACTGGGCGAAGTCGAATCCCCCTTCTTTCATGCGACGCAACACCAGGGTGCTGGAGTCTTCGTGGAAGGCTGTGCTCATAAACGACCCCTCTCAGGCTATGGATGGATTAACCGCTTTTCCAATGCGACCGCCCTGCGGACGGTGTCGCGGCGCCTGGCGGGAACCCCTGAAACAACCTGCGTTTCAAAGCCCCCTTTGGCGCCGCCCCGAGAATCGAGCGGGTGCTCGATGTGTCTACTGCATGCGTATCGACGACTGTCCGGCAGAACGCCGAACTGAAACCGTCATCTGTAGAATAGCCGCTGTGCGAGAGATGCGCGCTATGCAGAAAGGCCTTGTGACAAAGCCGTCGACCAGCGGCCATTGGCCCATCTGCAAGCAGCGCCTGAAGTCATGGGCGGCTGAGCCAGGCCATGAGCAACCGATTGATCCAGCCTGGGGTGATCTGCCCGAGCGTGTGCAGCAGCCAGAACTGCATGCCTACCGGACGATGTACCTTACTGGCATGAGCTTGCTGCCAGGCTGCTTCGGCGATCTGCTCGGCCTCCAGGCGCACGCCCAGACGACGCATCACCGGCGGACGCTGCGCCTGACTGCGTACCATCGGCGTGTCGACGAAGGGCGGCATCAGGTCACCCACGCGGATGCCATATTCGCGCCACTCCAGTTCCAGCGCCTCGGTCAGCCCACGCACGGCGAACTTGCTCGCCGAATAGCTGGCCAGTTGCGGTACCCCGTAAAGCCCCGAAGCCGACCCCATATTGATCACCTGCGCCTGCGGAGTGACCTTGAGATAGGGATAGGCCGCATGGCAAAGGTTGAGCACACCGAGCACGTTGATCTGTACCAGGCGCGCATGCTGCTCCAGCTCGATATCGGCGAAGGCGCCGGTGCGCAGGATACCCGCGCCATTGAACAGCAGGCGCAACTGGCCGCCGCTCTGGGTGCAGAAGCCATCCAGCGCGGCCTTCACCGCTGCGCCATCGACCACATCCAGCGGCGCATGCCAGGCGCCGTCCAGCTCGGCGGCCAAGACTGTCAGCGCCCGTTGATCGACGTCGAGCAGGTCGACGCGCCAGCCACGTGCGTGAAACAGGCGCGCAGTGGCAGCGCCAATGCCCGACGCTGCGCCACTGATGAGAATATTGTGCATCACATGCCCCGCTCACGAAGAAAGCTAGCCACGCGCTCGAGCGCGCGATCCGCCGCGCGCAACATGCCGACATGCGCCTGGAATACATGCCACAGCCCCGGGTAACGCTCCAAACGCACATCTGCACCGGCTGCCTCGGCGCGCGCGGCCAGACGCAGGCTGTCGTTCAGCAGCAATTCGTCTTCGCCGACCTGGATCAACGTTGGCGGCAGGCAGCTGAGATCAGCGAACAGCGGCGATAGGCGCGGATCATTGCGCGGCAGGTCGGCTGGGCAATACAACTGCGCGGCCTGCTCGATCCAGCTGGGGTGGAGCAGCGGATCACCGGCGGGCGGCTCATGCATCTGCTCACCGGTAAAATCGGTGACCGGCGAGAAGCACACCAGCGCGGCAGGCGGCAGCAGGCCGAGCTCGACGATCTGCAGGCAACCGACCAGGCTCAGGTTGCCGCCGGCCGAGTCTCCACCGATGACGATCTGCTCTGGCCGATAACCGGCTTGCAACAACGCCTGATAGGCCGCGACTACATCATCGCGCGCCGCCGGATAGGGATGCTCGGGGGCCAGGCGATAGTCCAGCGCGCAGACGTCGAGGGCCGCACGCTTGGCCAGGCTGGCGCAGATACTGCGATGGGTATCCGGCCCGCCGATCATGAACGCGCCGCCATGCAGATAGAGCAGTACGCTACCGCTGCTGACGAGCGGGCGATGCCACTCGCAAGGGCGCCCGGCCAGAGTCGCGCTGTTGCGGCTGACGCCGCGCGGCGTCAGGGTGATGGCAGTGAGTACACGCAATATCCGGCGCTGCCCGGCTACCGGCATCGGCGGACGCACCAGGCCGCGAAAGAACAGGCGCAGAAAGCCCCGCAGCAGGCTGCGCAACAGCCTCTGCTCGGCAGTGGGGGCCTTGAAGTCAGCGGACGCAGTCATAGTCGGCAAGCTCCGGGCTACGGGTCATCAGGCGATAGGTAAAGGTAAAGCCCGGCCAGTTGTTGGTGTGCTTACCGGTAGCGGTCTGATACCAGCTGTCGCAGCCCTGCGCCCAGATCGTGCGTTGGGTCGCGCGCTGCACGTCATCGTTAAAGTGACGCTGCACGGCCGGGCGTAGATCGAGATAACGCAGCCCCTGCTCGCGCAACGCCCGCAGGCAGCCCAGCACGTAGGCGTACTGGCTCTCCAGCATGTAGAGAATGGAATTGTGGCCAAGGTTGGTATTCGGCCCATACAGCAGGAACAGGTTGGGAAAGCCGCTGACACTGATGCCTTTGTAAGCCTCGGCGCCCTCCTTCCAGGCCTGGTTCAGCTCCAGTCCCTCGAGGCCGCGAATACGCATCGGCGCGAGAAAGTCGCTGGCCGTGAAGCCAGTGCCGTAGATCAGCACATCGCAAGGATGCTCGCGGCCATCGGCGCTCACCAGCGAGTGTTCACGGACTTCACGAATGGCCGACTCGACAATCTCGACATTGCCCTGCGCCAGCGCCGGAAAGTAGTCGTTGCTGATCAGGATGCGCTTGCAGCCCATGGGGTAGTCAGGCTGCAACTGCGCGCGCTTGTGGGCATCGGGCATCTGCCGCCGCAGATGACGGATGAAACTGTGACGAAACAGGCGCATCAGCCAGGGAAAGCGGATAAAGGCCACTGCACGCCCCTCGTGATGCAGGTACTGCAGCAGGCGCTCGGTGCGCAGCAACAGCGGGAAACGCTGTTTCAGGGCAATCTCCCACGGGCGATAGACACGGTCTGGCTTGGCCAGCACATAAGCCGCCGAACGCTGGAACAGGCTCAGGCTGGCGACCATGGGCTGGATCTGCGGCACGAACTGGATCGCCGAAGCCCCCGTGCCGATGACCGCCACACGCTTGCCCGTCAAGTCGATATCGTGCCGCCAGCGCGCCGAATGAAAAGCCTCTCCACGAAAGTTCTCCAGGCCGGGCAGCTGTGGGTAGGCCGGGCGATTGAGCTGGCCGCAGGCGCTGACCAACGCCTGCGCCTCGATCACCTCACCACTCGCCAGCTCGACACACCAGATACCACGCGCGGCATCGAATTCGGCACCCAGCACTTCGCTGTTCAGGCGGATATGCGGACGCAAGCGGTGCTTGTCCACGCACTGCAGGATATAGGCGTGGATTTCCGCCTGCGGCGCGAACTTGCGCGACCAGTCGTGCTTGGCTTCGAAGGAAAAGGAATACAGATGCGAAGGCACATCGCAGGCAGCGCCCGGATAACTGTTGTCGCGCCAGGTACCGCCGACCTCGGCGGCTTTTTCCAGCAGCAGAAAGTCTTCTTCACCGGCCTTGCGCAACTGCATGGCAAGGCCAACACCGGCAAAGCCACTGCCGATGATCAACACACGCCAGGGCGCATTCGTACGGGGGTTGTTATTCATTGTGATGACCCGTGTATGACGATGAAGCGATGCTACTTGTCTCGCAGCAGCCAGGTTATGGCATAGTCGGCCAGGATATTGTGATTTTCGGACAATCTATGTCAGCCCCCTGGCCCGCACGCCGCAGCATCATCAGCATTCAGTTGCTCACCCAGCTGGGGCTGGACCTTGGCCTGAGCCTGGACGAATGCCTGCATGCAACAGACCTCAGCCCGGTGCAACTCACCCGCCTCAATGGCGACGTCGAAGCCCGCAGCGAGTTGCGCCTGATCGCCAACCTGATCGAGGCGCTGCCCGCAGTCGCAGACCTGGGCCTGCAGGCCGGTCGGCGCTACCACCTGACCACCTACGGCGCCTGGGGTTATGCCATTCTCAGCAGTGCCACGGTACGTCAGGCCGCCGAGTTGGGCCTGCGCTATCACGGCTTGACCTATGCTTTCACTGGCATCAGCCTGAATCTCGACAAGGCCGTCGCCCACCTGAATTTCGACGACGGCGCCCTGCCCCCGGCGCTGCGTGATTTCATCGTACAGCGCGACATGCTCGGCGCCATGGTGGTCGTGCGCGAGTTGCTCGGCACTCCGCTGCGGCTGCTGACCGTGGAACTACGCCAGGCCGCACCAGAGGATGTGTCGCCCTTCATCGCCGCCTTCGGCCAAGTGCCGCGCTTCGGTGCAGCGCGCAATCGCTTGGGCTTTGCCGCCGATCTGCTGGACAACCCACTGCCACGGGCCAACCCGCAACTGGTCAGCGCCTGCGAACAACAATGCCAGGCGCTGCTGACGCGTCATCAATGGCATCAGGGGCTGGCCGGGCGCGTGCGTCAGTTGCTGTTGCAGTCGCCAGGGCAGATAGCCGATATGGAGCGGATCGCAGAGCATCTGCACCTGAGCAGCCGCACCCTGCGTCGTCGTTTGCTCGATGAAGGCACCAGCTTCCGCGTTCTGCAGGACGAAATGCGCCAGGCGCTGGCTGAAGAGCTGCTGGCAGGCGGTGGCCTGAGCCTGGAAGAAATCGCCGAGCGCCTGGGTTATGGCGAACTGTCGAACTTCATCCATGCCTTCAAGCGCTGGAAAGGCATCACGCCGGGGCGTTATCAACGTGGCACCTAAGTGTTTGCGATGTCCCTGGTGCGCGCGACGCACCCTACCAAAAGCTCATCCGTCCGAACCTTGGCCCTCCGATACGCGCTTCATGTAGGGTGCGCCATGCGCACCGGCCAAGCCGTCAGAGTTTGAAAGTCATCTTCACGCTGACAAGGCCCGAGCGCCGCGCTAGGGTGCCAGCCATGAACATCATCACCCTGCTTCTGCCCTATCAACCGCCCTGGGACTGGCAACAGTTCCACGGCCATTTCGCTCTGCGCGCAATTCCCGGGCTGGAGTCGCTGCGCGCGGACAGCTACAGCCGTGGCTTCAGCCTCGATGGCGCACCAGGCTGGTTCAGGGTCGCTCCGCTGCCTGGGCAGAACGCGCTGGAGTTGCGCTGTCGTCTGGCATCGCCCGCTCACCTTGACCTGCTCGAACAGCGCGTGCGGCGTATGTTCGATCTCGACTGCGAGCCCGCAGCCATCACCCGTCACTTGAGCGCTGACCCACTGCTCGCCCCGCTGCTGCAGCGCAACCCCGGCCTGCGCCTGCCGGTGGCGTTCGATCCGTTCGAGCAGGCGGTGCGTGCCATCGTCGGTCAGCAGGTCACGGTCAAAGCAGCGGTGACCATCACCGGGCGCCTGCTGCAACGTCTCGGCACGCCGATCGAGACGCCGCAAACGCTGGGTATCAAGCGTCTGTTCCCGACGCCGCAGGCATTGGCCGAAGCTGATCTGACCGGTATTGGCATGCCCGGTAAACGCGTGCAGTGCCTGCAGTATTTTGCCGCGTGCATCGCCGAGGGCAGCCTGAAACTCGATCTTGAAGAAGGCAGCGCGGTGTTGATCGAACGCCTCTGCGCCCTGCCCGGCATCGGCCCGTGGACCGCGGAGTATATCGCTCTGCGCGCCTTCGGTGAGGCCGATGCCTTTCCCGCCAGCGATCTGGGCCTGCTCAAGGCACCGGTTTGGGGAATCGGGGGCATCGATGCGCGGCGCCTGAAAGCCCGCGCGGAAGCCTGGCGACCGTGGCGGGCTTACGCTGCTGCGCATCTCTGGCACTGCTACTTGGGAGGCTGACCATGCATTACCGCCATCACGACAGCCCCATCGGGCCGCTGTTCATCGCAGGTGACGAAAGCGGCCTGCAACTGCTGCTGATGGAACTCGATAGCCGCCCCTGGCGCATCGAAGACGGCTGGCAGCCCGCCAGCCGTGAGCTGGATGCCGTATGCCGCCAACTCGATGAATACTTCGCCGGCAAGCGTCAGCAGTTCGAACTGCGCCTGGCCCCCAGAGGCACGGCCTTTCAACAGGCAGTGTGGCAGGCACTGCAAGCGATTCCCTATGGCCGCACCTGCAGCTATTCGGAGCTGGCCCATGTCATCGGCAAGCCGCAGGCCGTACGCGCGGTAGGCTCGGCCAACGGCGCCAACCCGATCTCCATCATCGTGCCCTGCCATCGCGTGATCGGCCGCAACGGCAGCCTGACCGGTTATGCCGGCGGCCTGCCGCGCAAGCAGCAGTTGCTGGAGCTTGAAGGCGTATTGCAGCCAAAGCAGGTACGGCTGCCTTTCTAGATCAGGGCGCGCGGACGCGAGCCAGTGGCATAGCCTGCGGACGCAGCGGTAGAGGCAGGATCAAACCTTCGCCCGAGGCGGGGAAGATCCCGGTCAAGGCGGTGATGTTGACCTGATGGGAGATCAGCACCAGCGGTGCACCTTCAGGCAAGTCATTGATCAGGCGAATCAGCTCGGCGGTCTGCTCGGCGCCATCCTCGGGTTGCCCGAAGAACGAATCCAGCGCAGCGAAGGGTTGCACCGGGCCGAGCTGCATGCCGCTGGCGGTATCCAGCGCACGGCACCAACGGCTGCTGAGCAAACGTGGTCGCTCGATGCCTTGGCGCGCGAGCAGCTCGCCCCAGCGCCGAGCCTCGGCGCGCCCCTGATCGTTCAGGTTGCGCTGGGTTTCGCATTGCCCCAGACGAAAATTGGCCGGATCACCGGTACCCGGTGCAGTGGCATGGCGCATGAGCAGCACCGCGCGACCGTCGCGCAAGGCCTGCCAGGCATCGGTACTCTCTGCTGCTGCGCCCCAGAGCGGCAGTAGCAGCAGAGCCAACAGCCACGGGCGGCTCACAATCTGACGTTACCGCGGGGCCCCATCAGCGCCCAGATGATCAAACCGAGCACCGGCAACAGCGCGATCAGCAAAATCCACAGGATCTTGATCCCGGTCTCGGCGTTGCTCTTGATCACGTTGATGATGGCCCAGATATCCAGGGCCAGGATGACCAGGCCAATCAGCCCGTTGAAGGTAGAACCCATGACGACACTCCTGTCTGAAAGGTTGCCTGCATAGGATAGTCGGCGCCATGCGCCGGTTCCCTCACGCCTCCAGCCGAGGGAAACGGCTGGCGATATCGCCGCCGGTGCGCTCCGGCGTCTCGTCGCTCTGGCTCAGGCGCAGCACCAGCGCATGCGGCTCCTCGCCCAGGTCGAACCAGTGAGGGGTGCCAGCCGGCAAGGTCAGCAAATCACCACGCTCACCTTGCAGCAGATAGACGTAGTCATTCAGATGCACGGCGAGCTGAGCGAACCCACCGATGAACAACCAGGCGCAGGTAGAAGCCTGCACCTGCTCATCCAGGTAACGCGCTCGCAACTCCAGCTTCTGCGGATGGTTGCGCTGCAGGTTGAACAACTCCTGCTGCACATGGCCTTCTCTACCCATGAATGCCTGCAACCACAGACCACAGGCCGCATCGAACTCGGCCTGCTCGCAGCCCGGGCGCAGCGTGGCCGGCAGCTCCACCCGACGATAGTCGATGCCCGCCGCTGCCAGGGTGCTGGCGATGTCATCGGCATGGTTCAGTATCTTGTTCGGCAGTTCCGGTGAGGTGTGCAGGTGGACGGCGAGGCTGCTCATGAAGGGTTCACTCGATTCAGGGCTGCTCGGGCGGCAGACGGGTGGCAATGATGAAGGCTGCGAGCAAGGCTACCAGACTGGCGATGGCGAAGGTCCAGGCCGGCCCCAGCCCCTTCCAGCTGTAACCGGCATAAAGCGCCCCGAAGGCGCCGCCGATACCGGCCAGGCTGGCGTAGAGCGCCTGCCCCTGGCCTTGCTGACGATCGGCGAAACTGCGCTGCACGAAGTGGATGCAGGCGGCATGGAACGCGCCGAAGGTAGCAGCGTGCATGCACTGCGCCAGCAGCAGCACAGGCAGATACTGCGCCAGGTTGCCCAACAGCAGCCAGCGCACGGCGGTGATCAGGAAGCTGGCCAACAATACCGCGCGCAGCGAATAGCGCTGCAGCAGCCGCGCCATGACCAGGAACAGCAGAATCTCCGCCACCACCCCCAGCGCCCAGAACAGCCCGATGGCGCCGCGACTGTAGCCAACGCCCTCCAGGTGCAAAGTGAGAAACGTGTAGTACGGGCCGTTGCTCAGCTGCATCAGCCCAACGCAGATGTAGAACGCGAGAATGCCGGGGCGGCGCAATTGGCGCAGAAACCCCTCCGGCTCCAACGTGTTCGGGCGCAGCACAGGCTGCGCATTGGGCACCCAGAAACTGCTGACCACGATACCGGCCATGATCGCCACCAGCGCAGCCGGATAGGCGTCCAGACTGAGCCACTCGAACAGCAGGCCGAGACCGACCACGGCGACGATGAAACCGATGCTGCCCCATAGGCGAATCTGGCTGTAGCGCGCCGCCTGTTCACGCAGATGGGCCAGGGTGATGACTTCGAACTGCGGCAGCACCGCATGCCAGAAGAAAGCGTGGGTGGCCATGATCAGCGCCAGCCAGGCGTAGCTTTGGCTGAAGAAGATGCCGGCGAAGCAAGCCAGCGTACAAAGCGCCCCGAAGCGCACGATGAGCAGGCGCTGGCCGGTGTAGTCACCCAGCCAGCCCCACAGATTCGGCGCCACGCAGCGCATCAGCATGGGAATGGCGATCAGCTCGCCGATGCGCGCCGGGGAAAAGCCCAGGTGGTCGAAGTACAGCGCCAGGAATGGCGCCGTCCCCCCGAGCAGGGCGAAGTAGAAGAAGTAGAAACCGGACAGCCGCCAGTACGGCAGTGCCGCGCTCATGCCGCCGCCCGGCTCACAGTTGTGGCAGCACCGGCGTGGTGACGCGCACGTCGGCGTTCTGTCCACGGTGACGCAGCAGGTGATCCATAAGCACGATGGCCATCATAGCCTCGGCAATCGGCGTGGCGCGGATGCCGACGCAAGGGTCGTGACGACCCTTGGTGATCACGTCCACCGGATTGCCGTCGACGTCGATGGAACGCCCCGGTGTGGTGATGCTGGAGGTCGGCTTGAGCGCCAGGTGGGCTACGATAGGCTGGCCGCTGGAGATGCCGCCGAGGATGCCGCCGGCGTTGTTGGAGAGGAAACCTTCCGGGGTCAGTTCGTCACGGTGCTCGGTGCCGCGCTGGGCGACGCAGGCGAAGCCGGCGCCGATCTCCACGCCCTTGACCGCGTTGATGCTCATCAAGGCATGGGCCAGTTCGGCGTCGAGGCGGTCGAAGATCGGCTCGCCGAGCCCTGGCATCACCCCTTCGGCAACCACGGTGATCTTCGCGCCGACCGAATCCTGGTCACGGCGCAGCTGATCCATGTAGGCCTCGAGTTCCGGCACCTTGTCCGGATCGGGACTGAAGAAGGCGTTCTCTTCCACCGAATCCCAGGTCTTGAACGGGATTTCGATGGGGCCGAGCTGGCTCATGTAGCCACGTATGACGATGCCCTGGCTGGCCAGGTACTTCTTGGCGATGGCCCCGGCCGCCACGCGCATAGCGGTCTCGCGCGCCGAACTACGGCCACCGCCACGGTAGTCGCGGATGCCGTACTTGTGGTGGTAGGTGTAGTCGGCATGGGCCGGGCGGAACAGATCCTTGATCGCCGAATAGTCCTTGGACTTCTGGTCGGTGTTGCGGATCAGCAGGCCGATGGCGCAGCCGGTAGTCTTGCCCTCGAACACGCCGGAGAGGATTTCCACCTCGTCGGCTTCCTGGCGCTGCGTGGTGTGGCGGCTGGTGCCCGGCTTGCGCCGGTCGAGGTCGCGCTGCAGGTCTTCCAGGGAAATCTCGACACCGGGAGGGCAACCGTCGACGATGGCGACCAGCGCCGGGCCATGGCTTTCGCCAGCGGTGGTGACGGTGAACAGCTTGCCGTAGGTATTGCCGGACATGGGAAGACGCTCCGCGAGATTCAGCATCGGCCTGCCACTGCGCAGGCCAGATTCACAAGGTGGGCGAGTATACCTGCCACCTACTTGCAGTTCACCCCGAACCTTGGTCATTCGAACGTGTCCAATGCCAACCTGCCACTACCCTACCCTCATCATGCTGCGAGCCCTGCTCTTGTCCCTCACCCTGATCACCGGCCTGGCCCAGGCCAGCACCACCCGGCAACTACCCATCAGCCTCGACACCGACCAGGGCACCCTGTACGGCAGCCTGCTGGTGCCACAAAGCGACAAGCCGGTGCCGGTGGCGCTGCTGATCGCCGGCTCCGGCCCCACTGACCGCGACGGCAACAATCCCGAGGGTGGTCATAACGATGCGCTGAAGAAACTGGCGCAGGTGCTGGCGCACAACGGCATCGCCAGCCTGCGCTACGACAAGCGCGGCGTGGCAGCCAGCCGTGCCGCGACGCCGGATGAGAAGGAGCTCAGCGTCGAGCGCTACGTGGCCGACGCTGAAGGTTGGGCCAGGCTGCTCCGGGACGATCCACGCTTCGACCGGCTGATTCTCATCGGCCACAGCGAGGGCGCGCTGATCGCCAGTCTGGCAGCACCCGCCAGCCAGGCCGACGCGCTGGTGTCGATTGCCGGCCCCGCCTACCCCATCGGCCAGGTGCTCGACATGCAACTGGCCACACGCCTGCCGCCGCCGTTGCTGGCCGAGAGCCGGCACATCCTCGCCAACCTGATCCGCGGCACACTGCAACCGCAAGTGCCCGAGGAGCTGCAAGCGATCTATCGCCCCAGCGTGCAGCCCTACCTGATCAGCCTGCTGCGCCAGAATCCGGCAGCGAACTTCGCCGCGCTGCAGATTCCCGCCTTGATCGTGCAGGGCACCCACGATGCCCAGGTCAGCCCGGATAACGCCAACGTGCTCAAACAGGCCAGACCCGATGCGGAACTGGCGATGATCGCGGGCATGAACCACGTCATGCGCATCACCCCGGCGCCCTGGAACGAACAGCTGGCGTCCTACGACGATCCGCAGCTACCCTTGGCCCGTGCGCTGGGCGAACGGATCCTGTCCTTTATTCGCTCCAGTGCTGAGGAAAATGGCCGATAACGCATCGTAGGCCACCGAACGGTACACAGGACGCCCATGAGCGAAAACCCAGCCCCGCAGGCACCAGCGCCAGATGCCGAAGCTGCGACAAGCGAAACGCCTGCCGCGCCGCATCCCTGGGCGGACCTGCCAGCCGAGCAATTCAGCCTGCTGCGTCTGGCGCCACTGCCCGTCGACCGGGAAACCGGTCCGCGGCCGCTGCGCTTCGTCCAGCTTGGCCGGGTGGAACGCCACGCCAAAGACACGAGCCTGCTGCGCCTGACCATCCAGGTGCCCGGCCAACGTCTGCATCGCCAGCAGAACCTGCTGGAGGTCTGGGCCGACCACCAGCGCAAGGAGGTTCGCTTCGGCCCGGACAAGGGCCTCAGCGTGGAGCCGGCCAATCGCGGCCTGGGGCGCTTTCTCATGGCCCAGGGCATTGCCTGGGCGCGCAAGCAGTACGCGCACTATCAGGTCGAGGGCGCCGCCCTGCCGACCAAGGACAATTTCAACGACGCCGCCCGCGCCCGCCGTGACCACGCGCTGAAGGCGCAGGGTTTCACCATCGAGTACAGCGACCCGTTGCAACTCAAGCCCTTCTACAGCGCACCGCGCGTCAGCTCGCTGCATGGCGACTGGCATGCCGAGAAGGTACAGATCATCGAGTTGCTGGACGCCGCGGCGATGCTGCAGCAGGCCGACCAGACGCTGCAGGAGCAGGACGTCAAACTGCGCAAGCTGGAAGATCGGCTCGAGCGTCTCAAGCGTGAAGACAGTGGCCTGCGCTTCACCATCACCTGCCTGGTGGCGTTCAGCCTGTTTCAGGCAGGCCTGCTGATCTGGATCGCCACACGCTGATTCATCGCGGCTGAAGCCGCTCCTACAGCCCGTAGGGTGGATCGCGCTCTATCGATCCACCGTGGTGGTGGATGTAAAAAGCGACATCCACCCTACGCAACTAAGCGCCCCCTGTAGGAGCGGCTTCAGCCGCGAAAAATATCGATCAGCCCTTCACTCGCGAACGAAAAAGCTCCTGATGCTCACGGCACTGCTTGGCCGCCAGCAGGAACACACCGTGCCCGCCGCGCTGGAAGTCCAGCCAGGTGAAGTCCACCTCCGGATACAGCGCCTCGACGTGCACCTGGCTGTTGCCCACCTCGACGATCAGCACGCCGCGCTCGGTCAGGTGATCGGCCGCTTCGGCCAGCATGCGTCGCACCAGATCCAGCCCATCATCGCCACAGGCCAGGCCCATCTCAGGCTCGTGCTGGTATTCGGCCGGCATGTCGGCGAAATCCTCGGCATCGACATAGGGCGGATTGGAGACGATCAGATCGAAACGCTGCCCCGGCAGCTCGGCAAAGCCATCGCCCTGCACGCAATAGACCCGCTCCTCCAGCCCGTGGCGCTCGATGTTGAGGTTGGCCACTTCCAGAGCATCGAACGACAGATCGCCCAGCACCACTTCCGCCTCGGGGAATTCGTAGGCACAGGCGATGCCGATGCAGCCGGAGCCAGTGCACAGGTCGAGAATGCGTGCAGGCTCGGCAGGCAGCCACGGAGAGAAGTGGCGATCGATCAACTCGGCGATCGGCGAGCGCGGCACCAGCACGCGCTCATCGACCACGAAAGGCAGGCCGCAGAACCAGGCTTCACCGAGCAGGTAGGCGGTAGGAACGCGCTCTTCGATCCGGCGCTTGAGCAATGCCTGCAGATGGGCATGCTCATCGTCTTCCAGGCGGCAATCGAGGTAGGCGTCGGAGATTTCCCAGGGCAGGTGCAATGCGCCGAGCACCAGTTGGCGCGCCTCGTCCCAGGCGTTGTCGGTGCCGTGCCCGAAGAACAGCTGTTCGGCCTGAAAACGGCTGACGGCCCAACGGATGTAATCACGCAGAGTGCGTAAACGGGTAGTGAGAGCGGTCACGTGCGGCCTCCGGGAGAAAAGTGCGGAAGTTTAGCCCAGTGCGGTAACCAGCGCATGAACGACGGGTTAACGAAGGCTCATGGGCCTTTATGCTTTTCGCGCGCGGCATCATCGTCAGGGCGGCGCAACTTGCGCAGCACGGCGACCGATACGGCGATGGAGAACAAAAGCCAGAAATGCGGGGATAGCTGCGAAAAAAGTGACATAGCAACTCCTTTTGCGTACGACCCCAACTCCTTCGGGGCAGTTCCGATTCTGCTCCTGCTCCATGCACCGAGCAAGCATTGCGCAGATAGAGGTTCACAGACCGCTCTGGCAAGCGGACAATGGCACATCATCACCATCAGCCAGGAGCCCGAGATGTCCCATCCGCAAACCATGTTCCAGCTCACCGGTCGTGGCCACGCACCGGCCAGCCTGAGCAATGCGACCTTGCTGATCATCGATGCCCAGGAAGAGTACCGCAGCGGCGTACTGGCGCTTCCCGGCCTGGATCCGGCACTGGCAGAGATCGCCAGCCTGCTGGCCGCCGCCCGCGCCGCCGGCACCGACATCGTTCACGTCAAGCACCTCGGCATTCCCGGCGGCCTGCTCGACCCCAGCGGCCCACGCGGTCGTCATCTGCCGGAAGCCGCCCCGCTGGCGGGCGAAATCGTCGTGGAAAAACGCCTGCCCAATGCCTTCGCCGGCACCGAACTGCATGATCGCCTGCAGGCGCTGGGCCATCTCGACCTGATCGTCTGCGGCTTCATGACCCATTCCAGCGTCAGCACCACCGTGCGTGCCGCCAAGGACTATGGCTACCGCTGCACCCTGGTCGATGCGGCCTGCGCTACCCGCGATCTACCCGCACCGGATGGCAGCGTGATCGCAGCCGCAGAGGTCCACCGCATCGAGATGATCGCCCTCGGTGACAACTTCGCCACACTCGTGCCGCAAGCCAAGTCGCTGATCTGACTTTCCGGTCGAAGACCGACAGACTGCGGAACCCCAGCGAAACCGGCCGGTCATACTGCCGATAAGCCAAAGGAAATCGGAATGAAGCTGTCTGACGATTTCGATGCACGCCGCCTGCGCCCGCTACAGCCAAGAAACTGGCGCCTGCGCATCGGTGCCGGTCTGGGCGCTCTGTTCGCGGCTTTTGGCATTCTTCTGACGATGGCCGGCGTCGCTTCCCTGGTTGGTCGTGCTCCGGCGCTGGGCGCACTCAATGACTCCACTGGCGAGGCCATTGCCCTGCTGTTGTTCGGCCTGTTCCTGTCCTGGGCCGGCATTGCCTTCTGGCGCCGCTGCCGCAGGCGCCTGCGCCGCCCCAGCGATCTGAGCCTATCGCCATCACTGCTGAAAAAGCGCGACTGATCACCCCAAAACACACCACCCAAAACCGTAGGAGCCAGCTTGCCGGCGATACTCTTCGTTAATCGAATTGATGATCGCCCGCAAGCGGGCTCCTACAAATTCGTCTTTCTACGCTTACACGGCTGGCATTTGGGTAAAATGCCCGCCTGTTTCGCGGAGCCTCCGATGCAAGACGACGACTTTTCCCTGTTCCAGGCCGAGCTGCGCGGCGTCAAGCCGCTCAAGCACGACCGCGCCGACACCGGCAAACCCAAACCTGATCGCAAGCAGTTCAACACCCTGCGCCAGGCTGCGACCGTCAGCCAGGGCGAGATCAAGGTGGACGGCCTGTCAGACCAGTTCGTCATCGACGTCGGCGCCGAGGATGCTCTTTACTGGGCTGCCAATGGCATGCAGGAAGGCCAGATGCGCAAGCTCAAGCTTGGCCAGATGCCCTTCGACGGCAGCCTCGACCTGCACGGCATGAGCGTCGAGAAGGCGCGCGATACGCTTTGGGAGTTTCTCGCCGAAGCCACCAAGCTGGAGATTCGCTGCGTACGCGTCACCCACGGCAAGGCGGTGCGCATGGATGGGCGCAAGCCGATGATCAAGAGCCATGTGAACACCTGGCTACGCCAGCACCCGCAGGTACTGGGCTTCAGCTCCTGCCTGGCCAAGCACGGCGGCACCGGCGCGGTGTACATCATCCTCAAGCGCACCATGATGGATGGTCGCGACGAGTAATCAGAGAATCTGGCACTCTTGCCAGGCCCCTGTCGGCGCCCTACCCTGCGCCCATTCGATACCCAACAGGATTTTCCATGTCCCTGGAACAACACTACACCGCCATCCTCGGTCAGCTCGGCGAAGACGTCTCCCGCGAAGGCCTGCTGGACACGCCCAAGCGCGCCGCCAAGGCCATGCAGTACCTTTGCCGCGGCTACCAGCAGACATTGGAAGAAGTGACCAATGGCGCGCTGTTCAGCTCCGACAATAGCGAAATGGTGCTGGTCAAGAACATCGAGCTGTATTCGCTGTGCGAGCATCATCTGCTGCCGTTTATCGGCAAGGCTCATGTTGCCTACATCCCCAACGGCAAGGTGCTCGGCCTGTCCAAGGTGGCTCGTATCGTCGACATGTACGCCCGCCGCCTGCAGATCCAGGAAAACCTCAGCCGGCAGATCGCCGAAGCGGTCGAGCAGGTCACCGGCGCACTGGGGGTGGCGGTGGTCATCGAAGCGCAGCACATGTGCATGATGATGCGCGGCGTGGAGAAGCAGAACTCGTCCATGGTCACCTCGGTGATGCTCGGTGAATTCCGCAGCAACCCGGCGACCCGTGGCGAATTTCTCAATCTGGTTCGCTGATCCCACTCAAGACGACGGCCGCTCACTTCGCTGAACGGCCGTCGCCCTTTTAGCGTGAAAGTCGCGCAGCGACGCCCTCCTTGATGCCCTTCTCCCTCCGGGAGAAGGTGGCGCGAAGCGCCGGATGAGGGCGAGCAAGCCCACCAAGACCCTCATCATTTGGTGTGCCGCCCACGGCATGCCCGTTCAGGAGTTAGAAATATGTTGCTCAAAGCCCTTCGTATCGGCCTGGGTCAGCTGGTCGTGTTCATCGACTGGATCAGCCGTCCGCGCAAGCTCAAGCGCAGCCCCGAGGTGCAAGCCGAAGTCGAGTGCGCCACGGCCAATCTGGCGCTCTACCAGTTCCACGCCTGCCCGTTCTGCGTCAAGGTCAGGCGCACCCTGCACCGCCTCAACCTGCCGGTGCAGTTGCGTGATGCCAAGAATGACGCTGAACATCGTCAGGCCCTGGAACAGCACGGCGGCCGCATCAAGGTGCCGTGCCTGCGCATCGAGGAAAACGGCCAGAGCACCTGGCTGTACGAGTCCAAGGCGATCATCGCCTATCTGGATCAGCGCTTCGCGAACTGATGCCTTGAGGTGGATCTCCACCGTTGCGGCGGATCGTAGCCCGGATGCAATCCGGGAGCTCTGGAACGGCTTTCGCGGCTGAAGCCGCTCATACACGAGCGGCGTACCTTCGCCTGACTCTGTAGAACGTAGGGCGGGTGAAACCCGCCAGCGCGCCAAAGGCGGGTTTCACCCGCCCTACGCTTCGATACCGTAAGCCTTGAGTTGGTCGAGGAACTGCGCTTCGTCCAGCACCTTGACCCCCAACTCGCTGGCCTTGGCCAGCTTCGAGCCGGCGCCGGGGCCGGCGACCACGCAATGGGTCTTGGCCGAGACAGAGCCGGCCACCTTGGCGCCGAGGCTTTCCAGCTTCTCCTTGGCCACGTCACGGCTCATCACTTCCAGGGTGCCGGTGAGTACCCAGGTCTGGCCGGCCAGGGGCAGGCCTTCGGCGACTTTCTTCTCGCTTTCCCAGTGCATGCCGAAGTCACGCAACTGCTGCTCGATGGCGCGCGCCAACTGAGCGTTATCGGCGTTGTCGAAGAACTCACGCACGGCCTTGGCCTGCTTTTCCGGCAGGGCCTGGCGCATATCCAGCCAGTCGCCGCCAAGCACGCCCTCCAGGCTGCCGAAACGCTCGGCCAGCTTCTGCGCGGCACCTGGGCCGACGGTGGGAATGTTCAGCTTGTCGAGCATGCCGCCGAGCGTGGCCACGGCGGAGAACTCGGCGCTCAGCTCGCCCTCTTCCTGCAACTCAAGACCACACTCACCGAGCAAGGCGCTTATCACCTGCTGGTTGTGTCCATCCTCGAAGAAGCTATGAATCTCGTGCGCCACTTCCAGGCCAATATCCGGCAAGTAAGTCAGTACCTCAGGTAGCGCCTGCTGGATACGCGAAAGCGATCCCAGCGAACGCGCCAGCACCTTGGCAGTTTCCTCGCCCACATCGGGGATGCCAAGGGCGTAGATAAAGCGCGCCAGGGTCGGTCGCTTGCTGTCTGCGATGGCCTTCAGCAGCTTGTTGCTGGAGACCTCGGCGAAGCCTTCCAGGCCGATGATCTGCTCGAATGTCAGTCTGTACAGGTCGGCCGGTGACGCGATCAGCTTCTCGTCCACCAGTTGCTCGATGGTCTTGTCGCCGAGTCCCTCGATGTCCATGGCGCGGCGCGAGACGAAGTGGATGATCGCCTGCTTGAGCTGCGCCTGGCAGCTCAGGCGACCGACGCAGCGGTATACCGAGCCTTCGCTGAACGACGCCTTGCCCTTGCTGCGTTTGACCAATTGAGTGCGCTCCACCGCCGAGCCACACACCGGGCATTGCTCAGGAATCTGCACGGGGCGCGCGTTCTCCGGGCGACGCTCGGGCACCACGCCCATCACCTGCGGGATCACGTCACCGGCACGGCGAATGATCACCGTATCGCCGATCATCACCCCTAGCCGCGCCACTTCATCCATGTTGTGCAGGGTGGCGTTGGCCACCACCACGCCCGCCACCTTGACCGGATTCAGCCGTGCAACCGGCGTCACCGCACCGGTACGCCCGACTTGAAACTCCACATCGAGCAGCTCGGTGAGTTCCTCCTGTGCGGGGAACTTGTGGGCGATGGCCCAGTGCGGCGTACGCGCACGGAAGCCCAGTTGCTGCTGGTCTTCGATGTTATTGACCTTGAACACCACGCCATCGATGTCATAGGCCAGGCTCATGCGCCGCTGGCCGATGTCGCGGTAGTACTCCAGACAGGCCTCGACGCCCTTTGCCAGTTTCAACTCGCGGCTGATAGGTATACCCCAGGCCTTGAGCTGCTGCAGCATGGCCACCTGAGTGCCCGGCAACTCGCCACTGACCTGGCCGACACCGTAGCAGCAGAACTCCAGCGGACGACTGGCGGTGATCTTCGGGTCGAGCTGACGCAGGCTGCCGGCAGCGGCGTTACGCGGGTTGGCGAAGGTCTTGCCGCCACTCTCGGCCTGCCGCGCATTCAGCTCCTCGAAGCCGGCCTTGGGCATGAACACCTCGCCGCGCACTTCCAGCACCTGCGGCCAACCCTCGCCCTGCAGCTTGAGCGGCACGTTACGGATGGTGCGCACGTTGCTGGTGATGTCCTCACCGGTGCTGCCATCGCCACGGGTGGCGCCGCGCACCAGTTGGCCATTCTCGTAACGCAGGCTCACGGCCAGGCCGTCGAGTTTGGGCTCGCAGCTGTATTCGATCTCGGCACCGCCGCCAAACAGATCGCCGCCCTGTACGCCCAGGCCGATCTGCACGCTGCGGTCGAAGGCGCGCAGATCCTCTTCCTCGAAGGCGTTGCCGAGGCTGAGCATCGGCACTTCATGGCGCACCTCGCCAAAGGCACTGAGCGCCTCACCGCCGACGCGCTGGGTTGGCGACTCGGGCGTGACCAGCTCCGGGTGCTCGGCTTCCAGCGCCTGTAGTTCGCGGAACAGGCGGTCGTACTCGGCATCGGGAACGCTCGGTTCATCCAGCACGTAGTAACGATAGTTGTGCGCGTCCAGTTCCTGGCGCAGCGCGGCGATACGTTGGGCGACGTCGGTCATGCTCGATCTCTCAAACGAAAAGAGCAGCCTGGGCTGCTCTTTTGCAATGCACTGGTGTATCAGCGTTTCTGGGTCAACTGCCGGCGTTCGAATTCGACGATACGCTGGCGATAGTGTTCGATAGTCTGCGCGGTCATCACGCTGCGCTGGTCGTCCTTCAGCTCACCGCCCAGCTCGTGGGCCAGCTTGCGCGCGGCCGCGACCATCACGTCGAAGGCCTGCTTCGGATGACGCGGGCCAGGCAGGCTGAGGAAGAAGCTCACCGCGCGGGTGCTGAAGCCTTCAATATCGTCCAGATCGAAGGTGCCCGGCTTGAGTGCGTTGGCCATGGAGAACAGCACCTCGCCGTTGCCGGCCATGCTCTCGTGGCGATGGAAGATGTCCATCTCGCCGAAGCGCAGCCCGCTTTCGAGGATGTTCTGCAACAGCGCCGGCCCCTTGAAGCCGAAGTCGTCACGGGCGACCACGTTGATCACCAGCACCTCCTCAACGGGAGCAGCATCAGCGGCGGGCTTGGCGGGCTTCTTGGACTCTTTCGGCTCGACTTCATCGACCGGGTTGAGCAGAGTCGGCACCGGCTCGTCCACCGCCAAGTTGAGGTCGCCCTGCTGCGGCTCGTTACGCGAGCGCCGTGGCAGGTCCTTGGCACTCATCGATGGCAGATCATCTTCGTCCAGTTGCGGATCGTGGTCGCGCTGCACTACCCGTGGCGGGCTGAGAAGATCCGGATCACTGTCGTCATCAGGCATGTTGGCGAAGCTGCGGTCGAGCTTGAACTTGAGCCGGCCCTTGCCGCCGCGCATGCGGCGCCAGCCATCGAACAGAATGCCAGCGATAACGATGATGCCAATAACGATCAGCCACTCGCGCAGACCGAATTCCATGAAATACCTGACCCTTAATAATTCTGGTAAAAAAAAGATCCAATCAACCGGATCACAACTCGACTATAAAACGCGGCGCCAACTCCATGTTCTGTCTGACGTTTCCGCGTGTAACAAAAGAGGGCAATAAGCTAGCACGACGAAAGGCAACTTTACACAGGGTCGCACACAAGCTTTTGCCTGTGTTCAGTTAAATTCGCAGTGCCATGCGTTACCCATCCACCATCGCCAACGCCTCCTCGACATCCACCGCCACCAGACGCGAACAACCCGGCTCATGCATGGTAACCCCCATCAACTGATCAGCCATTTCCATGGCGATCTTGTTGTGGGTGATATAGATGAACTGCACGGTCGCCGACATCTCCTTGACCAGACGCGCATAGCGCCCGACGTTGGCGTCATCCAGCGGTGCGTCCACTTCGTCCAACATGCAAAACGGCGCCGGGTTGAGCTGGAAGATGGAAAACACCAATGCCAAGGCGGTCAACGCCTTCTCTCCACCGGAGAGCAAATGAATGGTGCTGTTCTTCTTGCCCGGGGGCCGCGCCATGATGGTCACCCCGGTATCGAGTAAATCTTCGCCGGTGAGTTCCAAATAAGCGTTGCCGCCACCGAAAACTTTTGGAAAGAGTGCCTGCAAACCACTATTGATCTGATCGAAGGTGTCCTTGAAACGATTGCGCGTTTCCTTGTCGATCTTGCGGATAACGTTTTCCAGGGTTTCCAGCGCCTCGACCAGATCGGCATCCTGCGCATCCAGATAACGCTTGCGCTCGGACTGCTGCTGATACTCGTCGATGGCCGCCAGGTTGATCGGCCCGAGCCGGGCGATACGTGCAGCCATGCGCTCCAGCTCTTCTTCCCAGGCGCTTTCCGTGGCCTCGGCCGGCAATGTGGCGATTACCCCGTGCAGGTCGTAGTTGTCCTCGGCGAGCTGGTCGGCCAGGGCCTTGCGCCGCACGTTGAGCGACTGCCAGTCCATGCGCTGCTGTTCCAGCTGGCTGCGCAGCAGTTGCGCCTGTTGTTCGGCCTGGGTGCGGCGCTTCTCGGCATCGCGCAGTTCGCGGTCGGCATCTTCCAGCGCCAGGCGCGCCTGACGCAGTTCGTCGTCCACCGCCATTCGCCGTTCGAGCAGTTCCTCAAGCTTGATGCGCAGCTCTTCCAGCGGCGCCTCGCCCTCTTCCAGGTTCAGCGACAGTTGCTCGCGCCGTTCGTGCAGACGTTCGGCCTGCAGTTGCAGGCGCTCCAGCGCTTGACGGGTGGAATCGTGCTGCGCCTTGAGCGAACCGACGCGCACCGCCAACTGATGGGCGTGATCCTTGTGCTGTCGCGCTTCCTGGCGCACCCGATCGAGGCGTTCGCGCAGGCTGTCACGGCTGGCGAGCAGGCGTTCACGCTGCTCGTTATCCAGCGCCATGGCATCCAGTGCGTCCTGCAGTTGCAGGCGCGACTCGCCCAGTTGCTCCTGCTCGATCTCGCGTTGTTCGGCCGCTTCCTGCAACTCGTCCTGCAGGCGACGACGGCGCAGCCCCAACTGCTCGGCCTTGGCCTGGCTGGCGGACAGCTTTGCCTTCAACTCACTCAGTTGCCGCGCCAGCTCCTGGCCTTGGCGGCGCTGCTGCTCACGCTGTTCTTCCTGACGACGCTGCTCGTCGCGCAGCCCTAGCAGACGCTCATCCAATTGCGCCAACGCGGCTTCGCGCTCCTCGCGCTCCAGCTGCAGACGCTCCAGCTCCTGACCGCGCGCCAGCACGCCGCTGTCGGCTTCGGCGGCGCGGCGCACACGCAGGAAGTGCCGGCCGACCCAGTATCCGTCGCGGCTGATCAGGCTTTCGCCATCGACCAGCTGCGCGCGAGCCGTCAGCGCCTGTTCCAGCGACTCCACCGGGCGCACACTGGCCAGCCAGGGCGACAGGTCGTGGCTCGACTCGATCTTGTCCAGCAGACTGCCAGCACGGCGCGCGTCGCCACTGGCGGGGCTGGCCAGACGCAGTTCGCCCTGTTCCAGACTGGCAAAATCCAGCCCGGCAAAATCGTCCAGCAGCACCGCCTGCAGGTCGGCGCCGAGCACGGTTTCCACCGCCAGCTCCCAGCCGGCCTCCACACGCAGCCCTTCGGCCAGGCGCGGGCGCTGCAGCAGGTTCTGCTCGCGCAGCCAGTCGCCTGCCCCCTGCCCTGGGTCCAGGGCAGCCTGTTGCAGGGCCTCCAGCGAGGCAAGGCGGCCGTTCAGCCGCTGTAGCTCACCTTGCGCCTGCTGCTGGGCCTGACCGGCTTGCTGCAGGTCCTCGCGCAGTTGCTGCAGGCGCTCGGCCTGCTGCTCTTCGGCCAGCTGCAGGGCTTCGTGCTCCAGCTCGCCAGCGGCGAGCTGTTCGTTCAGTTCGAGAATGGCGGCGTCTTCGGGGTCGGCGGCCAGTTGCTGCAATTCTTCGTTCAGTCGGCGCTGGCGTTCGGCCAGGCGCTCCAGACTCTGCTCCAGCTGGGCGATGCGCGACTGCTGCACCTCGGCCTGGCGACGCGGCTCGGCGCTGCGCTGGTTGAAACCGTCCCATTGCTCCTGCCAGCCGTGCATGGCGACCTCAGCCTCTTCCAGGCCGGCGGCGGACTCCTCGGCAGCGGCGGCAGTCAGCTCCTGCTCGGGCAGGAGCATCTCCAGCTCTTCACCCAGAGTGGCCAGCAGGGTGCGGTCATGGCCGAGGTGCGATTCGGTTTCCAGGCGCGCCTTTTCCGCCTCGCGCAGGTCGTCCTGCAACTGGCGCAGGCGCTGCTGGCCATGCTGGATGCTCTGCTCGACGCGGGCGATATCGCCACCCACGGAATAGAAGCGGCCCTGCACCAGATTGAAACGCTCGGAGAGTTCGTGATGGCCGTCGCGCAAACGCTCGATGGCGGCATCGGCGCTGCGCTGCTCGGCCACCAATGCTTCGAAGGCCACTTCCTGATCGCCGATCACCTGCTCGCGGCTGCCGACCTGCTGATTCAGCGTCTGCCAGCGCAGGGCCAGCAGCTGGGCCTTGAGCTGACGCTCCTCGGCCTTGTATTCCTGGTACTTCTCCGCAGCCTGGGCCTGGCGGTGCAGGCGTTCGAGCTGGCGTTCCAGTTCCTCGCGCAGGTCGGTCAGGCGCGCCAGGTTTTCCTGGGTACGGCGGATGCGGTTCTCGGTCTCGCGGCGGCGCTCCTTGTATTTGGAAATGCCAGCGGCTTCCTCGATGAAGTTGCGCAACTCCTCGGGCTTGGCCTCGATCAGCTTGCTGATCATGCCCTGCTCGATGATCGAGTAACTGCGCGGGCCAAGACCAGTGCCGAGGAAGATATCGGTGATGTCGCGGCGGCGGCACTTGGTGCCGTTGAGGAAATAGGTGTTCTGTGCGTCGCGGGTGACCCGACGGCGAATGGAAATCTCGGCGAAGGCGGCGTATTCGCCCACCAGCGAGTTGTCGCTGTTGTCGAAGATCAGTTCGATGGAGGCCTGAGTCACCGGCTTGCGCGTATTGGAGCCGTTGAAGATGACGTCGGTCATCGACTCGCCACGCAGGTTCTTCGCCGAGCTTTCGCCCATCACCCAGCGCACGGCGTCGATGATGTTGGACTTGCCGCAGCCATTGGGCCCAACCACGGCCGCCATGTTGCTGGGAAAGCTCACCGTCGTCGGGTCGACGAAGGACTTGAAGCCCGCCAGCTTGATGCTTTTCAGGCGCATCGCGGCTTAGCGCTCGGCCAGGGTGGCCAGCACCAGCTGGCAGTTATGCTCACCGTAGGCCTGCAGCACCTCGCGGGCACGCACGGGGTCGCGGGTGATGATCGCCTGCAGCAGACTGGCGAAGGTGTTCATGAACTGGCCCATCTCACCTTTGCGCCGTTCCAGCGCCAAATGATAGGTGCGGCTGATGGCCGGCAGCAGATTCTCCAGGGTTTCCTGCAGGTAGGGATTGTCGGCGAAGGGAAAGGCCGCGCGCATCACATCGAAACTGTTCTCGACGAAAGCGCTGATATCGTCGCGCTCGAGGCTGTCCTGCAGGCGATTTTTGATCTCGATGAACGGCGCCAGATCGGCCTCCACCTGCCAGCGTTCGATCACCGCGCGGGCCAGCATGGCGTACAGCTCGATGGTCAGGGCATAGAGGCTGGTAACGTGATGGGCGGTCAGTTCACTGACCTGGGCACCGCGGCGCGGCAGGATCACGATCAGATGGCGACGCTCGAGGATAAGCAGCGCTTCGCGCACCGAGCCACGGCTGACATTGAGTGCCTGGGTAACCTTCTGCTCCTGGATACGCTCGCGCTCCTTGAGCTCACCGCGAATGATCCGCTCTGCCAGGTAATGGGCAATTTGCTCGGCGAGGCTGTCCAGGGCCTTGAATGTCATGACATTCCTTAAGTTGCGTCGATCCAGAGGCAGGCGGTCGAGTCTGAGAGCCCCGCTGCGGCTGGGCAGGAGCACGAAAATTCGGCAGCGAGTGTAACACAGGGCGCATCCGGGCCAAGCGTACGGCATGACACTTGCTGCAGGAATGGCGGAGCGCCCTGCGGGGCGGAAGCCATCAAGCAGAATGGCCAGTCTCACGGATCAGGCTGCCAAAAAATAGACTGACTTTCAGGTCAGAAATTTATTGACCCAAAAGTCAGAAAACCCTAGATTGCCTCCATGGCCAATCGTGCCCGGGCCTTGCAGTGCACGCAGATCACCCGGCAAGCCACCGATTCATAACAATAAAATGCCTGGAGGTCGTCCTTGATCCAGTTTTTACTCAACCGGGAGCTGCGCACCGAGCATGCCCTGGACCCCAACGTCACCGTGCTCAACTACCTGCGTAAGCATGTCGGCAAAACCGGAACCAAGGAAGGCTGCGCCTCCGGCGACTGCGGTGCCTGCACCGTGGTGGTGGGCGAGCTCGAGGGCGAGCGCGTACGCTACCGCACCCTCAACTCCTGCCTGACTTTCGTTTCCAGTCTGCACGGCAAGCAACTGATCACCGTCGAAGACCTCAAGCACCAGGGCAAGCTGCACAGCGTGCAGCAGGCGATGGTCGACTGCCATGGCTCGCAGTGTGGCTTCTGTACCCCCGGTTTCATCATGTCACTGTTCGCCCTGCAAAAGAATTCCAGCGGCTACGACAAGGGCGCTACGTTGGAGGCCCTGGCCGGCAACCTGTGCCGCTGCACCGGCTACCGGCCGATCATCGACGCCGCCGAGCAGGCCTGCTGCCAGAAGCAGCCGGATCAGTTCGATGCCTTCGAAAGCGATACCGTGGCCCGACTCAAGACCATCGCCCCGCGCGAGACCGCCGAGCTCAACAGTGGCGACAAGCGCTGCCTGGTGCCGCTGACAGTCGCCGACCTGGCCGACCTCTATGCCGCCAACCCCGAAGCCCGCCTGCTCGCCGGCGGCACAGACCTGGCCCTGGAAGTCACCCAGTTCCACCGTGAACTGCCAGTGATGATCTACGTCGGCCATATCGAGGACATGAAGCGTATCGACGTGACCGACAGCGCCATCGAAATCGGTGCGGCCGCGGCACTGTCCGACTGCTACGCAGCGCTGTCGCGCGAGTACCCGGACTTCGGCGAGCTGCTGCACCGCTTCGCCTCGCTGCAGATCCGCAACCAGGGCACCCTGGGCGGCAACATCGGCAACGCCTCGCCCATCGGCGACGCCCCGCCGCTGCTGATCGCCCTCGGCGCGCAGATCGCTCTGCGCCAGGGCAACACGCGGCGCACCCTGCCGCTGCAGGACTACTTCCTCGACTACAAGGTGACCGCGCGCCAGGAAGCCGAATTTATCGAGAAGATCATCGTGCCGCGCAAGCAGGCCAACCAGGCGTTCCGTGCCTACAAGGTGTCCAAGCGCCTGGACGACGATATCTCCGCGGTCTGCGCGGCCTTCAACCTGACCATCGAAGATGGCGTGGTGCGAGATGCGCGCATCGCCTTCGGCGGCATGGCTGCCATCCCCAAACGCGCCAGCGCCTGCGAGGCGGCGCTGGCCGGCTCGGCCTGGTATCCGGGCGTAATCGAGCGTGCCTGCAACGCGCTGGCTGAGGACTTCACCCCGCTGTCGGATTTCCGCGCCAGCAAGGAGTACCGCCTGCTCACTGCCCAGAACCTGCTGCGCAAGTTCTTCCTGGAACAGCAGTCACCCGAAATCGAAACCCGGGTCACGGCTTACGCCTGAGCGCGCAGCATTTTTTGGAGACGAAGATGTCCAGTCATATCGAACACAAATCCCAGGAAGAACTGGCCGCCCTGTTCCGCGCCGGCATGACCAGCGGCGTCGGCAAGAGCGTCAAGCACGAGAGCGCGGACAAGCACGTGTCCGGCGAGGCGGTCTATGTTGACGACCGCCTGGAATTTCCCAACCAGTTGCACGTCTACGCGCGCCAGTCCGATCGCGCCCATGCGCGCATCCTGCGCATCGACACCCGCCCCTGCTACGAGTTTGCGGGCGTGGCCATCGCCATCACCAAGGATGACGTGCCGGGCCAGCTGGACATCGGCCCGGTGGTCGCCGGCGACCCGCTGCTGGCCGACGGCAAGGTCGAGTACGTTGGTCAGGTGGTGCTGGCGGTAGCCGCTGACAGTCTGGAAACCGCGCGCAAGGCGGCCATGGCTGCCATTGTCGAATACGAAGACCTGGAGCCGGTGCTCGACGTGGTCGAGGCCTACCGCAAGAAGCATTTCGTGCTCGCCAGCCACACACACCGCATCGGCGATTCGGCCAGCAAACTGGCCAGCGCCCCGCGTCGCCTGCAGGGCACCCTGCATATCGGTGGCCAGGAGCACTTCTACCTGGAAACCCAGATTTCCTCGGTGATGCCGACCGAAGACGGCGGCATGCTGGTCTACACCTCGACGCAGAACCCCACTGAAGTGCAGAAGCTGGTCGCCGAAGTACTTGGCGTGCCGATGAACAAGATCGTCATCGACATGCGCCGCATGGGCGGTGGTTTCGGCGGCAAGGAAACCCAGGCCGCCGGCCCGGCGTGCCTGTGCGCAGTGATCGCCCACCTCACCGGCCGTCCGACCAAGATGCGCCTGCCGCGCATGGAAGACATGAGCATGACCGGCAAGCGCCATCCCTTCTACGTCGAGTACGACGTCGGCTTCGATGACGACGGCCTGCTGCACGGCATCGAGATGGACCTGGCTGGCAACTGCGGCTATTCGCCGGATCTGTCCGGCTCCATCGTCGACCGCGCCATGTTCCACTCGGACAACGCCTACTTCCTCGGCAACGCCACCATCAACGGTCATCGCTGCAAGACCAACACCGCGTCGAACACCGCCTACCGCGGCTTCGGCGGCCCACAGGGCATGGTCGCCATCGAGGAAGTGATGGACGCCATCGCCCGCAGCCTGGGTAAGGACCCGCTGGAAGTGCGCAAGCTCAACTACTACGGCAAGACCGAGCGTAACGTCACCCACTACCACCAGACCGTGGAGCACAACGTTATCCACGAGATGACCGCCGAGCTGGAGCAAAGCTGCGAGTACGCCAAGCGTCGTGAGGAAATCCGCGCCTTCAATGCCAAGAGCCCGGTATTGAAGAAAGGCCTGGCCATGACCCCGGTGAAGTTCGGCATCAGTTTCACCGCCACTTTCCTCAACCAGGCCGGCGCACTGATCCACATCTACACCGACGGGTCGATCCACCTCAACCACGGCGGCACCGAGATGGGCCAGGGCCTCAACACCAAGGTCGCGCAGGTCGTCGCCGAAGTGTTCCGGGTCGATATCGAGCGCATCCAGATCACCGCCACCAACACCGACAAGGTGCCCAATACCTCGCCGACCGCGGCCTCCAGCGGCGCAGACCTCAACGGCATGGCGGCGAAGAACGCGGCCGAAACCATCAAGCAGCGCCTGGTGGACTTCCTGGTGCGCGAGTACAAGGTCACCCCGGAAGACGTGGAATTCCGCAACGGCCAGGTGCGCGTGCGTGATCACTTCCTGTCCTTCGAGGAGATGATCCAGAAGGCCTACTTCGGTCAGGTCTCGCTCTCTTCGACCGGCTTCTACCGCACCCCGAAGATTTACTACGACCGCGACAAGGCGGCTGGCCGCCCCTTCTACTACTACGCCTACGGCGTGGCCTGCGTGGAAGTGCTGGTCGACACCCTGACCGGCGAATACCGCATGCTGCGCGGCGACATCCTGCATGACGTCGGCGACTCGCTGAACCCGGCCATCGACATCGGCCAGGTCGAAGGCGCCTTCGTCCAGGGCATGGGCTGGCTGACCACCGAGGAGCTGGTGTGGAACGCCAAGGGCAAGCTGATGACCTGCGGCCCGGCCAGCTACAAGATCCCGGCCATCGCCGACATGCCCATCGACCTGCGCGTGAAGCTGGTGGAAAACCGCAAGAACCCGGAAGACACCGTGTTCCACTCCAAGGCAGTGGGCGAGCCGCCGTTCATGCTCGGCATCGCCGCCTGGTGCGCGCTGAAGGACGCCGTGGCCAGCCTGGCGGACTACAAGGTGCAACCGCAGATCGACGCCCCGGCCACGCCCGAGCGCGTGCTGTGGGGTGTGGAACAGATGCGCAAGCTGAAGGCTACGGCCAAGACTGCAGGTGCTACCGAGGTCGAGCCGGCCTGAAACGTAGCCCGGATGAAATCCGGGGGAAACCCTGCCCCGGATTGCATCCGGGCTACGGCCTAAAGCCAAGAGGTGTACAACAATGACAAAACACACCGAACCGAATAATCCACCCGCTCGCCCGACGCCGGAGCCGATTCTGGCCCCGTCGCCGAGCAACTGGCGCCTGCCGCGCCCGGGGCAGACCACGCCTTCCTGGAGGCTGAGCAAATGAGCTGGATCAGTGCCCTCGCCGAGCTGCTGGAAAAAGGTGAGCCCTGCGTGCTGGTGACCATCATCGAAGAACGCGGCTCGACGCCGCGTAATGCCGGCTCGAAGATGGTGGTCACCGCCGAGCGCATCTTCGAGACCATCGGCGGCGGCCATCTGGAATACAAGGCCATGGAAATGGCCCGCGAGATGCTCGCCGCGCGCAGCCAGGACACCCGCCTGGAGCGTTTCTCCCTTGGCGCCAGCCTCGGTCAGTGCTGCGGCGGCGCCACCGTGCTGCTGTTCGAGCCCATGGGTCAGCCGCAGGCGCAGATCGCCGTGTTCGGCGCCGGCCATGTCGGTCGCGCGTTGGTACCGTTGCTCGCCAGCCTGCCGTGCAAGGTGCGCTGGATCGACTCGAGGGAGAACGAATTTCCCGAGCATATCCCCGCCGGCGTGGAGAAGATCGTGAGTGACGAAGTGGTCGATGAGGTGGAGAACATGCCACCCGGCAGTTACTACATCGTCATGACCCACAACCACCAGCTCGACCTGGAGCTGACCGCGGCGATCCTCAAACGCGGCGACTTCACCTACTACGGCCTGATCGGCTCGAAGACCAAACGCGTCAAGTTCGAACACCGCCTGCGCGAACGCGGCTTCGAGGAAACGTTGATGGCACGCATGCGCTGCCCCATGGGCCTTGCCGAAGTGAAAGGCAAGCTGCCAGTGGAAATCGCAGTGTCCATCGCCGGTGAGGTGATCGCCACTTACAACGCAAGCTTTGGTCAGGACGTGAAGAAAGGCGAATCCAGCGTGGCCAAGCTGCTGCCGGCCTCGCGTAGATCCTGACTATTGGTGCGCACAGAGCACCCTACGGGCCAAGATCGTAGGGTGTACTGTGCGCACCGCCCCATTTTCATGGTGCGTCCCGCGCGCCCACGTACGAGACTTTAATGATGAGCAACACCCGCAAAGCCTACCGCGCCGCCATCCTGCACAGCCTCGCCGACCCGGCCGTGGTCGGTGTCGAGCAGTCTTACGAATATTTCGAGGACGGCATCCTGCTGATCGAAAACGGCAAGGTCGCTCAGGTCGGCGCAGCTGCCGAGCTGTTGCCGAAGCTGGCCGGCATCGAGGTTCAACACTACCGCGACGCGCTTATCACCCCCGGTTTCATCGACACCCATATCCACTACCCGCAGACCGGCATGATCGCCTCCTACGGCGAGCAGCTGCTGGACTGGCTCAATACCTACACCTTCCCCACAGAAAAACAGTTCGAAGACAAGGCGCACGCCAGTGACGTGGCGGCGATCTTCCTCAAGGAACTGCTGCGCAACGGCACCACCACCGCCCTGGTGTTCGGCAGCGTGCATCCGCAATCGGTGGATGCCTTCTTCGAGCAGGCCGAAAAGCTCAACCTGCGCATGATCGCGGGCAAGGTGCTGATGGATCGCAACGCTCCGGATTATCTCACCGACACTGCGGAGAGCGGCTACGCCGAGAGCAAGGCACTGATCGAACGCTGGCACGGCAAGGGCCGCCTGCACTATGCAGTCACCCCCCGCTTCGCCCCGACCAGTACACCGGAGCAACTGGAGCTGGCCGGCAAGCTGCTCCAGGAATATCCCAACCTGTATATGCACACCCACCTGTCCGAGAACCGTAAGGAAATCGAGTGGGTCAAGGAATTGTTCCCCGAGCGCAAGGGCTATCTGGACGTCTATGACCACCACAAGCTGATCGGCCCGCGCGCGGTGTTCGCCCATGGCGTGCACCTGTGTGATGACGAGTGCAAGCGCCTGGCCGAAACCGGCTCGGCGGTAGCCTTCTGCCCGACCTCCAACCTGTTCCTCGGCAGCGGCCTGTTAGACCTGAACAAGCTGGAAGCCCATGGCGTGCGCGTCGGCCTGGGCACCGATGTCGGTGCCGGCACCAGCTTCAGCCAGCTGCAATCACTCAACGAGGCCTACAAGGTGATGCAGTTGCAGGGCAAGAAGCTCGACCCGTTCAAGTCGCTGTACCTGGCCACCCTCGGTGGCGCCAACGCCCTTTACCTGGACGATCAGCTGGGCAACTTCCTGCCCGGCAAGGATGCCGACTTCCTGGTGCTGGACTACAACGCCACGCCGCTGATCAGTTACCGCATGCAGCAGGCCACGAGCCTGGAAGAACGCCTGTTCGCCCTGACCATGCTCGGCGACGACCGCGCCGTGAAGGAGACCTTCGCCGCCGGCGTATCGGTGCACCAGCGCTAAGCGCAAGGTATGTGGAGCCACCTAAAGTGAGGCCGGATGCTACTCCGCGTAGGGTGGATTAGCGGCGCTGAACGCTAATCGTAAGGGCGCGGATGAGAGCAGTGCGCCGCGTAATCCACCAGGCGATGGAACGCGTTGCGCCGATGGTGGGTTACGCCGCATCTAGCAAGGTGCTGTGGCCAGTAGCGGTGATAAGCGACTAACCCACCCTGAAACTGAGCGCGGAGCTACCTTAAAATTGGATAGGCGGACGCCAACTTGTGGGAGCCCCGCCCCGGGGCGAAGTTGCTACCAACCCAATTCGCCGCGAGGCGCGGCTCCTACACAAGCGTCGAAACAGCTGCAGAGCGCCGACACCGCCAACGCAGCAAATCAGCGGTTGGCAGCGCTGCGGCCGGGCTTCTTATTGGTCTGCAGCAGGTGCGAGAACACCGCGTGCAGGTCGTCCGAGGCGCTTTCCTCGTCGAGGTTGAGCTTGCTGTCGATGTGATCCATGTGGTGCATCATCAGGTGCACCGCACGCTCGGCGTCACGCGCTTCGATGGCGTCGATCAACTGGTTGTGTTCGTCGTAGGAGCAATGCGAGCGGCTGCCGCTTTCGTACTGGGCGATGATCAGCGAGGTCTGCGACACCAGGCTGCGCTGAAAGCTGACGAGCGGCGCATTGCGCGCGGCCTCGGCCAGCTTCAGGTGGAACTCGCCGGACAGGCGGATACCAGCGCCACGGTCGCCACGGGAGAAGCTGTCCTGCTCGTCCTTGACCATCTGCCGCAGCTCGGCCAGCTGCTCGGCTGTCGCGTGCTCGACAGCCAGCTCGGTGATGGCGCGCTCGACCAGGCGGCGTGCATAGAAGATCTGCCGGGCTTCTTCGACGCTCGGGCTGGCCACCACTGCACCGCGGTTCGGCCGCAGCAGCACTACGCCCTCGTGAGCCAGACGCGACAGCGCGCGACGAATGATGGTGCGACTGACGCCGAAGATCTCACCCAGCGCCTCTTCGCTCAGCTTGGTGCCGGGCGCCAGACGCTGCTCGAGAATGGCATCGAAAATATGGGCATATACGACATCGTCCTGAGTCCCGCTGCGGCTGCTTTTGCCTGCACGCGGCTGCTTCTTCAGTGGCTGCAATTGATCGTTCATTCTGGCTCGCGTCAATGAGAGTCGGCGACACTGCGACTCTACTGTGTTCTACCCGGTAGCTGACAAGCGCCGAGCGAAAAAACATCAGAAAAAATTGGGGCAATTGTACACAAAGCAATCAGCCACTACACCCTGCGTCGTATGACGTCATAGCTGGCGATGGCAGTACATTGCCTGAGATTTAGCGCAGCGAAACAAATCCTTTCCTTATATATGGCTACCGTCTCAGTTCATTAGCAGCTAAGGACCGCCTATCACTGGCTGACAGCTGCTCGGGCAGCCAAAGGCGTTCCAGCAAGCCCCTTTCCTATCTCTTTGTTTTAAAAGTCTTTTACCTTCAAGACAGAATGGATTGTCGCCCAATTCGGTCGCACTCACGCCCGGTCAGTCAACTGGTGCGATCAATGCAACATTAAAAACATTAATTGCATTTTTTGTATACAACACCATAATCACGCCTGAGTGACTTCTTGACCGCTCGGTCAACAACTTAGCCAGGAAGCACTGCCAGAAACACCGCCTACCTCAGAGAGCATTGTCCTTGCGCAACGCTCTGGGCGGTACACCACAAGAGACATGAGGAGTACCCGCAGTGGAAAGCATCAAACAAGAACAACACGCGACTCAACTGGCAAGAGGAGGTCTGCTCGACCGCTTCTTCAAACTGACCGAGCACCGCACCACCCTCAAGACCGAACTGCTGGCCGGGCTGACGACCTTCGTCACCATGGCCTACATCATTTTCGTCAACCCCAACATCATGGCCACCGCCGGCATCGATCACGGCGCCGCATTCGTCGCCACCTGCATCGGTGCGGCGCTGGGCTGCTTCCTGATGGGGCTGTACGCCAACTGGCCGGTCGGCCTGGCACCGGGCATGGGCCTGAACGCCTTCTTCACCTACACCGTTGTCGGTGAAATGGGTTATAGCTGGCAGATCGCTCTGGGCGCGGTGTTCATCTCCGGCGTGCTGTTCATGATCATGAGCCTGTCGAAGATTCGCGAATGGCTGCTCAACAGCATCCCGATGAGCCTGCGTTTCGCCATGGGCGCCGGGGTCGGCCTGTTCCTCGGCCTGATCGGTCTGAAGACCGCCGGCATCGTCGTCGACAGCCCGGCCACCCTGCTGACCATGGGCTCGTTCGCCAACCCGTCGGCGCTGCTGGCCGCCGTGTGCTTCCTGCTGATCGCCGTGCTCAGCCACCGCAACGTGTTCGGCGCCATCCTCTTCAGCATGCTCGGCGTAACCGCCATCGGCTGGGCCCTGGGCCTGGTGGAATATGGTGGCCTGGTGTCGATGCCGCCGAGCCTGGCACCGACCTTCCTGGCCATGGACATCGCCGGCGCGTTCAACGTGGCGATGATCAGCGTGATCCTGGCCTTCCTCTTCGTGAACATGTTCGACACCGCCGGCACCCTGATGGGCGTCGCCCACCGCGCCAACCTGGTGGATGAAGACGGCAAGATCCAGAACCTGTCCAAGGCGCTGAAAGCCGACTCCACCTCCAGCGTGGTCGGTGCGATGGTTGGCTGCCCGCCGGTGACCAGCTATGTGGAAAGCGCTGCCGGTGTCGCTGCCGGTGGCCGTACCGGCCTGACCGCCATCACCGTCGGTATACTGTTCCTCGCCGCGATGTTCTTCGCTCCGTTGGCCGGCATGATTCCCGCCTACGCCACCGCAGGCGCGCTGATCTACGTGGCGATGCTGATGATGAGCGGCATGGCGCACATCGACTGGAAAGACCATACCGACACCATCCCGGCCATCGTCACCGTGGTGATGATGCCGCTGACCTTCTCCATCGCCAACGGTATCGCCCTGGGCTTTCTCACCTACGCCACACTCAAGCTGCTGACCGGTCAGCGCGACAAGGTATCGATCAGCCTGTACGTGCTGTGCGCGATCTTCATCACCAAGTTCGCCTTCCTCTGACGGCAGAGACCACGAAGCCCGAAGCCCCGGCCCTGTGCCGGGGCTTTTCGTTTGGTCTGGCAACGACAGGCAGACACCCTCGACCATGCCTATCGCCGGCCCCGGATTTCATCTGACGGGCTACGCGTCGCTCTACACGCGGACGAAAAAAAGCCCGCAGTGTGAGCGGGCATAGGGACTCAAACGTGTCTGAGGGTGACAAGCATTCGTCTGGCGGCTGCCCCGCCAGTCATCAGCTACCGCGATAGGTGGAGTAGCTGTAAGGCGAAATCAGTAGCGGCACGTGGTAGTGCTCCTGGCCGGCATCGATGCCGAAACGCAGCACCACAACATCGAGAAAGGCCGGCTCCGGCAGCGTCACGCCACGGGCGCGGTAATAGTCGCCGGCATGGAAATGCAGCTGGTAGACGCCCGTACGGTAGTCGTCGCCCTGCAGCACCGGCGCGTCGCAACGGCCATCGTGGTTGGTGGTAACGGTATTGATCAGCTCCAGCTGCGCGCCTTCGACGCGATACAACTCGACCTTGATGCCACTCCCTGGGCAACCGTGTGCGGCGTCCAGTACATGCGTAGTCAAACGTCCCATGAGTCTCGGATGCTCGTGGCGATCAACGCCCGGCGAACACCACACCTCCTCTACTCTGTTGAAATCGGCTCGTCGCAGTGCTCCGACGCAATGGCAGGATAGCACGCAGCCAGAATATAAAACATTTCAACCTGAAATTGTACACAACAAATTCAGATAAAGCGTTATAGATGCAGCCAGTAAAGCGCCATGTACATTCATCGCAAGCCAGCAATCACGCACCACTCGGCGCGAATTACCGTCCACTCGGTCAACCTCTTCCGCGTTGCAAAGAATGCAGAAAATGATGAAAAGTCGATTTACAAACGGCAAACAACTTTGTATACAATTAGCCTTCCCGGTCGCGCAGCCATTCATTGCCAGGCGCGCAGTGACCGCCACGCTCCAGATAGGAAGACTGCAGTGAATGCTGATTACCCACGCGATCTGATCGGCTACGGCGCAAACCCACCCCACCCACACTGGCCGGGCGATGCCCGTATTGCCCTGTCCTTCGTGCTCAATTACGAGGAAGGCGGCGAGCGCAACATCCTTCACGGCGACAGGGAGTCCGAGGCCTTTCTCTCCGAGATGGTCGCCGCCCAGCCGCTGCCGGGTCAGCGCAACCTGTGCATGGAATCTCTCTACGAGTACGGCAGCCGCGCCGGCGTCTGGCGCCTGCTCAACCTGTTCAAGCAGCATGACATCCCGCTGACCATCTTCGCCGTGGCCATGGCCGCCCAGCGCCACCCGGACGTGATCCGCGAGATGGTCGCCGCCGGGCATGAGATCTGCAGCCACGGCTACCGCTGGATCGATTACCAGAACATGGACGAAGCGACCGAGCGCGAGCACATGCTCGAGGCCATCCGCATCCTCACCGAGCTGACCGGCGAGCGCCCGCTGGGCTGGTACACCGGGCGCCTGGGCCCGAATACCCGACGCCTGGTACGCGAGGAAGGCGGCTTCCTCTATGACTCCGACACCTACGACGACGACCTGCCCTACTGGGACCCGGCCAGCACCGCAGAAAAACCGCACCTGGTGATCCCTTACACCCTGGACACCAACGACATGCGCTTCACCCAGGTGCAGGGCTTCAACAAGGGCGACGATTTCTTCGAATACCTCAAGGATGCCTTCGACGTGCTCTACGCCGAGGGTAAAGCCGGCGCTCCGAAGATGCTGTCGATCGGCATGCACTGCCGCCTGCTCGGTCGACCGGCCCGCCTGGCTTCGCTGGCGCGCTTCATCGACTACGTCAGAAGCCATGACAAGGTCTGGTGCGCCCGCCGCGTCGACATCGCCAGACACTGGCATGCCACCCACCCCTTCAGCGCGACCGAAAAAGAGAGCCGCCCATGAGCCGTTTCCAGACCCTGACCCCTTCCCAGCTGAGCCGCGACGCGTTCGTCGCCGCCTTCGCCGACATCTACGAGCACTCGCCCTGGGTGGCCGAGAAAGCCTATGACCTCGGCCTGGATGCGTCGGTAGACGACATCGACGGCCTGCAGCAGCGTATGGCCGACATCCTTCTGTCCGCCAGTCATGAGGCGCAACTGGCGCTGATCAACGCTCACCCGGACTTGGCCGGCAAAGCCGCCGTACGCGGCGAACTGACCGCTTCCAGCACCGCCGAGCAATCCGGTGCAGGCATCCACGAATGCACCGCCGAGGAGTTCGCCCGTTTCACCGAACTCAACGACGCCTACAAGGCCAAGTTCGGCTTCCCCTTCATCAAGGCCGTCAAGGGCAGCAACCGCCACCAGATCCTGGCCGCCTTCGAGGAGCGCATTCACAACACACCGGAGCAGGAATTCGCCACCGCCCTGGCCGAGATCAACAAGATCGCCCTCTTCCGTCTGCAGCAGCTGTAACGGCTGGCGCAGCCCAACAAACCGAATCGAACAAGTAGAACAGCCATGCGCAGCCTGACCATCGAGCCCCTGAGCAAAGAAGCCTTCGCCCCCTTCGGTGACGTGATCGAAACCGACGGCAGCGACTTCTTCATGATCAACAACGGCTCCACCCGCCGCTATCACAAGCTGGCCACCGTGGAGACCGCACAGCCGGAGGACAAGGCCATCATCAGTATCTTCAGTGCCGAAGCGCTGGAGATGCCGTTGACCGTCCGCATGCTGGAACGCCATCCGCTGGGCAGCCAGGCTTTCATTCCGCTGCTCGGCCACCCCTTTCTGATCGTGGTCGCGCCAATTGGCGATGTACCTGTATCAGGGGCCGTCCGTGCCTTCCTCAGCAATGGCAGGCAGGGCATCAATTACCATCGCGGCGTCTGGCACCACCCGGTGCTGGCGATCGAAAAGCGGGATGACTTCCTGGTGGTTGATCGCAGTGGTTCCGGCAACAACTGCGATGAGCATTTCTTCAATGAGGACGAGTTTCTTCTCCTCAACCCCCACCAATAAGAGAAGCCCGGGGCTGGCGTGCCTATCCCGGAAAAGAGGTACAGATCGTGGAAGCACATTTCACCGAATGGCTAAACCTGGGCATCCGCTGGATCCATATGATCACCGGTATCGCCTGGATCGGCGCATCCTTCTATTTCGTCTGGCTGGAGAACAACCTCAACCGCAGCAACCCGCGCGAGGGGCTGTCGGGTGATCTCTGGGCCATTCACGGCGGCGGCATCTACCACCTGGAAAAGTACAAGCTGGCTCCGCCGAAAATGCCGGAGAACCTGCACTGGTTCAAATGGGAAGCCTACGCCACCTGGCTGTCGGGCGTCGCCCTGCTGCTGGTGGTGTATTACCTCAACCCCAGCCTGTATCTGGTCAAGCCCGGCGTCGACCTGGCGCCCGCTGCGGCCATCGCCATCGGTCTTGGCTCGATGGCAGTCAGCTATGTGATATATCACCTGCTCTGCGACTCACCGCTGGGCAAGCGTCCGGCCCTGCTCGGCGCCGTGCTGTTCGTGCTGATCATCGCCGCCGCCTACGGCTTCAGCCAGATATTCAGTGGCCGCGCGGCGTACATCCATGTCGGCGCAATCATCGGCACCATCATGGTCGGCAACGTGTTCTTCACCATCATGCCGGCCCAGCGTGCACTGGTTAAGGCCATCGAAACCAACACCACGCCCGATCCGCTGCTGCCGGCCAAAGGTCTGCTGCGCTCGCGCCACAACAACTACTTCACCCTGCCGGTGCTGTTCATCATGATCAGCAACCACTTCCCGAGCACTTACGGCAGCCAGTACAACTGGGCGATCCTGGCCGGGATTGCGATCCTGGCGGTGCTGGTACGTCACTACTTCAACACCCGCCACGACAGCAGCAAGTACGTCTGGACCCTGCCAGCGGCAGCACTGGGCATGATCTGCCTGGCCTACGTCACGGCGCCGGCGCAACGCGCACCGGCCGCTGCTCCAGTCGCAGCCGTCGAGCAGCCGTCCAGCGCAGCACCGGCCAAGGTGGAAGAGGCAAGCCCGGCAGCCACACCTGCCGAGCAAGCCGCCAGCACAAACGGCACAGCAGCCGTCAGCTTCGGTGCGAGTGATTTTGCCAAGGTCGAAAGCGTGATTCACGAACGCTGCACCGTGTGCCACTCGGCCAGCCCCACCAGCCCGATGTTCAGCACAGCGCCGGCCGGCTTCATGCTCGACACCCCCGAGCAGATGAAGGCACAAGCGGCAAAGATTCACGCACAGACCGTGGCCACGCAGATCATGCCCCTGGGCAATATCACCCAGATGACCCAGGACGAACGCGACCTGATCGGTAGCTGGATCGCCGAAGGCGCGCAGATCAACTGATTGCCACACATGTCGCGGCCGTGACTGGCCGCGGCATCTTTTTACAACCAGGAACCGCCGGCAGCGTAAGCTGACCGGCGGCTCATTTTTTTGTGCACAATCTACAAATAAATTGTTTTTATACATGTCTACAAATTGCTATAGTCAGAAAACCTGACCTGGCAGACAGACTTCTGTCACTCAGGACAGAGGCGCCGTGAAGCCTCGTGCAAGCCCATGACCGTATAAAAACAACTGGCAGGCTATGACATGACTACCGACCATAACGCACCAGCTGCGCCCGATGCTCGCAGCGAACTGATCTACCAACTGGATGACACCCCCGACTTCCTCCCCGCAGTGTTCGCCGCGCTGCAGCACGTGCTGGCCAGCTTCGTCGTCATCATCACCCTGATCGTCGGCGCGGTGCTGCAGCTCATGCCCAAGCCGGTTCTGGGCGGCGCCACGCTGATCATGTTCGGCACCGTGGCAGTGGCCGGTATCAAGATTCTCACCGAGGCTGGCCTGCATCGTCGCAACATGCTCATCGTTTCCATCTCCCTGGGTCTTGGCCTTGGCGTAGCGGCAGTGCCAGAAGCCCTGGCACAGATGCCGGAGATGCTGCGCAATATTCTCGGCTCACCCATTGCCATCGGTGCCTTCAGCGCCATCGCACTGAACATCTTCCTGCCGGAAGAACCACTGGCCGAAGATGACTACGAGCCCGAAGCGCACCTGCATACCATGCTGCAGAACCGCCAGGACGAGACGAACGACGACAGCCTGAGCCCCCTCAGCCGCGACCTCGACCCGGCACCACGCTCCATCTGATCCCCAGCCTTGACCGAATACTCCCGGCATTCTCCGCCGGGAGCAGTTGCCTGCACCTCAACAATAAGGAAAAGCCATGAAACTCAAGCATCTACCCCACTGCCTCGCCCTGTCAGCCGGACTGTTCTCTGGTCAGCAGGCACTCGCTGGCGACCTGCTGCACTGGCAGGACAACAGCCTGTCATACCTGTACGGCGAAAACTTTCAGCGCATGAACTTCAATGGCGAAGAACAGCGTACCCAGAGCACCTTTACCTTCGAGCACGCAAGCGGCTGGACCTGGGGCGACTTCTTCTACTTCCTCGACTACATCCGCGCCGACAACGTGCAGTCGCGCGGCAGCTTCGACAACGGCACCTTCCGCCAGCACGACAAGAACTCGTTCTACTACATGGAGTTCTCCCCGCGCGTGAGCCTGAGCTGGCTGACCGGGCAGAAGCTGGCCGCCGGCCCGATCAAGGACGTGTTCGCTGCCTTCACCTACGAGAAAGGCAACGGCGGCCCTGGCCCGGAGAACTACCTGTACGGCATCGGCCTGGACTGGGCAGTACCCGGCTTCACCTACTTCAAGACCAACCTGTACCAGGTCAAGATCAACAACCATACCTTCTTCGCCGACAGTAACAGCAACGGCTACGCCACTCAGCTGACTGTCAGTGCCGCCTACCCTTTCAGCCTGGGCGAACAGGATTTCGTCATCGACGGCTTCATCGACTGGCGCTCGCCATCGCGCGATGCCGGCACGCAGACCTCGGTCGGCTCCTCGGTCCAGGTCAAGTGGGATGCGGGCAAGGCCCTGTTCGGCAAGGAGCGCCAGCTCTACGTGGGCACCGAGATCAACATGTGGCGCGCCAAATATGGCGTCAAACCAGTGGATGGCTCGGCTGATCGTTTCGACCAGACCGCTGTGCAGGCGCTGGTCAAGTATCACTTCTGACCATTGCCGCAACGGACCGGACTGACGTCGGTAGGGACGGCGGCCGGGTAAAAAGGGGGATGGGCGTTCACGCCCTTCCCCCTTTTTCCATGCGCGCAGCGACTGTGTGGCGTCATCGTTGCGAACTACGATGCAGTGCGTTGGCGCCAGCTCGACCTGTGCCGCCATTCACCGCCAAGGCCGCTCGCCCACTACTTCGATGCAGTTGGAGCTGCAAGGCGCTGATTGCCTTCGCCATCGGCTCGGCCCCTCCATCACCCCGATCCAGGCGCCTGGCCCGAATCAGCTGCCCGACTCTACCTGGCGGCTGGTCGCCGTACCGCACCCTAGGCTGGTGCATACACAGGTGCAGGCAGCGAAGCCTGCGCACGGCAACGTCCAGATCATCATCGATCGGAAGCAGTAGGCGCCTGGGCCTCGGCTCTGGCTTTCTGGCGTTCGAGAAAGTCCGCCTTCCATTGCTCGAGCCCCATGTATTCACTATCGAGATTGGCCTCGACCCGGTAGCTCGCCTTGAGCTGCGCCACCTGAGCCGCGCGCTCCGCAAGGAAGCGATCGAAACCAGCGATAAGCTGCGGGTGACGCACGCTCGACAAGTGAAAGCTGCCACGGGTATGCGGCAGTTTGGGATCGAATACCAGCGCGCCTGGCCGAGCGCGAATGTTGTCCAAATAGTGCGTGGCCACTACTACATTGAAGTAAGCACCGTCAGTGTCATGCTTCAACGCCTGGCGGATCATCTGGCGTAAATCCTTGCTGTAGCTCAGCTGGATCAGCCCACTGTCGATGGCCTGTTCATAGCCACGCGGCGTCCAGCCCTGCACCATGGCCAAGCGACGGATATTCTCCGGCGCCTGCCCCTAGCGCTGCGGCGCCACCAGCACGCCATCGACGTAATCGACTACCGCCTGGCTATAGTGCAAGGTCACGCCAGCCTTCTGAGCCGTGCCCCAGTGCGGGCTATCGGGGTACTTGAAATCGACCTCGCTGCGCAACAGGGCCGGCAGCAACTGATCCACCGGCAGCGGTTTGTAGATCAGGCTAATGCCGCTATCAGCAGCAAAGGTATCCAGCACTTCGCGGGCGAAACCACGATAATGCCCTTCTCTATCGAGACTGTAATGCGGCGCAAAGGCTATGTCCTCAACGCCAACCACATAGCTCTGGGCCAGTGCAGCTGGCGCCAGCAGAATGCTGGAACACAGGCACACGCATAACGGCTTCATACAGAGCCTCCCTATTGTTGTTATGGATATCCAGGTACTGGTCTATCCGCCGGTCATGCTCATGAAGCGCACCACCTGAACCTGCTCGTCGGTGGCAAAGTGGTGCCGCTCGGGCTTGAGGCGCAGCGCCTCGATCAGCGCCTGACGCAAGCGTTCGCCGTCACCAGGGTGAGCACGCAACAGACGCTTGAGATCCAGCGCGTTGTCATGGCCAAGGCAGAGCACCAGCTTGCCCTCGGCCGTGACCCGCACACGGTTGCAGTCACCGCAGAAGTTGTGGCTGTGCGGCGAGATGAAACCGACCTGGGTCTGCGTACCGACCACCTGCCAATAGCGTGATGGTCCGCCAGTCACCTTGTTACTGCGCACCAGCGCATGGCGCTGCTCGATGCGTTGGCGCACCTCGTCGCTGGAGCAGAAGGTCTGCTCACGGCTGTGGCTGACCACGCTGCCCAGCGGCATTTCCTCGATGAAACTGATATCCAGGCCGCGCTCGATGGCGAACTCGACCAGATCCAGCACCTCGTCGTCATTGCGCCCGCTCTGCACCACGCTGTTGAGCTTGATACGCTCGAAGCCGGCCATACGCGCGGCTTCGATACCGGCCAATACCTGGTCGAGCCTGTCACGCCGGGTAAAGGCGGCGAAGCGCTCGCGCTGCAGCGAGTCCAGGCTGATGTTCAAACGGCGCACACCGGCCGCACGCAACGCAACGGCCATCTCCGCCAGCTGTGAACCGTTGGTGGTGATCGCCAGATCATCGAGTTCGGTACGCCCTCCCAGGCGCTTCAGCAGGCTCAGCAGGTTCTTGCGCACCAAGGGTTCACCACCGGTGATGCGGATACGTCGCACGCCCAGGCCGATAAAGGCGTCAGCCACCGCATACAACTCTTCGAGACTGAGAATCTGTGAACGCGGCGCGAAGACCATGTCCTCGCTCATGCAATAAGTGCAGCGAAAATCGCAGCGGTCGGTCACCGACAAACGCAGGTAGGTGATGCGCCGGCCAAAGGGGTCGACGAGTTGATGAGAGGGCACAGCAGGTCTCCTACAGCGTCAGGCGCCAGGACGTCTTGTCATGAAACTCGTTGCACAGGATAAAAACAGAAAAGCCATTTCCTGTATACAGTGATTTGACCCGCAAGTCAGTTAAACGCTGAACAGCCCGTAACCGCTGCCTTGAGGCTCGCACAAAGCCGATGCTAACATGTCCGAGCGCCGCCCGGCGGCAGAGGAAAACACAGGGCCTTATGACCAGCATTCGCGAGCGCAACAAAGAGCTCATCCTGCGCGCAGCCAGCGAGGAGTTCGCCGACAAGGGCTTCGCTGCCACCAAGACCAGTGATATCGCGGCCAAGGCAGGCCTGCCCAAGCCCAACGTCTACTACTACTTCAAGTCCAAGGAAAACCTCTACCGCGAGGTGCTGGAAAGCATCATCGAGCCGCTGCTGGCCGCCTCTGCCCCCTTCAACCAGCCGGGCCACCCGAGCGAAGTGCTGACCGCCTACATCCGCTCGAAGATCCGCATCTCCCGCGAACTGCCGCATGCTTCCAAGGTGTTCGCCAGCGAGATCATGCACGGTGCGCCACATCTGTCACCGAAACAGACCGAACAGCTCAACGCCCAGGCCAAGCACAATATCGCCTGCATCCAGCGCTGGATCGACCAGGGCATGATGGCCAAGGTCGACCCGCACCACCTGCTGTTCAGCATCTGGGCCGCGACCCAGACCTACGCCGACTTCGACTGGCAGATCTCCAGCGTTACCGGCAAAACCACCCTCGACGATGCCGACTACGAAGCTGCCGCACAAACCATCATCCGTCTGGTGCTCAAGGGCTGTGAAGTCAGCCCGGCGCCGTCGACCGCGTCCGAACTGGTGACCAAGGCCTGATCCTCAGCGGTGCGCACCCTACGGCGATGGCCGTGCGTGTGGGGACTCGGTAGGGTGTCGCGGGGCCGACTAGGCTGTGCGGTACCGCCATCCCTGGCGCTCAACTGACAGATCTTGGCGATGAACCACGCTTTTTTCGAGGCCAACAATTCAATAACGCTTGGCGCGTAGCATCACCCGTACGTCGTCGTTGATCGGCAACGCGTAATCATGGGTCGCCAGCACCACGTTGGTGGTCGGCTGGATCACTTTCAGGTTGATGAACACATAGTCCTTGCTCTCGCCATAGCTGCCGACGATTACCGCCTGGGCGTTGTAGGTGCTAGCCAGCTCATGAATCTCGCGAGTCAGCATCATTTCGCCCTGGCTCTGCGAGATGTACACGTTGTTGCGGAACTTCATTTCCACCATGCGCTGGCCAGCCTGGGTGAAGCGCGCGGATATCTGCTCGGAAACCAGGCGGCCCATGGTCGAGGAGCGATCCAGCGCATCGACGTTGACCAGCGTGGCGATGAGCATAGTGCTACCGCTGCCCGGCAACTGCTGCAACAACGCGTCGGCGGCCTGGTGGTTGGCGCGGATGAAGGGCGAACTCTGTGCGCTTTCGTAGTTCGGGCCGCTTTTCTGCGCGCAGCCGGCGACCACGGCAAACAGCAGAACCAGCAGGGAAGATGCGACAATTTTCATCACAAGCCCCCCTTGACCGGCAGAAGCGCATTGCGGGCATACAGCCCCCAGTCGCTCTGGGTGGTGTAGTAGGCCGAGCTGGTCTGGGCGTAATAGCGCTCGTGGCTGGAAACGCTGGTGGTAACGATCAGCTCGGTTTTCGGCACCGTCGCGTTGTATTTGCTGCCGAACCAACGGCCGGTATCGACTACCACGGCACCGGCCATCATCGCAGCGCCTGGTGAGGCGTTCTCGTAGAGATTGCGCAGCACCCACAAGCCGCCGGCAAGCAGCGTCAGTTCACCGGCTGCGGCAGGGCGCTGGCGATGCTCGGTAAACTGCACGGGCTGGGCGCTGAGTTCGACCAGCAGGGTGCCGGGACGGTCCGCACTCTTCATCACCGGATAGCCGGCTCGGGTCAGCTCGGTGACCAGTTGCGCGGTGAAGGCCTCCTCGAACGGGCTTTCGCCATTGCCCCGCACGACATGCAACGGGTGTTTTTCCGGCATGGCCGCCATCAGTTGGCGAGCGCTGTCTCCGGCGATCAGTTGCCAGTGCGATGCCGCCTGGATGTGTGGTTGCTCCTCGGTCGGAAAGTTGGTCGGCTGCGGGGCTTGCGAATAGGGCGCGCAGCCTCCGAGCAGCGCGCTGCCGGTCAGCAGCCCCATGATAATTTTTCTTTGCATAGATCAATCCCTGGATAGGAGATGCGGGCAAGCCCCGCTTGGCCATTCGGCGCCATGCCCCAATCTCCCGTTCCGCTCGGGCCGTTTCACGCTCCCCACGGCCCTTGCCCAGGTGATTGCGACATGACACTGGGCATATTAGATCATTTGTATGGCTAAACAAATTAGAGCCTAACGGGCAGGGTGTGAACGCTTAATCATTTCGCGCATGGATCTCGACATGACAATTTAGGTTTACCCGTGCGCCAGGAACTCGCAGCAACAGTCGGAAAGATCATCGCCCGCCACCGCACCGCCATGGGTATCACGCAGGAACAGCTGTCACTGGCACTGGATGTTGATCCGATCACCATCTCCCGCTTCGAGCGCGGCGTCAGCCTGCCCTCGCTGCTCACCATCCAGCGCCTGTGCGAGATCTTCGGCGTGTCCTTCAGCCAGTTCTTCGCTGAAGCGCCGAACCGCAGACGAGCAATGGCGAGTCCGCCGCCCTGCTGGCCATGCTCGAGACCCTGTCCGGGGAGGAGCGGGAGTTCGCGGTGGAAACGGTCATGCGCTTCTGCCGCCTGCAGGGCAGGCAGAAGCGTCAATAGAGGAAAGCGCTGCATTTCGCGGAAGCTGTGGGAGGGGCTTCAGCCGCGACGCCGGCAGAGGTACCAAGGCTCGCGGCTAAAGCCCCTCCCACATCATCAGCCCTACCCTATGGCCTGTTGCCGTTTTACATG
>NZ_VRYE01000130.1 GCF_008041835.1 Ectopseudomonas mendocina
GTGGCAGAGCCGTAGATCAGCAACGACAGCAACATAGCCGGATGGTAGGCAGCGCTGCCACGGCCCGCATAGACGCTCTCCAGCTTCGACAGATCCAGGCCCTCTACGACCTCCACCACGTAGCGCGCCAAATGTGACTCGGGCAGCCAGTCCTGCACCGACGGCGGGAGCAAGTAGTCGATTTCGCGGTTTATCGGTCGAAAGCGGCTCATACAGTCAGGTTCCAGGAGCGATGCGCAATTCTACCGGCGAGGGGAAAAGTCCGACAGGCTGCTAGGCGCCCCCGCCCTGCTGCGCCGGGGTTCCCTCGCTCCATCACCGCTCCAGGGGCACGCCACGAAGGGCCGTCCCTGGCCCATCGTGGCTCTCGCGACATCCATGTCGCTCAACCCCCTTCCACGGCGATTCCACTCGGCCTGCCGAAGGGGACTTGGGCGTCGTCTGTGAGATCGTGCGTCAAGAGCAAAAGCCAAACGCTACCGACTTTGATCTTCCAGAGATGTCGCAAGCTCGCGACCTGGTCCCCTTCAGGAGGCCGAGTGGAGGTGTTGCGCAGGGGGACGAGCCGCATGGATGAGGCGAGAGGCTTAAAGGGCCAGGGACGGCCCTTGTAAGCCGGCCCCCGGAGCAGCGCCGGAGCGAGGGAAGTTTCGCGTAGCGAAACCCGGATGTCGGGGTGCCCTTCTTTGGCACACCTTTCTTGGGCAAGCAAGAAAGGTGTGGCGCCCGTAAGGGGCGCAACCCAAACGTTCAGTACACGCGGTAATGGATAGTGCTAAGTCAGTAAGCGGTACGCACACAAACTTGCCAGTCCGGTGTCAAGCGTATCTTCCCCGCGATAACGCGAAGAGCCATGAAAAAGGGAGGCCGTAGCCCAATGTCGATCAGATAAGCTTGCCGAAGCGGTCTTTCGTAGGAGCCCCGCCCCGGGGCGAAGCTTTTCAATCGCGTATCGCCCTGGTTCGCGGCGGGGCGCCGCTCCTACCCATTTGCAGCTTCGACGCTTAACTGACAGACATTAGCCCTTCGGGGCGGTTTTTTTATGAGCGCTGATCGGTTTACTGACGCCAAGGCAGAATCGGGATGGGCGTTACCGCATTCCTGGGGCTTCCTTCGAGCCCCCGGGCGCTCTAGACCAGGTCCA
>NZ_VRYE01000131.1 GCF_008041835.1 Ectopseudomonas mendocina
GGGGTAGATTTTTTGGGTGTGATATGGTCAAGCCTCACGGGCAATTAGTATGGACTAGCTCAACGCCTCCCAGCGCTTCCACACCCCACCTATCAACGTCGTAGTCTTCGACGGGCCTTCAGGGAGCTCAAGGGTCCAGTGAGATCTCATCTTGAGGCAAGTTTCCCGCTTAGATGCTTTCAGCGGTTATCTTTTCCGAACATAGCTACCCGGCAATGCCACTGGCGTGACAACCGGAACACCAGAGGTTCGTCCAACCCGGTCCTCTCGTACTAAGGTCAGCCCCTCTCAAATCTCAAACGTCCACGGCAGATAGGGACCGAACTGTCTCACGACGTTCTAAACCCAGCTCGCGTACCACTTTAAATGGCGAACAGCCATACCCTTGGGACCGGCTTCAGCCCCAGGATGTGATGAGCCGACATCGAGGTGCCAAACACCGCCGTCGATATGAACTCTTGGGCGGTATCAGCCTGTTATCCCCGGAGTACCTTTTATCCGTTGAGCGATGGCCCTTCCATACAGAACCACCGGATCACTAAGACCTACTTTCGTACCTGCTCGACGTGTCTGTCTCGCAGTCAAGCGCGCTTTTGCCTTTATACTCTACGACCGATTTCCGACCGGTCTGAGCGCACCTTCGTACTCCTCCGTTACTCTTTGGGAGGAGACCGCCCCAGTCAAACTACCCACCATACACTGTCCTCGATCCGGATAACGGACCAGAGTTAGAACCTCAAGGTTGCCAGGGTGGTATTTCAAGGATGGCTCCATGAGAACTGGCGTCCCCACTTCAAAGCCTCCCACCTATCCTACACAAGCAAGCTCAAAGTCCAGTGCAAAGCTATAGTAAAGGTTCACGGGGTCTTTCCGTCTAGCCGCGGATACACTGCATCTTCACAGCGATTTCAATTTCACTGAGTCTCGGGTGGAGACAGCGCCGCCATCGTTACGCCATTCGTGCAGGTCGGAACTTACCCGACAAGGAATTTCGCTACCTTAGGACCGTTATAGTTACGGCCGCCGTTTACCGGGGCTTCGATCAAGAGCTTCGCTTGCGCTAACCCCATCAATTAACCTTCCGGCACCGGGCAGGCGTCACACCCTATACGTCCACTTTCGTGTTTGCAGAGTGCTGTGTTTTTAATAAACAGTCGCAGCGGCCTGGTATCTTCGACCGGCATGGGCTTACGTAGTAAATACTTCACCCTCACCGGCGCACCTTCTCCCGAAGTTACGGTGCCATTTTGCCTAGTTCCTTCACCCGAGTTCTCTCAAGCGCCTTGGTATTCTCTACCTAACCACCTGTGTCGGTTTGGGGTACGGTTCCTAGTTACCTGAAGCTTAGAAGCTTTTCCTGGAAGCATGGCATCAACCACTTCGCATTCTAAAAGAACGCTCGTCATCAGTTCTCGGCCTTAAGATCCCGGATTTACCTAAGATCTCAGCCTACCACCTTAAACACGGACAACCAACGCCGTGCTGGCCTAGCCTTCTCCGTCCCTCCATCGCAGTAACTAGAAGTACGGGAATATTAACCCGTTTCCCATCGACTACGCATTTCTGCCTCGCCTTAGGGGCCGACTAACCCTGCGTCGATTAACGTTGCGCAGGAAACCTTGGTCTTTCGGCGTGCGAGTTTTTCACTCGCATTGTCGTTACTCATGTCAGCATTCGCACTTCTGATACCTCCAGCAAGCTTCTCAACTCACCTTCACAGGCTTACAGAACGCTCCTCTACCGCTCATCCAAAGGATGAACCCGTAGCTTCGGTGTATGGTTTGAGCCCCGTTACATCTTCCGCGCAGGCCGACTCGACTAGTGAGCTATTACGCTTTCTTTAAAGGATGGCTGCTTCTAAGCCAACCTCCTAGCTGTCTAAGCCTTCCCACATCGTTTCCCACTTAACCATAACTTTGGGACCTTAGCTGACGGTCTGGGTTGTTTCCCTTTTCACGACGGACGTTAGCACCCGCCGTGTGTCTCCCGTGCTGACACTTGCTGGTATTCGGAGTTTGCATCGGTTTGGTAAGTCGGGATGACCCCCTAGCCGAAACAGTGCTCTACCCCCAGCAGTGATACACGAGGCGCTACCTAAATAGCTTTCGAGGAGAACCAGCTATCTCCGAGCTTGATTAGCCTTTCACTCCGATCCACAGGTCATCCGCTAACTTTTCAACGGTAGTCGGTTCGGTCCTCCAGTCAGTGTTACCTAACCTTCAACCTGCCCATGGATAGATCGCCCGGTTTCGGGTCTATACCCAGCGACTAAAGCGCCCTATTAAGACTCGCTTTCGCTACGCCTCCCCTATTCGGTTAAGCTCGCCACTGAATATAAGTCGCTGACCCATTATACAAAAGGTACGCAGTCACCCAACAAAGTAGGCTCCCACTGCTTGTACGCATACGGTTTCAGGTTCTATTTCACTCCCCTCTCCGGGGTTCTTTTCGCCTTTCCCTCACGGTACTGGTTCACTATCGGTCAGTCAGTAGTATTTAGCCTTGGAGGATGGTCCCCCCATGTTCAGACAAGGTTTCTCGTGCCCCGTCCTACTCGATTTCATTGATAAGAGCGTTTCGTGTACGGGGCTATCACCCACTACGGCGGCACTTTCCAGAGCCTTCCACTACACTCAAATCAAATTAAGGGCTAGTCCCCGTTCGCTCGCCACTACTTAGGGAATCTCTGTTGATTTCTTTTCCTCAGGGTACTTAGATGTTTCAGTTCCCCTGGTTCGCCTCTTGCACCTATGGATTCAGTACAAGATACCCGGCTTATGCCGGGTGGGTTCCCCCATTCAGAGATCTCTGGATCACAGTCTGTTTGCCGACTCCCCAAAGCTTTTCGCAGGCTACCACGTCTTTCATCGCCTCTGACTGCCAAGGCATCCACCGTATGCGCTTCTTCACTTGACCATATAACCCCAAGCAATCTGGTTACTGTCTCAATCGTGAAGACGACATTCGCCGAAAATTTGCGTCTTGAGAACTACAAATTTTACCTTGACCAGATCAATTGCCAGTGAAAGCAATTAATCAGTCACTTCTATCACATATCCAAATTTTTAAAGAACGATATTCGTACCGGTCAAAAGACCAGAAATCAGCACTCAACAGGACAAACCTGAAGCGCTCATTTCTGAACTCTTTCTCTTCTCACCGTAACCGCGTAGAGAGTGGTGGAGCCAAGCGGGATCGAACCGCTGACCTCCTGCGTGCAAGGCAGGCGCTCTCCCAGCTGAGCTATGGCCCCGTATTCTTCTGCACCAAGCAATTGGTAGGTCTGGGCAGATTTGAACTGCCGACCTCACCCTTATCAGGGGTGCGCTCTAACCAACTGAGCTACAGACCTATAACAGGGTCGCGTTACAGCATCGTCTTCGACTATGAATCAAGCAATTCGTGTGGATACTTATGAAGAAGCTGATGTCTTCGATTAAGGAGGTGATCCAGCCGCAGGTTCCCCTACGGCTACCTTGTTACGACTTCACCCCAGTCATGAATCACTCCGTGGTAACCGTCCCCCCGAAGGTTAGACTAGCTACTTCTGGAGCAACCCACTCCCATGGTGTGACGGGCGGTGTGTACAAGGCCCGGGAACGTATTCACCGTGACATTCTGATTCACGATTACTAGCGATTCCGACTTCACGCAGTCGAGTTGCAGACTGCGATCCGGACTACGATCGGTTTTATGAGATTAGCTCCACCTCGCGGCTTGGCAACCCTTTGTACCGACCATTGTAGCACGTGTGTAGCCCTGGCCGTAAGGGCCATGATGACTTGACGTCATCCCCACCTTCCTCCGGTTTGTCACCGGCAGTCTCCTTAGAGTGCCCACCATTACGTGCTGGTAACTAAGGACAAGGGTTGCGCTCGTTACGGGACTTAACCCAACATCTCACGACACGAGCTGACGACAGCCATGCAGCACCTGTGTCTGAGTTCCCGAAGGCACCAATCCATCTCTGGAAAGTTCTCAGCATGTCAAGGCCAGGTAAGGTTCTTCGCGTTGCTTCGAATTAAACCACATGCTCCACCGCTTGTGCGGGCCCCCGTCAATTCATTTGAGTTTTAACCTTGCGGCCGTACTCCCCAGGCGGTCAACTTAATGCGTTAGCTGCGCCACTAAAATCTCAAGGATTCCAACGGCTAGTTGACATCGTTTACGGCGTGGACTACCAGGGTATCTAATCCTGTTTGCTCCCCACGCTTTCGCACCTCAGTGTCAGTATCAGTCCAGGTGGTCGCCTTCGCCACTGGTGTTCCTTCCTATATCTACGCATTTCACCGCTACACAGGAAATTCCACCACCCTCTACCGTACTCTAGCTCGCCAGTTTTGGATGCAGTTCCCAGGTTGAGCCCGGGGCTTTCACATCCAACTTAACGAACCACCTACGCGCGCTTTACGCCCAGTAATTCCGATTAACGCTTGCACCCTTCGTATTACCGCGGCTGCTGGCACGAAGTTAGCCGGTGCTTATTCTGTCGGTAACGTCAAAACAGCAAGGTATTAACTTACTGCCCTTCCTCCCAACTTAAAGTGCTTTACAATCCGAAGACCTTCTTCACACACGCGGCATGGCTGGATCAGGCTTTCGCCCATTGTCCAATATTCCCCACTGCTGCCTCCCGTAGGAGTCTGGACCGTGTCTCAGTTCCAGTGTGACTGATCATCCTCTCAGACCAGTTACGGATCGTCGCCTTGGTGAGCCATTACCTCACCAACTAGCTAATCCGACCTAGGCTCATCTGATAGCGCAAGGCCCGAAGGTCCCCTGCTTTCTCCCGTAGGACGTAAGCGGTATTAGCGTTCCTTTCGGAACGTTATCCCCCAATACCAGGCAGATTCCTCGGCATTACTCACCCGTCCGCCGCTTAATCAGGGAGCAAGCTCCCGTCATCCGCACGACTTCCATGCGTTAGGCGTGACGCCAGCGTTCAATTCGAGCCCTGATAAACCTCATCAGTT
>NZ_VRYE01000132.1 GCF_008041835.1 Ectopseudomonas mendocina
CCCATCAGATGAAATCCGGGATTGATGGTCGAGACGCAGAACCTCCCCGGATTGCATCCGGGCTACGTGGCCGGAGCGATACCATAGGGTGCGCCGCGCGCACCTCCTTAGCGCTGGTGATTGCGAATGAAGACCTCTTCTCCCATCGCCGCGATCTGCCCTTCGATCAACGCGTCGAAGGGCCGCAGCAGCGCCTCGAACCCCTGCGGAGCCTCCAGCACATCCAGCGCGGCAACGATCGCCTCGATGGTCGACAGCGCCCCCTCTTCCGGCGCCTTGCGCAGACGGTAGCGCGACGGGGCCACGGCTCCCAGGCTCACGCGCGGCAACGTCGCCAGTAGCGGATTGAGATGCAGCAGCTTGCGCGCCTTTCGCCAGGTGCCGTCGGGCACCACCAGCAGCAAAGGCCCCTCATCAGTCGCATAAGCACTCAGGATGACGGACTCTTCACCGGGAAACAGCAGGCAGGCGCGATAATCAGAATGCGCAAGCAATGCCGGCAAATCATCGAACACCTCACCGACACGCAGCTCCGCGTTGCGCAACCCAAGCGCAGCCAGGCGAGCGGTATTGAGGGCATGACCGACCTCGCTCGGGTGCTGCAGGATCAGCACCCGGGTACGACTGTCGAGACTGGGAACCAGCGCACAGAGACAATGGCTCAGCGGGCGCTGGCAACGTGAACAGGTTGGACGAGGCATGCCGCGCAGTGTGCCAGAACACCGCTGCGACGCGTAGTGCGTATGCTATCCGGAAACCCTGGATTGCATACGCACGACGGGCTCAGCGGTTGAAGCGTTCGGCCAGACTGTGCAGGTAATCAGCCATCTGCTCCAGCTCGCGATTGATGGCCGCGCCCTGGTGTGCCTGGCCAGCGCTGTGGTCGGAAAGCTGGGCGATGCGGGTGATCTGCCGGCTGATATCCTCGGCTACATGACTCTGTTCTTCGGACGCTGCCGCCATTTGCTGGCTCATGCCGGTAATGCGCGTCACGGCAGAACTGATGCCTTCCAACGCATCCCGTACCGACTCGACACTCTCTACGCTGCCACGGGAAATTTCCTCTCCCTTTCCGGCGGTTAATACGGCGCGCTCGGCTCCTGCACGCAGCTCCGAGATGATCTGGTGGATCTGCTCGGTCGACTGGCGAGTGCGAGAAGCCAGTGATCGAACCTCATCGGCCACCACCGCGAACCCACGTCCCTGCTCGCCCGCTCGCGCAGCTTCGATCGCAGCATTGAGTGCCAGCAGATTGGTCTGCTCGGCAATCGAGGTGATCACATCGGCGACACTGCCGATGGACTGGGTGGAGTTGGCCAGCTCGTTGACCGCCTGGCCGATATCGTTGACGGCCTTGGCCATCTGCCGCATGGAGTCGAGACTGCCGACGGCCAGATCAGGTCCCTCACGCGCCAGACGATCCGCCTCCTCGGCAGCATGCGAGGTGTTCTGTACGTTGTGCGAGACCTCCTGAATGGTGGCGGCCATTTCATTGATAGCGGTCGCCGACTGATCCGTCTCGGCCAGTTGCTGGTCCAGCAACTCGGCACCCGCACTGGCCAGTTGGGCAGCCTGCGCAGCTCGCCGCTTGACGTTTTCACCTGCATCTTCAAGGCGCGTCAACGCGGTCTGCAAACGAGCCTCCTCACTGATCATGGCCATATCCAGCAGCGCCTGCGCGCCCCGGTGTCGCTGTAGGTCAGGGCCACCAACTCACTGGTGAAAGCCTTGGGATGTTCGGCGAGGGTACGCAAGATCAACGTGCGGCTGCGATGCAACTGATAAGCGCCCAACGCAATCATCATGGCGATGGTAACGCCGACCAGCAGTCCGCCCGTCATGAAATGCTCGGCTAACAGAATGAGCGCGGCAACCAGGATCAGCGGCCAGGAACGCACCAGGCTGTAGGTCCAGCGTTCAATCGCCGGCACCGCAGGCTTGCCCTCACGCAAACGGGCATAAAGCTTCTCCGCGCGCTGCTTCTGCGCCTGGGTCGGTAGCGAGCGTACCGACTCATAACCAACCATGCGCCCGCCTTCATAAACTGGCGTCACATAGGCACTGACCCAGTAGAAATCACCATTCTTCGCCCGGTTCTTGACGATACCCATCCAGGGTTTGCCCTGTTTGATGGTGTCCCACATATGGCCGAACACCGCTGGCGGCATTCCGGGTGGCGCACGAGGTTGTGCGGCTGGCCGATCAGTTCCTCGCGGGTGAAACCACTGATCTCGACAAACGCATCATTGCAATAGGTAATCCGGCTATCCATGTCGGTCGTGGAAATAAGGCGACCGTCCGCAGGAAACGTGCGTTCACGTTGGGTCACGGGCAAGTTCTGGCGCATTCGGAGGTGTCTCAGTGGGTAAGAGATACTGCTTTCTTCTAGAAGAAGTAGTAGCACAGCGCCAGAGGAGCGCTAATCAGCGATTAGGCGCAGAGCCTGATGAACAGTGCGTATCAGGCTTTCGGCTGGCACCATGAAGTCTTTAACAGTGTTCTGGATCGAGTTGAGCCTTCAGCAGATCACGACATATCGGATAGAAGCTCACGGTTTTCATCCCGATACGAAAGCAGACAAAACGACGCCTACCGTGCAGACGCGCCCAGTCATGCTGAACCCAATAAGAGTGGCCTGAACGGCATGAAAAAGTAGACGCTCAGTCAGAGCTGATAGGCACTTGGCTCAAGGCCCATCGGCTCAACTGACGAGTTTCAGCGACGCAGACGTGCTTCGCGCCGCAGGCGCTCCTGCTCGGCTTCACTAATGCGAATCGGCTGAGGTTGCGGGACGAGGCCGAGGGCCTGCAGCAGGGCTTGCAGTTGTTCTTGCAGCTTGGCGAGCATGGGTACGACCTCCTGCCAAGTAAAGGGAAGAGCCAGCGGCTCACCTGTAAGATTAGGCCGGGCAAGGGATTTCAATCAGCTTCCTTCAAATCACCGGACTCTTGCGTCGATACGGGAATACGTCGATCACCTTGCCCGCCCGAATCGCCTCCTGCAATTGTTTCCAGTAATCGGCGTCATAGAGATTGCCATGCAACTGGCTAAACAGCCGGCGCTGCTTGATATCGGCGAACAGGAACGGCGGAAACTCCTCGGGGAACACGTCCATCGGCCCCACCGAATACCAGGGTTCTGAACTCATTTCGTCCTCGGGAAAACGCGGCGGCGGGATGCGACGGAAGTTCACTTCGGTGAGAAAGCAGATCTCGTCGTAGTCGTAGAACACCACGCGGCCATGACGGGTGACACCGAAATTCTTCAGCAACATGTCGCCAGGGAAGATATTGGCCGCCGCCAGTTGTTTGATGGCCAGGCCGTAGTCATCCAGTGCTTCGCGCACCTGCGCTTCGTTGGCACTCTCCAGGTAGAGGTTCAGCGGCGTCATGCGCCGCTCGGTCCAACAGTGGCGCACCAGCACGGTGTCACCCTCCACCACCACAGTGGACGGTGCCACCTCCAGCAACTCGGCCAGGCACTCAGGCTCGAACTTGGCCTTGGGAAAACGGAAGTCGGCGAACTCCTGGGTATCGGCCATGCGCCCTACGCGGTCGACGCTTTTCACCAGGCGATACTTCTCGATCACCGTCTTGCGGTCCACCGTCTTGGCGTGGGCGAAGCGGTCCTTGATGATCTTGAACACGGTATTGAAGCCCGGCAGGGTGAACACGCTCATGACCATGCCGCGTACCCCCGGCGCCATGATGAAGCGATCATCGGTGCCGGCCAGATGGCCGATCAGCGCGCGGTAGAACTCGGATTTGCCATGCTTGTAGAAGCCGATCGAGGTGTACAACTCGGCGATGTGCTTGCCCGGCAGGATGCGCTTGAGAAAGCCGACGAACTCCGCCGGAATGGCCACGTCCACCATGAAATAACTGCGGGTGAAGGAGAAGATGATCGACACCTCCGCCTCGTCGGTGATCGCTGCATCGGCCTGGATACCCAGCCCTTCGCGATGCAGCAGCGGGATTGCCAGGGGCCACTGCTCCTCGCGGTTATAGATGCGTCCGATCAGATAGGCGCCCTTGTTGCGATACAGCACCGAGGAAAACAGCTCGATGCATAACTCAGGGTCCTTGCACACCCAGTCCGGCAGGCTGGCACGCAGTTGCTCCTCCAGGCGCAGCAAGTCACGCGGCAGGTCTTCGTAGGGCACGTCAAACCGGTAATCGTCGAAGATTGCCTGCAATGCCGGCAGTAATTCGCCTGCAGGTCGATAGCTGCGTATCTGGACGGCACCGGGCTGGTTGCGCAGCGACGGCCGCGTAGTGTGGATGAACATGCAGCCATCGCTGATCTGGTCATGGCTGAACAGGCTGCAGAAGATCGAGTTGAACCAGGTTTCCGCCAACTCGTCATCGAAACGCAGGTCGATCAGGGCGATATAGGCGCTCTTGACCAGCGGCCACTGCCCGACTTCCAGCAGCGACGCATCAAACCCTTGCAACAAGTGCTCGCGGGTTTCTGCGACCTTCTCTTCGTAGAGGTTGATACGCGCCGCCGAGGCTTGCTGCGCGTCCTGCCACTGCGCCTGCTCGAAACGTACCCGCGCGCCATCGGTGATCTGACGAAAATGCTCGCGATAGTCGTCGAAGCCATCGAGGATCAGACGCGCGATCTCACTGGCCGGCCATTGCTGTCCCATAGAAGTGCCTCGCAAAGAAATGAATGAAGCGAGCTTAGCCACAAAGTCGGCCAAACGTAGCCCAATGAGATGGACTACTCCCTCCTACGGCGTCATTGCGCCAGACTGAAGGTTACGAAACAAACAATCCCGGATGGGGAGCCCGCATGAAACTTAAACGCATAGGAGTGGATTTGGTCAAGCAGGTTTTTCAAGTTCATGGTGTCGACAACAATGAGCAGGTCAAATGCCGAAAGCAAATCAAAAGGAATCCGATGTTGGATTGTTTCCGCAAAAGAGACACGAGTGTGTGGGGCATGGA
>NZ_VRYE01000133.1 GCF_008041835.1 Ectopseudomonas mendocina
ATGAGAAATCCGGGCTAGATCCTAACCTGAGAGGATCTCGCTCTGGACAACATATAAGCTTTTTCTCACCATCACATCCAAATGGCTTCAGCAACTCTGTTGCGTACCTAGCCACAGAACAAGACGGTCTATTTACACGCAAATCTTTCCCTGGCGCGCACCACATTTATTCCTGGTCTACTACGAAAATAAAATCCTACCTAGGAATTACCGAAGAGTTTGCTGTGGCGGCCATGTGCATCATTATTGACGAACTCGGGATAAATGTTTTCGACTTAGCAAATGCCCAAGTCAAGAAAACAAAAGATGGTCAATTTGTCACCATTCGAGAGGATGGCGGCATCACTATCACCACCCTTAAACCCAGGGCTAACAAATTAATTGAGCGCCACGCACCAAAAGCTATGGACGAGATTGAAATCGATGCAGAAAATATAGACGCCCATACTGCGCTATGGATGCTATTGCAAATGAGAGCCCAGCACTCCAAAGCCTTGAATTCCAACTATCTTTTCGTCATGGATGGTTCTAGCCCCACTCGCCACGGGGATGAACACCTCTACCGTATCTTAGACACGAGACGTAAAAATACTTTCAAAGCAATCATTGATTCGCTGCCTTCATGGGTAGCTGAAGCTAAACCAACCATGCCTAAAATTAGGGTTTCACGGGGACTGCTGAAATGGATTGAGAGTGGTGGAGACACTTTGGAAACGACCATTTACCTAGGAAATTCTCTGCTAACAGCCCTGAGAAACTACATCCCACCTTCAATTCAAGAATTTGTTTACCGAAAGAGAATACGTGACCATCAAAAAATTCAATTACTAATAGCGGAAGACATCTCAGCCCCCTCCCCCCGCATTAAGAATAATAATTACGAGTATGCCAAGATGCAGTTGATCGAGGCTGTGAATCTTTTAAGAACCAACAGCCGCCACACGACAACCGACAACCCAGGTCAAGTATTCTGTTTCCTTTGCTCACCAGAAGCAATTGAGTTGATAGTCTCTTACGCGACATATGGGACAGAACAAGAGCTCATCTCGACTTGCAAGAAAATCATCACAAAAATCCAAGACGAAGGCAGTCGAAAGATGATCAAGCTACTGGCGGACGCTACTCCGATACCAATGAACTTTGAGCTTCTTGAGGTACACGCAAATGAATAATGAAAAGATCAAGAATAGCTCTCCATCTACAGCAACCCCCCAAGCGATCCTTCCTAGTTGGATCCACCCCAACTCCTCAAATATGAAGTGGTATCTTCCTCGCACCGGCACCAAGGTTACAGCTTCGGAAGATCCGAACAGCAGTCGCTATGTAAAGCTTAGCTTTGACTATCAGCTATTTGATGGGTCATCCACATCAGATCTGATATGGAATTTATTTGTCAGAGATTTACAATCATCAGCGATAGCCCTCATCGAAAGCTCAAAGTCAAAACGACCGCGCGCATTAGTCGACTTTGTTAGAACGGCCTTTGAAATTGCCGACCATGTGTATGAAGCCAGACACCGCTTAAATCAGCCCCCTAAAATCGTCACCCTAGCCGATATCACCCTGGAAGACATAAAGACCTTCCTAGAAGCTCACGACCTCACATTCATGGGCATAAATGCCCTCAATCTCGACACGCAGTTAGGGCCTACTCCAAGAGGCCGCAAAAACATTTTATCCTACATTTCAGGAATGCAAATACCACCCATAACACAAAAGATTTTAATCCAAAAACTTAAAAATAACAGATCTGACATCTGTCGGGAATTCACCTGTACGCATTCAGCAAATGAAGATAATGAAGAGGACACACTCAGTATCTCCACAACCCAAAACAAATGCACTAACTTAACCTACCTACACTCCACTAAAGAATATCAAATTCACCCCTTTAAGGTTGGAGTGCACGAAATCTCGGATGCACTTAACAGTATGACCGGCAGATTTGTCGAGAAAAACCAAACCCCACTGATGCCTACAAATATTGCATTTCACTACATCAGCAATGCGATTGTTTTTCATCGCAATTATGCGCCACACATCCGAGCATATATAAAGCAACTGGACAACTATTACAATAGAGAAATCATAGAAAAATATGCCGCAAGCACAATTAGATCAAACGTGCACATTTTCAAGAAGCAAACCTTTGAGGCTGTACCAATCCCCAAGGAGCTACAACACCTAAACATTAAAACATATGGTAAATGCGGCAGCAGCAGAGGTGGCATTTATTGCAACTCGATTATGCGCGATCACATCTCCACTGACGAACTAATTGATTTCTACGCTATTACAACACGCATCCTTATTCATACTTTTTCAGCTTGCCGAGTATTGAGTACCGCCTTGCTCGACGCTGACTGTCTTACAATTTCAAAACTGGATGGCTTGTGGGATCTGAAGCTTAAAATCCCGAAAGCCAGTAACAGCCATGAGCTTGAAATTATAAAGCGCCCAATACCTAAAGTCATTTGGGACTTCATTAACGAGTACATAGAGTTTATGGAGGATCGCCACCCAGGCATGACCTCCATCTGGCCCTCCGACTCATTCAAAGGAAAAGATCGCAGTGAAATGACTCTAATAAAAAAACTGGATCAATACTCCGATTGGATTCAAGTACCTAAGATAGGCGAAACTAGATGGTATGCACGACCTCATCAGTTCAGGCGTTTCTTCGCCGCCTTTTTCTTCTACCTAAGCGGCAGCACAGAAATTGAACCATTGCGCTGGATGATGGGGCACATTGAACCTAGCGTGACGCTTTACTACGCCAATATCGCGAACCAGCCCGGTTGGGAGCGAGAAACCTTAGAATTCTTAATAGACTACTTGGAGGGGCATGTAGGCAAAAACGTATTAGTCGACGAAGATCTGCAAGAAAATTTTGCTGAGTGTGAGCCTGAAATCAAACTTGGCGACCACGCCTTATTATCTGAACACCTTCAAGAACTGGCAAAGCATCGCGAAATAAGACTCCAAATCATCAACAACAAAAAAATCTTTGTGTACGCGAGTAAATAATATGAGTCGTTATTCAAAGGGTGAAACTTCAGCAGCCAAACTTCAGGAGAAGCAAGCCAAAACACAAAGCCTGATCACCAAAATATTGCTGATTAGAAAAGCAATCGAAGCCCATCAAAGACTTCCTTCCCTAGACGCACTTAAGAGCAAAAGAGGCATAACGTTCAAATCCGCCCTTAATTGGTCAGATGCCGACCTTGGAGTTATTTCTTGCTCTTATAATACATCGCGAGAACCCTACAACACTGAATACTCAGATCAACTAGCAGCCGCCTTAGAAAAATACAACAACCTCACGCCCGCCACACAAACCCTTCCACCTCAAAAGCGAACAACCCAGCGTTCACAGCAAGAAGAAATCTCCACTCTAAAAAATCAAGTCGACTACCTCACAAATACATTAGGCGAAGTATACAGGGCGTACATGCAACTGGTTGCTAGAGTCGACGAACACACTCGCCAGGACCTCAGATATCAGCAAGTTTTGAAAAGCCACACCCTGACACTTGATAGAGCTCATCTCACCTTGGTGAAACCATGATACATGTAGCAAAAGCTCCGCGCCTTGACTTCCTTTTTAATCACGGCCGCACCACACCTCCGTCTCTTCCAATGCTTTTTGACTCCCGTGGAAACTTTTGCTGGGAGCTCAATAGCTACCTTACGAGTATCGGCGGTGGCGCCAACAGCTATGGGGTCCGGCCAGCAATTAAAACAGTGTTCAGCCATGCTGATACTCTAAATGTCTTCCAGAAATACATAGAACGCAAAAAGTTAACCATTCTTGATGTCACTGACGAAACCCTTTACGATTTCGTTAAGTACAAACAAAACTCTAGAACGGCAAACTCGACCACAATCAAGAAAACTGTCCGACGCATATTAGCTCTATTAGAGCACACGCAAAAAGAAAACAAATTCCAGAACCTATTTACCACTGACCCTCGCGCACATAATTTTCAAATTAATGCTACAGAGGATTTCTATAGACTTAACAGACGGACGCCACTGCGTTTTTTAACCCACCCCTGCCTAGACGAACTAAGGGATACTCCGACCAAGCTCAAAAGCTTCATAAGAAACAATGAACTGAACGCATGGCATGAAGCAATTCACGACTACACATCCAACCAGTATATAATTGACAGATGGTACACCCTTGCCACATTACTCGAACACACAGGCAGCCGAATAGAAGAAACCATTAACATCCCTGCAAGCTCCATTATTAATGCCTATAAAAATAACGGCCCTGTAACAAACATCCCCGTCTTAAAAGGAAAATACAAGGGCCACTTACGCCAGGTACTAATACCGAGAACCGAGCTTCAAGAAATCTATAAATTCGTTCTACTCACCCGTTCCAACCATCCTCACAGCGAGCTTCACGACAGGATATTCGTTAGCGAAGATACTGGATATCCTCTGGCGCGCACCACCTTTAACTCCTATTACAACGTAGTCATCAAGACCTCAAGACACGCAGAACTCCTCAAAGGTATCTCTTATCATAACTTCCGCCATCGGTACTTCACCATATTAGTCGCCAAGAACATCAGTACGCTTTCAAAAATGTCGAAAGCCAATATTCTAGATGTAGCGATGGCCATCGCTCGCAAAGACTCTTACCATGCATCCAAGAGCACACTCTCTACTTATATCCACCTCACACAAGATGCTGAAATACAAGACATCCTGAAAGCAGAACCAAATGCGTCCACGACCCTCCATGCGATCCAAAGCATTGTCGATGCAACTGACGACAGATCCCCTGATGAGAAGCTCAAGGCAATAGCGGCATTGATACAAGCCAAGCTCTCTTGAAATGCTACTTCTTCTATTTTCCTAACCCGGTCAGCGGAAGTGGCATCAAGCGAGAGGGGCATTTGTACTTTTGTACCTTTTCTGGACAGCAATGAATCGGGGTTATGACAATAGCGTGCATTCTACGGCCCTCCAAATTCGGAGCGCAGTTCCAGAAAAAGGACTCACGCTATGCTCTATCTTTCGGATGTCCAGCCTGCCTATCAATGTCATCAACCTAAGCTGCAGCCCTGCCCAAGGCAAGCCCCCCGAAGCAGCCAGCCGCCATGGCCGTCGGGCGATGACCAGGCCTCTGCCGCTCAATCAGGCGGTCTAGCTGGGCTGGCGGTGATGTGATCATCGTCTGTTCCGGCTGTCTA
>NZ_VRYE01000134.1 GCF_008041835.1 Ectopseudomonas mendocina
GCGCGCTTCGCACAGCGCGCGCGGCACCAGTCGGGAATCGTCGGTCACTGCGTCGAGGAGGCGCGTGCCACCGAGCAGGCCATTTTCGCGAATGCCCGGCGCCAGGTAGCGCAGCTGCTGCAGCGGGTAGAATAGATGGTTGCGCTGGCCGGCCAGGGCGTCGTACAGACTCAGCAGCCCGCCGAATACCTTGGGCCCGGGGAAGCCGCCGCGGTAATGCGGCATGACGAAACTCAGCGGCTCCACCAGCCCCGGCGCCTCGCCGAGCAGGCGCTGGCGCTCGCGCACCGAGTCGCGGGTCAGCCCCAGTTGGCCCTTGGCGACATAACGCAGGCCACCGTGCACCATCTTCGACGAGCGGCTGGAGGTGCCCCAGGCGAAATCGCGCTGCTCCAGCAGCAGGCAGCGCCAGCCACGCCGCGCCGCCTCCCGCAGGATGCCGGCGCCGCAGATGCCGCCGCCGATCACCAGCAGATCCCAGTCGCGCGCGGCCAAATCAGGCAGCGCGCGTGCGCGCCAGGTGGCGTTCCAGGGTTCCATGCTCAGTCCTGCAGCAACACGCCAGGCGCCAGGCGCTGGTCGGGGTCGAAATGCGTGGCCAGGCTGCGCAGCGTGGCCATGCCCAGCTCGCCCTTCTCCGCCGCCAGATAAGGCGCGTGGTCGCGACCGACGCCGTGCTGGTGGCTGATGGTGCCGCGGTTCTCGGCGATGGTGCGGCTGGCCGCCGCCTTGAGTCGCTGCCAGCGCGCCATGGCTTCGGCGTAGTCTGTACCGGGGCGGAACACGTAGGTGGTGTAGATGCTCGAACCCTCGCCGTAGACGTGCGACAGGTGGGTGAACACGTGCACTCGCTCGCCGTCGCCGACCAGCTCGTCACGCAGGCTGGCCTCGACCTTGTTCAGCAGGTTGTCAACGTTGGACCAGTCGGTGGCGGTTTCCAGGGTGTCCACAAGGTAGCCGCGCTCCCACAGACCGTGGCGTAGGTAAGGGAAGCGGAAACGGTTCTGCTCCCACTTCTTGCCCAGCAGGGTGCCGGTAAATACGCCGCCAAAGCCTTTCAACAGGCGCCGTGCCTGTTTCAGCGAGGCGGCGTTCTGCACCCGGCTGCCGGTGACGCCGAAGGTCAACATGCACTTGCCGTCGCGGGCGCCGCGCAGGGCCAGGTACTTCTCCAGCAGGGCGATCTGCTGCGGGTGGCCGGCCAGGGCCAGTTGGGTACGGGTTTCGATGGCGTTGGACAGGCGCAGCATGGACAGCGGCACGCGCGCCTGGGCCAGCGTACGAATGGCGCTCAGCGCCTGCTGCCAGCTGGGCAGGAATACCGCATAGAAGCGCTCCTGCTCGGTCAGGCGGCTGATGCGCACGCGCACCTCGGAGATCACCCCGAAGCGCCCTTCCGAACCCAGCACCAGCTCGCGCAGATCGGGGCCGGCGGCCGACGCCGGGAAGGTGGGAATCTCCAGAGTGCCGGCGAAGGTCTCCAGCTTGCCGCCGGCGAACAGTTGCTCGATGCGCCCGTAGCGCAGCGACTGCTGGCCGCTGGAGCGGCTGGCGACCCAGCCGCCGAGGGTCGACAGCTCCCAGGACTGTGGGAAGTGGCCCAGCGTATAGCCGCGCGCGCGCAGCTGGCTTTCCACCTGCGGGCCATTGGCGCCAGGGCCGAAGGTGGCAATCAGGCTGTCCTCGTCGATATCCAGCAGGCGCGTCATGCGCTCCAGCGACAGGGTTAGCACCGGGCGCTGGCCGGCCTGCGGGTTGATATGGCCGGCCACCGAGGTGCCGCCGCCGTAGGGAATCAGGGTGACGTCATGCTGTTGCGCCCAGGCCAGCAGCTCGCGGATCTGCTCGGCACTTTCCGGGCAGGCGACGCCATCGGGAAACAGGCCGAAGTCACCGGAGCGCATCGCCAGCCAGTCCGGCAGGCTCTGGCCGCGGGCATGACGCACGCGCACCTCGGCATCAACGCAGATCAGCGGATGCGGGGCCAGACGCGAGACCGGCACACGCGCCAGCACATCCTGCAGGCTGGCGTCGGCCAGGCGCTGCCCCGGCCCGATCAGCTCGGCGAGAAAGGCCTCGCCATGGGCCGGCAGTTCCACCTCGGTCGCTTCGTCTCCCCATCCGTTCCAGCGTCGCATCGCATCCCCCATTCCGATCAGCACTTATGGCTGCCTATACTAGCCAGCCGCCGATTTCCGTCACTGTCGAATCGGGACAGGCCATATCGCCAATCAAGACAGGCACCCCCGAACAAGAAGAATCCATGGAAAACCTCGGCTATACCTCGGTTCCCGCCCTGCTCAAGTACCTGCGCCAGGCCGAACAGCTCGGCCTGGATATCGACCGCGCGCTAGCGGCAGCCGGTGTCCAGGCGCAGGATCTGGCCGACAACGGCAAGCGGATTCCCAGCGAGGTGCACGAACGCCTGCTGGCGCATCTGCTGGAGGTGTCTGGCGACCCGCTGTTCGGCCTGCACGCCGCGCGTTTCGTGCAGCCCGGCTCGTGGAGCGTGCTCGGTTACATCGCCATGAACTGCGCCACCCTGGGTGAAGCCATGGGCCGCATCGTGCCCTACGAGAAACTGGTGGGCGACATGGGCACCAGCCGTCTCGAAGCCGCCGAGGATCACATGCGGCTGATCTGGAGTTGCCGTCATCAGGCGCCGGTCGTACGCCGCCATATGGTCGAGAACGTGCTCGCCTCCTGGCTGCTGTACGCGCCTGGATCGCCGACTCCGAGCATTCGCCGCGCGAAGTCTGGTTCGAGCACGCGCAACCGGTAGGCACCGACCTGGCCGAATACCAGCAGCTGTTCGGCTGCCCGGTGCGGTTCGAACAGCCCTGCAACGCCCTGCTGGTGCCGCTGGACTACCTCGGCGTGCCGCTGCGCCAGGCCGATGCCAACCTGCTACGCACGCTGGAAGAACATGCCCTGACCCTGATGGCCGGGCTGGACGACAACGAGCCGCTGCCGCGCCGGGTCAAGAACGCCCTGCGCCTGCTGCTCAAGGACGGCCTGCCGCGCAAGGAACGGGTGGCAGAGAAGTTCGACATGACCGTGCGCACCCTGCAGCGCCACCTGCAGCAGGCCGGCACCAGCTACCAGCAGATTCTCGACGAGCTGCGCCAGGAACTGGCCGAGCACTACCTGGTGCGTAGCGACCTGGCGATCCAGGACATCGCCTGCTACCTGGGCTTCACCGAGTCACGCTCGTTCCACCGCAGTTTCAAAAGCTGGACCGGGCAGACGACCGGTGAATTTCGCGAGAGCCGGCGCCGGGATAACCCACTGGGTTAGCGGGAAATTCTAAAACGCCGCGCCAGCCAGTAATCCAGGCTCAACCAGCGCCCTGCCCCGCTGAAGAACAACGCCACCAGCATCACCAGGTAGGTGGCGGCGAACTCGATGCCATTGTTCAGCACCACGAACTTGCCGCTGGCGGTCAGCCAGTCGTAATTGCCGTGCTCACGCAGAATGCTGCGCGCCCGTTCGAGCTTCTCCGCCGCCGCCAGCACGCGTTCGTTGGCGAAGGGGGCCGATGGGTCGGCAATCGCCTGCCAGCCATAGGGCCAGTGCACGGCGAAGATCGCCACCAGCATGGTGACGATCAGCGGAATGCTGATCCAGCGCACAGCAAAACCGAACAACAGCAGGATGGCGCCACCGGCTTCGGTCAGCGCCGCTGCCCAGGCCAGCAGTTCGGGAAATGGCAGCCCAAGGCCCCAGTCCGGGTTACCGAACCAGGCGGCAGTGGCGTCGATGTCGGACAGTTTCTGCATACCGGCCATCCAGAACACCGGCACCAGGTACAGGCGCAGCAACAGCGGGCCGAGGAAATCCAGGCGCCGGGTGGCCTCCAGCACGTCCTGGAAGCGATTGAGCAAAGCGATCATGGCGGTCAGTCCTCGGAATGCGGAAACCAGATATCGCGCGCCTGCCAGTCATCCAGCAGCGCGCGGGCGTTATCGAAATAGGCGCGATCAGCGGCCAGGCCGTGCTCGATGGCCAGCGCCTGTTGCGCCTGCACAGGCGGCTCGCCGGCCTGTAAGCGCAGCGCCAGTTGGTAGGCGAACGGCGCCAGTTGCATGAAGCGCACCTGATCCTGGCGGTCGCGCCAGACCAGCAGGCAGGTCGGCTCGGCAGGCGGCTGCGTGGGTTGATGATCGACACCGATCATCTGCACCGGCCAGCGATACGCCAGCGGCCAGGCCAATGGCGACCAACCGCGCTCGGGCAACTGCGCATCGCTGACATCCAGCGCCAGCTCGACCCACTCGTAGTGGGCCAGCTCCAGCATGAACGCAGGGTCGTCAGGCTCGGCGCGATAGCCCTGCTGCAGCCAGGCGACGAATTCCTGGCTGATCTCGAGAAAGTAGGGCGTGCTCGCCCGATGCTCGGCGAAGAAGGCGCGCAACAGCCGCTGCCAGCGCTCGACTCCGAGAACCCCACGCAGCACCGGAAAGGCGCCGCCCACCAGGCTGGCGACGTTGTTGAAGAACAGCTCCTCGTAGACCACCATGCGCTCGGCCGTGATGCCCGGCAGCAAAGACTGCGCCTCGGGCTGACGAATACGCGCAGCGAAGTCGCGCTGCTGCTGAACGCCGCTCATGTGCCGTACCTGCTCAGCGGTTGTGCAGCCTGTTGCAGGCTGCGGATATGCGCCAGCTCGGCATACAGCTCGGCCAACGGCGGGAAATTGAAGTCGCGTTCCAGCAGCGTCGGGCGTACGCCATGCCGCGCGTAAGCGCTGCTCAGCAGCGCCCACACCGGGTCGATCACCGGCGCACCGTGGGTGTCGATCTTCAGGTCTGCCGCCTGGTCGTAATGCCCGGCGACATGCAGATAGGCGATGCGCTCGCTGGGCATCGCGGCAATGTAGGCTTCGGCATCGAAGCCGAAGTTCAGGCTGTTGACGTAGACGTTGTTGACGTCCAGCAGCAGCTGGCAGTCGGCACGTTCCAGCACGGCGCGAACGAAATCTGCCTCGTCCAGCTCGCCGGGCAGGCGCGCATAGGCCGATACGTTCTCGATGATCAGCGGCCGCTCCAGCACCTCCTGGACGATGCGCACGCGCTCGGCGATGCGCAACACCGACTCTTCGGAAAACGGCAGCGGCATCAGGTCATACAGCTGGCCATCATCGGCGCAGGCCGACAGGTGTTCGCTGTAGGCCAGCACGCCATGTGCGTCGAGAAAGCCTTTGATGGCGTACAGCAACTCCAGGTTCAGCGGCGCGAAGCCGCCGAGGTTGAGGGACAGACCATGGCACAGTAACGGCCGGCGTTCGCTCAGGGCGCGTAACTGCTTGCCCAGCCGACCACCGACACCGATCCAGTTCTCCGGCGCCACTTCGAGAAAGTCAGCGCCGCTGGCCTCATCGCCGATCAGCTCGGCGAGCAGCCCGCGACGCAGGCCGAGGCCAGCGCCGGTGAGGTTTGCGAGGTGCATGATCCGTCCTCCCCTTACCCTTACTCGCTCTTCTCGCCGCCGCACTTGCCTTCGCCGCACTTACCTTCGGCATCGGCTTTCTTCTCGGCACCACACTTGCCCTCGCCGCACTTGCCCTCAGCGTCGCCTTTCATCTCACCGCCGCATTTACCTTCACCACAGGAACCCTCCTGCGCCTTCTCGGCAGCGGCCAGGCTGTAGCCGCTGGCCAGCTCCTGCGCAGCGAAGGGGTTGCTGGCGGCATGGGCAGTAAAGGCCACGGAAGTCAGCAGCGCGGCGCCCAGGGTGGCAGTCAGGGTATTGAGTTGTTTCATGGCATCTCTCCATCGGTTTCGAATGCGGGGCCAGGTTGGCGCCCTCGCAGCAATTGACGAGGCAGGGATGCGGGCGTTACAGCGGGCGAAAAAAGTTTTCGTAGCCCGGATGAAATCCGGGAGGTGCTTTGCCTGCTACCAGTCGCGGCTACGACTTTATGGATGCAGGAGGTAGAGCGAAGCAGGATGCCAGAGCCGAAAGCCCCGGCCACAGGCATAGGAACATCCACCGCACCGTGGGAAGCGCTGAAGGGCACCTCTAGAAACTACCTGCGTTGCCATCGCTGCGTTAAAAACAGGCTCAGAATGCTCATTTACAACACGTAAACTGCGCTTCTTCGCCTGTTTTTGCCTTGCGCTGACTGCCTCGCCTACGTTTTTAGAGGCGCCCTTCAGCGGCGAGTCTTTCGATAACCATTAGCCCGAACAGCCAGCGCAAACGGTGGATAGGAAAAGCTTCATCCACCCTATGCGCTGCAGCTCGGTGTCGACCGTTGATGTCGACACGTTCTCTCGCGTGCCTTGCACCTTTCCAGTGCCTTTGTGTATACGTATCCAGTAGTAATGAAAGCGTGAAGTTTGAAGGTCAAGCGAATACGCGCTGGCGCATGCTTCACGCTCTAAGTCATTGAAAGGTTTAAATTTCCCTGAGTTTAAAGCTGTCATTTTTCGGAGTTATACCGCCTTCCATACTATTGGATTAGTACGGAAGACTATCTAATCACTGTTAGCTGGCAATGGAGACTTAATGGACAACGACTTAGATCAAGCCATGAATTGGATAGAGATCATTAAAGCTGCTGGCCCGTATATTGTTGCGGTAGCGGGCATGGCGTTTGGCTTTTTTCAATCTAAGCGTGTAGCTGAAATAGCAAAAGAGAAAGATATACAGTTAGCTAAGTTGCAAAAGCAATCGCTGTTCTTACTAGAGAAACATAAGGCCCAAATCACTGCGACATTAAGATTGCAGGAGATATATAGCTCCATGTTTGCAAAGGTTGAGTCAGTTTTCCATAACTATTGCGGATTGATATCTGGCGTCAGAGGGGCAGGCTCAATTCAAGAAGACCTGATAAAATTTGTTGTAGACGATTATGAATCACTTTCCGTTGAAAGCCGAAAAGCTGTGCTGGCTGAAGCCATCGCGATTTGTCAGATCATGCAAGATCACAAAGCTTATGAGTTGGCAGTTAAATTGGATAGCAAAATTACTGAGGCGCTATCTTTGATTGATTTTTCAGGTAATTCATCTGGTAGTGAGCATTTGGAAAATCTCAAGAGAGTGCAGCGCGAGTACGGATTATTGTATGTTTCATTTTTCTATCGCGTCGCTAATTTAGAGTCAGCAGCTAACAAATCAAGTAACACGGATGCAGCAAGCTGCACCGGTTCTTGAAGCGTTATGTTTGAGGAAGAATTTGGGCATCTGACTATGAACTCTCATTTGGTAACGCAGCGGCCAACTATCTATGCTGACATGAACGTTTTTCGGTACGTCGCTTGTGGTGATATTTCCTTTGTCGATCCGGAACGTTTCATTTGGGTTTATTCGCACGTCCACCTCGATGAGATATGTCGAAACGGTAATACCGATGCTCTAGACGGCATGAGAGCGCTGAAAGCCGTTGAAGCTTGTGATGTCCTGAATGAGCATTTCCAGTCTGCAGGGGACATTAGATTAAAAGATTACGTTGACCCCTACGAAAGGTACGAGAGGCATCTGGAAGCCATATCAGGGTTTGAAGGCTCCAATGATCAATCTATCGAATACCTTATTCGTTCGTTTGGGGCAGATAATTTTGAGGAGTTGCAACAAACCCCAGAACAGCTCCGGAAAGAGGTTGATCGCCTAACTAGCTTGGTAGACGACGAACGTAAGGATCACCTAATTAGTCAGGCATATACCGTATCTGAGGAAATGGCTGAGGTCGTTGAGCAGCACTTAAAAGATCGTGTCCCTATTAACCAGACACGGGTAGCTTTAGCCCGGATTTCTCATGAGGCTGGCAGGCGTGGCCGGTGAAGCCTCGGCGTATCAACAACCTGCCTTCCACCGCTAAAAATTGATCGTTTTTTATTCAATTCCCGCGTATGGGGCTCACTGCCCCCTTTCCCCCATTGAGCCGGGCCGGGGGCGCCCGCCTGTTCAGGTCCGCTTG
>NZ_VRYE01000135.1:0-3828 GCF_008041835.1 Ectopseudomonas mendocina
AACAAGGAGGTACAACCGACAACGCAACGGAAGATGGAATAAGGATCAGATCCGGCTGGAGAAATGCCGAGTAGCCCGCAGCCCCATGATAGGGTCGCTCATCCGATAGGCACTCCAGCAGCGAACGCCCCATCTAGGCTCGGGAGCAACGGCTCCCTTTACGAAGTCGAATATACGGTCGCGTTGATCACCATCTTGCTACTTGCGCCAGAGGAGGAGTCCATATACGGGCTACGGACGCCTGAGCCGCGCGCACCGAGACACGCGTCGGGTTAGCGCCTTGCCCAGTACACACGACTACTGCTTGAACTCGAACTGCACCTCGGCGCCTTCGATGGAGTCCCAGTAGTCGTCGACACGCTCGTTGCTGATCAGGCGACCGCTGATCTGGAACGGACTCTGGACTTCGGGTTTCTCGCCAAACAGCGGCGGCAGCACTGGCGAGAGTTCCTCGCGGGTTTCGTTTTCCAGCGCCTGCTCAAATAGCTCCGTCGGCACGCTGAGATCCAGCGCCAGCTTCGCCTCGGGCTCGGCTGGCTTGGTCTGTGGTGCCGCAGCAGGTTTGGGCTTGGCGGCAACAGGCGCTTTGGCGGGAGGCACGGGTTTGTTTTCGACCACCTTGGCAGGCGGCGCAGGTTCGACCGATTTGGGCTTGGCAACCTCGGCAACGGACGCAGGTTCAGGCGCGGTGATCACTGCGGGCTCAGGTGCAGGCTGCTGCGCAACAGGCTCAGGTGCACGCTCACAGGCGCTCAGCCAACCCACACACAGCAACAGAAAAATGGACTTACGCATCATGGGACAAGGGTAACTCGATCAGTAACGCGCCCATGCTCCTCCGCTAGGGCGCGCCTGACAAGTCGGCTTACACGACTTTTACCCGACCGCTCATTCGGCTGACGGCTCGCTGGCCAGATGCTCGAGCTCGACCTCGATATCCAGTTGCGGGTAATCGGCCTTGAGCTGCTCCAGCAACCGCTGCGCCTCCTCCTGCTGATTGGCCTTGCGCAGCTCCAGCAGACGCAGCAACGCCTCGCGTGGTTCGCTCTGGATCACCAGCTCTGCCATCGGCGCGATTGCCGTCGCGCTGGCCGGTACCTCCGAAATATCAGCAGAAGGGGCCTGGCTCCTCATACGTTCCTGAGGGACAGCCATACGCGCCATCGGCTCAGTCTCGGCAGCACGCTTGGCCGTCATCGGCGCAGGTGCTGGCGCGGCAGGGCTCATCGCCACACTGGGCGGCACGGCATCGAAGGCCTCAGGCGTTTGCTCCAGCGTACGCCAGGTCAGACTGACGCCGATCCCCAGGCAAGCCAGACCGGCTACCGCCACCGACCAGCGCTGGCGACCGCTGCCGAACAGCCATTGGTGCAGACGCTGCGCCCAGCCAGCCTTGTCGCTGACGGCTTCGGCCTGCTGCGCCTCACGGGCAGCCGCACTGGCCGCCGCCAGAATACGTGCATCCAGCTCGGCCGAGGGTTCACCGCTGCCATGGACACGGAAATGCGCCAACAGCTCGTGTTCGTGATCCAGCGGTTCTCGTTCATGGGTCATGCGGACAACTCCTCGGTGGCCAGCAGCCGGCGCAGTTTCCGTAGGGCGTAGCGCAGACGGCTCTTGACCGTCTCGGCCGGCGTGCGGGTCAACTCGGCAATCTCGTTCAGTTCCAGGTCGCCATGGGCGCGCAGCAGGAACACTTCGCGCTGGTCTTCCGGCAGGTCGGCCAGTGCCGCCTGCAGCCGCTCACTGTCGCGACTGAGGCTCCACTGCTGCTCAGGGCTTGGCTGCGGATCGGCCTGGGCGTGCTGGCCTTCATCGTATTCGTCATGCCCGGCCTGATGTCGGCCCGTCTTGCGCCAGTGATCGATCAAGCGGTTGCGGGCGATCTGGTACAGCCAGGTCTTGAACAGCACCGACTCGCGCTGCTCGCTCTGGCTGCGCACCAGGCTCATCCAGGTTTCCTGAAAAACTTCCTCGGCCAGTGCGTGATCGCCACACAGACCGAGCAGAAAGCGGAACAGGCCCAGCCGATGGCGCTGGTACAGTTCGTTGAAGGCCGCGGCATCGCCGCGGCGATAACGCCGCAGCAAGGCGGCGTCGTCATCCATGAGGGGTGCGTTCACTGCTGAACTCGTGCTGGGGTGGAACCGGAAGTGTGCAGGCTCTGGGCGATTTCGGCCAGTTGGATGAACTCGCCACGTAGACCGAAGCGGTCCTCACCTTTCGCCGAGCGCGCCAGCGCGATGCTCTGCGCCAGATCGAAGTCGCCCGTGTAGCGCCCGTCCTTAAGCTGCTGGGCGAAGGCGGCTACCGCTGCGGCGAAGCGCAGGTCCTCACTGGCAGCCGCAACCGGCTTGGCCTCGCTGCGAGCGATAGGCCGCTCCAGCAGCCGGCTGGATGCTTCCCCGGCTGCCTTGTAGCGAATCCGCAGCCAGGCCAACTCGCCGCTCTTGCTCGCGGGCTGGGCACTGGCCTGATAACGCAGCGGCTCCAGCCAGCCTTTGCTGCCCGCCGGGACGATTTCGTACAGCGCGGTGACGGTATGCCCAGCGCCGATATCACCAGCATCGACCTTGTCGTTGCTGAAATCCTCGCGCTTGAGCGCCCGGTTTTCGTAGCCCAGCAGGCGGTACTCGCTGACCTCGCTCGGGTTGAATTCCAGTTGCAGTTTCACGTCGCTGGCCACCGTGGCCAGGGTCGAGCCAAGCTGATCCACCAACACCTTGCGCGCCTCGCGCAGGTTGTCGATGTAGGCGTAGTTGCCGTCACCGGCATCGGCCAGCTGCTCCATCAGCCGCTCATTGTAGTTGTCCACGCCAAAACCCAGGGTGGTCAGCGAGACGCCGCTCTTGCGCTTGTCGGCGGCCAGTTGCTTGAGGCTGTCGAAATCACTGATACCGACGTTGAAGTCACCATCGGTTGCCAGCAGGATGCGATTGATGCCGCCGTCGATCATATGCTTGCTCGCCTGCTGGTAAGCCAACTGAATGCCTGACTCCCCCGCCGTCGAACCGCCAGCACTGAGTTGATCGATCGCCGCCCGAATCTTCGCCTTGTCGCTGCCGGGCGCGGAGTCCAACACCACCTGGCTGTCACCGGCATAGGTGACCAGCGAGACACGATCCTGCGGGCGCAACTGATCGACCAGCAATTTCAGCGTGCTCTGCACCATCGGCAGCCCTTCGCGGCGATGCATCGAGCCGGACACGTCGACCAGGAACACCAGATTGGCTGGCGGCAGCTCGTCCACGCTGCGGTCCGATGCCTTGATGGCGATGCGCAGCAGGCGCGTCTGTGGGTTCCATGGTGTCACCGCCAGCTCGGTGCTGACGCCGAAGGGCACATCGCCCTGTGGTAGTGGATAGGCGTAGGGGAAGTAGTTGACCAGTTCTTCCAATCGTACGGCGTCCTTCGGTGGCAATTGTCCGCCATTGAGGAAGCGCCGCACGTTGGCGTAACTACCGGTATCGACGTCGATGCTGAAGGTGGACACCGGGGTCTCGGCGACGGCGAATACCGGATTGTCGGCGTAGGCCTGGTACTGCTCGCGCGACTCGTCACGGTAGACCGGCGGCAGGATATCGGCGATGGGGGCCAGCACGTAGGCCATCGACGCCATGCGCTTCTGACTGGCCTCGACATGCATCTCGGCAGCCGCAGGCGCAGCCAGACGTTCACGGACAAGTGTCGCCGCCGGTTCCGAATTGGCCTGGGCTTCAGGCTCCGGACCAGAGGCGCTGCAAGCGGCAAGCAACAGCACGGTACCCGCCGAAACACCGACGGCAAACGGACGAACGAGCAACAAGGACTCAACAACCACCGACTGAA
>NZ_VRYE01000135.1:3943-59382 GCF_008041835.1 Ectopseudomonas mendocina
TCTCACCAGCTCTCGCACTCGATCAGCAACCTCACCGCTGAGCACCTTGTATCGGTACTTAGTCACCCAAACAAAGTGATACTCGATCTGGTAGACCGTATGACTGCCGTATCTGTAATCCATGCGCTTGCCCTCCAGCCCCGCATGGTGGCGCTAAAGCTCACCGGCTGAAAGCCGGTGGTTTTAACCTTTCGATGGAAAATAAACGGGCATGGTGCACCTCCTGAGCAATGGCACGAGACCTTCGCTCAGGTAGACGCAGCCTTGAGGTGAATCGGGTTAAACCAGAACGTGCCTGCTCAACCTTCCCACGAACCGCCCGCTTCCTGGCACAGCTGCGTGGCCAGCATGCCCAAGGTCATCAACGCCCTCTCCGCCTCGCGATTCCACGGGATGCCGCAGTTAAGGCGTACGCAATGGTTGAACTGCTCGGTGTTGCTGAAGATCAGTCCCGGTGCGATGGAGATGCCCTGCTGCAGCGCGCGCACATGCAGATGCTTGGTGTTGACCCGCGCCGGCAGGCTGACCCAGAGGATAAAGCCGCCCTTGGGTCGGGTCATCTGCGTACCGACCGGAAAGTAATGCTGCACTGCCAGCTGGAAGGCATTGAGGTTCTTGCGGTACTCCTGGCGGATATGCCGCAGATGGCGGTCATAGCCACCGTTCTCCAGATAAGCCGCCACCGCCATCTGGGTGACGCTGCACGCCGAATGGGTGGAAAAGGTCTGCAGCCGCTGGATCTCGTCCTGATACTTGCCGGCGACGATCCAGCCAATGCGCACACCGGGCGACAGCGTCTTGGAGAAACTCGAGCAATAGATCACCCGGCTGTCGCGATCATGCGACTTCAGCGCCTTGGTCGGCCCCTGTTCGAACATCAGCTCGCCGTAAATATCGTCCTCGACGATCTGGAAATCGTAATCGCCAGCCAAGCGCAACAACTGACGCTGACGCTCCTCGGGGATGGTGCCACCGAGCGGATTGGACAGCCGCGCCGTCAGCACCAGTGCCTTGATCGGCCACTGGTTGGCCGCAAGTTGCAGCGCTTCGAGGCTGATGCCGGTGGTGGGGTCACACGGGATCTCGATGACCTTGAGCCCCAGCAGATCGGCCAGTTGCAGCAGGCCGTAGTAGGTCGGCGACTCCACCGCGATCAGGTCACCTGGCTTGGTCAACACGCGCAGGCTCATCTGCAGCGCATCGACGCAGCCATGGGTGATCACCACCTCGGACGGATCGACCACCACACCGGCATCACGCATGCGGATCGCCACCTGGCGGCGCAACGGTTCGAAACCGGGGCTGAACATGTAGCTGAAAGCACGCGGACTATGAAACCGCGTAACCTTGGCCAGTTGCTGGTGCAGCGCCCGTACCGGCAAATAGTCGACATGCGGCACCGCAGCGCCCAGCGGAAACACACCTTCACGACGCGACTCGGTGAGAACCTGGTTGATGATACTGGCGCGGGTGACCAGACCAGGCCGTTCGACCTTGGCGATATCCGGCGTCGGCGCAGTCAGCGCCGGTGTCTGGTGCACGTAGAAGCCCGACTGCGGGCGTGCACGAATCAGCCCCTGATCTTCGAGATTGGCATAGGCCTGCAACACCGTGGCGTGGCTGACATTGAGCTGGGCGCTCATCTTGCGCACCGACGGCACACGCTCGCCAGGCTGATAGACGCCGCGACGAATATCCTCGGCCAACTGCTGGGCGATACGTTGATAGAGCAGCAGATTGGTCATGACGATATCCTCCGGGGCACAGGAGCATAACAGTAACCTATTGCTACACAATTGTACCGGGACAGATACGATCTGTTTTTACCATACGCAGCACTTTGCTGGTCACAGATTGCATAAATGCCGTGCTCCGAACATAAAAAACCCCGGGCGCGCCGGGGTTTTAAGGTTCGGTACCAGACGATCAACGCTCTGCGCCAAGCTGGCCTCGTTCATCGGAAAAGACGATTTCCACCCGGCGATTTTGCGCCCGACCACGTGCCGAGGCGTTTTCTGCAACGGGAAAGTCCACGCCGTAGCCAACCACCTCAATACGCTTGGCATCCACACCCAGGTCGACCAGCAGGTCGGCCACAGCCTGTGCGCGCGCGCGCGACAGTTCGAGATTCTCCGCCGCATCGCCGGTATTGTCGGTGTAACCCTCGATACGCACGCGCCGCTGCGGGTTGATCTGCAGGAACTGCACGAGCTTGAGCACGGTGCGATTAGCGGCCGGCTGCAGATCGGCGCGACCGGCGTCGAACAACATATCGCCCAGGGTCATCACCAGACCACGCTCGGTCTCGCTGGTGGCGAGGCTGACCATCTGCTCTTCCAACCAGCCGTTGTGCTGCTGCACACTGAGCAGTTTGGCTTCACGCAGGGTCAGTTGCAGACGCTGACGCTCCAGTTCCAGCTTGGCCGCACGCTCCTGGTTGAGGCTGATATCGCTATGTTGCCGAGCGATCTCGGCATAGCGCTGACTGAGGTAGGCGTAATGACGTACATCGTCGCCACTGCCCCAATAACTGGACAGTCGCTCGGCACGCGCCAGGGACTCGCCTGCGCGAATCACATCCTTGGGCGCGGCGCGCAGTACATTAGGATCCTCCTTGACCGACTGAAAACTCAGACGCGCTTCTTCCAGAGCCTGCTCACTCGCCAGCTGACTGGACGCACAACCACTCAACAGCGTACCGACCAGCATCAGACCGCCCAGATGACCAAAAGCCTTCATCACATGGCTCCCAGTTGCTGGCGCAGACGGCCGATGCGTTGATTGAGTTCGGTCAGTTGCTCCCGACCTTTGGCATTGAGGTGCTCAGCTTCAGCCAGGCGCGCATCCAGCTCGGCCTGTTCGGCCAGCAGGCGCGCCTGCTTGTGTTCACCGTCCTGCATGGCCACCTGGGCCTGCGCGAACTTCTCTTCAGCCTGGTGAAGTGACGCGGACTGTTCGCTGACCACCCCCAGGGATTTGGTCTGCGCCAACGCCTGTTCGGTCAGCCGCATCTGCTCGATGGGAGCAGGATCGCTGGCGCAGGCCGTCAGGCCCAGCGCCAGCAGCAAGGGAAGGGTTCGATTGATCACGAAAATTTCCTACTGAGTGACGTCGCCAACCGGATCAGGCTGCATCTGCTGCGCCTTCCACAGATCCAGATTGCGTTGCAGGAACTGCTCAGGCAGCCCGGCGGCGACCATTTCTGTCATCTTCCGCGCCAGTTGGCCACGCAGCCAAGGCTCGTTGCACGCCGAATTATACGACAGGGTAAGGTAGAGGCCTTCGCTGGAAATCGGCGGATCCAGCACCTCGAGGTCATCATCCATACCCAGCGTTTCAGCGAGTGCCAGGCCAGGATAGCGTTCGTACAGCACATAATCGGTGCGACCGAGCAGCAACTTCTGGAAGGCCTGAGTCAGGCTCGATACCCCTTCGAGCGTCAGGTTCTGCTTGGCAAAGGTATCGAACTGCTGACCGAAACTGTTGCCCACCAGCGTATCGCCGGTATGTCCCTGCAGGTCGATCCAGCTGCCATAGGGGAAGGCTTCACCCTTGCGCACCCAGACTACGCTGGGCGTATAGAAGAACGCTGGGTGCACATAATCCATTTGCTCTAGACGCGGCAGAGTGATGAACGCGCCCGCAATCAGATCGACACGACCGGTACGAACTTCATCCTGCGCGCGTGACCATGGCCCGGTGTAAATCACGTCGATCACCACACCCAGCTCTTTACCCAAATGCTTGAGCAAATCGGCATTGGCGCCGACCAGTTGCTGCGGGTTCTGCGGATCACGCCAGAGATAGGGCGGATACTCGGGGTTACCGGTCGCCACCAGGCGCTCGCATTTACCAGCAGCAAGGGCCGCAGTTGGCATGACGACCAGTGCGCACCACAACAACAGCGACTTAAACAGACAACGCTCAGGCATTGGCTACTCTCGGTTCATACGTGGGTCGGCGGGACAGCAGCCCGGAGTCCTGTGTATTCATGCTAGCTTAATGGCGCCACCGGAATCAGTGCGATAAGGACGCGCCATGAAAAAACTGCTGTTCGCGCTGCTGCTCCTGCTGTCAGGTAGCGCAGCTACGCTGTATTTCTTTCCTGCGACTCAACTGGCCAGCCTGCGTCTGCTGGAACAGTACCGCGCCGGTCTCGCTCACGAGCAGCTGACTGTCCATAATCTTAACATCCATTACTACCAGGGAGGGCCGGCAAGCGCTGAAACGCTGGTGCTGCTTCATGGTTTTGCCGCCGACAAGGATAACTGGCTGCGCTTTGCTCGCCACCTGACCGCGAACTATCGCGTCATTGCCCTGGATCTGCCAGGCTTCGGCGACAGCGATCTGCCTAGCGGTAGCTACGATACCGGCACTCAGGCCGAACGTCTGGCGGATATTCTCGCCGCCATGGGTATCCAGCAGGCGCACGTGCTGGGTAACTCGATGGGCGGACAAATCGCCGCCCTCTTCGCCGCACGCTACCCGGAACGCGTCCGCTCGCTGGCGCTGTTCGCCAATGCCGGAATCGACAGCCCGCACAAGAGCGAGCTATATCGCCTGCTCGCTCGTGGCGAGCCCAATCCCCTGGTGATCAGGCAGCCGCAGGAATTTGACAAGCTGCTGCACTTCATCTTCGTCGAGCCGCCCTATCTGCCCGAGTCGCTCAAGCGCTATCTGGGTGAGCGCGCCATGGCCCGTGCCGGGCATTACGAGACGGTGTTCAAGCAGTTACGGGAACGCGCCATTGCTCTGGAGCCCCAGCTGACAAGAATCCAGGCACCCACCTTACTGCTGTGGGGCAAACAGGATCGAGTGCTGGACGTATCCAGCATCGAAGTCATGCAACCGTTGCTGCGCCAGCACAGCGTGGTGATCATGGATGACGTTGGTCACGCCCCCATGCTTGAACGCCCCGAAGAAAGCGCCCTGCTCTACCGGCGGTTTCTGGAAGGCCTGAAGTGACAGCAGGCACACAGGCAATAAAAAACCCGCTCTGGTGAGCGGGTTTTTTCGTTACGGGAAAAGCGGCTTAGACCGACTTTTCCAGCTCCGGTACGGCTTCGAACAGGTCGGCGACCAGGCCGTAGTCAGCCACCTGGAAGATCGGCGCCTCTTCGTCCTTGTTGATCGCGACGATCACCTTGGAGTCCTTCATGCCGGCCAGGTGCTGGATCGCACCGGAGATACCGACGGCGATGTACAGCTGCGGCGCAACGATCTTGCCGGTCTGACCGACCTGCATATCGTTCGGCACGAAACCGGCGTCGACGGCAGCGCGGGAAGCGCCGACGGCAGCGCCCAGCTTGTCGGCCAGCGCGTACAGGAGCTTGAAGTTGTCGCCATTGCCCATGCCACGACCGCCGGAAACGACGATCTTGGCAGCCGTCAGTTCCGGACGATCGGACTTGGCCAGCTCTTCGCCGACGAAGGCGGACTTGCCGGCATCGGCCGGGCCGGAAACGGCCTCAATGGCAGCGCTGCCGCCTTCGGCAGCAACAGCGTCGAAACCAGTGCTACGCACGGTGATCACCTTGACGGCAGCCGAGGACTGCACGGTGGCGATGGCGTTACCGGCATAGATCGGACGCTTGAAGGTGTCGGCGCTTTCAACGGCGATGATCTCGGAGATCTGATCGACGTCCAGGGCAGCAGCGACACGCGGCAGGATGTTCTTGCCGTTGCTGGTGGCGGCGGCCAGGATGTGGCTGTAGTTCTTGCCCAGTTCGGCTACCAGCGGCGCGACGTTTTCCGGCAACTGGTTGGCATAGGCCGCGTTGTCGGCAACCAGCACCTTGGCCACGCCAGCGATCTTGGCAGCGGCTTCGGCAGCAGCGCCAGCGTTGGCACCGGCAACCAGAACGTGAATATCGCCACCGATCTTCTGCGCCGCAGCAACGGTGTTCAGGGTAACGGGCGCCAGGGCGGCATTGGTGTGTTCAGCGATAACCAGGATAGTCATTTAGATTACCTTCGCCTCGTTCTTCAGTTTCTCGACCAGTTCAGCCACGGACTTGACCTTGATGCCGGCGCTGCGAGCAGCCGGTGCTTCGACTTTCAGGGTCTTGACGGTGGAAGCAGTGGAAACGCCCAGCGCGTCAGGGGTAACGGTTTCCAGCGGCTTTTTCTTGGCCTTCATGATGTTCGGCAGCGACGCGTAGCGCGGCTCGTTCAGGCGCAGGTCAGTGGTGACGATCGCCGGCAGGTTCAGCGCAACGGTCTGCAGACCGCCATCGATCTCACGGGTGACGTTGACCTTGTCGCCAACCACTTCGACCTTGGAGGCGAAGGTGCCTTGGCCGAAGCCAGTCAGGGCGCCCAGCATCTGGCCGGTCTGGTTGTTATCGCTGTCGATGGCTTGCTTGCCCATGATCACCAGCTGCGGCTGCTCCTTGTCGACCACTGCCTTGAGCAGCTTGGCCACGGCCAGGGAGTTCAGCTCATCGTTGGACTCGACCAGGATGGCACGGTCGGCGCCGAGGGCCAGCGCGGTGCGCAGTTGCTCCTGCGCAGTAGCCGGGCCGATGGTGACGACGACGATCTCGCTCGCCACGCCCTTTTCCTTCAGGCGTACGGCCTCTTCCACGGCGATTTCGCAGAAGGGGTTCATGGACATCTTGACGTTGGCGAGGTCGACGCCGCTGTTGTCCGCCTTGACGCGAACCTTGACGTTGTAGTCGACCACTCGTTTGACAGCTACAAGAACCTTCATGGATTCCTCGTTACTCTCCGGTGAATAAGAATGTCGCCAAGGCGAGCCTGGCCGGTGATGCAAAAGCGACCGCATCCAACCTTTCAGCTCAGACGGCGAGCGCAAAACCGCCCGTATCTTGACCCCGCAGCCTGGCCTGGTCAATACAGCGAACCGGCCGGTCATCTGCGATGTAGTAGGATTCTAGCAGGCCTACAGAAAATTCAAACAAACGTTTGTATTGGCCCGTCGAGAGGGTGTAGATATAATGCCTGCACCGTGCTTAGGGAGCGAGCTGTACCCTCCCCTATAAAACATCGAAGAGCCTTGAGTAGGAGATAGCCTGTGGAACGCGAATTTATGGAGTTCGACGTCGTCATCGTCGGCGCCGGCCCGTCTGGTCTGTCCGCCGCCTGCCGACTGAAGCAGAAAGCCGCAGACGCGGGCCAGGAGATCAGCGTTTGCGTGGTCGAAAAAGGCTCCGAAGTGGGCGCTCACATTCTCTCCGGCGCGGTGTTCGAGCCACGCGCACTGAACGAACTCTTCCCTGACTGGAAAGAGCTTGGCGCCCCGCTCAACACCCCGGTCAAACGCGACGATATCTACCTGCTGCGTGACGCGGACAAGGCTACCCGAATTCCTGACTTCTTTGTGCCGAAAACCATGCACAACGAAGGCAACTACATCATTTCCCTGGGCAACCTGTGCCGCTGGCTGGCCCAGCAGGCCGAAAACCTGGGCGTCGAGATCTATCCGGGTTTCGCCGCCCAGGAAGCGCTGATCGATGAGCATGGCGTAGTACGCGGCATCGTCACTGGCGATCTGGGCGTCGACCGCGAAGGCAACCCCAAGGAAGGCTACTACACCCCGGGCATGGAGCTGCGTGCCAAGTACACCCTGTTCGCCGAAGGCTGCCGTGGCCATATCGGCAAACAGCTGATCAAGAAGTACAACCTCGACAGCGAGGCCGACGCTCAGCACTACGGCATCGGCATCAAGGAAATCTGGGACATCGATCCGGCCAAGCATGAACAAGGCCTGGTGGTACACACTGCCGGCTGGCCGATGGACATCATGGGCACCGAGAACACAGGCGGCTCCTTCCTCTATCACCTGGAAAACAACCAGGTCGTAGTGGGCCTGATCATCGACCTGTCCTACGCCAACCCGCACCTGTCGCCGTTCGACGAGTTCCAGCGCTACAAGCACCATCCGGTGATTGCCCAGTATCTGGAAGGCGGCAAGCGCGTCGCCTATGGCGCTCGCGCCATCTGCAAGGGTGGCCTGAATTCGCTGCCGAAGATGGTCTTCCCCGGCGGCGCGCTGATCGGCTGCGACCTTGGCACCCTCAACTTCGCCAAGATCAAGGGCAGCCACACCGCCATGAAATCCGGCATGCTGGCTGCCGATGCCATCGCCGAAGCTCTGGCGGCCGGCCGCGAAGGCGGTGACGAGCTGAACAACTACGTCGATGGCTTCAAGGCCAGCTGGCTGTACGACGAACTGTTCCGCAGCCGCAACTTCGGCGCGGCCATCCACAAGTACGGCACCCTCGTTGGCGGCGGTATCAACTGGCTGGACCAGAACATCTTCGGCGGCAAGGCCCCCTTCACCCTGCACGACAACAAGCCGGATTATGCCTGCCTGAAGCCGGCGGCCGAGTGCGCGAAGATCGTCTACCCGAAACCGGACGGCAAACTGAGCTTCGATAAACTGAGCTCGGTGTTTCTCTCCAACACCAACCACGAAGAAGAGCAGCCCTGCCACCTCAAGCTCAGCGACCCGAGCATTCCGCTGGCGAAGAACCTGCCGCTGTACGACGAACCGGCGCAGCGCTACTGCCCGGCTGGCGTGTACGAGGTGGTGACGCAGGAAGACGGCGAGAAGAAGTTCCAGATCAACGCGCAGAACTGCGTGCACTGCAAGACCTGCGACATCAAGGATCCGGCGCAGAACATCACCTGGGTGGCGCCGGAAGGCACCGGCGGCCCGAATTACCCCAACATGTAATTCGCGCCAGCATGAAAAAGGCTCCTTCGGGAGCCTTTTTCATTTCTATCGAATCATTCCTGCGGGCATTCAGTCCTGATAGATCATCTTGCGGCTCATGCCACCATCGATGACGAACTCCTGACCGGTGACGAAACCGGCCGCATCGGAGAGCAGCCAGGCGACCTGCGCTGCGACATCCTCCACCGTACCGACACGGCCGACCGGATGTTGCGCATGATCGAACACCGACAGCGGCTCCAGGCGCTGCTGCGACGGGTCACGGGCATCGATCCAGCCGGGACTGACGCAGTTGACCCGTACTTCGGGACCCAGACTGATCGACAGCGCATGAGTGAGCGCCACCAACCCGCCCTTGCTCGCAGCGTATGCCTCGCAATCGGCCTCGGACTGGCTGGCGCGGGTCGAAGCGATGTTGACGATGGCGCCGTGATGTCCACGCAGATAGGGCGCGCAATACTTGGCCAGGAGCATGGCGCCGGTCAGGTTGACCGCCAGCATGCGATTCCAGTGTTTAAGCTCGAGTGACTCCAGCGGCGGCGTATGCGGGTCGGCGATGGCCGCATTGCACACCAGCGCATCGAGACGGCCAAACTGACCGAGCACCTCGGCGACACCGACACTGACCTGCTCTTCCCTGGCCACATCCATGGCCACGAACCAGGCGTTATCGCCCAGCGCACGCGCCACCCTGGAGCCACGATCACGGTCGATGTCGGCCAGCACCACCTGCCAGCCTTCGGTAATCAGCCAGGCACTGATGCCCAGACCAATCCCGCGAGCGGCTCCGGTGACTAGCGCGACACGCCCGTTGTTGGGCGTGTCAGTCGTCCCCCACTCCAGCATCAGAGTGCCGCCAGGCCGCGCGCCAGATCCGCCTTGAGGTCTTCCAGCTCTTCCAGGCCCACGGCCACCCGAATCAGGCTGTCGCTGATGCCGGCATTGGCGCGCTCCTGCGGCGTCAGGCGACCATGAGAGGTGGTCGCCGGATGGGCGATGGTGGTCTTGGTATCGCCCAGGTTGGTGGTGATGGAAATGACACGGGTGCCATCGATCACCTTCCAGGCCGCCTCACGCCCGCCCTTGACCTCAAAACTGACCACCGCGCCGAAGGCACTCTGCTGCTTCTTGGCCAGTTCGTGCTGCGGGTGGCTGGGCAAGCCGGCATAGTGCACACGCTCGACCTGCGGCTGTTGCTCCAGCCACAACGCCAGCTGCCGCGCACTCTCGCTCTGCGCCTGCATGCGGATACGCAGGGTTTCCAGCCCCTTGACGAACAGCCAGGCGTTGAACGGGCTCAGGGTTGGCCCGGCGGTACGCAGGAAACCGACCACCTCCTTCATCTGCTCGCTACGACCGGCCACCACACCGCCCAGACCACGGCCCTGGCCATCGATGTACTTGGTTGCCGAATGCATGACGATGTCGGCGCCGAGCTTCAACGGTTGCTGCAGCGCCGGCGTGCAGAAGCAGTTGTCTACCGCCAGCAGCGCGCCGCGGGCATGGGCAATATCGGCCAGCGCGGCGATATCCACCAGCTCGGCCAACGGATTGGATGGCGACTCGACGAACAACAGTTTGGTATTGGCCTTGAAGGCGCCCTGCCAGGCGTCCAGGTCGGCCAGCGGCACGTAATCCACCTCGATGCCGAAACGCTTGAGGTACTTCTCGAACAGGCTGATGGTGGAGCCGAATACGCTACGCGAGACCAGCACATGGTCGCCGCCGCTGCACAGGCTCATGACGATGGCGAGGATCGCCGACATGCCGGAAGCGGTCGCCACTGCCTGCTCGGCCCCCTCCAACGCCGCGATGCGCTCCTCGAAGGTGCGCACGGTGGGATTGGTGTAGCGCGAATAGACGTTGCCCGGCATTTCACCAGCAAAGCGTGCCGCCGCATCGGCTGCGGTGCGGAATACATAGCTGGAGGTCAGGTACAAGGCCTCGCCATGCTCGCCCTCTGGCGAACGGCGCTGCCCGGCACGCACCGCCAGGGTGTCGAAGCCGGCACCGTCCAGATCGCTATCCAGGCGCCCCGCTTCCCATTCCAGTGTCATCGTAAATCCTCATCCAGAAAACAGGCCGGGCCACTAGGGCCCGGACCTCAATCGATCACGCAGCGTGTGCCGCTCAGTTATTGTGCAAATCAATGATCGCACTGACGGCCTGCGACTTCGCCTTGCTGGCGTCGTTGCGCGCCTGCTCGATACGGCTCAGGTAGGCCTCGTCGACATCGCCGGTGACGTACTTGCCGTCGAAAACCGCACAGTCGAAGTTATCGATCTTGATCTTCTTGCTGCCGCTGACCGCTTCGATCAAATCGGGCAGATCCTGATAGACCAGCCAGTCGGCGCCAATCAGCTCGCAAACCTCTTCGGTACTGCGCCCATGGGCAATCAGCTCGTGGGCGCTGGGCATGTCGATACCGTAGACGTTCGGGTAACGCACCGCTGGTGCTGCCGAGCAGAAGTAGACATTCTTCGCGCCGGCTTCGCGCGCCATCTGAATGATCTGCTTGCAGGTGGTGCCACGCACGATGGAGTCATCCACCAGCATCACGTTCTTGCCGCGAAACTCCAGCTCGATGGCATTGAGCTTCTGCCGCACGGATTTCTTGCGCGCCGCCTGCCCAGGCATGATGAAGGTACGGCCGATGTAGCGGTTCTTGACGAAGCCTTCACGGAATTTCACGCCCAGGCGGTTGGCCAGCTCCAAAGCGGCCGTACGGCTGGTGTCGGGAATCGGAATGACCACGTCGATGTCGTGGTCCGGACGCTCACGCAGAATCTTGTCGGCCAGTTTCTCCCCCATGCGCAGGCGCGCCTTGTACACCGAGATGCCATCCATGATCGAATCGGGGCGCGCCAGGTAAACGTGTTCGAAAATGCACGGCGCATACTTGGCATTGGTCGCGCACTGGCGGGTGAACAGCTGACCTTCCTCGGTGATATAAACCGCTTCGCCCGGTGCCAGGTCACGGATCAGGGTGAAACCGAGCACGTCCAGCGAAACGCTTTCCGAGGCGATCATGTATTCCACGCCTTCGTCGGTATGACGCTGACCGAAGACGATCGGGCGAATGCCATTCGGGTCGCGGAAACCGACGATGCCGTAGCCGGTGATCATCGCCACCACGGCGTAGCCGCCAACACAGCGCTCGTGCACATGGGTCACAGCGGCGAACACATCTTCCTCGGTCGGCTGCAGCTTGCCGCGCTGGGCCAGCTCATGGGCGAACACGTTGAGCAGCACTTCCGAATCGGAATTGGTGTTGACGTGGCGCAGATCGGATTCGTAGATCTCCTTGGCCAACTGCTCGACGTTGGTCAGGTTGCCGTTGTGCGCCAGGGTGATGCCGTACGGCGAGTTGACGTAGAACGGCTGCGCCTCGGCCGAGCTGGAACTGCCAGCGGTCGGGTAGCGCACGTGGCCGATACCCATATGGCCGACCAGACGCTGCATATGGCGCTGCTGGAACACGTCACGTACCAGGCCATTATCCTTGCGCAGGAACAGGCGGCCATCATGGCTGGTGACAATACCGGCAGCGTCCTGGCCGCGATGCTGAAGGACGGTGAGCGCGTCATACAGCGCCTGATTGACGTTCGACTTGCCGACGATACCGACGATGCCACACATGTGCCACAACCCCTGCTAGATAATTCAGGCTAATTCAGCGACCGATGCAGCGGTTAATCCGCCTCGGCCACTCTTTTAAAGCAGATCGACTGGGTTAGCCGAACCACCAGAGAACCACTGCTCGGACCACCCCAGAATGAGGTTCTTCGACCAGTCAGCGACCATCAGAAAATGCGGCACCAGGTGCGACTGCTGCCACCACGTATCCTGCTCCACAGGCGCCAGGCTGATCAGCCCGACCAGCAACACGACCAGCAAGCCACCGCGCGCGGCGCCAAACACCATGCCGAGAAAACGATCAGTACCGGACAAGCCCGTCACGCGAATCAGTTCGCCGATGAGGAAATTCACCAGGGCTCCGACCAGCAGCGTGGCGATAAACAGCATGGCACAGGCGGCGATCACTCGTGCAGAAGGCGTTTCGATGAATTCGACGAGATGCAACGCCAGCGCGCCACCGAACATCCAGGCAACCACGCCTGCGATGATCCAGGTCAGCAGCGACAGGGCTTCCTTGACGAAGCCGCGCTTGAGGCTGATCAGACTAGAAATGGCGATGACGGCGATGATCGCCCAATCGACCCAGGTAAATGCCACGGTGCAATCCGCCAGCGGAAAAGGCCGGCATTCTAGCAGAGCGCGGCGCGCGGGGTAACCGTGCGACGCGCGCCATGCTCAGCCCGCCTCAGGCTGGAAGCGCACGACGAAGCCACTCAACTTGTGCTGGCGATTGAGCTGGTCGCGCAGACGTTCGGCTTCGGCCCGCTCGATCAGCGGGCCTACGAATACCCGGTTCATACCGTCGAAGGTACGGATATAGGCGTTATAACCCTGGCTGCGCAGGGTCTTCTGTAGATTCTCCGCACCACTGCGGCTGGACAGGCTGGCCAGTTGCACCGACCAGCTGATCGGCAGGTTATTGGCATCCAGGCGCCCTTCGGGCTGTGCCGGAGCGGTCACGACCGGCTGCTCGGACTTGGCCGGCGCGGACTGGCTCGGCGGGGCAACAGGCACCGGCGTCTGCACCGGCGACTCAGGTACTTCGGGAGCTTCGACGGCCTGCGCCTGCGACTCCTCGGCGGGCACCGGCTCTTGCGGCAACACCTCGGGTTCGATCACCTCGGCGGGCTCGACGATGATCTCGACCGGGGCTGACGCTTGCGGCATTGGCGGGGCATCCACGACCACGCGCCGCATCTCGTTCTCGCGTGACAGCAGCATCGGCAGAAAAATCACTGCCAGCGCCACCAGCACCAGAGCACCGACCATACGCTGCTTGAGCCCCTTGTCCAGCATTGCCATCCCCAATCCCCTCATTCAAGCCGGGCGGGCCAGCCAATCCAGAGCTTCGGCCACGCAGAAAAATGATCCGAACAGCAGTATTTCGTCACCCTCTGCCGCATGTTCGCATTGCGCCTCGAGTGCTGCACACAGATCCGGGTATTGCACCACCGCCGCCCCCCACTTGCGCAGGTGAGCGGCCAACTCATCGGCCGAACGCGAGCGCGGCGTAGCGAGTGGCGCTACAGCCCAACCTGCTATCTGACTCAGGAGCGGTTCAACCACGCCCGGCAGATCCTTGCCGGCCAGCAAGCCGAACACCGCCCAGCGCTTACCGGCCAGCGGACGACACTGCAGACGCTGCGCCAGATAGTCGGCGGCATGGGGATTATGCCCAACATCGAGCAACAGTGTGAGTGACTTGCCCCGCCAATCCAGCTCGCGTCGATCCAGACGCCCGGTCACCCGCGTAGCGAGCAGGGCCTGGACGATCCGCTCATGGCTCCAGGGCAGCGGCAGCAGCGCGTAGGCCTGCAAGGCCAGGGCCGCGTTTTCCATCGGCAGGTCGAGCAACGGCAGCTGATCAAGGTGCAATACCCGCCCCTGCAGATCGAGGCCGAACCATGACCACTGCTGCCCTTCAACCCTCAGGTTGTAGTCGCGCCCGCGCAAGAAAAACGGCGTATCCAGCAATGCCACCTGCTCGAGCAGGGGTAGTGGCGGGTCAAGATCGCCACACAAAGCCGGCTTGCCTGCGCGCATGATGCCAGCTTTTTCGAACGCCACCGATTCGCGTGTATCGCCCAGCCAGTCGGCATGATCGAGGCCAATACTGGTGATCAGCGCCAGATCGGCATCGATCAGGTTGACCGCATCCAGGCGCCCACCCAGGCCGACCTCGAGCACCACGGCATTCAGCCCGGCACGCTCGAACAACCAGAAGGCCGCCAGCGTACCCATCTCGAAATAGGTCAGCGAGATTTCGCCTCGCGCAGCTTCGACCGCGGTGAACGCCTGACACAGCGCTTCGTCGCTAGCTTCACGTCCATCCAGCACCACGCGCTCGTTGTAGCGCAGCAGATGGGGCGAGCTATAGACGCCTACGCGTTGCCCCTGGGCAGCGATCAGGCTGGCGAGAAAGGCGCAGGTAGAGCCCTTGCCATTGGTGCCGGTAACGGTGATCACCAGCGGTGCAGGCTTGCCCAGACCAAGCCTGCGGGCTACCTCGCGCGAACGCTCCAGGCCCATGTCGATGGCCGAGGGATGCAGCTGCTCGAGGTAGGCGAGCCACTCGCCCAGGCTACGTTGGGTCATGCCGTGGCCGGCAGAGCAACCGGTGACGGACGATTCATCAGTTGCGCGAGCAGACGCGCCAGACGCGGGCGCAGCTCATTGCGCGGGATGATCATGTCGATGGCGCCGTGATCCAGCAGGAATTCACTGCGCTGGAAGCCTTCCGGCAGCTTCTCGCGCACGGTCTGCTCGATCACGCGCGGGCCGGCAAAGCCGATCAGCGCCTTCGGCTCGGCCACGATCACATCACCGAGCATGGCCAGGCTGGCCGATACGCCGCCATATACCGGGTCGGTCAGCACGGAGATGAAGGGCAAGCCCTCTTCACGCAGGCGGGCCAGCGCCGCCGAGGTCTTGGCCATTTGCATCAGCGAGATCAGCGCTTCCTGCATGCGCGCACCACCAGAGGCGGAGAAACACACCAGCGGGCAGCGGTTCTCCAGGGCGAAATTGGCTGCCTGGACGAAGCGCTCGCCAACGATGGCGCCCATGGAGCCGCCCATGAAGGAGAACTCGAACGCGCAAACGGCGATCGGCATACCTTCGAGCGTGCCACTCATGGAAATCAGCGCATCCTTCTCACCCGTCTGCTTCTGCGCAGCGGCCAGGCGATCCTTGTATTTCTTGGTATCGCGAAACTTCAGCCGATCGACCGGTTCCAGGTCTGCACCAAGCTCTGCGCGCCCTTCGGCATCGAGAAACAGATCGATACGAGCGCGCGCACCGATGCGCATGTGATGGTTGCACTTGGGGCAGACATCGAGGGTCTTTTCCAGCTCGGGACGGTAAAGCACGGCCTCGCAGGACGGACACTTGTGCCACAGGCCTTCAGGCACCGAGCTTTTCTTCACCTCGGAACGCATGATCGAGGGAATCAGTTTGTCTACCAACCAGTTGCTCATGCTGTCATTTCTCCATAACCGTTGGTTCGGGTGAGCGACTCATCGATGCTCACCTCCAGCAATTCTTTTCCGCCGTATCGGCAGGCCGCCCCTTGGGCTGCCTGTGGCGGTGTGACAGGCTAATTGACGGCCACGCACGAAGCGCCGTCACATCGCGCACTCTGTACGGCCCGAATGAAAGCACAAATCTTGCCTGCATCCTTTATGCCCTTACTGGCCTCCACCCCACCACTGACGTCCACGGCATAGGGGCGCACCTGACGAATCGCGGACGCGACATTACCGGCATCGAGCCCGCCGGCCAGGATAATGGGCTTGCTCGCCTGCCGGGGCACCAGTGACCAATCGAAAGCGGCTCCGGTTCCCCCTGGCACCCCTTCGACGAAGGTGTCCAGCAAAATGCCCTGCGCGCCCGTGTAGGGCGCCATCGCGGCCATCACATCCTGACCGGGGCGGATCCGCAGCGCCTTGATGTAAGGGCGGCCATATCCCTCGCAATCCTGCGGGGACTCATCGCCATGGAACTGCAACAGATCCAGCGGCAACCGCTGCAGCACTTGCTGCAACTCGGCACGCGGCATATCGACGAACAAACCAACCGAGGTCACGAACGGCGGCAGTGCGCGCAGAATCGCAGCGGCCTGCTCAACACTGACAGCGCGCGGGCTTTTCGCATAAAAAACCAGGCCAATGGCATCAGCGCCCGCCTGCACGGCAGCCAGGGCGTCCTCGACACGGGTAATACCGCAAATCTTGCTGCGTACGACGCTCACGTTCACACCTCTTGCCATGCGGCCCCGGATGTTAGCAAAGGCTTATGGCTGTCGCACGTCCGGTAGGCCAGAGAGGAAATGCGGGCCGAGATAGCGAATTGGTAGCTCGAACTCCTCTGGATAATCGACCTGCACCAGATACAGACCATAAGGATGTGCCGTCACGCCACCGCTGTGCCGATCACCGCGCTCGAGCACCTCACGCGCCCACTCCGGCGGCCGCTCTCCCGCGCCGATGGTCATCAACACTCCGGCAATATTGCGCACCATATGATGAAGAAAGGCGTTGGCACGAATATCCAGCACGATGAAGCGGCCATGCTCGATCAACTGCAAATGATGCACGGTCTTGATCGGCGACTTGGCCTGGCAACGCGTAGCGCGAAAGGCACTGAAGTCATGCGTGCCCACCAGCGCCTGAGCAGCCTCGCGCATGCGTCCGACATCCAGCGGGCGATGATTCCAGGTGACTTCCTCGGCCATGTGCGCCGGGCGAATCGGATCGTTGTAGATCACGTAGCGATAGCGTCGCGCCATGGCACTGAAACGCGCATGAAAATGCGCCGGCATGACCTTGGCCCAGGTCACGCTGATGTCGGCAGGCAGATTCATGTTGGCCCCCATAACCCAGGCATGCAGCGAGCGCTCAACGGCGGTATCGAAATGCACCACCTGACCACTGGAATGCACGGAAGCATCGGTGCGCCCTGCACAGTGAATAGTGACAGGCGCACCGCCTGCTACCTTCGACAGCGCATCCTCCAGGCAACCCTGGATGGAGGCGACCTTGCCACCCTGGCGTTGGAAACCACGATAACGTGCGCCCTTGTATTCGAGGCCCAGGGCGACTCTGGAAAAGCCAGCGGCCGCCATTTCGGCGGCCGCTACAGGTACTGCGTCAGACATGGAATCGATCAAACCAACTTGGAAATCATCTCGCGAGCTTCCTGCTGCTGTGCGTCGTTACCTTCGGCGACCACTTCGTCGAGAATGTCGCGGGCCCCTTCGGTGTCCCCCATGTCGATGTAGGCGCGCGCCAGGTCGAGCTTGGTCGCCGTCTCATCGGTTCCGGAGAGGAAATCGAAATCGTCGTCACCATCCAGCTCGCTGGAAAGGCTGTCCGCCGAAGCCAACGGGGCGGCTTGCGGCGCATCGAAGTCATTCGACAGCTGATCCAGCTCGGCAGTCACTTCGTCGAGTTGCGCGGCGAAGCTGTCCGGCTCTACAGCAGGCGGAACCGGCGCTTCGTCTTCGAGCGACAGGTCGAAATCGGCAGGTAGATCAAGGTCGGCAGCCGGCGTTTCTTCTGGCAGGTCGAGGCTCAAGCCGGACAGGTCATCGGCCGACTGATTCAACGGCGCATCATCGTCGAGACTGAGCAGGAACTCATCCGTTTCGTCGCTGGAGGCAGCAGCAGGCTCGTCCAGATCGAGGCTGAACGCAGAGAGATCGTCAGCCGGCTGGGACAGCTCGACCTTGTCGTCGCCCAGGGCCAGATCGAAGTCCAGGTCGTCATCAGCGGCAGAGCTCGGAGCGGCTGGCTCGTCGATCAGGCCGAAATCCAGATCGTCATCCAGCGACAGTGGCGCTTCGTCAGCCTTGGCGGACTGCAGGTCATTTTCCAGATCAGCCTCAAGATCGTCGAGGCTCAGGTCGAAGGCATCATCCAGATCGCCAGTAGCAGCTGGCGCCTCGGCGGCCGGCTCGTCCAGACTGAGATCATCCAGGCTGAACTCGCCCATGTCGTCATCAGCGGAAGCAGCAGCGGCCGCCACGGCGCCAGCGCCAGCAAAGGCAGCAATGGCCGGGTACTTGGACTTCAGCTGCTCAGCTTCGGCGTTCGCCCCACCGATCTCGCGCAATTCGTTGTCCTGACGGGCAAAACCCTCACGATCACCCAGCTCGGCGTAAACCTCCATCAGCTTCAGGCGCAAGTCGCTACGATGCGGCTCGTCGTTGATCGCATTCTGCAGCAGTTCAGCTGCCTGAGTGAAGCGACCATAGGCGATGTAGATATCCGCCTCGCCCAGTGCGTCGCCGGGTTGCGCGGTGACGCGCTCCTCACCTGCGACCGTAGTGGCAGCCGGCTCGTCATCGAGCCCAGCGAGGCTGTCTTTCGGCATATCCAGATCAGATGCAAAGGTCTGATCCTGAGAAAGGTCGTCGGCCAGCTCGCCCTGCTGCTCGGCCTCCTTCATCGCATTACGACGCGACAGCGCCATCAGAGCGACCAGCAGAAGCAGCAGCGCACCGCCGCCAGCCAGCCCCAGAGTCATCGGGTTGGCCATCAAGTCATCGATAAAGCTCTGTGGGGCCGGGGCCGGGACCGGGGCGGGTGCAGGAGACGGCACCGCGGGCTTGGCATCCTCAGCCGGCTTGGCCGGAGCAGCAGGCTCAACGGCAGCAGCCGGCTCCTCGGCCGGCTGTTCATTGGCGGCGGCGCTGTCTTCAACGGACGCCGCGGGCTCCTCGGAATAGTTGTAATCAGGTGCCGCCTCTTCGGGCGGCGAAGCGGGCGGCGTTGCAGCCTCCGCAGCGGGCTGCGCTGCCTCAGGCTGTTCAGCAGGAGCTTGCGTGGCAGGCTCGGTGACCGGGGTTTGTGCAGTTGCGCCTTCCTCAGCAGCCGGAACAGCCGACAGATCAGACTGCAACTTGGCCAACTGGCTGTCTTTCAGTTCGACCAGCCGCTGCAGCTTATCCAGCTGACTTTGCAGGTCACCGATGCGACTCTGCAACTCGGCATTCTCGCGACGGGTCGAGTCCAGGCTTTCCTGGGTCACGGCCAGCTTGTCAGCCAGCGCCTTGCTGCTGGCAGACCCGGTATCGCTACCGCGAGTGGACTGACCTGCCTCAGCCGCAACCAGTTTCAGGCTATCGGCCGACTCGGCAGTGGCCGGCGCAGAACCTGCGGTGGTACGGCGAGTGGCATCCAGCTGGCGCGAGGCGACGGCGCGACCTTCGCGCCAGGCGGCATTCTGTTCGGCAACCTGAGCGATCGCTTCGGCATTGCTGCGACTGCGAATCTGTTGCTCGTCCGGCAGGCGCAGTACCTGGCCGCTCTTCATGCGGTTGATATTGCCACCAATGAAAGCGTCAGGATTCAGGTCCTGGATGGCCAGCATGGTCTGATTGACCGAAGAACCACCACCGACACGCTGAGCAATTTCCCAGAGCGTATCGTTGGCAGTGGTTCTGTATTCGTTACCGGAAATGGCGCGTGAAGCCGGGGCCGGCGCTGCAGGACGTGGAGCCGGAGCCGGAGTGGCACTGCGCGGCACTGGTGCCGGAGCCACAGACGGACGCGGCGCTGGCGCGGCGATCGGCAGTTGCGGAGCAGCGGCCACTGTCGTTTGCGGAGAGTAAAGTGGCGGATCGAGCAACAGGGTGTATTCGCGCAGCAAGCGACCGTTTGGCCAGAGCACTTCCACCAGGAAGTTGAGATAAGGCTCGCGGACGGCCTTACTTGAAGTGACACGAATAACGCTCTTGCCATTAGGCTTCAATACAGGAGTGAACTTGAGATCGGTCAGAAAGTACTGACGATCAACCCCCGCCTTGACGAAGTCTTCAGGGGACGCAAGGCTCGGAATCACCTCATTGGGGGCTAGGTCACGCACCTCGAGCAATTCGACTTCTGCTACCAACGGCTGATTCAGCGAGGACTGCAGGGTAACCTCACCCAACCCCAGCGCATGTGCCATACCGGAAGACAGCGCGGAAGCGGCTGCGATTGCCAGCACCAGTTTGCGAACCCGAACCATAGCGTTATCCCTTGTTTTAGCTTTTTTCTCGGCATGCGAGAGGGTCTTGAGCACTGCTGCCTGCCTCCGCTCCAAGAGCGGCTCCCCATTCAGCAATCAACTCAGCCAGTATTGCCAAGCTAGAAAGATTCTTCAAATTTCTAGGTAAGTATCTTTTACAGATAGTGTTTTATCAATAACTCGGCTATCTGCACTGCATTCAGGGCGGCACCTTTTCTTACATTATCAGACGCAATCCACAAATTGAGTTGACGTGGATCGCTGACGCCAAGACGCACACGCCCGACATAGACCTGATCCTGCCCTACTGCATCACCCACTGCGGTCGGGTAATCACCCGCCTCAACCAGCTCGATACCCTGAGCAGCCTCGAGGACCCGCTGCACTGCAACAAGGTCGATATCCCCATCAGCCTGCACACCCAGCGCCAGGCTGTCGCCAAAAAAAACGGGCGCCAGTGCGCACGTCGCAGCTACCGGAAGCTGAGGCGCGCCCAGAAGTTGCTGGACTTCCATGGCAAGGCGTTTTTCCAGCTGCGCATGCCCTTGCCCATCGACCTCGCCAATCTGCGCCAACAAGTTGAAGGCAACTTGCCGATCCACCGTCCTGGGCTCCAGTGGTCGCGCGTTGAGCAACTCCGCGGTCTGCCGCGCCAACTCCTGTACGCCACTACGCCCCAGGGTCGAGATGGCCAACATGGCTGTCAGCTGCAACCGCTGCGGTTGCAACACGAGTTTCAATGCCGCCAGCACCAATGCGCAGGCGACCGCCGAGGGCGTCGGCGCACTCACACAGCATGGTTTGCTCAAAGCCGGCAGCCCCTCGACTCCCAGCTCGGGCAGCACGCATGGCGCCTGCTCCAGCGGCAACGCAGCGCTCAGATCGATGAGCGAGCAACCGGCCGCCAGCACACGCTCACGACAGGCACGCGTCACGTCTGCACCGGCCGCGAAGAATGCCAATTGCACCTGAGAGAAATCGAAAGTGTCGAGCGAACGGACCCGCACCTGGCGGCCACGGAAGGACAGGCTCTGCCCAGCCGATTCGCTACCGGCCAGCAGATGCAGGTCCTTGACCGGAAACTCACGCTCTTCGAGCAACTCGACCAGCGTTTCACCGACGTTACCGGTAGCGCCGATCAGGGCGACATTGATGGGCTGATTCATGGACTGACCTACAACACGGAAGGAGCGGCACTGTAACTGCACGCCCCTCGCCCGAGCAATCGGCGCGCGCGTCCATAAAAAGACAAAGCCCTTCTGCCGAAACAGAAGGGCTTTGTTTGACTCCGGGCGTTCGGGCTGAAGGTTAGCGCTCCAGCAGAATCCGCAACATGCGGCGCAGCGGCTCGGCAGCGCCCCACAGCAACTGATCACCCACGGTGAAGGCGCCCAAGTACTGCGAGCCCATGTTGAGCTTGCGCAGACGCCCGACCGGAACGCTCAGGGTGCCAGTCACGGCAGTCGGGCCGAGGTCGCGGATGGAGTCTTCGCGATGGTTCGGCACCAGCTTGACCCAAGGGTTGTGCTGACTGATCAAGCCCTCGATGTCAGCCATCGGCACGTCCTTGTTCAGTTTGATGGTCAGCGCCTGGCTGTGGCAACGCATGGCGCCGATGCGCACACAGATGCCGTCGACCGGAATCGGGTTCTTGAAGCGACCGAGAATCTTGTTGGTCTCGGCCTGAGCCTTCCATTCTTCACGGCTCTGCCCGTTGGGCAGTTCCTTGTCGATGTAGGGGATCAGGCTGCCGGCCAGCGGCACACCGAAGTTGTCCACCGGGAAGGCTTCACCGCGCATGGCTTCGGCGACCTTGCGGTCGATGTCGAGAATGGCGCTGGCCGGATCGGCCAATTCATCGGCAACAGCACCGTTGATCGCGCCCATCTGCTTGATCAGCTCGCGCATGTTCTGCGCGCCTGCACCGGAGGCTGCCTGATAGGTCATGGCGCTCATCCACTCGACCAGACCGGCTTCGTACAGACCACCGAGGGCCATCAGCATCAGGCTGACGGTGCAGTTGCCGCCGATGTAGTTCTTGCTGCCGGCATCCAGCGCCTGGTCGATGACCTTGCGGTTGACCGGGTCGAGCACGATCACCGCACTGTCATCCATACGCAGGCTGGAAGCCGCGTCGATCCAGTAGCCCTGCCAGCCGGCTTCACGCAGCTTGGGGAAGACTTCATTGGTGTAGTCGCCACCCTGGCAGGTCAGGATCACGTCCAGGCCCTTGAGGTCGTCGATGCTGTAGGCGTCCTTCAGCGGGGCAATGTCCTTGCCAATAGCAGGACCCTGACCGCCGACATTGGAGGTGGTGAAGAACACCGGCTCGATCAGGTCGAAGTCCCGCTCTTCCAGCATGCGCTGCATGAGCACGGAACCGACCATGCCACGCCAACCGATCAGACCTACACGTTTCATAACGACTACACCTATATAAACAGCCCGCCGGAACCACCCCGGCGGGGCTGGGAAGATTACAGACTACGCAGCGCGGAGGCTACTGCATCACCCATCGCAGCAGTACCGACACGGGTCTTGCCCTCGGACCAGATGTCACCGGTACGCAGGCCCTGATCCAGCACCAGGCTCACCGCTTTCTCGATGGCATCGGCAGCAGCAACCTGGCCGAAGCTGTAACGCAGCATCATCGAGACCGAGAGAATGGTGGCCAGCGGGTTGGCGATGCCCTGGCCGGCGATGTCCGGCGCGGAGCCATGGCACGGCTCGTACATGCCCTTGTTGTTGGCATCCAGGGATGCCGACGGCAGCATGCCGATGGAACCAGTGAGCATCGAAGCTTCGTCGGACAAAATGTCACCAAACATGTTGTCGGTGACCATCACATCGAATTGCTTGGGCGCACGCACCAGCTGCATGGCGGCGTTGTCGACGTACATGTGGCTCAGCTCGACGTCCGGGTAGTCCTTGGCCACTTCTTCGACCACGGCGCGCCACAGCTGGCTGGAGGCCAGGACGTTGGCCTTGTCCACCGAGCACAGCTTCTTGTTGCGCACCATGGCCATGTCGAAACCGACCTTGGCGATGCGGCGGATTTCGCTCTCGCTGTAGGGCAGCGTGTCGTAGGCCATGCGCTCGCCGTTTTCCAGCACCTTGGTCTCGCGCGGCTGACCGAAGTAGATGCCGCCAGTCAGCTCGCGGACGATGAGGATGTCCAGGCCGGCGACCACTTCCGGCTTGAGGCTGGAGGCCTCGGCCAGCTGCGGATAGAGGATCGCCGGACGCAGGTTGCCGAACAGGCCCAGTTGCGAACGGATCTTCAGCAGACCACGCTCCGGGCGAATGGCCGGATCGATGGCGTCCCACTTCGGCCCGCCAACGGCGCCGAGCAGCACGGCATCGGCAGCCTTGGCGCGCGCCAGAGTCTCGTCGGCCAGCGGCACGCCGTAACGGTCGATGGCCGCGCCACCCAGATCATCGAAGCTCAGTTCGAAACCCAGGGCGTACTTGTCATTGGCCAGGTTCAGCACCTTGACCGCCTCGGCCATGATTTCCGGGCCGATACCATCGCCGGGGAGAACCAGAATCTGCTTGCTCATCACATCCTCGATACGCAGTAGGGTGCGCCGTGCGCACCTCTTAAATAGTGAGTCAGTCGGTGCACACAGCCTAAGCGGCCCAGCACACTCTACTTGATCGCGCCGAACAGCCAGGGGCTGCTCTGTTGGTGTTTGGCTTCGAAAGCCTTGATCGCGTCCTGATCCTGCAGGGTCAGGCCGATGTCGTCCAGACCATTGAGCAGGCAGTGCTTGCGGAAGGCATCGACCTCGAAGCTGTATTGCACGCCGTCGGGGCGGGTCACGGTCTGTGCCTCGAGGTCGACGGTCAGCTGATAACCCTCGGTGGCCTCGGCCTGCTCGAACAGCGCATCGACTTCTTCATCCTTGAGGATGATCGGCAGCAAACCGTTCTTGAAGCTGTTGTTGAAGAAGATGTCAGCGAAGCTCGGCGCGATGATGGTACGGAAGCCATATTCTTCAAGCGCCCAGGGCGCGTGCTCACGGGAGGAGCCGCAGCCGAAGTTCTCGCGCGCCAGCAGCACACTGGCGCCCTGATAACGCGGGAAGTTAAGCACGAAATCCTTGTTGATCGGGCGCTTGGAGTTGTCCTGATTCGGCTGACCGACGTCCAGGTAGCGCCACTCGTCGAACAGGTTGGGGCCAAAGCCGGTGCGCTTGATCGACTTCAGGAACTGCTTGGGAATGATCTGGTCGGTGTCGACGTTGGCGCGATCGAGCGGGCAAACCAGGCCAGTGTGTTGGGTAAAGGCTTTCATGTGCGGTCTCCTCAGGCCTGGATCAATTCGCGAACATCGATGAAGCGGCCGGTCACCGCAGCGGCGGCGGCCATGGCCGGACTCACTAGATGGGTACGACCACCGGCTCCCTGACGGCCTTCGAAGTTGCGGTTGGAGGTGGAAGCGCAATGCTCGCCGCTGCCCAGCTTGTCCGGGTTCATCGCCAGGCACATGGAACAACCCGGCTCACGCCATTCGAAACCGGCCTCGATGAAAATCTTGTCCAGCCCTTCCGCCTCGGCTTGCGCCTTGACCAGACCGGAGCCCGGCACCACCAGCGCCTGCTTGACGGTCGCCGCGACCTTGCGGCCCTTGGCCACTTCGGCGGCGGCGCGCAGGTCTTCGATGCGCGAGTTGGTGCAGGAGCCGATGAATACGCGATCGAGCTGGATATCGGTGATCGCCTGGTTGGCGGTCAGGCCCATGTACTTGAGCGCGCGGGTGATCGAGTCCTTCTTCACCGGGTCGGCTTCGACGGCCGGGTCCGGCACCTTCTGGTCCACGGCCAGGACCATTTCCGGCGAGGTACCCCAGCTCACCTGCGGTTTGATGTCTTCGGCCTTGAGTTCGACCACGGTGTCGAACACCGCATCTTCGTCGGAAACCAAGGTACGCCACTGCGCCACGGCCTTGTCCCAGTCGCTGCCCTTGGGCGCGAACGGACGATCCTTGACGTAGGCGATGGTCTTCTCGTCCACGGCCACCAGGCCGACGCGGGCACCCGCCTCGATGGACATGTTGCAGATAGTCATGCGCCCTTCCAGCGACAGGTCGCGAATGGCACTGCCGGCGAATTCCAGCGCATGACCGTTGCCGCCAGCGGTGCCGATCTTGCCGATCACGGCCAGGACGATGTCCTTGGCAGTGACGCCGAACGGCAATTTGCCTTCGACGCGCACCTGCATGTTCTTCATCTTTTTGGCCACCAGGCACTGGGTGGCGAGTACGTGCTCGACCTCGGAGGTGCCGATGCCGTGGGCCAACGCACCGAAGGCGCCATGGGTGGAGGTGTGCGAGTCGCCGCAGACCACGGTCATGCCCGGCAGGGTAGCGCCCTGCTCCGGCCCGACCACATGGACGATGCCCTGGCGCACGTCGTTCATCTTGAACTCGAGAATGCCGAAGTCATCGCAGTTCTCGTCCAGGGTCTGAACCTGGATGCGCGAGACTTCGTCGGCGATGGCTTCGAGGCCACCCTGGCGCTCGGCCTTGGTGGTCGGCACGTTGTGATCAGGCGTGGCGATGTTGGCGTCGATGCGCCACGGCTTGCGCCCGGCCAGACGCAACCCTTCGAAGGCCTGTGGCGAGGTCACTTCGTGGAGGATGTGACGGTCGATATAGATCAACGAGGAACCGTCGTCACGACGTTTCACTTCGTGCATTTCCCAGAGCTTGTCGTAGAGCGTCTTGCCAGTCATCAGCCTTACCTCATCAGCGCCTTTTGAGCACATCCATCAACGGCCTGCGTGATCAACGCATGGCGTCAGAAGTGCACGTTTCTATGCCCGGGCAACAAAGCCCCTTTGGCTTATGGGGTGAAATGCTATGATCGCGAGACGAATAACTCAAATTCATATTTTTCATCCAGAGGATTCCACAAAGGAATCCATCTAAGACTGCAAGCGCCAAGCCACACGCCGCAAGCAAAGACCGAGCGGCCCGGCTTGTGGCTTGCAGCTTGCCGCTCGGAGCTGTTTTATGGATCTCGCCAACCTCAACGCTTTTATCGCCATTGCCGAAACCGGCAGTTTTTCTGAAGCCGGCGAGCGCCTGCACCTGACCCAACCTGCCGTGAGCAAACGCATCGCCGGTCTGGAGCAGCAATTGGGCGTGCGCCTGTTCGACCGCCTCGGCCGCGAAATCGGCCTGACCCAGGCTGGCCGCGCGCTGCTGCCACGCGCCTACCAGATCCTCAACGTGTTGGACGACACCCGCCGCGCCCTGACCAACCTGTCCGGCGAGGTCAGCGGCCGCCTGACACTCGCCACCAGCCACCATATCGGCCTGCATCGCCTGCCTGCCCTGTTGCGCGCCTTCACCCGGGCACATCCGCAAGTGGCGCTGGATATCCAGTTTCTCGATTCGGAAGTGGCCTACGAAGAAGTCCTGCATGGCCGCGCCGAACTGGCGGTGATCACCCTCGCCCCGGAAACCCGCGAGCCGATTCGCGCCGTCGCCGTGTGGAACGATCCACTGGATTTCGTCGCCGCCCCCGAACACCCACTGGCGCGCAGCCAGGTGATCAGCATGGCCGATGTGGCGCAGCACCCGGCGGTGTTTCCCGGCGGCAACACCTTCACCCATCACATCGTGCAGCGTCTGTTCGAGGCCCAGGGGCTGACCCCCAACATCGCCATGAGTACCAACTACCTGGAAACCATCAAGATGATGGTGTCCATCGGCCTGGCCTGGAGTGTACTGCCGCGCACCATGCTCGACGATCAGGTCGCGCGCCTGCCGATACCCGGCATTCAGTTGACCCGCCAACTGGGCTACATCCTGCATACCGAGCGCACACTGTCGAATGCTGCACGGGCTTTCATGGATCTGCTCGACAGTCAGCGGGACGACCTTGCATAGGCCACCGGCATCAGATTAACGCGGCAACATAACGATAAAAAAGTGTCTAGATGACATTAACGCCCGCCCCGCGCATCGCGCATTCCGGAGAACGGTTCGGCCATGGCTAGATCGACTGACCAGACCCCGCCCCTGCCGCATATACCGGCGATGGATCCCGTCGAATTCGAACAAACCTGGCAAGATGCACCGCGTTTGCTGGCGGCCCTCAATAGCGCAAAACTCGGCACCTGGTATTGGGACATTGGCACTGGCCAGGTCAACTGGTCACGTGGCGCCCAGGCATTGTTCGGCCTGGACCCCAGCCGCCCCGTCAGCCAACCGCTGAACTACTTCGAGCTGATTCCGGAAGAAGAGCGCCCGGCGATCCTGGCGAATTTCAATGCCATCATCAGGGGCGAACAGATTTTCGATGCCCTGCGTCACCGCATCCGCTGGCCCGATGGCAGCCTGCACTGGCTGGAAATCACCGGCAGCCTGCAATACGAGGCCGACGGGCGGCCGCGCATGTTCGGTGTCATCCGCGACATCAGCGCCCAGCAGGAACGCGCCGCAGCCTTGCGCGCTTCGGAAGAACGTTTCGCCACCCTGTTCCGCTTGAGCCCCGACATCATGATGCTGGTGCGCTACGACAACAGCGAAATCGTCGAGGTCAATCAGCACTTCACCCAGGCCTTTGGCTGGGCTGCCAGCGAGATCATCGGCCGCGCCACCCACGAACTGAATATCTGGGTACACGCCAGCCAGCGCGATCAGTTGCGCCAGCAAGCGCCGCTGAGCCGCGAGCCGGTGATTCAGGAAGTACAACTGCGCACCCGCGCTGGCGATATTCTCGACGGTGTACTGTCGAGCCAGTACATCGAACTGCAGGGCGAGCGCCTGATGCTCTGCACCTTCCTCGATACCAGCGAACGCAAGCGCGCAGAAAACGCCCTGCGCGCCAGTGAGGAAAAGTTCGCCAAGGCCTTCATGCATACGCCCGACGCGGTGGCCATCACTGACCGGGCGACCGGCCGCTTCATCGAGGTCAACCCGAGTTTCGAGCAGCAATTTGGCTGGAGCAGCGCTGAGGCCGTGGGCCGCACCTCACTGGAGCTGGGTATCTGGGCTGACCCCAGCGACCGCCAGCGTATGCTCGACGCCGTGCAGACTGGGCGCCTGAACAACCTGGAGGTAAGGCTGTTCAGCCGCGACGGCGAGGTCACCACTAACCTCTTGTTCGGTGGCGAGATCGAGCTGAATGGTACGACCTGCCTGGTACTCACGGTGCGCAACATCACCGAGCAACGCGCCCAGGAGCGCGCGCTCCATGAAAGCCGGCAACACCTCAAGCTGGCGCTGGAATCCGCCGACATGGGAACCTGGGACTGGCACATTCCCGACAACCGGCTGTATGCCAGCACCCGCGCCGCGCAGTTGCATGGTTTGCCAAGCCAACCGTTCGAAGGTGCCTTCTTCGACTTCTTTCGTCAGGTGCCGCTGGAAGATCGGTACAGCCTGCGCCAGAGCTACCTGCGCCTAACAGGCCGTTGAAAAACGTAGGCGAGGCAGGCAAGGCAAGGCAAAAACGGCCGAAAAAGCGCAGTTTACGCGTTGTAAATGAGCATTTTGAGGCCGTTTTTAACGCAGCATTGCCAACGCAGGTAGTTTTTCAACGGCCTGTTAATCGAAGAGCAGCGCAGCTACTATCAGATCACCTATCGTGTGCAGCCTGCAACTGGCGGCCTGCGCTTTCTCGAAAGCACCGCCAAACTGCAGCTCGACGATACCGGCCAACCGCTGCGCATGGTCGGAACGCTGGTCGATATCAGCGAGCGTGTTCTGCGCGAACAACGCCTGCAGGCATCGGAAGAGCGATTTGCCAAGGCGTTCCACTCCAGCCCGGACGCCATCACCATCACCGAGCGTGACAGCGGCCGCTATATCGAGGTCAACGAAGGCTTCACCCGCATCACCGGTTATCAGCCAGAGGAAGTGATCGGTCGTACGGCCTTCGATCTGAACATCTGGGCTTACCCCGAAGAACGCCGGCAGATGATCGAGCGCCTGAGCCAGAACGGCCAGGTGCTGCACATGGAAATGCACGGCCGCCACCGCGAAGGCGAGATTCGCCTGGTCGACGTGTCCGTCCAGCCGATCGAAATCAATGGCCTGCCCTGCCTGCTGCTGACGGCGCGTGACATCAGCGAACTGAAAGCAGCCCAGGCCCAGGCTCAGCACCTGGCCTACCATGATGCCCTGACCAACCTGCCCAACCGCGCCCTGCTGATGGAGCGCCTGACCCAGCAGATCGCCCTGCTCAAGCGCCATGATCTGCGCGGCGCATTGCTGTTTCTCGACCTCGATCACTTCAAGCACATCAATGACTCGCTCGGCCATCCCGTTGGCGATTCCGTGCTGCGCATGGTCACGGCGCGACTGGAAGCCAGCGTTCGCCTGGAAGATACCGTGGCACGCCTGGGCGGTGACGAATTCGTGGTGCTGCTTTCCGGTCTCGAGGGCAAGCGCTCGGAGGTCACTCGCTAAGTTCGTCAGGTCGCGGAAAAACTGCGTCATTTAGTGGCCGAACCGATGCTGCTGGATGGTCACCGCTTGCAGGTGACCCCCAGTATCGGTATCGCCCTGCTCCCCGATCACGGCAATACCCCGGCGGATTTGCTCAAGCGCGCCGATATCGCCCTCTACCGCGCCAAGGACTCCGGACGCAACGCCATCCAGCTGTTTCGCAGCACCATGCAGGAAGCCGCCAGCGCCCGCCTGCGCCTGGAGAACGATCTGCGCCTGGCCCTGGCGCGCGGCGAGTTCGAACTGCAGTTCCAGCCCCAGGTCGATGCCCGTGATGGCAAGGTGGTCGGCGCCGAGGCACTGCTGCGCTGGCAGCATCCGCAGTTGGGCCCACAGTCGCCGGCGCAGTTCATTCAGGTGCTGGAAGAGAGCGGGCTGATCGTCGAAGTCGGTGGCTGGGCGTTGGCCGAGGCCTGCCATTTCTGCGCCCAACTGCTGGCTGACAGCCTGGTCGAAAGCGAGCGTTTCAGCCTGTGCGTCAACATCAGCCCGCGGCAGTTCCGCCAGCACGACTTCGTCGAACGAGTCGCCAGTAGCCTGCGCGACAGCCAGCTGCCCAACGCCATGCTCAAGCTGGAGATCACCGAAGGCATCGTCATTCAGAATATCGATGACACCGTCGGCAAGATGTTGCGCCTGAAAAAGCACGGCGTCAGCTTCGCCATGGATGACTTCGGCACGGGTTACAGCTCGCTGACCTATCTCAAGCGCCTGCCGGTGGACATGCTGAAGATCGACCAATCGTTCGTGCACGACGCTACCAACGATCCCAACGACGCCGAAATCATTCGCGCCATCATCGCCATGGCGCGTAGCCTGGGCCTGGCGCTGATCGCCGAGGGCGTGGAACAGCAGGACCAACTGCACTTCCTGCAGGCCCAGGGTTGCCACCTCTATCAGGGCTACCTGTTCAGCAGGCCCCTAGCGCAGGAAGCCTTTCGCGCCCTGCTGGACCGCGCAGCCGACTGACACGCGATGATCGTGGGCCCGACGCTGCGGAACATGCCAGCTCAGCCCACTCAATGCAGGCGCTTGCGGCACATCAACTGCGCCAGTTTGGTACTGTCTGGCCGTTCGACAATGCCTTTCTCGGTCACGATGTAGTCCACCAGATCAGCAGGCGTCACATCGAACAGCGGATTGACTGCAGGCACATCAGCTGCCACGCGATGCCCGGCCACCTCCAGCATCTCACGACCATCACGCTCTTCGAGGCGCATGTCCTCAGCGTCTTCCAGGCTCATATCGATGCTCGAACTCGGTGCCACCACCATCATCCGCACGCCATGGTGCATGGCGTTGACCGCCAACTGATAGGTGCCGATCGTGTTGACGACATCGCCGTTGGCGGCAATGCACTCAGCCCCCACGACCACCCAGGTGATGCCCTTGGTTTTCATCAGATGAGCAGCCGCGGCATCGACATTGAGGCTGACCGGCACACCATCGCCCGCCAGTTCCCAGGCCGTGAGGCGGGCACCGTGCAACTCGGGACGGGTTTCATCGACATAAACATGTTCGAGCAAATCATCCAGATACGCTGCGCGAATCACGCCAAGCGCCGTACCGAAGCCGCCGGTCGCCAGCGCGCCGGCATTGCCGTGCGTCAGCAATACCTGCGGGTTGCCCTGATGCTTGCGAATCAGCTCCATGCCCAGTTGCGCCATGGTCAGATTGGCCTCGCGGTCACTCAGGTGAATGCCAACTGCCTCGGCCTCCAGCAGCGCCAGCATGTCATCGCCGTCCTTGAGCCGCATCAGACGCTCACGCATACGCTGCAAAGCCCAGGACAGGTTGACGGCCATGGGCTGCGCTTGCGCTAGACGGGCAAAATCGGCCTCCAGCGCCTCACGCCAGTCACTACCGAGCGCCAGCCGGGCCCGAGCCCCCAGTACCAGAGCGTAAGCCGCCGCGATGCCGATAGCCGGGGCACCACGCACCACCCTATCGCCAATCGCGTCCGCCACCTCGGCAGCCGTCTCGAAACGCAGCCAGGTTTGCCGATGCGGCAGCAGGCGCTGATCGAGCGCGTACAGCGCGCCCTCGCGCCACTCGATGGCCTGAACCTTCTCCACCGCCAGCAATTGCTCGCGCATCGCGCACTCCATCCTAACCGCCAAAAAATCGCGGATTATACGCAGACAGCCAGGCGCCAGCCGAACAATCCGGCGCCCCTGGCGACTTCAAGCCAGGCGCGTTCATCTGTACACTGGCGGGCTTTCCTGCATCGATCAAGCCAGACGGACACGCCATCATGCCCGACGCCCCTCTCGACCTATTGCTGCTGCCCACTTGGCTGGTGCCTGTGGAGCCAGCCGGGGTCGTATTGCGCGAGCATGGTCTGGGCATCCGCGACGGCCACATCAGCCTGATAGCCCCCCGCGCCGAAGCACTGCGCCACCCGGCAACGCAGGTTTTAGAGTTGCCGCAATGCCTGCTTGCACCGGGATTGATCAACGCCCATGGCCACGCCGCCATGAGCCTGTTTCGCGGCATCGCCGACGATCTGCCGCTGATGACCTGGCTGCACGAACATATCTGGCCTGCCGAAGGCAAATGGGTCGACGAGAACTTCGTCCGTGACGGCACCGAGCTGGCCATCGCCGAACAGATCAAGAGCGGCATCAGCTGCTTCTCCGACATGTATTTCTACCCGCACACCGCAGCCGACTGCGTGCATGCGGCCGGCATGCGCGCACAGATCACCGTGCCGGTGCTGGACTTTCCGGTACCCGGCGCACTCAATGCGGCCGAGGCGCTGCGCAAGGGGTTGCAGCTGTTCGACGACCTCAAGCAACACCCGCGCATCCGCATCGCCTTCGGCCCACATGCGCCCTATACAGTCAGCGACGACAAGCTCGAGCAGATTCGCATACTGGCCGACGAGCTGGATGCCGGCATTCATATGCATGTTCACGAAACCGCCGAGGAAGTGGCCGACGCCGTCGCCAAGCACGGTGAACGCCCGCTGGCCCGCCTGGCCCGCCTTGGCCTGCTCGGTCCGCGCTTTCAGGCCGTGCATATGACGCAGATTGATGATGCCGATCTGGCACTGCTGGTCGAACACAACTGCAGCGTGATTCATTGCCCCGAGTCCAATCTCAAGCTGGCCAGCGGCTTCTGTCCGGTCGAACGCCTGTGGCAGGCGGGTGTCAATGTCGCCATCGGCACTGACGGCGCGGCCAGCAATAACGATCTCGACCTGCTCGGCGAAACCCGTACCGCCGCCCTGCTGGCCAAGGCCGTCGCCGGCTCTGCCACGGCCCTCAACGCGCACAGTGCCTTGCGCATGGCGACCCTCAATGGTGCCCGCGCCCTGGGGCTGGAAGCGCAGACCGGTTCGCTGGAGCCGGGCAAACTGGCCGACCTGGTCGCCTTCGACCTGTCCGGGCTGGCCCAGCAACCGATCTACGATCCGGTCTCGCAACTGATCTATGCCAGCAGCCGCGACTGCGTGAAGCACCTGTGGGTGGGCGGCAAACAATTGCTCGCTGACGGTCGCCTGACGCGCATGGACGAACAGGCACTGATCGCCAAGGCCAGGGAATGGGGAGCCAGGATTGCTCAAAGGTTGCCGGAGCCACCTGAGAACAATGCCCACGGTCTACGCTGAGCAAATCACTGCGACAAACTGACATACATTGAACGAATCCGCGCCGCCCCATGCCCGATCTTAAACTGGCAACATAGCGGCAGTACGCTTTCCATGCTTTGAAAGAGATGCTTATGAGCAACGTCGACCGCGCCGAAATCGCCAAATTCGAAGCCCTGGCACACCGCTGGTGGGATCGCGAAAGCGAGTTCAAACCCCTGCATGACATCAATCCGCTGCGCGTCAACTGGATCGACGAGCGCGTCAGTCTGGCCGGCAAACGCGTACTGGACGTCGGCTGTGGCGGCGGCATCCTCAGTGAAGCCATGGCCCAGCGCGGCGCAACGGTCACCGGTATCGACATGGGCGAGGCGCCGCTTGCCGTCGCCCAGTTGCACCAGCTGGAGTCCGGCGTCGAGGTCGACTACCGGCAGATCACCGCCGAGGCCCTGGCCGAGGAGATGCCCGGCCAGTTCGACGTGGTCACCTGCCTGGAAATGCTCGAACACGTGCCCGACCCGTCTTCGGTGATCCGCGCCTGCCACACCCTGGTCAAGCCCGGTGGCCAGGTGTTCTTCTCCACCATCAACCGCAACCCCAAGGCCTACCTCTTCGCCGTGATCGGCGCCGAGTACATCCTGCGCCTGTTGCCGCGCGGCACCCATGACTTCAAGAAATTCATCCGCCCCTCCGAACTGGGCGCCTGGAGCCGTGCCGCCGGCCTCGAGGTCAAGGACATCATCGGTCTGACCTACAACCCGCTGACCAAGCATTACAAGCTGGCCGCCGACGTCGACGTCAACTACATGATCCAGACGCTGCGCAAGGAGTAGGCACGCATGCGTTTGCAAGCAGTTCTCTTCGATATGGACGGCACCCTGCTGGACTCGGCGCCGGATTTCATCGCCATCACCCAGGCCATGCGCACGGCGCGCGGCCTGCCGCCGCTGGCCGATAAGCTCATTCGTGACCATATCTCCGGTGGTGCCCGCGCCATGGTCGCCAGCGCCTTCGATGAAGCGCCGGACTCCGCCGCCTTCGAGGTGTTGCGCCAGGAGTTTCTCGAGCGCTACCAGCAGCATTGCGCGGTGCTGACCCGCCCGTTCGAAGGTATCGAAGCCCTGCTCGACGACATCGAACAGGCACGCCTGCTGTGGGGTGTGGCCACCAACAAACCTCTGCGCTACGCCGAGCCGATCATGCAGGGGCTGAATCTGGCCGAACGCTCGGCAGTGCTGGTCTGCCCTGACCATGTCGAACGCAGCAAGCCCGCGCCGGACATGCTGTTGCTGGCCTGCCAGCAGATGGGGGTCAACCCCGAGGCCGTGCTGTTCGTCGGCGATGACGCCCGCGATATCGAATCGGGTCGCGCGGCGGGCTGCCGCACGGCAGCAGTGACCTACGGCTACATCCACCCCGAAGACAACCCGCGCAACTGGGGGGCCGACGTGGTCGTCGATCACCCGTCAGAACTGCGCGCGGTACTCGATCGCGCGCTCTGCAACTGCTGATCGCGCAAGGCGGGTGAAACCTGCCATTTCTTCATTCGGCGGGGTTCACCCGCCCTACTCTCAAGAGCTTTGCGAAGGATCTTCCCATGTTCGACTACACCGCCCGCCCAGACCTGCTCAAGGATCGTGTCATCCTGATCACCGGTGCCGGTCGCGGTATCGGTGCTGCGGCCGCCAAAAGCTTCGCCGCGCACGGCGCCACGGTATTGCTGCTGGGCAAGACCGAAGCCAACCTGAGCCAGGTTTATGACGAAATCGAGGCCGCCGGCCATCCGCAGCCAGTGGTGATTCCCTTCAACCTGGAAACCGCCCTGCCGCACCAGTACGACGAGCTGGCGGTGATGATCGAAAACGAGTTCGGGCGCCTCGACGGCCTGCTGCACAACGCCTCGATCCTCGGCCCGCGTACGCCGCTGGAGCAACTCTCCGGTGACAACTTCATGCGCGTGATGCAGATCAACGTCAACGCCATGTTCATGCTCAGCAGCACCCTGCTGCCACTGCTCAAGCTGTCGCAGGACGCTTCCGTGGCCTTCACCTCCAGCAGCGTTGGGCGCAAGGGCCGGGCCTACTGGGGCGCCTATGCAGTCTCCAAATTCGCCACCGAGGGCCTGATGCAGGTCATGGCCGACGAACTGGACGGCATCGCCAACGTACGTGCCAACAGCATCAACCCAGGCGCCACGCGCACCGCCATGCGCGCCCAGGCCTACCCGGGAGAAAATCCGGCGAGCCGTCCATTGCCAGAAGACATCATGCCGCTCTATCTGTACCTGATGGGGCCCGACAGCCAGGGCGTCAACGGCCAGGCTTTCGACGCTCAGTAAACAGCCTCTGGCCCGCTAGCTTCAGCGGGCCAGGCCACGACAAAAATCCGTCACCCTCATTGCCGTGCGGCAGCACATTGCCACCAGTACCGCCAGACAACCGGCAAGTGCTTGCCGAACAACGCCCCAGCAATTATCTAAGCGACTGATTTCACAAGACTTTATTCCACCATGAACCACCTGGCACGAAATTCGCTCTAACCCTCTCGTCGCACCAACGCGCCAGAGGTTCAGCTCAATGGTTCCCCCCAGCCAGTCCAACACCATCGATTTCGATGCCGCCAAGTTGCAGCGTCTCGGTTTTACCGGCACGCGCAAGCTACCGCTCAAGCCTGCCGGCCTGGTGGAGTTGCGCCATCAACTGAGCCTGCAATTGCAAAACAGCCTGGACGTGGAACGCATCCTCAACCTGTTCTTCCGCGAAGTGCAACGCCTGGTGCCGCTCGATGCGCTGGCGTTCCAGCATCCTTCCCATGACCTGCGTCTGGAACTGGGTGAGCGCGCACCACACTCGGCAGGCTATCGCCTGAGCCACGAGGGTGAGTATCTGGGGGAGCTGATCTTCCGGCGCAAACAGCGTTTTGCCGAAAACGAATTGATCCAGCTGGAATCGCTGCTCGCCAGCCTGCTGTTCCCGCTGCGCAATGCCCTGCTCTATCGCACGGCCCTGCAAAGCGCACTGCGCGACCCGCTGACCGATACCGGCAACCGTATTGCCATGGAGCAGGTCCTGCAGCGCGAGGTGGATCTGGCCCGCCGCAACCTGCAACCACTGTCCGTGCTGATGGTCGATATCGACCACTTCAAGAGCATCAACGACAAGCATGGCCATGCGCTTGGCGACGAAGTGCTGAAAGCCGTGGCGCAAACCCTGAAGAACCAGCTGCGCAATATCGACATGGTCTTTCGCTACGGTGGCGAGGAATTTCTCATCGTGCTTTCCGGCACCAGCCGGGAAAGCGCCGCACTGGTAGGTGAACGCCTGCGCTTTGCAGTGATGGAATTGCAGTGCCTAGATGCGGGCCACCCCATCGATGTGTCCATCAGCCTGGGGGGATCCAGCCTGCTGCCCGGCGAGTCGGTGGAAAGCCTGCTACGTCGCGCCGACAACGCGCTGTATACCGCCAAGCGCGAGGGGCGCAATCGTCTGAGCATGGCGGGCTGACAGGCTGCTCTGCGTAGCCCGGACAAGATTTGCGAACTGGCTTGAGGCGCTCAGGCCATATCCGCGCCAACAGAACGAAAAGGGACTCCGTGGAGTAATGTCTGTCAGTTAAGCGTCGACGCTGCCAATGGGTAGGAGCGGCGCCCCGCCGCGAACCAGGGCGATACGCGATTGAAAAGCTTCGCCCCGGGGCGGGGCTCCTACGAAAGACCGCTTTGGCAAGCTTATCTGATCGGCATTGCTCCGTGGAGTCCCTTTGCGTTTGTCAGCGCTTGCGCCCGAAGCCCGGACGCTGACCATCACCTGAAGGCGGTCGCTTACCCGGGGTAGCCGGGCGAGGCTTGCGTGCCGGACGCTCGGAAAGCTCGACAGTCGGGCGTGGCTGACGCTTCTTAACATCGCTCGGCCGTTCGGCGACTGGCGTGCCACGGTTGTTTTCACGGCGCTCGCCACCCTCCTTGCGCGGTGCACGTGGCGTACGCTGCTCGCTCTCCTCACGGCGCGGCGCACGGCTCGGGCGGGTGTTCTCTGCGCCAACCTCATCCTTCGCCGGGCGCAGCACACGCTTGCCCCGAACCTCGACCGGCTTGGCCGACTTGCGCTGCAGGCGGTCGAGTTTTTCGCGGGTTTTCTCCTTCATGGCCGGCAGCGCCTGCGGCGTCAGCCCGACTTCGGCACTGAGAATGTCCACTTCCCGCTGATCCATCTCGCGCCAGCGGCCCATGGTCAACTCCGAGGTGAGGAACACCGGGCCGAAACGCACACGCTTCAGACGGCTGACCACCAGACCCTGCGACTCCCACAAACGGCGCACCTCACGGTTACGGCCTTCCATCACAACGCAGTGATACCAGTGGTTGAAGCCCTCGCCACCCGGCGCCTGCTTGATATCGGTGAACTTGGCTGGGCCATCCTCGAGCATCACGCCGGTCTTGAGGTTTTCCAGCATTTCCTCGGTGACCTCACCCCGCACGCGTACCGCATATTCGCGGTCCATCTGGTAGGACGGGTGCATCAGACGATTGGCCAGCTCACCATCGGTGGTGAACAGCAGCAAGCCTGTGGTGTTGATATCGAGGCGGCCGATATTGATCCAGCGACCTTCTTTGGGGCGCGGCAGGCGATCGAATACGGTCGGGCGGCCTTCCGGGTCGTCACGGGTACAGATCTCGCCGTCCGGCTTGTTGTAGATCAGCACGCGACGAACGGAGCCGGTGATTTCTTCACGCTTGATCAGACGGCCATCGAGGGCGATTGCATCGTTGACATCGACGCGCTGGCCGAGCGTCGCATCCGCACCATTGACCTTGACCCGCCCTTCGGCGATCCAGGTTTCGATCTCACGACGTGAAGCCAGCCCGAGGCGGGCCAGGACTTTCTGCAGTTTCTCGCCTGCAGGACGCGGTTGTTCGTGCTCAGTCATCTTGGGCACCTCCCGGTGTAGTAGTTGATGATCGAAGGGCGCGCATGATACGCACTGTGGCGTTCATAGGGTAGACGATGCCACAGCATTCGCCCGAATAAGACGGCCAACACCAGGGTAAATTCGTCAGTGGCAAGCAGCGCACCTGCTGCTACACGTCCGCCACCTCAGGCAACAGCAGCGCCTCACCATCGATCAGCGCCTGCAACGCCAGAAACTCCAACGCCGATGCCCGCCAGGACTGCGCCGCTGCCAACTCGGCGCAACGCCCTCTATTGAGTTCCAGTGCCGCCAGGCAGGCAGTGCGCAGATTCTCGTCCATCACCCCACTCAGCCCCTGCCGCAGCACATCCAGCGGCCCGGCCACCGGGAAAGCCGCTACCGGCGTACCGCAGGCCAGCGCCTCGAGCATCACCAGGCCATAGGTATCGGTGCGCGACGGAAAGACCAGCACCGAGGCAGCGCGATAGGCCTCGGCCAGCGCCTGCCCATGGCGATAGCCGAGAAAGCGTACCTGCGGATACTGTCGTTGCAACATCTCACGCTGCGGGCCGTCGCCAACCACATGTTTCTCGCCTGGCAGGTCCAGTTCGAGAAAGGCCTGCAGATTCTTTTCCGGCGCGATACGCCCGACGAAGAGAAACACCGGGTGCAGCGGGCGCGGGCGTGACTGATCGGGGCAGAACAGGCGCGTGTCGACGCCCTTGCGCCATAGCTGCAACCGGCGCAGGTTCCAGCCGGCGAACTCTGCGCGCAGACGCTCGGTGGTCACCAGCACGGCCTGACTCGGCCGGTGAAAAGCGCGCAGAAAGGCATAACCCCAACGTGGTGCGATCCACGGCCAACGGGTGCTGACATATTCGGGGAAGCGCGTATGGATAGCCGTGGAAAATGCCAGCCCACGCCGCACCAGCCAACCTCTCGCCGCCCAGCCCAGCGGCCCCTCGGTGGCCAGATGCACGCAGTCCGGACGGAAGTCGCGAATCGCCGCACCGACGCGCCAGAGATCCCACACCAGCGGGATCTCCGGATAAGTCGGACAGGGTACGACGCGAAAATCAGCGGGCGACAGCAACTTGACCTGATGACCCAATCCGCGCAGTTCGCCGACCAGCGCGGCCAGGCTGGTGACCACGCCATTGACCTGCGGCGCCCAGGCGTCGGAGACGATCAGTATTCTCATGCGCCGCTCTCGAAGGCGACTGCCCGCTCCTCACTGGCCAGTCGCGCCTGCGCCTCAGCCAGGCGATAGAGCTCGATCTGCCCGTCCCAGTGTTCGATCAGCGCCGTGCAGGACTCCACCCAATCGCCGCAGTTCATGTACTCGACACCACTGACCTGACGGATTTCGGCGTGATGGATGTGACCACAGACCACCCCTTGTAGCCCACGCTTGACGCACTCGTGAGCGATGGCCTCCTCGAAGTCGCTGATGAAGTTCACCGCCGTTTTGACCTTGTGCTTGAGGTACGCCGACAGCGACCAGTAGCCATAGCCCCAGTGGCTACGCCAGTGGTTGAGCCAGCGATTGAGCGTGAGGGTCAACTCGTAGGCCGAATCACCAAGAAAGGCCAGCCAGCGGTGGTAACGGGTGATCACGTCGAACTGGTCGCCGTGGATCACCAGCAATTGGCGACCATCGACGGTGACGTGCACCGCCTCATCCACCAGTTGGATGTTGCCCAGCAGTAAGCTGGAATAACGGCGCAAAAATTCGTCGTGATTACCGGTGACGTAGATCACCTCGGTGCCGCGCTTGCTCATGGTCAGCAGACGGCGGATCACGTTGGTGTGCGCCTGCGGCCAATAGATGCCGCCGCGGAGCTTCCAGCCATCGATGATGTCGCCCACCAGATAGATACGATCAGTGTGATAACGCTTGAGAAAGGTCGCCAGGTGTTCGGCCTGACAGTCACGCGTGCCGAGATGCACGTCGGAAATCCACAGGGTGCGGACTCGTTGCTTGCGGCTGGGCTTGGCGAGCTGAGCGCTGGTCATGGGCGGCCTCCGGCTGGGTTTAGACGAGCTTGAGGCGTTGCGGTGAAAGACCTGTGACAGGCAAAAGACCATTGCGTGACGCAGCATCGCTTCCACACTGGCGTTACACTGCTGCGGTTGCCGAGGAAACCGCCATGCCCCCGATCCTGTCTCTGCGTCATTACAGCCACGAAGTGCTCAGCCACAGCCACGACCATGCGCAGCTGGTATTTGGCCTGGCGGGTGAGCTGCAATTCGAAGTGGATGGCCAGGGCAGCCAGGTGCTGCGCCATCAGTTGGCCGTGGTGCCGGCCACAGCACGGCATACCTGCGGCAGCCCACGCGGCAGCCAATGCCTGGTATTGGATCTGCCGGCCAACGACTGGCTGGAACGCCAGCTCGGCCACCATGCGAGCGATATCCAGCGTTTGCTGGACAAGCCCAACGCCCTGCAACTCGATCCCTCACAGGGGCAGTTGCTCAATTGGCTGGCCAGCAGTCCGATCAATGACCCGGTCATCGCCGGCCAGGGTGCGGCTCTGCTACTCGGCAGCCTGGCCTGCAGCCGCCAGCAACATGAAACAGCGGGGTTGCCCCTGGCAGCACTCGATCACTACATCGACCAGCATGCGGCTCACCCGCTGCAGGTAGCAGATCTGGCACGCCTGGCCGGTCTTTCGGTGGCACGTCTGCATGCCCGTTTTCTCGTCGAAACTGGCCGTACGCCCATGGAGCACATCCGCCAACGGCGCCTGCAATTGGCTGAACAGCTACTGCGCGACAGCGACCTGGCGGTTGGCGAAATCGCTGCACGGGTCGGTTACAGCTCGCAGAGTGCCTTCACCGCCGCCCTCTCCCGCCATCTGGGCATGACCCCAAGGCAGTTGCGCCGCACGCGCTAACAACCTTATTCGCGCCCCGCCCGTGAAATCGCCGCGGATTTCATCCGGGCTACAGCGGGTTCACCGCACTCAGCCGAGACGCTAACGAGAGCCTGGCGACAAAACTCATCACTCCCGCGACAGACGACTATCGCCTGCGCCGCCTAGACTGCGCCGCATCATCGAGGAGTACCCCATGCAAACCATCGAATGGCAGGATTTCGAAAAAGTAGAGCTGCGCGTCGGCACCATTCGCAGCGCTCGTCCCAATGAAAAGGCAATGAAGCCGGCCTACGTGCTGGACGTGGATCTCGGCGAACTGGGTATCAAGACCTCCAGCGCGCAGATCACCGCGCACTACGATTGTGACGCGCTGATTGGTCGTCAGGTGCTGTGCGTGTGCAATTTCGCCCCCAAACGCATCGCCGGGGTGCGTTCCGAAGTGCTGGTCACTGGTGTCTATGACAGCGAGAACCATGTCGTCCTGGCCGGCTTCGACAAACCACTGCCCAACGGAGCACGCCTGGCATGAGCGAGCGCAACGCCCTGCTGGCGATTCACCTGGGTGCACTGCTGTTCGGCCTGTCGGGCATTTTCGGCAAACTGGCGGCGACCACGCCGAACATGATTGCAGGCGGCCGCGCGTTCTTCGCCGTGCTCGCCTTGAGCCTGGCTGCGGTGCTCTGGCGCAGCCGCAATGCGGTTCGCCCGAGCCTACGGCAGATGGCTCTGCTGGCACTTGGCGGCCTGCTACTGGGCACGCACTGGGTCACCTTCTTCGAAGCGGTGAAAGTCTCCGGCGTGGCCATCGCCACCCTCGGCTTCGCCAGCTTCCCGGCCTTCACCGTACTGCTGGAGGGCCTGCTGTTTCGCGAGCGCACCCGCCCCGGCGAGTTCGCCATGGTCGGCGTGGTATGCGTGGGGCTGATCCTGGTCACGCCCGAGTTCAGCCTGAACAGTGACGCCACAGTCGGATTGCTGTGGGCAGTGTTGTCAGGCTTTCTGTTCGCCCTGCTGTCACTGCTCAATCGCGCCAGCACCCGTGGCCTCGACCCGGTAAAGGCCGCGCTGTATCAGAACATCACCGTGCTGCTGTGCTTCCTGCCGTTGGCCTGGCCGCTGCTGCCCAGCGTGCGCCCGGTGGACTGGCTGTGGCTGGCCATGCTCGGCATCTTTTGCACGGGCCTGGCGCACAGCCTGTTCGTCGCCAGCCTGCGCGTGCTCAAGGCACGCACCACGGCGGTGATCTTCGCCCTGGAGCCGGTCTACGGGATTCTGTTCGCCTGGTGGCTGTTCAGCGAGCAACCGACACTGCGCATGCTGGCCGGTTGTGTGCTGATCGTCAGCGCTATCTTCGTTTCAGCGCGGATGGCGCGCTGAAACGAAGACGTCGCCCAAGAGCCTGTTTAGGATCTCGCGAGCTAGAGCGATACAAGGCAAAAATAAGCGAGGAACGGTCGGAGTCGCGGGCGACTGTACTTTTGTACATGAGCATTCCGACCGGGCTGGCGATCCAGCTTGTTTTTAACGCAGTAACGCCGACGCGCAGCAGATCATAAATAGACTCTAGCGGTCGTTGTGGCCCAGATCGCGGGTTGGATCGATCAGATCGCGTACACGCTGTTTGAGCACCTTGGCCTCGGGAAAGCCTCCATCGGCCTTGCGTTCCCAGATCTGCTGGCCATTGCAGAGGATACGAAAAACGCCGCCAGTGCCCGGCTCCAGGCTGACCCGGCCGAGCTCGTCGGCAAAGGTGCTCAGCAGTTCCTGAGCCAGCCACGCGGCGCGCAGCAGCCACTGACACTGGGTGCAATAGGTGATGACGATTTCGGGCTTCTGATCGGGCATGGCAGCGGCTCTACTGTGGGGCTTGATGCCTATAATAACGGCCTTTGTCTCTGCTCCTGCCGGAATCCACCATGCGCCGCCTGCTCTTTTCGCTGCTCTGCCTGTTCGCCCTGTCCAGCCTGCCCGTCGTCGCTGCCGAACGTGTCGGTCTGGTGCTGTCGGGCGGCGCCGCTCGCGGCCTGGCACACATTGGTGTGCTCAAGGCCCTGGAGGAACAAGGTATTCGCATCGACGCCATCGCCGGCACCAGCATGGGTGCCATCGTCGGTGGGCTTTATGCCGCCGGCTATTCGGTAGCGGAGCTTGAGCGCCTGGCGCTGGAACTGGACTGGCAACAGGCACTGTCCGACTCACCGCCACGCGAGGACATCCCCTTCCGGCGCAAGCAGGACGACCGTGATTTTCTGATCAAGCAGAAACTCAGCTTCCGCGACGACGGCAGCCTGGGCCTGCCGCTGGGCGTGATTCAGGGCCAGAACCTGGCGCTGCTGCTGGAAAGCCTGCTGGTGCATCGCAGCGCTACCCGCGACTTCGATCACCTGCCGATCCCATACCGCGCCGTAGCCACCGACGTGGTCAGCGGCGAGCAGGTGATCATGGGCAGCGGGCACCTGCCGCAGGTGATGCGTGCCAGCATGTCGATCCCGGCAGTGTTCGCACCGGTGGAAGTCGACGGCCGCCTGCTGGTCGATGGCGGTATGGTCAACAACGTGCCGATCGATGTGGCACGGCAGATGGGCGTCGATCATGTCATCGTCGTCGATCTGGGCATGCCCCTGAAACCGGCGAAGGAACTGCTCACCGTGGTCGACGTGATGAACCAGTCGATCAACCTGATGATGCGCAAGAACTCCGAGGAACAACTGCAGACGCTGACCGCCGATGACGTACTGATCCAGCCGCCGCTGGCCGGATTCGGCGTCGCCGACTTCAACCGTGGCGAGCAGATGATGGATGCCGGCTACCGCGCCGCCCAGATCAAGGCCGAACAGTTGGCCCGCCTGCGCGCCAGCAGCGCCGGCAACCCGGCACTGGCCATGGCCCGCACCCGCGAGCAGCGCAACCCGGTGATCCGCGAGATTCACGTGGAGAACGACTCGAAAGTCGGCGATGAGGTGATTCGCCGGCACATCCGCCAGACGCTAGGTGAACCGCTGGACATGGATCGCCTGCAAAAGGATATGGGCACGCTTTACGGCCTGGACTACTTCGAACGCGTGCAGTACCGCGTGGAGCCGCTGGATGAGCGTGGTAGTGCTCTGGTGATCGATGCCAGGGGTAAACGCACCGGTACCGACTACCTGCGCCTGGGGCTTAACCTGTCCGATGACATGCGCGGCGACAGCGCCTTCAACATCGGCGCCAGTTACCGCGTCAACGGTATCAACGAACTCGGCGCCGAGTGGCTGACGCGATTGCAGTTGGGCGATCGCCAGGAACTCTATAGCGAGTTCTACCAACCGCTGGATGCCGGCTCACGCTACTTTGTCGCGCCCTATCTGTTCGGTGAGGCGCAGAACGTCGAAGCGATCCTGGATAACGACCCCATCGCCGAGTACCGCCTGGAGCGCTATGGCTATGGCCTCAATCTGGGCCGGCAGATCGCCAACAACGGCGAGATTCGCTTCGGCGTCGGCCAGGCCTGGGGCGAGGCGGACGTACGTGTCGGTGAACGCGACCTACCCAGTTTCAGCTTCAGCGAGGGCTATTACGAGCTGCTCTACTCCTTCGATACCCTGGACAACCTCGACTTTCCGCGTAGCGGTGAAGACATCGGCCTGATGCTGCGCAAGTATGCCCGCGGCCTGGGCTCGGACGACGATTATCGCCAGTGGCAGCTGAAACTGGACAAGGCCTACAGCCACGGCCCAAACACCTGGCTGTTCGGCGGTCGTTACGGGCGCACCCTGGATGAGGCGGAGGTGGTCACCTCGGGCTTTATCCTCGGTGGTGCGCAGGAGCTGTCCGGCTTTCGTCAGGACTCGCTGAGCGGGCAGAACATGGCACTGGCACGGATGATCTACTACCGGCGCATGACCCGGAACTCGCTGCTGCCGCTGAATTTCCCGCTGTACCTGGGCATGTCGCTGGAGCGTGGTCGCGCCTGGAACAACGACAACGCCTTCGACAGCGGCTACATCAACGCAGCCAGCATCTTCCTCGGGCTGGATACCCCGCTCGGCCCGCTCAACTTCAGCTACGGTTTCAACGACGAACGGGAAAAGGCGCTGTACCTGAACCTGGGCAAGAGTTTCTGAAACGACGAGGCCGCGACATACGCGCGGCCTCGTCAGGTGTAGCAGCACAAGTCTGTCAGGCGATTTCCGCCAGCAACTGGCGCGCGGCCTTCCTCTGCTCGTCATCGCCGTGATCGATCACCTCGTTGAGGATGTCACAGGCGGTGGCGATATCGCCCTGCTTGATATAAGCCAGCGCCTGGTTGAGCTGGGCCATATGCTCCGGGTTGCCTGCCAGGTGATCGATATCGCCCTGCAGCGCGGCAGTGGCATCAGCATCGCCGGCAAAAACGTCGAGGAAGTTGTCATCCAGCCCCGGCGCGTCATCACTCAGCACCATTTCCATCTCACCCAAGGCGCTCAACTGCTCGTCTTCATGGTGCAGTTCGAACACCTCAGGCAGCTCCTGCAGGTTGCTGGCGAAGGATGCATCGAACTCCGGTTCGACAGCCGGCTTGGCTTTGCCTTTGGCGGTAGCCGGGAACGGGCTGACCAGCTCCCAGTCGGCATCCAGCGACAGGTCGTCGAGGTTGAGCTGGAAATCCTGCTCGGTCAGCGGCTCTGCAACAGGCGGCGACATAACAGGCTCTTTCGGTGCCGGCTGGGACATGGGCAGGTCGGGATAGCGTGCCTTGAGTGCATCGATACGCGCAGCGTCGAAGGCCTCGCCCCGCAGCACCGCCTCCTCACGGGCAAAGCCTGCGCCATCACCGAGCATCGCCATGACTTCCAGCAGACGAAAGCGCAGATCACTGCGCTGCGGTGCCTGAGCCAGTGCCTTGTTCAGTTCGCCACGGGCCTCGCTGAGACGCCCATAGGCGATATAGACATTGGCCGCCTCAAGCGCATCGACTGGCGCCTGGGCCCGGGCAGGCACCGGTGCCGGCACGGCCTTCAGCACCGGCTCGGCAGGCACCGAAGCGGCAATCTGCGGCTGGGGTTGTGGCTGAGACGCCTGCGCCTTCGCTTGCACCTGAACCACGGGCTTGCCTGTGTCGCCACGCCGCCGCACAGCCCATAACAGTGCACCGAGCAGCAATAAAAGACCCGTGCCACCTGCCAGGAGCGTCGCCCACCAGCCACGCCCGACAATGGGCTCCTGCAAACTGACCGGCGTTGCCACGACAGGCGCAGTAACGGGCTCGGCTGGTGTACGCGCAGCCAGCTCAGCCAACAGGGCATCCTTCTGCGCGAGTTGTTCCTGCAATTGCTGCAGTTGCAGTTGCAACTGCGCCAGGCCTTGTTGCAACTGCAGGTTTTCTGCTGCCTGGTTGGCCAACTCGGCATCCAACTGACGCTGCTTCTCAGCCAGTAGCTCCAGGCTTTCGGCTTGTGGCGGCGCCGACTCCACAGCAGCCGGTGGCGCGCTGAGCAATCCCTCGACACTGCTTTGTGCAGCGACGGGCGCGGCGTCGGCTGCCGTTGGTGCGGCAGTCGGCTGGGGCGTGCCTGCACGCGCGGCATCCGGCAACAACAGAGCGGTACCAGCCAGCAGACGACTTGGATCACCACCAGCAAAGGCATTCGGGTTGAGGGCAAGAATGCCCTCCATCAATGCCTGCTGAGACAGCGTGCTGCCCTGCTCACGCAAACGCGCAGCGATGGACCAGAGGCTGTCGCCGCGCACGACTTGGTGACGATGCCCGGCCGTGGCACTCGGTGGAGGCACCGCTCTGACCGGTGCCACTGGAGCCTGAGCACGCGGGGTCACTTGCGAGACTACTGCAGCACTGGGCGCTGCCACCGAGGTGTAGGCCGATGAGCCTGGCGGGTCGAGCAGCACGGTGTATTCGCGCAGCAACTGACCGTTGGGGCGCGCCACCTCGACGATGAAATTCAGGTAAGGCTCGCGCACCGGACGGCTGGAAACCACACGAATGACACTGCGCGAACCACGTAACAGCGGCGTAAAACGCAAGTCATTGAGAAAGTACAAACGCTCGACGCCCGAACGGCTGAACACCTCGGCAGGCGCCAGACCAACGCGCAGATCCTGCGCGCCCAGGTCACCCACCTCGAGCAATTCGATCTCGGCCTCGAACGGCTGGTTCAACGCCGAGTGCAGGGTGATGTCCCCCAACCCGAGCGCCGGCGCCATACCCGAATAGAGCGCAGAGCCTGACGCCAAACCCAACATTAACTGACGCACCCGAGCCATGTGACCTCCAGGGTTATCCGGCTCGAACGCCACCTCCACGACTCCTGTCTGAGCTTCCATTGGTCGGGAGACTGGCGCCCTTGAAAGTTCCGAGAACGGCTGACAAGCCTCTTGTCGAGGCCGTCTCGGATTACATTATGGCTACTGATTCACACAGTAGCGGCCTGGGCGTCAGTTTGCCGATGAAAGCACGGTGCCATCAAGCGCCATTAGTCAAAAGCTGGACACAAAAATGATTTCGATCAGAAAGTGATCGAAATTTTGACACCAACAGCCGGTCACTTCATCAAATTACCCAGTACACGGGCGTGAACCTGCTGGCAGCGACGCAGATCATCCTCATCAATACCAGCAAAGACCTCATGGCGCAGCTGGGTGGAGATCGCCTCGATCTTTTCAATCAGCGGCTGCGCCTTGGGCTGCAGCGCGATCTTCTTGGCGCGGCGGTCTTCAGGCACGGCTACACGCGTGACCAGACCCTGACTTTCCAGACTGTCGAGCAGACGTGCCAGGGTTGGCCCTTCAACGCCGACGCTCTGTGCCAGTTCACGCTGAGTGGGCATTTCGGTGAAGCGCGCCAGGTGCAAGAGCACCAGCCAGCGCGCCTGGGACAGCCCCAGGCCGACCAGACGTCTATCGAGTTCGGAACGCCAGGCGCGCGACAACTGGGCAACCTGCATGGCAAAGCGGTGTTGATCGGGGTAAGACATGGGCTAACGGACTCATACAAAGGTCAAAAACTAATTATTAGCCAGCTAGCCATAACCCGTTGCTCAGGGCAAGTCCAGATTATTGCGTGACCGTTGCAGGATGCGACCGATTTGCACTGAATACATTTTCCGGGCTCAGACAGAGACCTGATTACGTCCAGACGCCTTGGCCTGATACAACGCACGATCAGCCTGCTCGTACAACTGGCTGAGCTGTGGCTGACTGTCCGGACTCAGCCAGGCAACCCCGACCGACATGGTCAGCACCTTGCCACTGGCGGACTCGCGATGACTGATACCCGCCTGCTCCAATGCCTGCCGCAGGGCTTCAGCGCGCCGTACCGCTTCATCGGCAGCGATATCGAAGAGCAACAGGGCGAATTCCTCGCCACCGAGACGCACCCCCATATCCAGCGGCCGTCTGGCCGCCTGCTGGATAAGCGCGCCAACATGTTGCAAGGCGACGTCTCCAGCCTGATGACCATAGCTGTCGTTATAGGCCTTGAAATGATCGATATCGCACAGCAGCAGCGCCAGTGACTTGCCTTCTCGTTGTGCCTGACGCCACAGACGTTCGAACTGTCGATTGAAACTGCGTCGGTTGTGCAGCCCCGTCAGGCTGTCGTGATAGGCCAACAGACGCATCAGCCGGCTGACCAGAAAATACTCGCGCGACTTGTGCTCGAGCAGGTAGCAGCCGACGCCACCGATGAGGTTGCCGAAGGTCAGCAACAGCACATTATTGAGCAGCTTGGGCACCGGCAAGCCAGATGCCAGCTCCGCCAACACATAGGCCAGCAATACCACCAGGGAACAGACAACGGCCTCACTCAACCGCAGCCCCACGAGAAAGTAAGCGGCCATACTCACCAGCATCAGCCCTTCATAGGGGTAGTCGGGGTCGGCACGATGAGCCACACCGACGATCATCGCAGCCCCGACACCCAGCACGAGGATGCAGGTCATGCTCAGCGGCAGCCAGAGATGACGATAGCGGCGCTGCACAATGAAAAAGGCACACACCAGCAAAACAGCCAGCGCCAGAACACGAATGGCAATGACCCAACTGACGTGCGAGTCCGGCACGACGGCCATATCGAAAACCGTCAGTGCCAGCCAGATCACGGCCGCCACGCTCAGTGCAATACGTTTAAGCTCGAAGCTCTCCTCGAGGATAGAGGCGCGGTACTCACGCTCCAGCGCCTGAGAAAAGCGCAATCGGCGAAAGCCCTGGCTGAGCTGATCGGCATAAGGGCTGGGACGAACTTCGTCGAGCCAGGCTTGATCCTTGGGCACCCTTACCTCGCCAACAGGCTATATGTCTCTCACCTTAGCCGTACCGCGGCAATGCCGCCACAGGTGCAGCAGCGCTTTCTCTGACCAGGTGTTTCAGAGTTCGAACTCCGCCTGCAGGGCTGCGCGCACGCAGTAGAGCACTGCTTCGTCAATACGACCGGCAAACAGCGGCGCAATGTCACTGACCGGCGGCAACTCACCCTCTCCGTCGAGGAAGGCCTCCTGAATCTCGCCCAACAGGTCTTCCGGCAGATCCAGCGCCTGCTCAAGGCTCAACTGCTGTGCGGCGATCGCCTCCGCCATCAGGCTGTAGACGTTCTTCTCGCTGCAGTTGAGCTGGCCGGCGATTTGCGTCGGCGTCATGCCGGCGCGGGCCAGGCTGAGCAGTTCATGACGCAGGTCGGCGACTGGCGCCGGCGCGGCTTCCTCAATCGCGCCATTGAGCACCTGCAGAAAAGCCTGGCCATAGCGTTCCAGCTTGCGTGCACCGACACCACTGACTTCGGCCATTTCGCGCAGCGAGCCCGGCTGGCTGCGCAACATTTCCAGCAGCGTGGCATCGGGGAAGATCACGTACGGCGGAACGCTGTGCTCTTCGGCCAGCTTACGCCGCAGGCTGCGTAGCGCCTCCCACATGTCCCGCTCATGGCCGCGCACCAGTTGGCTGGCAGCGCTACTGGAGGCCTTGGCCGCCTGTGCCGGCTTGGGCTCACGGCGCAGTTGCAGGCTGACCTCGCCACGCAGCAGCGGCCGGCAGCTCTCACTCAGGCGCAAACCGCCGAAGCCGTCCAGATCGACATCGGCCAGGCCACGGGCAACTAGCTGACGGAACAGGGTGCGCCACTCGACCTCGGAAAAACCCTTGCCGACGCCGAACACCGCCAGGTGCTGATGGCCAGCAGCGCGAATCTTCTCGTTGTCGCGGCCCAGCAGAATGTCCACCAGATGACCGACACCATAGCGCTGGCCGCTGCGATAGACCGCCGACAACGCCTGGCGCGCCGGCTCGGTAGCATCCCAGGTCTCGACGCCATCGATGCAGTTGTCGCAGTGCCCACAAGGGTTGGGCAATTCTTCATCGAAGTAGGCCAGCAGCGCCTGACGGCGGCAGCGGGTTTCCTCGCACAGGGCGAGCATGGCATCGAGTTTGTGCTGCTCGATGCGCTTGTGGCGCTCGTCGCCGTCGGAATTGTTGAGCATCTGCTTGAGGAAGATCACATCCTGCAGGCCGTAAGCCATCCAGGCATCGGCTGGCAGGCCGTCACGGCCGGCGCGACCGGTTTCCTGGTAGTAGGCCTCCAGCGACTTGGGCAGATCGAGGTGGCAAACGAAGCGCACGTTGGGCTTGTCGATACCCATGCCGAAGGCGATGGTGGCCACCATTATGAGGCCTTCCTCGTTGAGGAAACGCTTCTGGTGATAGGCGCGCAGCTCGTTGGGCAAACCGGCGTGGTAAGGCAAAGCCGGAAAACCCTGGCTGCTGAGAAAGTCGGCGACCTCCTCGACCTTCTTGCGCGACAGGCAATAGACGATACCGGCATCGCCCTTGCGCGGGGCGAGAAAGCTCAGCAGTTGCTTGCGCGGCTGGTCCTTGGGCTGGATACGATAGAAGATGTTTGGCCGGTCGAAGCTCGACAGAAAGCGCTCGGCATTGTCCAGGTGCAGGCGCTGAACGATTTCTTCGCGGGTGCGCTTGTCTGCCGTGGCAGTCAGGGCGATACGCGGCACATGGGGAAAAAGCTCAGCCAGCTGGCCGAGCTGCAAGTACTCCGGCCGGAAATCGTGGCCCCACTGCGATACGCAGTGCGCTTCATCGATGGCGAACAGGGCGATATCCAGACCCTGCAGGAAGCTCAGCATGCGCGGCTGCACCAGGCGCTCGGGCGCCAGGTAGAGCATCTTAATCTGCCCACGGCGGATGCGGTCGGCAATCTCGCGCTGCTCATCGATGCTCAGTGTGGAGTTCAGCGCAACGGCGGCCACACCTAGTTCGTCGAGGGTGGCCACCTGATCGTCCATCAACGCGATCAACGGCGAAACCACCACCGCCAGGCCCTCGCGCATCAGTGCCGGCACCTGGAAGCACAACGACTTGCCGCCGCCGGTCGGCATCAGCACCAGGGCATCGCCGCCGCCGGCCACGCGCTCGATGATCGCGGCCTGGTTGCCGCGAAAGGCGTCGTAGCCGAAAACGTCTTTGAGAATGCGCATGGCGTGGTCGAGCATGAAGGCCTCCAAATCTGGCCGCGCATTATGCCGCAGGATGGCGGGCAACAGGGCGCCTACCCGTCCGAAGCAGCCGAATCGCCATCTGCAGAGCGCCCGCGCTGGTCGCAGAGGCGGCGGTGAACTAGAATCCACCCGACTTATCCCCTAAGCCTCAAGGTAACCCCCACGATGTCCTTCGCTGAGCAACTGTCCCGCCTGCAAGCCTTTCTCGATGCCGATGAGTTGCATGAGGAAGCGTTGGACTACGTGGCCGCCCATGGCTACCTGACCGCACTGGCAATCTGCCCCGATCAGGTGCCGGAGCGTGAATGGATCGACGCGCTGTTCGCCGAACCGCCGCACTACCGCAGCGATGCCGAACGCGAAGAGATCGAAGGTACGCTGATCCACCTCAAGGCGCACATCGCGCGCCAGTTGGCCGGTGAAGAAGAGCCGGAACTGCCCTGCGATCTGGATCTGGGTGACGAACCGGATGACTCCGACCTGCGCGGCTGGTGCATCGGCTTCATGGAAGGCGTGTTCCTGCGCGAGGCCGTGTGGTTCGAGGATGCCGAAGACGAAGTCAGCGAGTTGCTGCTGCCGATCATGGTCGGCTCGGGTCTGTTCGACGAACAGACCGAGTTCGCCGAGATCGCCCGCGACAGCGACCTAGTAGACAGCATGATCGAGCAGATTCCCGAGCTGCTGACCGCCCTCTTCCTGCTGTGCCAGGCGCCGGAAGAAAAGCCCGCGCTGCTCAAACCTCGCCACTGAGCGCCCACGCCGGGGCATGACCCCGGCTGCCGCCAAGACCCGCCCATGCCGCGTGATATCCAGCCCAGCCGCCATCGCAGCGTCCGCTACCTGCTGCTGACCATCGGCTGGCTGAGTGTGGCACTCGGGGTCATCGGCATCTTCCTGCCGGTGCTGCCGACCACGCCTTTTCTACTCCTGGCGGCCGCCTGTTTCGTGCGCAGCTCCCGGCGTTTTTACCTCTGGCTGCTCACCCACCCGCGCCTGGGGCCGTGGATTCGCGACTACCTCGAAGGCCAGGGCATACCGCTCAAGGGCAAGGTCTACGCCCTGCTGCTGATGTGGGCCAGCATCAGCTTTTCCTGCTATCTGGTGCCGATGCCCTGGGCACGCGCTTTCATGCTGACCAGCGCGGTACTGGTAAGCATCTATATCCTGCGCCAGAAGACGCTGCAACGCCCCTGAGGGCCTTCGGGCGACGCAGGCTGGTCAAGGCCTCGACAACCTTTTGACAGTGCTCGTCTGCCCTGACGGATCGGCCGGCAAATAGCCGGCACCTCACCTAGACTCACCGAATCAGGCCTACAGGCACGACCTCATGCGACGGCGACGTATTCAGCGATGGTGGTGGCAGCTGTCGATCTTCTGGATCGGCGGCATGTTGCTGGCTGGCCTGACGCTGGCCAACTGGGACTTTGCCCAGATTCTGAAGAACGCCGAAAGTCGCTATGGCAATCTCGGCCAGGCGCAGGCACGCATCCTCGATTGGGAAGCGCTGATCAAGAGCAGCGCGGCGTTGCCAGAGCTCGACAAGCTCAACGAGGTCAATCGTTTTTTCAACCGCAAGGTGCGCTTCGTTGACGACATTCAGCTCTGGCGGGAAAACGATTACTGGGCCACCCCCGTGGAAATGCTGATCAAGGGCGCCGGCGATTGCGAGGACTACTCCATCGCCAAGTACTTCACCCTCAGGCGCCTCGGCATCCCCAGCGAGAAACTGCGCATCACCTACGTCAAGGCGCTGAATTACAACCAAGCGCACATGGTACTGACCTATTACGCCAGCCCCAGCGCCGAACCGCTGGTGCTGGACAACCTGATCAACGACATCCGCCCTGCCTCACAGCGCAAGGATCTGTTGCCGGTCTACGCCTTCAACGCCGAAGGCCTCTACCTGCCGGGTTCCAACATCCGCAAGGCTTCGATCGCCCGGTAGGCGAACGAGGGCAACTGCTCTCCGGTGGCCAGCGCCAGGCCGTGCTGCTGGCCCGCGCGCTGCTGCTCGACCCGCCAATCCTGGTGCTCGACGAACCCACCAGCGCCATGGACAACACCAGCGAAGACCTGCTGCGCCAGCGCCTGCACAACTGGGTACAAGGCAAGACGCTGATCCTCATCACCCATCGCGCCTCCATGCTCAGCCTGGTCGACCGTCTGACCGTGCTGGATAACGGCAAAGTGGTAGCGGACGGCCCCAAAGAGGCCGTGATCGAAGCCTTGCGCAAGGGCCGTGTCGGCCCGGCCAGCCTGTAGGAGCGACGAGCGATGCAAGCGACCCAGAGCCTCGGCAACTACTTCAGCAGCCTGCGCGAGAAACGCCAGGACACCGAGTTCATGCCGGAAGTCGAAGGCGCCATTCTGGAAGACTCGCCCTGGCTCAGCCGCGCCACGATCTGGGTGGCCAGCGCCTGCCTGCTGGCGGCGCTGATCTGGGCAAATTTCGCCGTACTGGAAGAGGTCACCACCGGCGAAGGCAAGGCCATCCCGTCGAGCAAGGTGCAGGTGATCCAGAACCTAGAGGGCGGCATCGTCAGTGAGATCTTCGTGCGCGAAGGCCAGGTGGTGGACAAGGGCGATACCCTGCTGCGACTGGATGACACGCGTTTTCTCTCCAATCGCGGGGAAACCGAAGCGGATCGACTGGCGCTCATCGCCCGTCTCAAACGACTGAGCGCCGAGGCCGAAGGCCGCGAACCGCAACTGCCCGAAGAAATCACCCGCGATGCGCCACAGTTGGCCGAAGACCAACTGGCTCTCTACCGCTCACGGCAGGAGCACCTGCGCAGCGAGCAACGCACCCTCGGTGAGCAGCTACGACAGAAGGAGCAGGAGCTGGCCGAATTTCGTTCCAAGGCCCAGCAATACCGCTCCAGCCTGGGCCTGCTGCAGCAGGAGCTGAACATGTCACAGCCGCTGGTGGCTTCGGGCGCGATTTCCCAGGTCGAGGTGCTACGCCTTCGCCGCAGCCTGGTGGAAGTACGTGGCTCACTGGAGGCCACCAATCTGGCCATTCCGCGTGCTGAAGCGGCCATGAGCGAAATCAGAAGCAAGATGGAGGAGTCCGAGCTGGCTTTTCGCGCCGAAGCCTTCAAGGAACTCAATGAAGTACGCACGGAACTGCAGAAGATCACCGCCACCAGCGTAGCCATCGAAGACAAGGTGACCCGCACCACCGTGACCTCGCCCGTGCGCGGCGTGATCAAGCAACTCAAGGTCAACACCATCGGCGGTGTGGTTCAGCCAGGTAGCGACATGCTGGAAATCGTGCCGCTGGATGACAGCCTGCTGATCGAAGCCAAGGTGCGCCCACAGGATGTCGCTTTCCTGCACCCGGGTCAGAAGGCCATGGTCAAGTTCACTGCCTATGACTACACCATCTATGGCGGCCTCAAGGCCAGTCTGGAATTGATCAGCGCCGACACCATCACCGACGAGGAAGGCAACAGCTTCTACCTGATCCAGGTGCGTACCGAAAAAAGCCATCTTGGCAATCCGGAACACCCCCTGCTGATCATCCCCGGCATGGTCGCCACCGTAGACATCATCACCGGCGAAAAAAGTGTACTGGACTACCTGCTCAAACCGGTGCTCAAGGCCCGCTCGGAAGCCATGCGCGAGCGTTGAATACCTGCCGTGCACGCTGCGTAGCCCGTATATGGACGCCTCCTCTGGCGCAAGTAGCACGATGGTGATCAACGTGACCGTATCTTCGACTTCGTAAAGGGAGCCGTTGCTCCCGGGCCTAGATGGGGCGTGCGCT
>NZ_VRYE01000136.1 GCF_008041835.1 Ectopseudomonas mendocina
GGCTAGGCGAGGGAGCTGCCGTGGATACGGCTGAGTGCGCGATCGGCCTGGCGGGACACCCTGCTGAACGGGCACGCCACGTCCCAGACTGCCGGCAAGTCCATCGACCTGGACGCGCGCGTGGCGGGACTGGAGCTGGGCTGACGGAAACTTCTGGACTTCCGGCGTCCAACCCCGTCCCAAAGACCTCTCGATAGGCATGCCCTTTCACGCCACGCGCCTCGGCTGCCGCCATGGCCTGCTCCGCCTCGGCCTGAACGACCAAGATCGCCGGCGCACGCTGCTCAACGTACTCAATGGCTTTCTGAGCAAGCGGTACGAACACCGACTCGGGAATCACCGGCGTTTTCGGCACTCGGTGGGCCATGCGTTGGTCCATGCCGGCCAGCAGGGCAGCACTTTCAAATGGCCAGGGATGAGATGGCAGGTAGTCATCGATCTTCCCCACCTGCGCATACAACTTCTCGACCAGGAGCAACCTCTTCATCACGGTACTTTTGGCGGACTTTCCATCCTTGGCTGCCACTACGTACTCCAGGGTTCTGCCATCCAACTGGGCAAACCTGGTGATGCCTTGACTGACCATCCAACGCAGCAGAAACGCTAGGTTGCCCATCAGGGAGATCAGTGTCTTCAGCCCCAGGCGCTTCCCGCCCTCGATGGGATCGACATGAAGCGACCAAATGAAATCCTTGGCCGAGGCCAACAAGCTGCGATGCGCCTCGTCGGTCAGCCTTGAACCGTCCGGCAGCGCGATACCCCAGATGATCCGCTTTTCACCGTCCTTGGCATTCTCCCTTGAGATGTACGGCCAGAAATTCCAGACGTCATCTTCGTACCGGCTGATTACCACCGGCGAGCCTGCCGTATCGACGGCGGCCGAGACAGGCAAACGTGCTTTTTGCAGGAAAGTCAGATCTGCCAGGCGAGTAACGTCAAGCGGCAGCGGGATCATAATGCGGCTCCAGAGACCGCCCAGGCGGGATGAGGTGTCAGCCTGGCCTTGCTCTTTGCTGCCTCGACCAGGTCAGCCGGAAATTGCGTTGCTATGTCGTTGTCGATGGTCTTGATGACCCAGCCGTATGTCTTGACCCAGTGATGCGGGGCGATCTTGTTTCTTTCGGCAAGCAGCTTGTTGTAGAAGCTGAACATCTTCCAGAGATCGTCCTCGAAAACCACCATCTGCGGGCATCTGAAGCAGACCATGTACTTGCCGCAAACCTCTCCTCCCTCGCGAAAGGGATTCTTGCAGCGAGCAACGACGGTGTTGTATCCGCCGCTCAGGAGTTCGTGCACGTTCTGCAGCGGAATCCTGCCATCGGCGGCCAGTGCCGTGGCTTTTGTCTCATCCGCGGAAGTGATCCAGCCCACCATCGCTTGACCCACAAAGACATGATCCCGCTCAGCAACTGCCGGTAACGACACATAGTGGCGTGCGGTGGTCTCGGCGGATGCATGGCCCAGTGCGAGTTGGACTTTGCGAATATCTGGGGTCATGCCGAGATAAAGGAAAATTAGGACATACGCGCTGCAACTGATTGTATTTAAATATCTTTCTAGCGTCGCTAAGTTACTCAGGATGGGCTTTATAGGATTTTATAGTCAATTATAGAATCGGCTCTGAACGCCTGATTGAAGTTATGCCGAGGTAAGGGGGGAATCAGGGGTATGCCGAGATGAGGCAAAAATTAGTGCATTCGTTCTGTAACTTGCTGTATTTAAACGAACAGAATGGAAGTCCTGCTCAAGCGAAGGCGCGCTTAGCGCAATGGCTTCAGCCTGATACCGCTGAGGATCAGTTCGGCCTGCTGCGAATTAAGTAGGCCGATCTGGAGTTGGCAAAGGCACCGGGGTGTCGGTATCAAGGCTCTGAGCCCAGGTCTCGACCAATGCGTGATCGATCACCAAACCCTCGCTCACGTCGGCTAATGCCTCGCGTGTTAGATCAGCGAGTCGTTGGTCGTCATTTGTTGAGTTGGCCATTCCGCGTCCATTTTGCCGTGCCCTGCTGCTAGCTTACGGGCGTTGGCTCTGAATAGCCCGTCTTCACGCCCTGGGTGGCGGCGTAATGGCGGGTTTGGAAAGCCAGGACATCCTGCATCTGCTTGCTGACGTCCTCTTCAAGCCCCCATTCATAGGCCAGCTTGTCGAGTTGGTAGCGAGAGACAAGCTGGGTCGCACGAGGTGAGCGTTCTGCTGGTTTCAGGTTCGACCAACTGCTGACAAAGCCTTTTAGGCGCGCGGCTTTGTCCGTTGATACACAGGGAAAGCGACGCAGCAGGTCGACGAGATAGAGGGCACGCAGCTTCTGTTCAGGCTCGCGCAGCTTGCTTGCCACTTCACGCTGCAGTACTGGCACGAGGTCGCGCTCTTCGTACCACAACTGCTTGGCAAGCTCCACAAGAGCATCGGACGCAACTTGGCTAAGACGCTGCTGGGTGACAGTCTCCAGGAGCGTGCCAAAGCTTTGTTTACGATCCAGACGTGGCATCTCGCCCATCCTCCAGGTACTTCGCTATGACCAGTTTCAGGCAGCCTAGCATTGCGCTTCGGTTGCCCACGGCATAATCGATTGCCTCTGTTGCCAGTGTAACAAACTGGCCGACATCGACACGGCCACATTCGATGAGCTGTTCGATATCATATTGATCGTTTTCCGTAAAGCGGCCGAGCTTGGAGATGGCCAGATCCACGCCGGCGGCAACGAAGATATGCAGCGGCTGCTCACCCTCGAAACCCTCCATCGGGATGGCGCGCTCGCGGTAGTCCTCGTGCAGTGGCCCGAGGGCATTGGTGTAGTTCTGGTCCAGGTACACCTGCAAGTCGCGGCCGTCGCCGTCCTCATAACCCTCTGGCGGTGTGTAGACGGCCATGATCTCGTCCTTACGCAGCACGCGGGCCGCCTCGATCTCCGCATCGATGTCCGCACTACCACGCGCATGGGTGAGCAGGTGCACCGCGCAGCCGCCGAAGACGAAGACTTTGAGCGAGCCTGGCGGATTGCCATCCAGTAGCGGCAAGGCCCGGGCGAACAGATTACCAATGGCCTGGCCCAGTGGCGTAGTCAAACGGACAGGTTCCGCAGCCCCCTCATTGGTAGTCTCAAGTAGTGTCATCTTCACCTCCGCTCAGCGCATAGGCTCAGTGTGCCGGTTCATGTGCTACATGCGCCATCGCTGTTCGCAAGCGGTGCCCCGAGTAGCTTCAGCTGTGTAGTGGCTTCGACCAAGCGCTTCTGCAGGCCCTGCGTCTGCTGCGCCTGAAGCGCGGAGGCTTCGCTCAGCCGGGACACCTCCTCCTGCAATGTGCGACAACGCTGATCAAGGGCTTCATTCGTGCGTTCGGAGCCGGCCAGCGTGCTCTGCAGAGCCTCCAGGGCCTGAGTTTTCTGCGCCACTAGCTGTTGCTGTGCATGTCGCTCTTTTTGCAACTGCCGCGCCTCGGTGAGCAAGCGTGCATTGTCGCGGTTCAGTTGCGTCAGCTCGTCCTGCTTGATTATCAAGGTCTGCTGCAGTTGCCGCAGTTCTAGTTGCAGTTGTTGTACCTGCGACTCGTGTCGGCGTTGTTCCTGCTCACGCTGTTCCTTGCTGGCCTGTCGGTAGTGCTCCAGGGTGTCGCGCGCATGTCGGTGTTTTTCCTCCAGCGAGTGGATCTGTGCGTCGCGATCCTTGTGCCGCTCCTCGAGGTCACGATTAGCCTGCTGTAGGCGGGCGTTCTCGATCTCGGCCTGTTGCCGTTGCTCGCGTGCCTGCTGCAACTCGTGATGAGTGGTCTGAAGCCGTTCCGCGTCGAGCGCGGTCTGGCCTTCCAGTTGTTGGATGCGGCTTTCGGCCTGTCGAAACCGATGCTGGTAATCGAGCCGTTCGCGGGTCAGTTGTTCGCGCTCCAGGGCCACCGCGGCCTGCGCCTCCTCCTCTAGCTGATCTGCCAGTTGGCTGACCAGATTGGCCAGCTGTTCGCTGAGCGGGATCGAAGCCGCATCCCGGCCGCGCTCGGCGTCTTCGAGCTCTTTCAGGTAGCGGTGAATGGTGGTCTTTGAACCGGTGTTGCCCAGCTCGATGCGCACCGCATCAATACTGGGGTGGGCGCCGCGGGCGAGGAGGGCATGCCTGGCTTTCTGCACGACAGCTTTGTTGATTCCACCACGGGCCATGACGGAGCCTCCTAACGATTTCGTTCTGTGGTACATACCATGTAGATACATAGCACTTTATCAAGAATTTCCCTTATTTTCTACCAATAATCTAGAATTGGGTAATCATGAATTATTTAATCAGATGGGCAAAAACGGTCGCTTGACAACCGTTTTCCAGTACACAAAGGGCAATCTCGGGCGATGAAGGATGTCGGTCGCTATCTGCAAGCCGGTACGCGGGAAAACACTCGCCGCAGTTACCAATCGGCCATCGAGCACTTCGAAGTGACTTGGTGCGGCTTCCTGCCCGCCACCAGCGACAGCATCGTGCGCTACCTGGTGGACTACGCCGACACCCTAAGCCTTAGCACGCTCAAACAGCGCCTGGCCGCCCTGGCCCAGTGGCATATCGCCCAGGGCTTTCCTGATCCGACCAAGACGCCCACGGTGCGACAGGTGCTCAAAGGCATCCGCACATTGCATCCGGCGCAAACGAAGCAGGCTGCACCGTTGCAGTTGCAACACCTGGAGCAGGCGGTTCACTGGCTGAATCAGGAAGCCGAACGGGCTCGGCAGTCCGGAAACTTGACAAGCCTGCTGCGCAGTCGGCGCGATGCGGCGCTGCTGCTGATCGGCTTCTGGCGCGGCTTTCGCAGCGACGAACTCTGTCGACTGCAGGTCGAGCATATCCAGGCCGAGGCCGGTGCTGGCATGAGCCTGTTCCTGCCGCAGAGCAAGGGTGACCGGGAAAACCTCGGTACGACCCATTACGCACCGGCCCTGAAACGCCTCTGCCCGGTACAGGCCTATCTCGACTGGATCAGTGTTGCCGGCATCACCCGCGGCGCAGTGTTCCGCCGGCTGGATCGCTGGGGGCGGCTGAGCGACGAGGCCTTGCATCCTGGCAGCCTGATCAGCTTGTTACGGCACATCCTACAGCGCGCCGGGATACCGGCTGAGCTGTACACCAGCCATTCGCTGCGCCGTGGCTTCGCCACCTGGGCCACGGCCAACGGCTGGGATCTCAAGGCGCTGATGACCTACGTGGGTTGGAAGGACATCAAGTCGGCCATGCGCTACATCGATCCCGCCATCTCCTTTGGCGGCCTGGCGGCGAAACCCGCCCTTGAACTGATTACTGGCACTTTGACGCAACTGCCAGCTTCTCACTAACATCGACGCACGACAGGAGTGAAGGTGCAATGAGTACGCAGACCAGCATCGAATGGACGGAAATGACCTGGAACCCGGTGGTGGGCTGCACCAAGGTATCGCCGGGTTGCAAACACTGCTATGCCGAGAACATGGCCCACCGCCTGCAAGCCATGGGCACGCCGGGTTACGAGAACGGTTTCCGCCTGAGCCTGCGGCCGGAAAAGCTTCAGGAACCGCTGCAGCGCAAGAAACCGACCATCTACTTTGTCAACTCGATGTCCGACCTGTTCCACGAGCAGGTGCCGGACGAGTACATCGACCAGGTGTTCGAGGTGATTCGCCAGGCGTCTCAACACACCTTCCAGATTCTCACCAAGCGTGCCGAGCGCTTGGCCGACTACTTCAGCCAGCGGACTCCGCCCGTGAACGCCTGGCTGGGAGTATCGGTCGAGGACAAAGCCTATGGCGTGCCGCGCATAGACTGCCTGCGCCGCATAGACGCAACAATCCGCTTCCTCTCGGCCGAACCCTTGCTGGAGGATCTGGGCGAGTTGGATTTGACCGACATCCACTGGGTCATCGTTGGCGGTGAGTCGGGTGGCAAGGCGCGCCCCATGAAGGAGGAATGGGTCGACAACATTCATCGCCAGTGCGATGAATTCGGTTCGGCCTTCTTCTTCAAACAATGGGGCGGTTGGGGAGCCGATGGCGTTAAACGCTCGAAGAAAGCCAACGGCCGGCTCCTGAATGGCCAAACCTGGGATGAGATCCCGCTGCTCAACCTCGCCTGATCACCACGACAAGGACTACTCGATGGCCAAGGATGACGAAAAATACCGGTGGGATTGGGCGAGCCAGACTTTTCCAACCATCGACCCGCACAGCAAGATCAAACACCAGATCATCGATGAGTACATTCAGACTTACATTGATGTCCTGATGCGCAATCAGCAGATGCCTGCGCTGGGCCTGTCGGTCGTCGATGGCTTTAGTGGCGGTGGTATCTACAACGATGACGCGGGTGGCAAGCACTTCGGATCGCCGGTGATCGCCCTGGAGGCAATTCAAGAATCCGAAGTTCGCAATAACCTTGGCCGTATTAAACCCCGTCCCATCCGCTCCCAGCATTATTTTGTCGATGTGAAGAAAGACAACATCGACTGTCTGCACGCCGTCCTGGCCAGCCGAGGCCACAGCCAGCGCTTCGGCCGCGATGTACACCTGCATACCGCCGAGTTCACCCAGGCGTTACCGGCGATCGCCCACAACCTCAAATCGTTCGGCATGAGCGAGCGGGTTCTGTTTCTGCTGGATCAGTACGGCTACAGCGACGTGCCGTTCTCCAAGATCAAATGGATCTTTCAGAACATAGCCAATGCCGAGGTGCTGCTGACCTTCAATGTCGACTTCCTGGTGGCCTATCTCTCCGACCGCCAGGCCAATCGAAAGGCCATCTCCAATATCGACTTGGAACGGCATATCCCATGGGACATGCTTAAGCACCTGAAGGCGCATAACCCGCGCGATTGGCAGTACCTGATTCAACGCTGCCTATCCGACGGGATCAAGGAGGAAACCGGCGCACCGTTCATGACCATCTTTTTCATCCGCCCCGTGGGCGCCAACCCCATGGCGTACTGGTTCATCCACTTGGCGAAGAGCTACCGCGCCAATGACGTGATGAAGAAGATCCACTGGAAGTACGGCAACAACTTCTCCCACATGCTGTCTCCCTCATGCTTCTTTGGCTATGACGCCAATCGCGACATCAAGGTGACGGATCAGCAAGAGCTGATATTCGAGGAGGAGCATCAGTTCGATATCGTCACGGATACCCGCATCCGAGGTGAACTGTCGGAGTTGCTGCCCAAGCAGGTTTACGAGGTTGAACAGCAATCGTTTGGAAGCCTAATGAGTGGGCTTGCCAATTACACGATGGCGGACGAGTCACGGGTGAAGCAGGCTCTGGATATTGCAGTCTCCAATGGTGATCTCCTCGCCGTGGACAAGGACGGTAAGAAAAAACGCCGCAAGGGCAGCAGTATCAAGATAACCGATACCCTAGTGGCCCCACCCCAGCGGCCCTTTTTCTTTCTGCCACCGCCTCCGAAAGCGAAGGTGGATGAGTCTTGAGACCGAGCAACGGCATGAAACTTGGGGCTTACCCGGTACTGGAAGAGGATGTGGCCCGGCTGTCGCCGCTGATCTACGAACACATCAACATACTCGGTCGGTATGTCCTTTGCGGTACCGGAAGAGGTCGCCCGCGGCGAGCTGCGTCCGCTGCGCAACCCTGACTACGACCTGTAATCCACCCGAGCTCTACGGGCAACACCCACGCAGCTGCTGCTGGATCGGCGGCCACTTCACCGAGCCGAACGAACAGAGCACGCAGCATTCCCCCGGATTGGGGCGCAGCAGCGCCTTGCAGTTGCTGCACTCGTAATAGAACTGGCAGGCGTCCGCGGGCATGGTTTCCGGCTTGGCGAAGCCGCAGAGCGGGCAGGTCGCCGTGAGCTCGTTGTCGCCGGTGAGCAGCACCGTGCGCAGACCATCTTGCGCTGCGCACTGACCGCCTCGACAGCATCCGCCCGCAGTGTGTCGCCGAGAGCAAGCACGCCCGTCGAGGGCTACTGCGATGACCGTTCGGCCTACCTCCTCCAGCGTGCGAATGCGATATATACGCTTCATAAAAATGGGCATATAGGTTCCAAAAGGCCTGATGCTCGAAACCTCGCAGAGGTGCCGGCAACCTTCAGCGTCATATAACGTGCCTCTGAGCCGGGTCCACCTCATCCACCATCTCCCGGAATGTCTGATCAGCGCTTGACCTTGCCACCATGGTAAGGATTACGCTGCTACTGAAGTCTAGTGATCGGCACACAAGCCTCGCATTTGAATGTGGCCCATCAGCTCCTTCGCATCATTCGTCACAGGACGGATTTTGAACTAACGTAAGAACCAGTAACTAAGCCAATGTCATCAACTTTGG
>NZ_VRYE01000137.1 GCF_008041835.1 Ectopseudomonas mendocina
TTCAGTTGTGTGTTCAGCGCCTTTTCCGGTCCGCGGGGGCTGCGTTAGTCCATGTCTTCGCGGCAGGCGTTGTGCTTGAGCCGGGCCTGGCGGAGGCGGTTGCTCCGGCGCTTGTCATCGCTTTCGGTCAGCTCGCGGTCGACCAGCAGGCCGAGGCGTTCTTCGATTCTCATGCTGTCGATGTCCGGGGTTTTCAGTTGTTCGTTCAGCGCCTTGAGCATGCCGTGCAGGCGCAGGGTTTGCAGCTTGTCCAGGGTCGGATGGGGCAGCATGATGGGATTCCTTGGGGTCAGTGGTAGTAGCCGGGGCCGCGCAGGTTGGCGTGGTCGTCCGGCAGCAGGGGCAGGTTGGCTTGAGCCAACGGCAGGTTTTCCAAACCCTGGCGCAGGATCGATTCGAGGCTCTTGTAGCTGCACGCACCGAGGCTGAGGGCGCGTCGGCAGGCCAGCTCCAGACGCACTTCGCCATGGGTCTTGCCCAGGCGCAGGATGCCCAGGCAGGCCCGGTAACCCTGCTGCGGATGGATGCGCCGTTCGAGGATGTGGCTGATCACGCTGGCCGTGTTCGGCCCGGTCTGCTCAGCCCAGCGGATCAGCCGTTGTGGCGTCCACTCGGCGTGCTCGCGATGGCTCTTGGGCATGTGCTCGGCCTGTGTGCTGTGCCGGCCCTTGTGCGGTGAGCGCAGGTGGCTGGCCACCCGCTGATTGGCGTGGAAGCACTCCACCGTGCGCGCTGTCAGGCGTACCTCCAGCTGCTTCTTCACCAGTTGATACGGCACCGAGTAGTAATGCCCATCGACCTCGACGTGGTAGTCGATGTGCACCCGCGCCTTCTTCCACTCGGCGTAGACGTAGGGTTGCTCCGGCAGGGGGCGCAGCGCCGGACGATCCAGAGCTTCGAAGGCCGACTGCCGGGAGCCCGGCAGCTTGCGAAACGGTCGTCGGTTGAGCCGCTCCAGCAACCCGGCGATAGCGCTGTTGAGTTCATCCAGGGAGAAGAACTGGCGGTTGCGCAGGGCGGCGAGGATCCAGCGTTCAACCACCTGCACGCCGACTTCGGCCTTGGCCTTGTCGCGCGGTTTGCGTGCCCGCGCCGGCACCACCGCCACGCCATAGTGCTCGGCCAGATCGCGGTAGCTGGGGTTGATGTCCGGCTCGTAGCGATGGCTCTTACTCACCGCGCTTCGCAGGTTGTCCGGCACCACGGTCTCCGGCACGCCGCCGAGGAAGGCGAAGCAGCGGGCATGGGAGCCTAGCCAGTCCGGCAGCTGCTGCGACCAGGTGGCTTCGGCGAAGGTGTAGCTGGATGCGCCGAGCACCGCGACGAACACCTGCGCCTGGCGGATCTCGCCGCTGTGGCGGTCGATCACCGGCACCGTCTGCCCGGCGTAGTCGACGAACAGCTTCTCGCCGACGCGATGTTCCTGGCGCATCACCACGTCC
>NZ_VRYE01000138.1 GCF_008041835.1 Ectopseudomonas mendocina
TCCAAAGTTGATGACATTGACCTAAAGGGCAGCCGTTCAGCATTAGCCGTTTCACAGGGTTTGGAACGAAAAACGCCGTATCCAAAGCAATAGCTCGACTGGTCAACCGAGGCGAGCTCGAACGGGTGTATCGCGGGATCTATATGCGCCCTAAATCCGGACTTTACGTTGCTAGGGCTCGTCCTAACCTCTGGCAATTGATCTGCGTAATTGCCAGGCAGAAGCACCTGTCTTTACAAATCCATGGTGCCAATGCCGTCAGGAGGTTTGGGCTCAGTACCCAGATGCCGCTGATCCCGATCTATTACACCAACGGAGCCAGCCGTTCAGTATTCATAGGGAAGGCGGAAGTCCGGCTGATACATGCGGCCCCTATGGTCATGCAGCATGCAGGGACTGAGGTGGGGATGGCCATCAGCGCACTATTTCATCTCGGAAAAGAAGGCGCTACTTCAGAGTGTATTGCTGCAATAAAGAAAGGGCTCAAGCCTGAAGACTTTGCAAAATTAATGACCTGCAGAATGCCAAAGTGGATGCGCATGACGCTGAAATCCAGCTGAGTAACTTTGCTTAGCCGGCAAGAATAATATGCCCTCTCGAAACTAATTCTTGCGCAACATCACCCTGCGCGCCTGTATAAAAACAAAACTATCAACCCGCTATCAGCAACCGTAAATAGGTAAAACACCCACACCAGCGCGATCTAGCCCGGACTTCTAATGACCGAATAAACAAACACGACTGAAAGCCTTATGATTCTTGTCGCCAACAAACGCCCAATAAGCCTTCAGCCGACAACAAAAT
>NZ_VRYE01000139.1 GCF_008041835.1 Ectopseudomonas mendocina
GGGGTTCATGGCGCGGTTACATCATTTTGAGCCGAGCCCGAACGATAATTTCAGGATGGAGCCTGACTGATCCGACGCGTCGTTCAGTCGACGCGTATCCGGACTTTCAGTCCGTAAGTCACTAACCCACCGACTTCAGTCGGTGGTTGTTGAGTGATGCCGACAAAGCCCCCGCGCGGACCACTACGTCTGGCTTCATTGTCGACGCGGTGCGCGCAGCGCATCTTGGGAAGCGAAGTTTTTTCGCCCAAAGAAGAAACCCCAGACCGCTGTGCGATCTGGGGTTTCGTATAGGAGCTTGACGATGACCTACTCTCACATGGTGAAGCACCACACTACCATCGGCGATGCGTCGTTTCACTACTGAGTTCGGGATGGGATCAGGTGGTTCCAACGCTCTATGGTCGTCAAGCAATTCGGTTGGGACATCGTCGTGAGACGCTATCCCTTGGATACGTGATAGATGATTTGTAGTTCTTGCAAATTTTCGGCTTTCTGTCGACTTCACCATCGACACCCTCTGCACGAGGGCAGATTGTTTGGGTGTTATATGGTCAAGCCTCACGGGCAATTAGTATTGGTTAGCTCAACGCCTCACAGCGCTTACACACCCAACCTATCAACGTCGTAGTCTTCGACGGCCCTTTAGGGAGCTCAGGCTCCAGTGAGATCTCAT
>NZ_VRYE01000014.1 GCF_008041835.1 Ectopseudomonas mendocina
GTGTCGCACCTCGACCTGGTTATTGTCAATGGGCACAGCACCATCCTCGACATAGCGAGTCAGTGCCTGCCAGCGTTTAAGGCTGTAATCCAAGGCTTTCGCCGTGGCCGATCCGTTGGGCACAAGATCACGCTGGGCCAGCATCCAGTCAGCCGTGTATCGAGGATCGGTGAAGCCTTTTCCTGTCGTATTCGCCAGCGTTCTTCATCGCTCATGTCCCGTGCTTGCCGTTCGATTTCGTACAAGCTGCCCATCGCGTGCAGTGCTTGTTCGGCCAACTGGCTTTTGTTTGCAGCGTGCAGATCGAAGAACTTGCGGCGGGCGTGGGCCATGCAGCCAATTTCGGTAATGCCTTGCTCGAAGCTGGCCTTGTAGCCAGCGAAGTCGTCGCAGACCAGCTTGCCATTCCACTGGCCAAGAAAATTGCGCGCATGCTCGCCGGCACGGCTGGGATTGAAGTCGTACACCACGGCCTTCAGATCGGCGAAGGGGGTGGTGCTGTAGGCCCAGACGTAAGCCCGATGGGTTTTCTTCTCGCCTGGGGTGAGCATTTGCACCGGGTTTTCGTCAGCGTGGATCACGCGTTGGGCCAGCACGGCTTCACGCAGGGCATCGACTAGCGGCTGGAGCTGCACGCCGGTTTGTCCGACCCACTGCGCCAGTGTCGAGCGAGCGATGGCCAGGCCGGCACGGCCAAAGATTTTCTCTTGCCGATATAGCGGCAAGTGGTCGGCGAATTTGGCCACCATCACGTGAGCCAGAAGGCCGGCGGTGGGGATGCCCTTGTCGATCACCTGGGCCGGCACGGGGGCCTGGATCAGTGTTTCGCACTGGCGACAGGCCCATTTCCCACGCACATGCTGTTCGACGGTGAACACGCCCGGCGTGTAATCCAGCTTTTCGCTGATGTCTTCACCGATGCGTTGCAGCTGGCAGCCGCAGGCGCATTGGGTGTTCTCCGGTTCGTGGCGGATCACGGTGCGCGGAAATTGTGCCGGCAGCGGTGTGCGCTTGGGCTGTTGGCGGGGTTCGGCTGGAGCAACCGGGGGATTGACGGCTTTCAGCTCCGCCTCGATGGCGGCGATGTCAGTGTCGAGCAGGTCGTCCAGCAAGCTGCCCTGGTCAGGGCTCAGTTGCTCGCTACGCTTAGCAAACTTGTGCCGTTTGTACCAAGCGATTTCGTGTGTGAGCTGCTCAATGATGGTTTGATCACGGTGGATTTTCTTGCCCATCACGTCGACCTGCGTCAGCAACTGCGCGGCCAGTGTGCGCAGTTGCTCAGCTGTCAGTTGGTCGAGATTGGGCGAGGAGTTCATGCTGCTGATTGTGCCAGAGCAGACGCTCTGCGCAGATACACCGTTGGGCTAATGGCCGGTGCTACAGCACTGTGATCGCGCCGCCCGCACCGACCCGCTGCCAGGGCACCCCCAGTACCAACGCCTGAAGTTGCTCTGCGTCGAGTTCAACTTCCGAGCCGTGGCGGATGCCTGGCCAGTGAAACTTGCCTTGGTTCAATCGCCGCGCGGCCAGCCAGATACCCACGCCGTCATGCACCAGGACTTTCATGCGGTTGGCGCGGCGATTTGCGAAGAGATAGGCACAGTGCGGCTTCGCCGCACCGAACACCGCAATCACACGGGCCAACGCGGTCTCGGTGCCGGCGCGCATGTCCATCGGTTCGGTGGCGAGCCAGATACTATCGATACGGATCACTGGGCGAGCCCCCGGACAAAGCGGACGCATCCTTCAGGATCGGAGGCTGGCCATTTCACTGTGATCGATTGCTCGCCCAGCGGTAGCTCGATAATCACAGCTGGTTCAACTGGTCGTTTTGGCGTAACTCTCGCAGGAACGAACGCCGGCAACGCCGCTGGCAGTTGATCTCGATAAAGCGGTAGCCACTTGCGAATGACGTTGGCATTGATGCCGTGGCGGATGGCAACGCTGGAAACGGTCGCACCGGGTTGCAGGCACTCCTGAACAACCTGGGCCTTGAACGGTTTGGGGTAAGAGCTTCGTTGGCGCATGGAAATCCCGGCGATAAGGGCTATCGCGTCCGCTTAAAAATACGCGGACACCATCGTCCTTAATGCTGGAGTTCGGAAGGTGACTTGGCCGGACGCTTACTGTGGCTCAGCGCAACGCTGGCAATCGAGGCCCCGGGCTGGGCGCACTCTTGAATGATCTGGGCCTTGAAGGATTTGGAGTAGGAACGGCGTTGTGGCTGCATGAAAGACCCGCTTAAAAGGCTAGAAATGGTGTCTACTTAAATCAGGTGGACACCATCGCCTTTGGCGTCGGGACCAGGAAGGTGTGTTGGCCGGACGGATACACTAGAACTGAAAATCCTAAGCTCCACGCAGGATCGGGTAGGAGGCGGCCTCACGGCCGCCGTCCTCCCACACCACCGTGCGTACGGTTCCGTACACGGCGGTTCAGGCCATGCGGTTAAGCCGATTGATCGTATCCAGTATCGAGACCAGTCCAAGTCTGTCCCATAGCTTCTTCGGCAGCGCCTGATTCATATGCGGCGCTCCTGAGTTCCACCACGGGCCTCGGCCATTGAAGGCCGACTTGCAGGCACGCTCCTCGCTCAATCCCAGGCGCATCAGGTTGCGCGCCCTCGTAGAGGGCTGCTTCCATTGCCGCCAGATGACACAGCGAAGTTTGTGCCTGACCCAGCCATCCAGCTCTTCCAGTGGACGCTTGCTCTGGCTGAGCTTGAAGTAGCCTGCCCAGCCTCGCAGCACCGGGTTTACCCGCTCGATGACATTCGCCATCTTGTGGCCCCGCACCCCTCGCAGCAGTTCCCTGAGACGGTCGCGCACACGGCGCAGGCTCATGGTTGCCACTCGCAGTCTAGGCTGCGAGTGCCAACTCATCCCATACCCCAGGTAGTCGCATTTCCACGACCCAGCCACGCGACTCTTGTCCCGATTCAGTCTCAGTTTCAGACGGTGATTCAGGAACCGCTCGACACTGGCCAGCACTCGTTCGCCAGCACGCGGACTACGGACATAAATGTTCGCGTCATCGGCATAGCGCACGAAGCGATGGCCTCGCCGCTCCAACTCACGGTCGAGTTCATCGAGCAGGATATTCGACAGCAGCGGCGAAAGCGGGCCGCCTTGCGGCGCCCCCTCCTGCCGATGGCTGACAACCCCGCCCGACATGACGCCCGCTTCGAGGTAACGGCGGATGAGTCTGAGCACCTGTTTGTCTTCGACATGGCGCTCAACACAGAACATCAGGATGTCGTGGTTGACCCGATCAAAGAACTTCTCCAGATCGAGTTCCACGCAACACCTATGACCCGCCGCCACATGGGTGCGGGCCATCTCGACAGCCTGGTGAGCGCTTCTGCCCGGACGGAAGCCGTAGCTATAGTCCGAGAACAGCGGATCGAAGATCGGCGTGAGCTGTTGCAGCAGGGCTTGCTGGATCAGGCGATCCACGACACTGGGAATGCCCAGTTGCCGCATACCGCCCTGCGGTTTGGGAATTTCGACCGCCCGCACTGCCTGGGGATGGTATTCACCTGCCAGCAGCCTGACCTTCAGGATGGGCCAATACTGTTTCACGTAGCCTGCCAAGTCGGCGACCGTCATGCCATCGGCACCCGGCGCCCCCTTGTTGCTGACCACGCGCTGATACGCACGCTTGAGATTCGCCGGTGCAAGCACCCGCTCCATCAGCGTGTCCGGCTCCGCGTTCGTCCACGTCACCGACGCCGTCGATACCTCTGCGCTGTCAGGCGTCATCCTCGGCCTCTGGCCGGGACTCGGGGTGACAGTCTTCTCTTGGAGAAATTTCTGCATTTCGGTTATCGACGAGACGCTGACGCCTACTGGCGGCATGACCTGTTCGGCCCTTGATGGCGTGGTTGACCGCCACTTACTACGGCCTCGGCTGACTTCTGCACGCCCATCCCGTCGCCTCTCGACAATCGGTAGCACAATGGCAAGCGTACAGATCTCCCAGGGTAATTCGCGCGACCTTCCTGCTTATGCCTGTCGGATCTACGTCGCAGCGTTCCGTGCAAGTATCGGGCTTTGGCGATTATGGCCACCTCACCCCGCTGCGCCGCCTCATCCGCTTCCTGTTCGTCAGGCCAGCATTTTGCCTCGGGCTTCCTTCAGATTCGCAGTCACCCGCGACACCCTTGCCTTCAGCTAACACTTCCCCTTGCCGGGTGTGTAGAGGACTTTCACCTCCAAGTCGCCAGGCTCACCACCACAGTGAACCCGACAGCGCCAGTCACGGCGCTACGCGCCATGCCTGGCGCACCATAAAAATGCCGGTCATTTGACCGGCCTCTTTCTATCTCGCTGCAGCGGCGCTGGTTATCCAGTCGTCAACCTCATGCTGAAGCCAGCGGCTTGCTCGGCCTATCTTCACCTGCCTCGGGAAGTCACCCTCTCGGATACGGCAGTAGATAGTTTTACGACTCAATCCGACTTTGCGGCTAACCGCATTGAAGTCCAGAAGGATCATTGTTGGCGCTGATGCCGAATTGACCCAGTTACCGAGATGGCACTGCCCCGTCCGATTTCTTGCGACCCATTGTCTGTGCTTGATTCTTGCCACTCAAAGGTAGGTCAGTCTTGCGTCGGCACGTGGATCTATTCGGCACCAGCGCCTACAAGCCGTCACCCCTTCCGGCCCAATAGCATTTACAGCCTTCTTCTCTACCGCGAACCGCTCTGCCCACATCTCGTATAAATCCTCATGAATGCGAGGATTATGTTGCAGATCAGCACGAAGCATATAAAATCCTTACGAACATGCGGAATTTTATCCTATGGCCTTACACCAGCCATAAAACCGCTCACTTGTGAGGATTTATGAAATTCGACATTGAGTCCCCTGCCGACCTCGGCGAAATCATCCGCGCCAGCCGAAAGGCCATGCGCATGCGCCAGGACGATGCGGCGGGCAGCATCGGCGTAAGCGAAAACTTTCTCGGCAAGGTCGAGCGCGGCGGCGAGACCGTGCAATGGGGAAAACTCTTCCAGGTGATTCAGGAGCTGGGCCTGACCGTCTCGGTAGAGGTGCCGGAACCGTATGCCCAGGACACCCAAGCCACCCTCGCCAAACGCCGCGAGCAGCAGGCGGCACCGTCCGCTACGGCGCAAGTGAAGTCGCCCCAAGGTGAACGCACATGACCCCGCGCACCCTGAACGTCTGGATCAACGACGCACTTGTGGGCTACATCCGCGAGCAGAATGGGCTGTGGGCGTTCGGTTATGCTCCTGCGTGGCTGGCCAGTAACAGTGCCTTCGCGGTGTGCCCGGGCTTGCCCCTGCAACCCGAGGAACACCTCGACGGCGCCTCCCACCGTCCGGTACAGTGGTATTTCGACAACCTCCTACCGGAAGAGGGGCAACGCGCCCTCCTCGCCAAAGCCTCGGCTGCCAACGTAGAAGATGCCTTTGCCTTGCTGCAGGTATACGGGGCCGAGTCCGCCGGTTCACTCACCTTGCTACCGCCCGATACCCGCCCCGCCAACGGCAGCGAAAAACCTCTGCCCTACGAGGAGCTGTCCCAGCGTATCCAGCAGATGCCGCAGGTACCGCTGGCCTATCGCTCGGCAAAAAAGATGTCGCTGGCCGGAGCGCAGCACAAGATGGCGGTCATCTACCGGAACGGCACCTTGTTCGACCCGGAGGGCTCCAGTCCCTCGACGCACATTCTGAAACCCGATCACCCGGACCGGGCCTGGGCCCACTCCGTCATCAACGAATGGTTCGTGATGACCCTAGCCAAACGTGTCGGTCTGGCTGTGCCCGAAGTGACGCGCCTGTATGTCCCGGAACCGGTCTATCTGGTGGCGCGCTTTGACCGCACCCACGATGCCGGGCACTGGCAACGCCAGCACTGCCTGGATACCTGCCAGTTGCTGGGGCTGTCACGGGAGTTCAAGTACAGCGCCGGCAGTGTCACCCGACTGGCCGAGGTGGCCGCACTCTGCGCCCCGGCGGCGGTAGCCCGCTTGGCCCTGTTCGAGTGGCTGGTGTTCAACGTACTGGTCGGCAACGAAGACGCGCACCTGAAAAACCTCAGTTTCCTGACCTACGGTGCCAAAGTCCGCCTGGCACCGTTCTACGACCTGCTGTGCATGTCGGTCTACGGCACCCGCGCGTTCGACAAAGACACCTGGCCACAGGCCGTCACCCTGGCCTGGCCCATCGAGGGCGAAGCGCATCTGAACCAGGTGACCCCGGCCTTGCTGCTGGCCGCTGCCGAGGTGATGGGCATCAAACCCGGAACAGCCCGCACAGCGATCACTCGCTTGGTGAGTAAAGTTTCGACACAGGCAAAGCAGTTGTTGGCAGAAGTGGCGCAGGAAAACAGCGTACTGACCGCACAGCGCCCGACACTGAAAGCGACACTGGCCGGAGAGATGCGCTTGCTGCGCGCCATCGTCAGCATTGTGATCGCGGAGATGACCCGCCAGCTCGGACCGATTGACGCGCGCTAGCCCCCTCCTCAGCGCCATCGCCGTCTGGGCCCGGGATCAGCACGCCCGGGCCCAGAGGCCAATCTCACGCATCGCCCTCCTCGTCTGGCACCTGGGCCTCCATACGCCGCCCGTAGAACTCAACCCAATCCACGTCACCAAACTCCTTCTGCAGCAACCCCTTCAGATAGGTATGCCACCCTTGGAGAGCCACTGCCTTTTCTTCAAAGTAGGCATAGCGGTCATAGATCGCATCCACCGACAAATCTGTGTGGTTGAGGATGCGACTGCGCACCTCCTTACCCAAGCCATGCTTGGACATGTGCGTGGTCGCCGTGCGACGCAAGTCATGCACGGTTGGACGCGGATAGCCATCGGCAACTCGCAGCAGACCCTCTTCTTCGACGCGATCTGAATCCTTCACATAGTCATCGTAGAAACGGCGCATCGCGCGATTGAGCGAAGGCTGCGTCTGCGGCTTAGCAGGCCACCGTCCAGGAAACACATACTGCCCAGGACTGGGCAACGTTTTGCTGTCAGCCCAACGCGCAGGGTCTGCCGCCATCACTTTCTGAATCTGCCGCTCACGCAGGTAATTCAGAATGTTCAACACATCGTCCGAGAGCGGAATGGCAATGGGGTTGTTGTTCTTCTCGAACTTGCCACTGCGATCCCAGATCCGGTCATCGAGGTCAAAGTCGACCCAGCGCATGGCCACGATGCGCCCCGAGCGCTGCGCCAGCATCAGACTCAGCAACAGAGCAAAGCGCGTGTTTTGAGTCAGCGAGGCTCCGGCCAACTGGTGCAGAAACCACACCAGTTCGTGCCGATTGAGACTGCGTTCGCGCGGCGTTTCCTTGGCCACCTTCTTGATCTGCACCAGAGGTGTGGCATCGAGAATCTCGCGTTCGACGCAGAAGTTGAACATTTTGCGGATCACGGCCAGCAGACGGTTGGCCTGCACCGGGGCGGTCTTGGCCTTGTCATCGAGCAACGCCACCACCTGTTTGCGCCTGACATCACCGATTTTGGCCCTGCCCAGGTGGGGTACAAACTCAGTGCGCAGCATGCGCTCATCCTCACGCCACGACTTCTTGTTGGCCCGGGCCCAGTCCAGATAGCTTTCAACGGCCTCCTCAAAAGTCGGGCTCGTACGGTACTCGACCAACTCGACAATCTTCTTCTGCCCGGGATCGATCCCCTGCTTGAGCAGTTCAGCGGCCTGCGCCGCCTTGGCGCGGGCCTCGGCGAGTGACAAATCGGGGTAATTGCCCAGCGTCAGGCGCCGCGGATGGTTATGAAAGCTGTACAGGAAGATGAAACTTTTGCATGTCTTGTTGACCCGCACACCAAAAGTACCGTGCCCTGGCATGGGGGGATCGAGGTATTCTACACGGCCTTTTTGCGGGTCAAATTTAAGCCGTTTGAGGGTGTGCTCATTCATGGCGACGCGCGTGTTCATACCGAAATCCTGACCGTTTTTGGGGTAGGGTTGGGGTAGGGATTATAGTCCTTGGGGTAGGGTTGGGGTAGGGATTTGACTACTTATTGAACAGCGCGTATATTCACCCACGAAAGCCAGTAATTACGCTAATCCCTAGCTAATTCAGGCATTTAAAAGAACTCTTGCATGGAAATATTTTCCACGCAGGCTGTTGATAAAAGGTGTGTAATACTGACTTGTAATCAGTAGGTCCCGGGTTCGATTCCTGGTGCCGGCACCATCTAAATCAAGGCTCGCAGCAATGTGGGCCTTTTTAGTTTCTAGCCCGGGCTATCACCGGGCTATCACCAAACGGGAAAGCACCCCGTTTCCCCTGCCTCAAACCATTGTCGCTTCACGGCGACTGCGGCGCCCTCGGCGAGCGCGCCCCGTTTGCTGAGCCTTCACGCCTCGGTGACGGAGGAATGTTTACTTTTGTTAATGTCGTTTCCGCGCTAAGCAAACCACTACCCCTCCCTGCTAACCATTGTCTTGGCTGGCCTGGCTATCCGTTATCGCTTCAGGTGCGGATATCAAGAGCTGACGCCTGCCGTCGGCATCGCGCGCGTACTGGGCACGAAACCCTCCTTCTCTGGGACTTCTCGACCCTCGGCTCTGGCCCTATAAACACGCATTTCTGTGGATACCAGCCTGGATAACTGGCCAGACCATACTGCATCCACTCAACAACCACCGACTGAAGTCGGTGGGTTAGTGACTTACGGACTGAAAGTCCGGATACGCGTCGACTGAACGACGCGTCGGATCAGTCAGGCTCCATCCTGAAATTATCGTTCGGGCTCGGCTCAAAATGATGCTCCAGATACTGCTTGATCATCTCTTCCGTCATCTGCCCAACCGTCGCGCAAAAGTACCCGCGAGCCCAAAAATGCTGCCCCCAATAGCGCTTTTTCAGATGGGGAAACTCCTCGAAAAGCTTGCTCGCCGTACGCCCCTTGATCCGCCTCATGATCTCACTCGGCGCCAAATTCGGCGGACTGCTCACCAGAATATGCACGTGATCCTTGCTCACCACACCTTTCACAATCCGAATTTCAAATGCTTCGCACGTCTGTCTCACCAGCTCTCGCACTCGCTCAGCAACCTCACCGCTGAGCACCTTGTATCGGTACTTAGTCACCCAAACAAAGTGATACTCGATCTGGTAGACCGTATGACTGCCGTATCTGTAATCCATGCGCTTGCCCTCCAGCCCCGCATGGTGGCGCTAAAGCTCACCGGCTGAAAGCCGGTGGTTTTAACCTTTCGATGGAAAATAAAATGCGCATTCTTATTACCGGCGGCGCCGGTTTCATCGGTTCGGCGCTGATCCGTTACTTGATCCAGAACACCGAACACGAGGTACTCAACCTCGACAAACTGACCTATGCCGGCAACCTGGAGTCGCTCGCTGAAGTAGCGGGCAACCCGTGCTACCGCTTCGTCCGTGCCGATATCGCCGACAACGTACTGGTGGCGCAGACACTGGCCGAGTTTCAGCCCGACGCCATCATGCACCTGGCTGCCGAATCCCACGTCGACCGTTCCATCGATGGCCCGGCTGCGTTCATCCAGACCAATATCGTCGGCACCTACAGCCTGCTGGAAAGCACCCGCGCCTATTGGCTTGGCCTGAGTGCCGAGCGCAAGGCGGCGTTTCGCTTTCATCACATCTCCACCGACGAGGTGTACGGCGATCTGCATGGTGTCGATGACCTGTTCAGCGAGACCACGTCCTACGCACCCAGCTCACCTTACTCGGCGAGCAAGGCGGCGTCCGATCATCTGGTGCGTGCCTGGCAGCGCACCTATGGCCTGCCGGTGTTGATCACCAACTGCTCGAACAACTACGGCCCCTATCATTTTCCCGAGAAGCTGATCCCACTGATGATCCTCAATGCCTTGGCGGGCAAACCGCTACCGGTGTATGGCAACGGGCAGCAGGTACGCGACTGGCTCTATGTCGAGGATCACGCGCGGGCGCTGCTCAAGGTGGTCTGCGAAGGCGAGGTGGGCGAGACCTACAATATCGGCGGGCATAACGAGCAGAAGAATCTCGATGTGGTGCGCGCCATCTGCGCACTGCTGGAAGAGCTGGCACCGCACAAGCCGTCCGGCGTGGCGCGCTATGAGGACCTGATCACCTACGTGCAGGACCGCCCAGGTCATGACCTGCGCTATGCCATCGACGCCGGCAAGATCGAACGCGAGTTGGGCTGGGTGCCGCAGGAAACCTTCACATCCGGCCTGCGCAAGACGGTGCAGTGGTACCTGGACAACCTCGACTGGTGCCGACGCGTGCAGGATGGCAGTTACCAGGGGCAGCGACTCGGCACCCTCTAGCGTTCAAGACTCGGAGCAGGCGCAAAACGCCAGCCAGGCAACGGTAGACTGCAGCCGCCCTGCGCATCGACAAGGATACAGCACACATGAAAGGCATCATCCTCGCCGGCGGTTCCGGCACTCGCTTGCACCCCATCACCCTCGGCGTCTCCAAGCAGTTGCTGCCGATCTATGACAAGCCGATGATCTACTACCCTTTGTCGGTGCTGATGCTGGCCGGCATTCGCGAGATTCTGATCATCTCCACCCCCGAAGATCTGCCCAACTTCCGCAAGATGCTCGGCGACGGCAGCCAGTTCGGCATCGACCTGCAATATGCCGAGCAACCCTCTCCCGACGGCCTGGCGCAAGCCTTCCTGATCGGCGAGTCGTTCATTGGCAACGACTCGGTATGCCTGATCCTCGGCGACAACATCTTCCATGGTCAGCACTTCACCGAGAAGCTGCTGCGCGCGGCCACCCACAATAGCGGTGCCACGGTCTTCGGCTACTGGGTCAGCGACCCGGAGCGTTTCGGCGTGGTCGAGTTCGACGCCGCCGGCAATGCGCTGTCGATCGAGGAAAAGCCGGCAAAACCCAAGTCCAGCTTTGCCGTGACCGGCCTGTATTTCTACGACAATGACGTGGTGCAGATCGCCAAGGCGGTCAAGCCCTCGCCACGCGGCGAGCTGGAAATCACCGATGTGAACAACGCCTATCTGGCCCGTGGCGACCTGCGCGTTGAGCGCTTCGGCCGCGGTTTCGCCTGGCTCGACACCGGCACCCACGACAGCCTGCTCGATGCCTCGCACTACGTGCAGACCGTGGAAAAGCGCCAGGGCCTGAAGGTCGCCTGCCTCGAAGAAATCGCCTATCAGCAGGGCTGGATCGACCGCGACAAACTGCTCGCGTGCGCCAAGGCGCTGGGCAAGACCGGCTACGGTCAGTACCTGTACAAGCTTGCCGAGGAACTCCCATGAAGGTGATTACCACTGCATTGCCGGAAGTGCTGATTCTCGAACCCCAGGTATTCGGTGATGAACGCGGCTTCTTCTACGAGAGTTTCAACGCACGGCGCTTTGCCGAAGCCACCGGGGTAACCCGCGAATTCGTCCAGGACAACCACTCACGCTCGGCGCGCGGCGTACTGCGCGGCCTGCACTATCAACTGCAGCAGGCCCAGGGCAAGCTGGTGCGCGTCAGCGCCGGCGAGGTCTATGACGTCGCGGTCGACGTACGCCGCAGCTCGGCGAATTTCGGCAAGTGGGTCGGCGTGCATTTGTCCGCCGAGAACAAACGCCAGCTGTGGGTGCCGGAAGGCTTCGCCCATGGTTTCCTGGTGCTCAGCGAATACGCCGAGTTCCTCTACAAGACCACCGACTACTACGCCCCGGCTCACGAGCGCTGCATCCGCTGGGACGACACGCAACTGGCCATCGACTGGCCGCTCGACGGCCTGTCGCCACATCTCTCGGCCAAAGACCAACAGGGCCTGAGTCTGACCGACGCCGAGACCTTCCCATGAAGATTCTGATCAGCGGCCATACCGGACAGGTCGCCCGTGAGCTGCAATTGGCCCTGCACAAGCATGAACTGGTTAGTCTCGGCCGCCAGGCATTCGACCTGTCGCACCCGGACAGCCTGCGCGAAACCATTCTGCGCGAGCGCCCGGCACTGGTGATCAATGCCGCTGCATACACCGCCGTCGACCAGGCCGAGCAGGAGCGCGAGCTGGCCTTCGCCATCAACGCCGAGGCGCCTGGCGTGATGGCCGACGCCTGTTTCGAGCTGGATATCCCGCTGATCCACTACTCCACCGACTACGTCTTCGACGGCAGCAAGGCCACACCCTACCGCGAGGCCGATACGCCGTGCCCGCTGAGCGTCTACGGCGCCAGCAAGGCAGCGGGTGAGCAGGCGCTGCGCATCAGCGGTTGCGACCACCTGATCCTGCGTACCAGTTGGGTCTACTCGCAGTACGGGCGCAACTTCCTCCTGACCATGCAGCGCCTGCTGCAGGAGCGCGAAGAACTCAGCGTGGTCAACGACCAGATCGGCGCGCCGACCTGGGCCGGCAGCATCGCCAGCGCCACCGCCGAGCTGATCGACAAGTGGCAGCAGGGGCGCCATCACTGGGGCACCTACCACCTGACCTGTCAGGGCGAGACCAGTTGGTTCGGCTTCGCCAGCGCCATCGCCGAGCGCCTGCGTGCAGCTGGCAAACCCTGCGCCAGGCTACGCCCCATTCCCAGCAGCGAGTACCCGACACCGGCGCAGCGCCCACTCAATTCGCGCCTGGATGGCGAGCGCCTGGAGCAAGACTGGCAGGTTCGCCTGCCGGAATGGCGCACGGCACTGGATGCCTGCCTGCAACGCATGAACTGACGGTAGCGGCCGGCGCCCATCACCGGCCGTACACTTAACGTGCATAATGCGCCGATCATTTCTGCACGGTTTGCCATGAGCACGAACACTGCCACTCCCCGTCGCCTGCGCTGGCGCAGCCTCGTGCTGCTGGCGCTGCTGCTTGCGCCACTGCTGTGGCCGGTGCATTTCCTGGCCGAGCGTTACTACCGCGAGGTGCTGATCGAACAGAACCGGCAAACCCTTGACCTGTACGTCGCCAACCTGCTCGGTACGCTGCGTCGTTACGAGGTTCTGCCGCAGATTCTCGGTGATCTTCCAGGCGTACGCGCAGCCCTGCATGCGCCCGAAGACCCTGCCGCACTGGACACCGCCAATCGCCTGCTGGCGCGCATCAAGCGGCAGACCGGTGCCGACGTGATCTACCTGATGAATAATCGCGGCGTCACCCTGGCTGCCTCCAACTGGGACAAACCCGATAGTTTCGTCGCCGGCAACTTCGCCTTTCGCCCCTATTTCCGTGAAGCCATGGCCGGCCGTCTGGGCCGCTTCTTCGGCCTCGGCACCACATCCGGCAAGCGCGGCTACTACTTCGCCTACCCGGTGCGCGAGGACGATCACAACATTGGCGCACTGGTGGTCAAGGTTGACCTCGATCACACCGAAACGCTGTGGGGCAACACGCCGGAACAGTTACTGGTGACCGACACCAATGGCGTGGTGATTCTCACCTCGCGCCCGGACTGGCGCTTTCATGCCAGCCGCCCACTGGACCGCGTCGAACAGTCCGCCATCGCCAGCAATCAGCCCTACCCGACCCAGGCGCCACCTCGCCTGGATCTCGACCCAAACGCCTGGCTGATACAAAGTCGTGTTCTGGACGAAACCGGCTGGACGGTGAGCATTCTCGCCCCGCGCATCCTCCTCGACCGCCCCGTGCGCAGCGCCGTGGCCGTGGGTGCGGCAGCCTTGCTGGCGCTGCTGTTGCTGCTCGGCCTGTTGATTCTGCGCCGCCGCCATTACCTCGAACGCATCGCCCTCGACGCCCGCGCCAAGGCCGAACTGGAACAGCGCGTGGCCGAACGCACGCAGGATCTGGAGCTGCTCAACAGCCGCCTCAAGCAGGAAGTGCTCGAACGCGAGCAGGCCCAGCAGGAACTGGTGCGCGCTCAGGATGAACTGGTTCAGGCCGGCAAACTGTCGGCGCTCGGCACCATGAGCGCCAGCATCAGCCACGAACTCAATCAACCGCTGGGGGCGATCCGCAGTTACGCTGAAAATGCCAGCACCCTGCTCGATCACCAGCGCAACGATGATGCCCGCGCCAACCTCAAGCTGATCAGCGAGCTGACCGAACGCATGGCCTCGATCATCGCCCACTTGCGCGCATTCGCCCGCCGCGACCGCCATGCGCCGGAGCGCGTCGCCCTGCAACCGGCGCTGGACGATGCCCTGGCCCTGCTGGCTATGCGTCGCCGGGCCATGGACATAGAACTGATTCGCGACCTGCCGGATGCCACCCTCTGGGTTCAGGCCGGTGAGACACGCCTGCGCCAGGTGCTCGGCAATCTGCTTGGCAACGCACTCGATGCGCTGGTCGCCAAGGCGCCACCACGACGTATCTGGATCAGCCTCGAACATCAGGCCGAGCACCTCGACCTGCTGCTGCGCGACAACGGTCCCGGTTTCTCGGCCGAATCCCTGGCACGCGCACGTGAGCCCTTCTTCACCACCAAGACCAGCGCCCAAGGCCTGGGGCTGGGCCTGGCCATCTGCGATAGTCTGGTGCGTGCGCTGGACGGCGAACTGCTGCTGGCCAATCATCCGGCCGGCGGCGCGCTGATCACCCTGCGCCTGCGCCTGGCCAGCCCCGGCGTCAACCTGCAACCTTCCGAGGATCCTTCGCCATGACCAGCGACAGCGCCATCGACAGCCGCATTCAGGTACTGCTGATCGACGACGATGCCCATCTGCGCCAGGCACTCAGCCAGACGCTCGACTTGGCCGGGCTCAAGGTCATCAGCCTGGGCGATGCGCAGGATCTGGCCGCGCGCATTCCGGCAGGCTGGCCGGGCGTGGTGGTCAGCGACATCCGCATGCCGGGTATCGACGGCCTGCAACTGCTGCAACAGCTTCGCGAACGCGATGCCGAGTTGCCGGTGCTGCTGATCACCGGCCATGGTGACGTGCCGCTGGCCGTGCAGGCTATGCGCGCTGGCGCCTACGACTTCCTGGAAAAACCTTTCGCCAACGACGACCTGCTCGACAGCGTGCGCCGTGCCCTGGAACTGCGCCGCCTGGTACTGGACAACCGCAGCCTGCGCATGGCGCTCAATGACCGCCAGCAGCTGTCCAGCCGCCTGGTGGGCCAGTCGCCCGCTATGCAGCGTCTACGTGAGCAGATCAGCGCACTCGCCGGCATCGCCACCGACGTGCTGATTCTCGGCGAGACCGGTGCCGGCAAAGAGGTGGTCGCCCGCGCCCTGCACGATCTGTCCAGCCGCCGCGACGGCCCCTTCGTCGCCATCAACGCCGGTGCACTGGCCGAATCGGTGGTGGAAAGCGAGCTGTTCGGCCACGAGGCCGGCGCCTTCACCGGCGCGCAAAAACGACGCATCGGCAAATTCGAGTTCGCCAATGGCGGCACCCTGTTCCTCGACGAGATCGAGAGCATGAGCCTGGACGTGCAGGTCAAGCTGCTACGCCTGCTGCAGGAGCGCGTGGTCGAACGCCTGGGTGGCAACCAGCTGATCCCGCTGGATATCCGTGTGATCGCCGCGACCAAGGAAGATTTGCGCCAGGCCGCCGATGCCGGGCGTTTCCGCGCCGACCTGTACTACCGGCTCAACGTCGCACCGCTGTCCATTCCAGCGCTGCGCGAACGCGGCGAAGATGCCCTGCTGCTGTTCCAGCATTTCGCCGAATCGGCGGCCGCCCGCCACGCCCTGGCGCCACGTGAACTGCAACCTGGGCAGCGTGCGCTGCTGCTGCGTCATCCATGGCCGGGCAACGTGCGCGAACTGCAGAACGCCGCCGAACGTTTCGCCCTGGGCCTGGAACTGGCGCTGGACAGCAACGCGCCGAACCTGCCGCCGGTCAATGGCGGGCTCAGCGAGCAGGTCGAAGCCTTCGAACGCGCGCTGATCGCCGCCGAGCTGAATCGCCCGCACGGCTCGCTGCGCAGCCTGGCCGAAGCGCTGGGCGTGCCGCGCAAGACCCTGCACGACAAACTGCGTAAACATGGGCTGAATTTCTCCGGCGCTGGCGGAAGCTCGCCAGAGGACTTCGACTAACTGGCGGCAAACCGCCAAACGCGCTGCCGGTACGCCTCGGCCGGCAGCCGACAGAATGCCACCAAGGCCCGTAGAACGGGCTTTACCGGCGCACCGACAGCGCGCTCATGCGGACTGGCACAAGGGTTGCTCTAGGCAAACTCCAAGCGAACCCACAAGCACAAGTCCAGGCCTCGCTGATGCCACCGGCGTTTTTCTCCAAGCCGCCTAGACTTGCTCTTGTCCGTTCGTCAGCGCGCCACTGGCGCCAATGCGATAAACACAACAAGAGGAAGCATCCGCATGTTCAAACTGACTGCCAAGGCGCTGGCTTGCGCCCTGTCCCTGTCCATCGCTGGCGTGGTTCACGCTGCCGACCCGATCGTCATCAAATTCTCCCACGTGGTTGCCGAGCACACCCCGAAAGGTCAGGGTGCCGTGCTGTTCAAGCAACTGGCTGAAGAGCGCCTGGGCGACAAGGTCAAGGTCGAGGTCTACCCGAACTCCTCGCTGTTCGGCGACGGCAAGGAAATGGAAGCGCTGCTGCTCGGCGACGTGCAGATGATCGCCCCGTCCCTGGCCAAGTTCGAGCATTACACCAAGCAGTTGCAGGTATTCGACCTGCCGTTCCTGTTCGACGACATGGCAGCAGTTGATCGCTTCCAGAAAGGTCCGGAAGGCCAGAAGCTGCTGACCTCCATGACTGACAAGGGCATCACCGGCCTGGCCTACTGGCACAACGGTCTGAAGCAGCTGTCGGCCAACAAGGCGCTGCTCGAGCCGAAAGACGCCCGCGGTCTGAAGTTCCGCGTACAGGCTTCCGCCGTACTGGAAGAGCAGTTCAAGGCCGTGCGCGCCAACCCGCGCAAGATGAGCTTCGCCGAGGTCTATCAGGGCCTGCAGACTGGCGTGGTCAACGGTGCCGAGAACCCCTACTCGAACATCTACAGCCAGAAGATGCACGAAGTGCAGAAGTACATCACCGAGTCCAACCATGGCCTGCTGGACTACATGCTGATCACCAACACCAAGTTCTGGGACGGTCTGCCGGCTGACGTACGCGACGAGCTGAACAAGATCATCGCCGAAGTCACCGTCGAGGTGAACAAACAGGCTGACGCCCTCAACGAAGGCGACAAGCAGCGCATCCTGGAAGCCGGCACCACCGAAATCCTGACCCTGACGCCTGAGCAGCGCGGCCAATGGCGCGACGCCATGCAGCCGGTATGGAAGAAGTTCGAAGGCGAGATCGGTGCCGACCTGATCAAGGCCGCGCAAGCCGCCAACCAGCAATAAGGCCGGAGAGCCGGGTGGGCAGGGTGCAATTGCCCTGCTCCACCACGACGCCCGCGAAGGGCATCGAAACATGCAGCAACCGGTGAGCCGGCCCTCGGTTCGCCTTACGCCCTTTCCATTCGGGAGAACCGACCATGAACGCCTTGCGGCGCGTCTGGGAGCACTTCGAGGAAGGCTTCATCGCTTTCCTCCTGGCGGCCATGACGCTGATCACATTCGTCTACGTGATCCTCAACAACTTCTACACCCTGTTCTATTGGCTGGGTGACGCCTTTGGCGGCAACGAGTTTCTGCTCGGTATCGGCGACGCCATTCTCGACATGGCCCAGGCGATGACCTGGAGCAATGCCCTGACCAAAGCGCTGTTCGGCTGGCTGATCTTCTTCGGCCTGGCCTACGGCGTGCGCACCGCCGGCCACATTGGCGTCGACGCCCTGGTCAAGCTCGCCCCGCGCGGCGTGCAACGCGTCATTGGTGTGATCGCCTGCTCGGCCTGCCTGGGCTACGCCGGCCTCATCGCCGTCGGCAGCTACGACTGGGTCAGCACCCTGTTCAAGGCCGGCATCGGTGCCGAGGACCTCGGTCACTACGGCATCAAGCAATGGCATATCGGCATGATCGTGCCCTTCGGCTACGCCATGGTGTTCATCCGCTTCCTGGAAATCCTCGTGCGCATCCTGCGCAACGAGCAGACCGGCCTCGGCCTGGCTGACGAAGCCGCTGACGCCCTGAAAATCAATGAGCACGAGGAGGCCAAATAATGACCGTTCTATTCCTCTTCCTGCTGCTGTTTTTGCTGATGTTCATCGGCGTGCCGATCGCCGCCTCGCTCGGCCTCGCCGGTTCGATCACCATCATGCTGTTCAGCCCGGACTCGGTGCGTTCGCTGGCGATCAAGCTGTTCGAGACCTCCGAACACTACACCCTGCTGGCCATTCCGTTCTTCCTGCTGTCCGGCGCCTTCATGACCACCGGCGGCGTGGCCAAGCGCCTGATCGACTTCGCCAACGCCTGCGTCGGCCACATCCGTGGCGGTCTGGCCATCGGTGCGGTACTGGCGTGCATGCTGTTCGCTGCGCTGTCCGGCTCCTCGCCGGCGACCGTGGCCGCAGTCGGCTCCATCGCCATCGCCGGCATGGTGCGTTCCGGTTACCCGCAGGCCTTCGGCGCCGGCATCGTGTGTAACGCCGGTACCCTGGGCATCCTGATTCCGCCGTCGATCGTGATGGTGGTGTACGCTGCCGCCACCGAGCAGTCGGTAGGCAAGCTGTTCATGGCGGGCGTCATCCCCGGCATCATGCTCGGCCTGGCGCTGATGATCGCGATCTACATCGTCGCGCGCATCAAGAAGCTGCCAGCCCTGCCACGCGCCAGCTTCCGCGAGTGGCTGCGTTCCGCCCGTGAGGCGTTCTGGGGCCTGCTGCTGATGGTGATCATCCTCGGCGGTATCTACAGCGGCATGTTCACCCCGACCGAGGCTGCGGCCGTGGCGGCGGTGTACGCCGGCTTCGTCGCCCTGTTCGTGTACAAGGACCTGAAAATCCGCGAGTGCCCGAAGGTGCTGCTGGAGTCCGGCAAGCTGACCATCATGCTGATGTTCATCATCGCCAACGCCATGCTCTTCGCTCACGTACTGACCACCGAGCAGATCCCGCAGACCATTACCGCCTGGGTGGTGGATCTGGGTCTGCAGCCCTGGCAGTTCCTGCTGGTGGTGAACATCGTGCTGCTGATCGCCGGTGCCTTCATGGAGCCGTCGGCGATCATCCTGATCCTGGCGCCGATCCTCTTCCCGATCGCCATGCAACTGGGCATCGACCCGATCCACCTGGGCATCATCATGGTGGTGAACATGGAGATCGGCTTGATCACGCCACCCGTGGGGCTGAACCTGTTCGTCACCTCGGCGGTGACAGGGATGCCGCTAACATCGGTCATCAAAGCAGCCTTGCCGTGGCTGATGATGCTGATCAGCTTCCTGATGGTGATTACCTACATCCCGGCCGTTTCCATGGCGCTGCCGAACATGCTCGGCATGTAAGGGTTCAAACCTACGCTGTTTGGTACTCCATGTACCCACTCTGCCCGGCCTTTGTGCCGGGCTTTTTTTGCGCGAAATAATCTGATGAAAACTACTGTAGCCATTTGAGTGCGTGCACATTTCCACAGCAGTGCACACAAGCGCCTGTGGTCACGTAAAGTTACGCTCGATATCGCCAAGGAAACCGCCACATGATCAAGCGCAGCCTGAAATCCATCGTCACCACCTGGTTTACAGGCCTGTTGTCGTTGCTGCCACTGGTTCTGACTCTGGCATTGCTGGCCTGGATATTCAGCCTGCTCAATCGTCTGGTCGGACCTTCGACCCTGATCGGCCAAGTGTTCGCTGCCCTCGGCCAGCCCTTTTCCAGCAACAGCTACCTGGCCTACCTGCTGGGCAGTCTGGTGCTGCTGGCCAGCCTCTACCCACTGGGCCTGGCCGTGCAACTTGGCCTGCGCCGTCCGCTGTCCTGGTTGCTGGATCGCACCCTGCGGCGCACGCCGCTGATCGGCAACTTCTATAACCTGGCCGACCGCTTCGTTGGCTTGCTGGACAAGAGCAAGAACCCGGACATCACCACCATGGCGCCGGTGTGGTGTTTCTTCGGTGGTGACGGCGCAGCGGTACTGGCTCTGCGCCCAAGCTCGGAGACGGTGGAACTGGAAGGCCGTGCCTACTGCGCCATCCTCATTCCCACCGCGCCGATTCCGGTGGGCGGCGGCCTGCTCTACGTACCGCAAGAATGGATCCGCGCCGCCGACATGGGGGTGGATCAGCTGACCAGCATCTATCTGTCCATGGGGCTCACGCCACCCAGCAGGCGCAACGTCGAGCAATCGCCGCCAGTAGTGATCAAACCCTGAATATGTCCTGCGTCACTCCCGCGCAGGCGGGAGCCCAGGAAATTCGAAGGCTCGAGATCTACAGGCCAGCGCAAGCGCTGTTCAGCGATAGGGCTGCTGTCCCGCCTGCGCGGGCATGACAGCTTTTTCAGTGTTTCCTAGGCAAGCGGCAAGCTAGTAGTGGACTTGATCTCCGACAGCGCCACGATTGAGTTCACCTCCTGGATACCTGGCACCAGCGACAGCTTCTCGAAGAAGAAGCGCTCATACGCCTCGATATCGCGGGTGACGATGCGCAGCATGAAATCCACCGCGCCCATCAGTACATGGCACTCCAGCACCTCGGGAAACTCGCGCATGGCCTCGGCGAACTCGGTCAGGTTGGAACGTCCATGGGCGTTGAGCTTGACCTGAGCGAACACCTGCGTGTGCAGGCCGATGCGCTTGCGATCGAGCAGCGTCACCTGCTTGCGAATCACCCCCTCCTCCTTGAGGCGCTGGATACGGCGCCAGCACGGCGACTGCGACAGACCGATGCGCTCGGCGATCTCCGCAGTGGAGAGACCAGCATCTTCCTGTAGCAGGGCAAGAATGCGTTGGTCGTAAGCATCCAGCACGACGGACATAAAAAATCCCCAATACCTGATTAACAAGGCAAGTTTATCCATGAAACCTGGAATAACCCATAAAACCAGGCAGAACTTTTGCCGAATTAGGGCGGAAACTTAAGCAAAACCTGCCCGAGCTTCCGCCATGCCAGATACCACCCCGTTTCCGTCCGCCCATAACCGCCGCGATCCCTGGCAGGATCGCGGCGATGCCTGTGTCGAATACCAGCTGCGCACCGACGCCGAAGCCGACGTGATGTGCCGCCTGCTGGGGCTGTTTGCACAATTGCAGTTATTACCTGAGACCTTGCACATGGAACGCCTGCAGGACGACCTGCATATCAGCCTGCGTCTGTCTGGCCTGTCGCTGCATCGCGCCGGCGTGCTGGCGCAGAAACTGCGCAGCCTGGTCTGCGTATGGGAGGTGACCTGGCAACACCTGGATCACAGCCTGGTCACGGAGGTGGCCTGAAGCGGCGACTCAATCACGCACGGGCCTTCGCCCTTGTGCTGCTTTTCGGGCATCCTAGCCAGGCTGCAAGGCCGTTGAAAAACGGCCTGCTAACCTTGTTCAGGCCGACCCGAGGAGCCCGCATGTCCGCCTTCACCGCTACCGCCCCTGACCGTGTACTGGATCTTGGCGACCTGCTGCGTGAGCTGGTGGCCCAAGGCCGGGTCGAGCAGAAGGTGGCCGAGCAGTGCCTGGCGATTCGCCGCAGCTCACTGAACAACACCCAACATCCGCTGGAGTTTCTCGCCGCACAGCAGGTCGACGACCTGACACGCCCGGGCAAGAAGCTCGACCTGGAAACCCTTACCGTCTGGCTGGCCGACTTCGCCGGCCAACCCTACCTGCGCATCGACCCGTTGAAAATCGACGTGCCGGCCATCACCCCGCTGATGTCCTACGCCTTCGCTCAACGCCACAAGATCCTCGCCGTGGCAGTAGACAGCGAGAGCGTGACCATCGCCAGCAGTCAGCCACTGGTGCACAGCTGGGAAGCCAATCTGATGCACGTACTCAAGCGCCCGATCAAGCGCGTGGTGGCCAACCCCAGCGATATCCAGCGCTTCACCACCGAGTTCTATCGCCTGGCGCGTTCGGTCAGCGGCGCCAATGCCACCGATCAAAAGGTCAGCGGTGTCGGCAACTTCGAGCAATTGCTCAGCCTGGGCGCACAGGATCAGGAGCCGGACGCCAACGATGCGCACATCGTCAACATCGTCGATTGGCTGTTCCAGTACGCCTTCCAGCAGCGCGCCAGCGATATCCACATCGAGCCACGCCGCGAGCAGGGCACGGTGCGTTTTCGCATCGACGGCGTGCTGCACACCGTCTACCAGTTCCCCGCGCAAGTCACCATGGCGGTGGTCAGCCGCCTGAAAAACCTCGGCCGCATGAACATTGCCGAGAAACGCAAGCCACAGGATGGCCGGGTCAAGACCAAGACACCTGACGGCAACGAGGTGGAGCTGCGCCTGTCGACGCTGCCCACTGCCTTCGGCGAAAAGATGGTGATGCGTATCTTCGACCCCGAGGTGCTGCTGAAAAGCCCGGACCAGCTCGGCTTCTCACCGGACGACCTGCGTCGCTGGGCGAGCATGACCAGCCAGCCCAACGGCATCATCCTGGTCACCGGCCCCACCGGCTCGGGCAAGACCACCACGCTCTACACCACGCTCAAGCAACTGGCCACGCCGGAAGTGAACGTCTGCACCATCGAAGACCCCATCGAGATGATCGAAGGCGCCTTCAATCAGATGCAGGTGCAGCACAATATCGACCTGAATTTCGCCAGCGGCGTGCGTGCACTGATGCGTCAGGACCCAGACATCATCATGGTCGGTGAGATCCGCGACCTGGAAACCGCCGAAATGGCCATCCAGGCAGCGCTGACCGGCCACCTGGTACTGTCCACCCTGCACACCAACGATGCCCCCAGCGCCATCACCCGCCTGCTCGAACTCGGCGTGCCGCACTACCTGCTCAAGGCCACCCTCCTCGGCGTCATGGCACAGCGCCTGGTGCGTACCCTGTGCCCGCACTGCAAGGCGCCGGTGCAACTGGACGAGGACGCCTGGAATAGCCTGACCCGCCCCTGGAGCTCGCCACTGCCAACGCAGGCTCATCATGCCGTCGGCTGCCTGGAGTGCCGCGAAACCGGCTATCGTGGCCGTGCCGGTGTCTACGAAATCATGCTGATCAACGACGCCATCAAACCGCTGATCAACGCCGACACCGACCTCACCGCACTGCGCCGCGCCGCCTTCAAGGACGGTATGCGCAGCCTGCGCCTGTCCGGCGCACAAAAGGTCGCCGCCGGCCTGACCACCCTCGAGGAAGTGCTGCGCGTCACGCCACAAAGCGAGCAACGCTGAGGCGTGCGCAGCCCGCCAGCGGCGGGGGCCAGGCGGGCAAACACTGAGCCTCTTTGAGCTGCCTCACCAGCGCGGCAAGCACAAACCATTTCGATATGAACGGGTTCTCACCGCTCAACGGGCATGCGTCCACGCTGCGAAGGGGTCGGCGGCAACGGCCATGTGACTATGCTTAGATTGTTCGCTCTGGCACGCCACTGAACAACGTAGGCGAGACAGGCAAGACAAGGCAGGTAGTTGTTCAACAGCCTGCAAGCAAAGGAGTCCATGCAATGCATGTTGAAGGACGCGCAAGCAACACGCTCAGCCGGGGTCGTGCAGTACGTTCATGATCACCTATCTGCATAACCTGTCGTTCGAGCACTGGCTGGCCCTGGCTACCCTGCTGCTGATTTTCGAAGTGTTTGGTGCCGGCGGCTACCTGCTCTGGGTCGGCCTCATGGCTGTCGCTGTCGGCGCAGTGGTTTTCCTGCTTCCCGAGTTGCACTGGGCCTGGCAACTCATGCTGTTTGGCATGCTGGCGATACTGTCGGCATTGCTATGGCGGCGACACCAGCGCCGGACTGTCCGCTAGATAGACCACCAATGCGGGCAACCGGCCATCGCCTGCGAGGAACCATCGCTGGCCTGCATCACTCATAGGATCAGAGCCACCCCACAAGGAGTTCCATCATGCGTGTAACGCGTCATGCTGCACTGGTTTTCAGTGCCTGCCTGTTTGCCCAGACTGCCGCCGCCGATGGCCTACTGCGCGACATTCTGTCCTCCGGCGCCACCACGGCCTCGACCTACCTGACCTTCAAGGATCGCAAGCTGGTTGCAGCGGCCGAAGAAGACGCCAGCAGCTTCGTTGCCAGCAATGGCGAAATCCGCGGCCCGCACCTGGAGGCCGCGATGCAGCAGCTGCGTAGCGCCAACCCGCAACTGCAGGACGCCGACGATATGGCACTGGCCAGCGCCATTCTTGCCACGTCGACAGGCCCTGGCGATAAAATGCCCGCACCATGAAAAAAGCCCGCATCATTCGATGCGGGCTTTTCGTGGCACTTCGGAGCGACTGACCTGGTCTGACGCACCGATAGATGCGGACCTTACATCAGCGGCAGGGTGTAGCTGACGATCAGACGGTTTTCGTCGATATCGTTGGCAAAGTTGGAACGCACAGATGCATTGCGCCAGCGAACACCCAGGTTCTTCAGCGCACCTTCCTGGAAGACGTACATCAGCTCGGTGTTGCGCTCCCACTCACGACCCTCGGAAAGGCCACGACCACGGTCGACGTTGTCGCCGGTCAGGTAGCGGGTCATGAAGGTCAGCCCCGGAATGCCGATGGAGGCGAAGTTGAAGTCATAACGTGCCTGGTAGGACTTCTCATCCTTGTTGGCGAAGTCGCCAATTTGCACGTAGTTGACCAGGAACGGGTCAGTGCCATTGATGTAGGCAAAACCGGTGTCACCGCTCATTTTCTGGTAGCCCAGGCCGAAGGCATGACCGTCCAGACCGTAGGTAACCATGGCACCGAAGGCCTTGTTATCGATGTTGCTACGGTTGCCATCGTCAGTGGAACGGGCATAGCGAACGTCGGTCTTCAGGCTCTGCTTGTCGCCCAGCGGCAGGACATGCACAACGTTGAAGGAGTGCTGTTTGTACAACTCGTCCAGGTTGGAGTAGTAGTAGCCAGCGCTCAGATCCTTGGTCAGCTTGTAGGTGCCGCCAATGAAGTCGAAGGAATCAGTGGTGGAGCCACCACGAAGATTTATACCGCGCGTCCCGACGCTTCCTGTCCGGCTATTGAAGCTATTGGTGATGCCAATATCTTCATAATCATTAGAGTTACGGTTATTGACCTCACGAACGTGAGCCGCTTCCAGCATCAGGCCGTCGATTTCCTGGGAAACGACGTGCCCTGCTTCAAAGACCTGCGGCAGCAGACGGCTGTCACTGGAGCCGATGGCAGCGTTCTTGAACTGCATCTGGCCAACACGCAGGGTGCTGTTGGAAACCTTGGCTTTGGCCGCTACAGCCAGACCGGAATAGTTATCCTGAGAGCCAAGACCATCGTTGCGAGAACGATCCGGAACCAGCAGACCACTGCCACCGGTACCGCCACCCGAATCCAGTTTGAAGCCGAACATGCCGATGGCATCAGCACCAAAGCCCACGGTGCCTTCGGTAAAGCCGGAGTTCATGCGCAGAATGAAGCCCTGAGCCCACTCTTCCTGCTTGGACTGAGGCTGCGCCGGAACTTCACTATTGCCTTGGCGAAAATCACGGTTGAAGTAGAAGTTACGGGCTTCCAGGCTGACTTTGGTATCGCCGACCAGGTCGGCGAAGGCCACTTGGCTCAGGCCCAGGGTGCTGGCGGCTACGGCCAGTGCCAGGGAGGTCTTTCTCATTATGTTTCTCTCCAGTGTGTTTAAGGTGACGCATCGCCCGGCACAGGCTTCGGCACGAAGAGGCAGACCGGGGCGAATGGGGCATACGCCATCGCGAGCCAGGATACGGCTTAAGCCGGGCTCGGATGAAGTGCGTAAAAACTCAGGAAGAATGGAACAACGGCGAACGCAGTGAGGCGGCCGAAATGAGGAGGGCAGAGTGATGCATGGTGGATACTCTCTCGTCGTTGTTGTTTTGCGCCGACATCCTGCGGCATCTAGCTGGGCCTATGCAGATAGCGCGCCAGCTACTTCACGCAAATGCGCGAGGCTTCTAGAACAGTAGGTTACAGTTTTTCTGCAGATCAGTGACCCGCCGATGACGACTATCGGCCGGCAATTTTTCGCCTATGATAACTGCTTCTCAGGCGGAAAACCGCCACGTCATCCCTGGACTATACGGTTCTTGCCCTGACGTTTGGCTGTATGCATGGCGGCATCGGCCCGCGCATAAAGCGCATCGAGGCTGGCGTCCGTCGCTCGCATCACGGTCAGCCCCTGACTGACCGTGATACCGAAATGCACGCCCTCATGCTGGAAGCTGAGGCGTTGCACCTCACGCTGCAGCCTTTCCGCTACCTGCAGGGCCAGGTCCTGCTCGCAGCCCGGGAACAGCGCAGCGAATTCCTCGCCGCCGATACGCCCGAACAGGTCGCCGCGACGCAAGGCATTGCTGCCGCAATGGGCCAGGCGCCGCAACACCTCGTCGCCGGTCTGGTGACCGTACTGGTCGTTGATCTTCTTGAAGTCGTCGAGGTCGAGCAGCAGGAAAGCCAACGGGCTGCCGAACTTGCGTGCGTGCTCGAACTCGCGACGGGCGCACTCGAAGAAGTGCCTGCGGTTGCTGCTCTGGGTCAGCACGTCGGTGGTGGCCAGGCGATGCAGTTCGCCCTCGAGGCGCTTCTTCTCGGTGATGTCTTCGGCGATGCCGACGATAACCCTGCCCGGCTCCGCACCCGGCCTGGGGCTGACGAAGCATTTGTCGCTGAGCCAGCGCAGTTGGCCATCGGCACGAATGATGCGGTACTCGCGCGACTCCACCGCGCCGGTTTCCAGCACCTTGGCCAGGCTTTCGGCGGCGTAGTCGAGGTCATCCGGATAGATGCTGTTGCGCCACTCGCCGTAGTCGGCCAGCAGCAGCGCGGCGGAGCGGCCGAAGATGCGCTCGTAGGCCGGACTGACGTAAATCATCCGCTGCTCGTCCCAGTCGAAGGCCCAGAGCACGGCATTGACGCTGCCAAGCAGGCTACTGAACAGCTGTTCGCGCTCGCCCAGGCGCTCCACCTCGGCCCGGCTGTGCAACAAGGCCAGGGTCAGTTCTTCCAACTCGGAAACAGCATTGCCTTGATCATCCATCACAGCGGCCATCCAATCCCTCGCATAAGCGTAAAGTGAGCATAGTGCGAGTCTTGGACAAACAAGAAGGCCCGCCAGTTCGGCGGGCCTTCGCGAGCGCAGAGTGGTCAGGCGACCGCGTTGGCGGGCCGCAGCGAGTAGGTCTTGAGCTGCTCGGCAAACTCACGCAGTGACTGGATACCGCTAGCCTCGGCCTCGTGCACCCACTGCTTCATGGCTTCGAGCATGTCGTGGCCGTTGCTGCTGGTCTTGACCCAGATCTGCTGCAGCGCCAGGCGCTTCTCGTAGATCACCTTGAGTGCCTGACTTTGCGCCAGCATATCGGCGATGTGCGCGTGATGCTGCTCTTCCAGCAGGCTCGGTTCACGCGACAGCAGACGTTTTGCACGACGGAAAAGGTGACGAACGGACTCGTCGGCCTTGGCCACTTCCTGCTTGACCAACGGCACGATCACCAACTTGCGGTACTGCGCCATGATCTGGAAACGGTTGTTGAGGATGGCCATGGCGGTGTCCATGTCCAGGCTGGCTTTGCCCTCGACCCGATGGGCGATGGGCGCGACACGCTGCACCTGAGCCAGGCCGAAGAAGCTGAACAGCTTGATCCAGGCCCAGCCCATATCGAACTCCCACTTCTTCACCGACAACTTGGCGCTGTTGGGGTAGGTGTGGTGGTTGTTGTGCAGTTCCTCACCGCCGATCAGGATGCCCCAGGGCACCAGGTTGGTGGCGGCGTCGCGGCATTCGAAGTTGCGATAGCCGACAGCGTGACCAAGACCGTTGATGACGCCTGCGGCCCATACCGGAATCCACATCATCTGGATTGCCCAGACGGTCATGCCAAGTACGCCGAACAGCGCCAGGTCGATGATCGCCATCAACGTCACGCCGCCAATCGGATAGCGGCTGTAGACATTGCGCTCGATCCAGTCATCCGGGCAGTTCTTGCCGTAGATACGCAGGGTTTCCTGGTTCTTCGCCTCTTCCTGATAGAGTTCGGCACCTTTGCGCAGTACGGTGCCCAGACCTTTGATGACCGGACTATGCGGGTCATCGACGGTTTCGCACTTGGCGTGATGCTTGCGGTGAATCGCGGTCCACTCGCGAGTGTTCTGACCCGTGGTCAACCACAGCCAGAAACGGAAGAAATGCTTGAGCGCAGGATGCAGCTCCAGCGCACGGTGCGCGGAGTAGCGGTGCAGGTAGACGGTGACGCTGACGATGGTGACATGCGTCATCAGCAGAGTGACTGCCACCAATTGCCAGACCGACAGGTCGAGTAAACCGTTGTACCACATGAGTGCCGTTGCCTCTTGATAGGTGTAAGCAGTTTGTCCTACAAGGACAAACTTATTGCATTATCCCTGAGCCATGTCAGAAAACCAGGTGGTCTTTTAGATGAGAATGTTTCAGCAGTGAAGCATATATACTGGCCAGCATTTACAGGGAGCACTGCCGCTTGCCCATGCGTATCGACATCGCCGCCTTGCGTCTGACCTTGGGCTACCTCCTGCTCGCCGCTCTGTGGATTCTTTTCAGCGACCATCTGTTGACCGCCCTGGGCCTGTCCGTGACGCAGCAGGAGCACGTGCAATCCCTCAAGGGCCTGTTGTTCGTCGCGCTCACCAGTTCGCTGCTCTACTTGGTGCTGCACCGCTATGCCCTGCAGTACCGCCGCGCACGCCTGGAACTGGCCAGTAACGAGGAGCGTCTGCGCCTGGCGTTGGATGCCACGCGCGATGGCCTGTGGGATTGGGACGTGTCCAGACGCAAGGTATTCTTCTCCGAGAGCTACGCCAGGCTCCTCGGCCTCACTCCGCAAACCCTGGGCGATACCCGCGAAGACTGGGCCGCGCGCCTGCATCCGGATGACATGGAGCGCGCGCTGCATACGCTCAACACCGAGTTCAACGAACAGCACTACGACAACATCTATCGCCTGCGCCATGCCGATGGCAGCTATCGCTGGATTCACTCGCGCGGTCGCCTGCTGCGTGACGAAAACGGCCAACCACAGCGCTTCATCGGCATCGCCAGCGACATCACCCAGCAACGCGCCATCGACGACAGCATGCGCCAGGCCGCAGCGGTGTTCGATGCCACCCAGGAAGGGGTACTGGTTACCGATGCCGAACAACGCATCGTTCACGTCAACCCGGCCTTCAGCCGCATCACCGGTTACAGCAGCGAGGAAATCCTCGGTCAGCACCCCGGCCTGCTCAAATCCGGCCGTCATGACACCGCCTTCTACCAGAGCCTGTGGCACGCCCTGCAGAACCGCGGCGCCTGGAGTGGCGAGGTGTGGAACCGACGCAAGAGCGGCGAAATCTACCCACAGTGGCAATGCATCCGCGTCATCCACGACGCGCAGGGGCGCGTCAGCCATTACGTGGCGGTGTTCTCCGACATCACGGCGCTCAAGCGTTCGCAGCGTGAGCTGGATTACCTGGCCCACCACGATCCGCTGAGCAACCTGCCCAATCGCCTGCTGTTCACCGAGCGCGTCGCCCATGCACTGGAGCGCAGCAAGATCGAGGAACTGCGCGGCGCAGTGCTGCTGATCGACCTCGACCACTTCAAGCACATCAACGAAAGCCTCGGTCACAACGTCGGCGATCTGCTGCTCAAAGGCGTTGGCGAGCGCCTGCAGGACGATCTGCCTGCCGGCTGCACCCTGGCCCGGCTGGGCGGCGACGAGTTCGGCCTGCTCAGCGAAAATTGCGCCGACGCCGCTCAGGCAGCTGAGCTTGCACAACGCCTGCTGCGCAGCCTGGAAACGTTCTTTCACCTCGACGGTCACGAGCTCTACATTGGCGCCAGCATCGGCATCAGCCTGTTCCCCGAAGATGCCGATAGCGTCGAGCAGATCCTGCGTAACGCCGACTCGGCGCTGTTCAAGGCCAAGAGCAGCGGCCGTGAAGGCTATGCCTTCTACGTGCAGGAGCTGACCGATTACGCCCGTCAGCGCGTGGAACTGGCCAGCAGCCTGCGCCATGCCCTGGACAATGACGAGCTACGCGTTTACTACCAGCCGCTGCATAACCTGGGTGCCGGTAGCCAGGTAGGCATGGAGGCACTGGTGCGCTGGCAGCACCCGCAACGTGGGCTGATTGCGCCTGGCGAATTCATCCCGATTGCCGAGGACAACGGCATGATCGGCGCCATCGATACCTGGGTACTGGAGCAGGCCTGCCGCCAGATGGTGCGCTGGAACGCCGAAGGTCGTGGACTGAGTTTCGTCGCGGTGAACGTCTCCAGCCGTCTGTTCAGCCGCGGTGAACTCGATATAAAAGTGGCGCAGGTACTGGCAGAAACAGGCCTGCCGCCCGAGCAGCTGGAGCTGGAAGTCACCGAGAGCGCCATCATGGGAGACCCGGATGCAGCGCAGAAACTGCTCATCAGCCTGCGCGCCCTGGGCGTGCGCCTGGCCATTGACGACTTCGGCACCGGCTACAGCTCCCTGGCGCGTCTCAAGCGTCTGCCCGTGGACAAGCTCAAGCTCGACCAGAGCTTCGTGCGTGGCCTGCCTGACGACCCGGAGGATGCCGCCATCGCCCGCGCAGTGATCGCTCTGGGCAAGAGCCTGGGCCTCAAGGTTCTCGCCGAAGGTATCGAACAACCCGCTCAAGCCGCCTTCCTGCGCGAGCTAGGCTGCAATTACGGCCAAGGCTACCACTTCGGCCGTCCACAACCTGTAGCCAGAGCCGTCGACGCCACTACACTGAGCGAAGCGAAGGATAGCCCGTCCAGCACCAGGAGCTGAGCATGCGTGTGCTGATTCTCGAAGACGATCCCTGGATCGCCGATCTCCTCAAGCAGATCGTACTGAGCCTGCGCCCAGGCGCTCGCGTCGACTGCCAGGTGCGCGTGGCAGACGCCATCTCGGCCTGGCAGCGCGAACCGGCACAACTGGTGATCGCCGACTGGAACCTGCCGGACGGCAGCGGCACTCTGCTGTTGCAGGCGGTACGCAGCCAGGACCCTGAGGTGGCGCTGGTGATGATCACCGCGCGCGCCGACCGCGGCAGCGTACTCGAGGTGCGCGCCCTGGGCATCAACGCCTTTATCAGCAAACCCTTCCAGGTACCCAAGGTTCTGGACTGCCTGCACCGCCTGTTACCCGACGATGATGAGCCGCACGTAGCGGCAGCCCACGACGAGGACTTTCTTCACCATCTCGTTGCCTTGCCCGATGAGGAGCTCGATCTGCCACTGCATGACGAGCTCTTTCAGCAACTGCGCGACATCACGGCAGCACCCGGTACCTTGGAGCAACTCGGCGAACACTGGCAGCAGGACCCAGCCGTGCAGGCGCGGCTGATCGCTGCGGCCAACAGCAGCCTCTACAACAGCACCGGACAGCCCTGCGTCAGCCTGCCCGATGCCGTGCGCCGACTGGGCGCAGCCACCGCGCTGAATCTGATTCAGGGCCTGGCGCTACGCCCGGCAGCCAGCCTGCAGGACGCCGACCTGAGAACCCTGGGCCAGAATCTGATGCAGACGCAGTTGGACCTGCGGCACAAGGTCGGTGCACTGGCCAAAGCCTGTCAGCTAGACCCGGCACCCCTGCACAGCGCTGCCCTGCTACAACGCATGGGCGAGCTGGCCGTGCTGCAGCAGGCGCAGATCTGGCGCAACCGCGGTCTGCCGTTGAGCGAGGAACAAGTGCAACAAGCGCTGCGCCAATACAGCGGCGAACTGGCCAACCGCCTCAAGGCAAATTGGCGTTTGCCCATCGGGCTGCGTGAACTGATCGGCGCCTGTTACGGCCTGGCTCCCGGCAATACGCGCCGCGAGCCGATTCTCATGCGCCTGGCCAGCGTCGAACAGCAGAACGCCGATAGTCAGGAAGTACAGCGCCTGCGCCGCCTGGCCGGGCTGAGCTGAGGCGCGACGAATGAGTAAACCGAGGCTGAGTAATCGCTGGTTCGGTCAATTCAATGCCAGTGGCCGGGACGCCGGCCGCTGGGACGCCGGCCGCTGGATAGTCATCGGTGGCAGCCTGTGTCTGGCGCTGTTCTTCGCCTTTCTCGGGCGCCAGGCGCTGAACGAGCGCGAAGCGCTATGGCAACTGCAGATCAGCAAACAGGCAGACATCCAGCGCATGGCCCTGAACAGCACCCAGTATGGGCTGCAGGAACGCGCGCAGTTGCTGGCGGAAACCATCGCTGCCGATGCCTGGGTGACGGAGCTGGTGCGCCAGGCTCACGCCCTGCCGGCGAGCGATCCGCAAAGCCTGGCCAGCATCCGCAGTCAGCTCTACACCCGCCTGGCGCCGCGCTGGCGCAACCTGCAGGCGCACCAGCCGTTTCGGCTGTACGTGCACCTGGCGCCAGACGTGAAGGTGCTGCTGCGCGTGCACGAACCCGAGCACTTTGGCGACCTGCAGATTGGCTGGCGCCCGATGGTGCTGGAGGCGCTGCGCAGCGCCAGGAGCCAGGCCGGTCTGGGTCTGACCCGCGGCAGCGTCGGCATGAGCGCCATTGTCCCGTTGCAGGCCGAGAGCAACAACGGACCCCAACAGGTCGGCGCCATCGAAGTGGCAATGGGCGTGCTCGAGGATCTTGCCCAACTGGACCGCGAGTTCGACAGCGGTGTGGCCCTGCTGCTGCGCGACGACCTGCTGCTGAGTTCGGACAGCGGCGAAGAACTACGCGGCCTGCCCGGCGATACCCAGCGCTGGCAGTTGATGGATCATTCGCGGCCCCAGGTCCTGGCCTGGCAACAGCAACAGCGACTGCCCGCCCCGAGCGAGGGCGATAGCGTGCGCCTGCTGGACGATGGCGAACGCCATTATCTGGTCAATCAGGTGGCGCTGAGCAGCTACCGGCAACGTCACGACCCCAGCGCAGCGCCTCTGGCGGTCGCACTGATCTGGCACGACGTCAGCGATCAGTTCAACCTGCACCGCAGCGACAAGCGCTGGCTGGTGATCAAATGGCTGCTCGCCTGGTGCGGCGCCGAGGCCCTGCTGCTGGTTCTGCTGCGCAGCACCCGGCGCAGCACGCAGCGCTTGATGCAGCGCCAGCAGGCGGCGCTGCGTGCGCTCAACGAGATCGCTACGCTGCCCAGCCTGAGCCGCACCGAGCAACTGCGCCAGGCGCTGCGCCTGGGCGCGGAGCATTTCGGCATGCCGCTGGGCATCATCAGCCGTATCCAGGGCGAGCAGTACCAGGTGCTGGTACAGGTATCTCCCGACGACGCCCTCAGCGACGGCCAACTGTTCGAACTGGGCGACACCTACTGCAGCCTAGCCTTGCAGCACAACGATGTGCTGGCCATCACCCATATGACCGACTCGCCACACAGGCACCACCCCTGTTATCGCCAGTTCGCCCTGGAAAGCTATATCGGCACCGTCGTGCGCGTGGGCGGCAAGCCATTCGGCACCCTGGCCTTCGCCAACCCCGAGCGACGCAGGCAGCCATTCGATGACGCCGACCGCGACTTCCTCGGTTTGTTCGCCCGCTGGGTCGGCGCCATTCTGGAACGCCAGCAGCAGGAGCACGCCGTGCGCGCGGCACGCGCCTATCTGCAAGCGGTGCTGGACTCGGCCACCGGGGTATCGATCATCGCCACCGATGCCGACGGCACCATCAGCCTGTTCAATTCCGGCGCCGAGCGTCTGCTCGGCTACAGCGCCGAGGAGATGATCGGACAGCGGACTCCGGCAATGCTTCATCTCGCGGACGAAATCCAGACCCGGGCCCGCGAGCTCAGCGAGTTCGCCGGCCACCCGCTGGAGAGCTTCGAAGCCTTAGTACACAACGCCCGTGGCGGCGAGCCGGAAACCCGCCAGTGGACCTATCGCCACAAGGACGGCAGCCTGCGCCAGGTCAACCTCACCGTCAGCGCCATGTTCGACGAGAGTAGCCAGATCAACGGCTTTCTCGGCATCGCCAGCGATATCAGCGAGTTGCAACAGGCCACCCGCGCCTTGCAGAAGAGCGAGAGCCGCTTCCGCGGCCTGGTGGCCAACCTGCCTGGTGTGGTGTATCGCTGCGCCAACGACGCCGACTGGAGCATGCGCTACATCAGCGATGAAATTGCCAACCTCAGCGGTTACCCGGCCAGCGACTTCATCGACAACCAGGTGCGCAGCTTTTCCAGCATCGTGCATCCCGACGACCTGGCCATCACCTACCGTATCGGCGAGGCCATCGCGCGCCAGGAAAGGTTCGAGCTCACCTACCGCCTGCGCCATGCCGATGGCCATAACGTCTGGGTGCGCGAGAAAGGCCGTGGCGAATACAACAGCCACGGCAGGCTGTTGTGGGTCGACGGTTTCATCTGGGACATCAGCGAACGCCAGGCCATGGAGGACGAACTGCGCCTGAGCCAACAGCGTTTTCTCAATGCCTTCAATACCGCGCCACAGGGCATGGCACTGGTCAGCCCGGACGGCCGCTGGCTGGAGGTTAACGACGAGCTGTGCCGCATGCTCGGCTACGACCGCGAAGAGCTGCTGGCCTGTACCTACCAGCAGGTCACCCATCCCGATGATCTCGATGCCGATCGGCAGAACGTCGCCGATCTGCTGGCCGGGCGGATCAACGCCTATCAGATGGAGAAACGCTACCTGGACAAGCAGGGACGCACGCTGTGGGTACTGCTCAGCGTGTCGCTGGTACGTGACGGCGAGGGTCGGCCTGTGCATTTCGTCTCGCAGATTCAGGATTTCAGTGATCGTGTCGCTGCCGAGCGCGCGGTGCGCGAGCGCGAGCATTACCTCAGTACCCTGCTCGACAACGTGGTCGACGCCATCGTCACCATCGATGAACAGGGCCGCATCGAGACCTTCAACCATGCGGCCGAAGCGATATTCGGCTATCGCCAGCCCGAGGTCGCCGGTCAGAGCATCACCCAACTGGTTCCGCACCTGGCGAGCGACTTACTGCGGCAGGGCTGCGCCATCAACCAGCTCGGCGAAATGGAAGGCCTGCGTCAGGATGGTGAATGCTTCCCCATAGAGCTGGCGATGTCACAGATCAGCCACCAGGGGCAGCGCCGCTTTATCGCGGTGATCCGCGACATCGCCGAGCGCAAGCGCACCGAACAGATGAAGAACGAGTTCATCTCCACCGTCAGCCACGAACTGCGCACCCCGCTCACCGCCATCGCCGGCTCACTCGGCCTGATCAATGGCGGCGCCCTTGGCGCGGTGCCGGAGCAGATGCAGCAGATGCTGGAAATTGCCCAGAGCAACAGCCAGCGCCTGCGCAAGCTGATCGACGACCTGCTGGACATCGACAAGCTGGCCGCCGGCAAGATGCGCTTCGATCTGCAGCCGTTAGCCCTGCGCCCACTGCTGGAGCAGGCGCTGCGCAGCAACCAGCCCTATGCCGAGCACCACCGGGTGCAACTGCTGCTACTGCCGGGCATCAATTGCCAGGTATATGCCGATGCCCAGCGCCTGGAGCAGGTGCTGGCCAACCTGCTGGCCAATGCCGCCAAGTTTTCTGCCGCCGGACAGAGCGTGGAGCTGGCAGCCGTGCCCACGGACGGCTGGGTACGCATCAGCGTGCGAGACCAGGGCCAGGGCATCGCGCAAGACTTCAAGCCGCGCATCTTCAGCAAATTTTCTCAGGCCGATGCCGGCGACACCCGCCGCCAGGGCGGCACAGGCCTGGGCCTGGCGATCAGCAAGGAGCTCATCGAACACATGGGTGGCCGTATCGGCTTCGACTCCGTGGAGGGGCAAGGCAGCACCTTCTGGCTGGAGCTGCCGCAAGTCGGGGTGCAGCCATGAACGACAACATCACGCTACGCCTGCAACTGCTCGGGCAGCTGTTCAGCCACAAAAATCTGTTGGCCTGGGGCGTGCTGGCGCTGGCGCTCGGCGCGACGCTGCTGGCCTGGGACAGCTTGCGCCAGAGCCAGAGCGCGTCCGCCTCACGCCAGCTCGAGCTCCTTGCCGACGAAATCAGCGAGGCCATCATCCAGCGCATGCATAACCAGGAAAGCATCCTGCTCGGCGGCGCCGCCCTGCTCGATGCCAATAAAGAGGTCAGTCGCGACGACTGGCGCACCTACGCGCGTCGACTGAACCTGGAAGAACGCTACCCAGGCATCCAGGGCCTGGGGTTCAGCCAGGTATTGCCAGCCGAACAGCTGCACGCCTTCGAAACCGAAATGCGTGCCGAGGGCTACCCCAACTTCCGCGTGCGCCCGCTTGGCGAGCGTACGCTGTACAGCGCCATTCGCTATATCGAGCCTTTCACCAGACGTAATCTGGTCGCCTTCGGCTTCGACATGCTGTCCGAACCCGTGCGCCAGGCCGCCATGCTGAGCGCCGCACGCAGCGGCCAGAGCCGTCTGTCCGGCCGCGTCACGCTGGTGCAGGAAACCAATGGCAAGGTCCAACCGGGTTTGCTGCTGTTCACCCCGGTGTACCGGCACAACCAAGCGCTGGACACTCCCGAGCAGCGCCTCGCCGCGCTGCGTGGCTTTGTCTACAGCCCCTACCGCGCGCACGACCTGATGGACGGCATCCTCGGTGCACACCAACGTGACCTGGAGTTCGAGGTCTATGCCGCCCCCGATACGGCTGCCGCCGACCTGCTTTACAGCAGCGCTGGCAACGCCATTGATACGCCTGCCGACGCCCAGCGAAAGCTGGAACTGTTCGGCCAGCGCTGGTACCTGAACTTTCACTACGCCCCAGGTTTTCTCGATGCCGCCCATCGCGGCGAGGGCTCACTGCTGGCCTTGGGCGTCTGCATCAGCCTGCTGCTGTTCTTTCTGATCAGCAGCCTGAGCCTGCGCCGCGAGCAGGTACAGCAGTTGGCCGAGCGCATCACCGAATAGCTGCACCGCAGCGAAGAGCGCCTGGCGCTGGCGCTCAAGGGCGGCAATGACGGTTGGTGGGATATCGAGGTCAAGGCCGGCAGCTTCTTCGCCTCGGCCCACGGCTGGCAGATGCTCGGCTATCCGGAGCAGGGCCCGCCGGGTTTTGCCGATGCCCCCTGGGCCTGGGAAAAACTGGTGCACCCGGACGATCTGCCAGCAACGCGCGCCCGTCTGAAACATGCGCTGTCCACAGGCGCCAGCAACTTCACCATCGACTGTCGCCTGCTGCGTGTCGACGGCAGCGAACTGCCGGTGCTGCTGCGCGGCTACATCCAGCGCGATGACAAAGGCTACCCGCTGCGCATCACCGGCACCACCATGGACCAGAGCGAGGCCAAGCGTATCGAGCGCCTCAAGAGCGAGTTCGTCTCCACCGTCAGCCACGAGCTGCGCACACCGCTGACCGCCATCGCCGGCTCGCTGGGCCTGATCAATGGCGGCGCACTGGGCACGGTACCGGAAAGCATGCGCACCATGCTGGGCATCGCCCAGGCCAACAGCCAGCGTCTCAGCCACCTGATCAACGATCTGCTGGACATGGACAAACTGGAAGCCGGCAAGATGCAGTTCGACCTGCAACCCTGCTCGCTTGCCGCCCAGCTCCAGGAGGCACTGGACAGCAACCAGGCCTACGCCGACCGCCACCAGGTCAAGCTGCGTCTGCTCGACTGCGTAGCGGTTCGCGTACGGGTCGATGCCATGCGTCTGCAGCAGGTGCTGGCCAACTTCATCTCCAACGCCGTGAAGTACTCGCCGCCCGGCGCCGAGGTATGCCTGCGTGCCGAAGGTCGTGGCGCTCGCGTACGTGTCGAGGTCAGCGACCAGGGCCAAGGCATCGCCGCCGAATTTCGCCAGCGCATCTTCAGCAAGTTCTCCCAGGCCGACGCCAGCGACAGCCGCAGCAAGGGCGGCACCGGTCTGGGCCTGGCAATCAGCAAGGAGTTGATCGAACGCATGGGCGGGCAGATCGGCTTCGACTCGGTAGAGGGCCAGGGCGCCTGCTTCTGGTTCGAGCTGCCCGCGCTGGCCGAAGCCGCCCTGTCCGCGGCCAGCGACGGCCGGCGCAGCCTGCTGGTGGTCGAGGACGAACCGGACATCGCCAACCTGCTGCGCCAGTTGCTGGAAAATGCCGGTTATCGCGTGCGTCTGGCCCACAGCCTGGGCGAAGCACGCGCCCGTCTGCGTGAGGAAATACCCGCCGCCATCAGCCTCGATCTGCGCCTGCCGGACGGCGACGGCATGCAACTGGTACAAGAACTGCGCGCCGACGCGCGCTATCGCAAGCTGCCAATTCTGGTGGTATCGGCCGCCTGTGAGGAGGGCCGCCTGGCACTGGACGGCGTGCCCGCGCTGGACTGGCTGAGCAAGCCGATCGACCCGCAGCGCCTGCTCGCCAGCCTTGCTCAGGCCCTGCAGAATCTGCCGCAGAGCCCACGCGTGCTACACGTGGAAGATGATCACGATCTGCGTCTGGTGGTCGCCGAACAGGGCCGCGAGCTGGCCGAGTTCGTTCCCGCCGACAGCCTCGCCGAAGCGCGTCGCCTGCTCGCCGAGCAGCCTTTCGACCTGGTTCTGCTCGATCTCGGTCTGCCCGACGGCAACGGCCTGGAACTGCTCGACGAACTGCAACAGCAGCGGCCAGGGCTACCGGTGGCCGTGCTCTCGGCCAGCGAGATGGATGGCCATGAATTGGCCGGGGTGAGCGCGGCACTGGCCAAATCACGCAATGATGGACAACACTTCCTGCACATGCTCAACCGCCTGTTACCCGCCAAGGAGACCCGCCATGACTGAGCTCAAGCGCATCCTTCACGTCGAGGACGACCCCTCGATCCAGGCCGTGGCCAAGGTCGCTCTGGAAGCCGTCGGCGGCTTCCAGGTGCTGAGCTGCGCCAGCGGCCAGGAAGCGCTCGATCAGGTACAAGGCTTCGCGCCCGACTTCATCCTGCTCGACGTGATGATGCCCGGCATGGACGGCCCGCAAACGCTGGAGAGGCTGCGCGAACTGGTGGATATCGGTGAGGTGCCGGTAGCCTTCATGACGGCCAAGGTCCAGCCCGGCGAAGTGGCCCATTACCGCAGCCTGGGCGCGCTCGACGTGATCGTGAAACCCTTCGACCCCATGCAGCTCGCCGCCCAGATCCGGCAGATCTGGAGCCGACGCCATGGATAAACACGACGGCAACGCCATCCCTCAGACCCTGCAAGAACGCCTGCAGCAGCTCGGCCAGCAGTTCGCCGAACGCCTGCGCCAGGAGCTGCCGCAACTGACGCAGCAGGGCGAGCAACTGCTCGAGGCCGGCGACGAGCAGCGCAGGCACCTGTTGCAGGCGCTACGCGACCAGCTGCATCGCCTGGCCGGCAGTGCCGGCACCTTCGGTTTCGACCAGCTCGGCCAGCACGCGCGGGAGCTGGAACAACAGGCCGAGCGCTGGCTGCAACACCAGCAACGCCTGCAGCATGAACTCGGCGAATTCATCGCGGCGCTGCAACGCCTGGGCAACCAGACCTCCAGCAACACGGCACCCGGCGCAGTGCAGCAGCAGATACCACAGGCGCTGCGTGGAGACACCGAGTCCCGGCTCATCTACATCCTCGAGGATGAAATAGCCGTAGGCGAAAACATGCGCCTGACCCTGAACAACTTCGGCTATCAGGCCGAGCACTTCAACTCCATCGCCGGCCTCGATGCGGCCCTGGAGCAGCAGATACCGGACGCGCTGATCGTCGACGTCAACCTGGCCAACGAAGACAGCAGCGGCCTGGACTACGCTGCACGCTTGCAGCAGCGCCTGGAGGTGCCCCTGCCGCTGCTGGTGCTGACCCACCAGGATGACTTCGCCACCCAGTTGCAGGCATTGCGGGCCGGGGCATTGGGTTTCTTCGCCAAACCGGTGGACATTCCGCAGCTGGAAAGCCGCCTGGAACGCTGCTTCGCCCAGCAGAGCGGCGAGCCCTACCGGGTGCTGATCGTCGACGACGACCGCGATCTGGCCAGCCGCTACAGCCTGGTGCTGCGCGATGCCGGCATGCTGGTGGAATTTCTTCAGGAGCCGGCGCAGATCTTCGAGCACTTGCGCAACTTCAATCCCGAGGTGGTGCTGCTCGACGTCAACATGCCGGACTGTACCGGCCCCGAGCTGGCGCAGATCATCCGCTGCAACGACGACTGGCTGCGCATCCCGATCATCTACCTGTCGGCGGAAACCGATATCGGCAAGCAGATGAATGCGCTGATCAAGGCTGGCGACGACTTCGTCACCAAGCCGATTTCCGACAACGCCCTGGTCGCCACCGTGTTCTCCCGCGCTCAGCGCGCACGTCTGCTGTCCAACGCCCTGGCGCGCGACAGCCTCACCGGCCTGCTCAAGCATGGCGACATCAAGGAGCAGGTGGCGATCGAGCTGGAGCGCGCACTACGCAGCGGCGACCGCGCCAGTGTGGTGATGCTGGATATCGATCACTTCAAACGGGTCAACGACGAACATGGTCACGCCGCCGGCGACAACGTCATCCGCGCCCTGGCCAACCTGCTACGCCAGCGCCTGCGTCGGGTCGACAGCCTGGGGCGCTATGGCGGCGAGGAGTTTCTCGCGGTACTGCCGGACTGCACCCCGCAGCAGGCCAAGCAGATCGTCGACGAGATTCGCGAACGCTTCGCCGAGTTGCGCTTTATCGCCGATGGCAGCGAATTCTCCTGCACCCTGAGTGCCGGTATCGCCGGCACCGATGTACACAGTGACGCCGAGCAACTGCGCGAGCGCGCCGACAAGGCGCTGTATGCGGCCAAGCATGGTGGTCGCAATCAGGTGCAGGTGGCCGCCTCGGAAGAGCATCGCGGCTGAAGCCGCTCCTACACCAGCACCACGCTCCGTAGGAGCGGGTTCAGCCGCGATAGGAAATGAAGGCCCTAGACATCCACCACAAGCGGTCACCCTGATCAGGCCTCGGCGCGTTGCATCAGCTGGCGCTGACGCCACTCCATGAAGGTTTTCAGGAACAGGGTGAGCAGCGCCATGCACGCCAGCAGGCCGGCGGCAGTGAAGGCCGCCGCGGGTTTGTAGTCGTTGTTGAGCTGGTCGACCAGCAGCGGCAAGGTCAGGGTCTGGTTGATGATGGTGCCGGACACCACCGACACCGCACCAAACTCACCGACCGCACGGGCGTTGGTCACCACCACACCATACAGCAACGCCCACTTGATCTTCGGCAGGCTGATACGCCGGAAGATCTGCCAGCCGCTGGCCCCCAGGCACATGGCGGCGGCCTCCTCGTCCTGCCCCTGAGCCTGCATCACCGGAATCAGGATGCGCGCCACATAGGGCGCGGTGACGAACACGGTGACCATGACAATGCCCGGCCAGGCAAACATCAGCTGCATGCCGTTATCGTAGAACCAGCGCCCGACGAAACTCTCCAGGCCGTAGACCACCAGGTAGCAGAGACCGGCGACCACCGGCGACACCGCATAGGGAATGTCGATCAGCGTGGTCAGCAGCTTGCGCCCGCGAAAATCGTAGTGCGTCACGCACCAGGCCAGGCAGATACCGAAGCACAGGTTCAGCGGCACGGTGATCGCCGCTACCAGCAGCGTCAGGCCGATGGCGTGGAGCATGTAGTCCTCGCCGAGGTTGCTCCACAGCAGATCCAGCCCGCCGGCCAGCGCCTTGGTGAAGATCAGCGCCAGCGGCACCAGCAACATCAACGTGACGACCATCAGGCCGAGCACTACCAGCGCCCACTGGCGCCAATCCTGAGATTTTTTCATCGACCTTGCCGTTGCCATGCGAACAGACGCCCCTGCACGACTTGCAGGAGGAACAGAAGAGTCAGCGACGCGAGCAGAATCACCGAAGCGATGGCTGCCGCCGCCGGGTAGTTGAACTCCTGCAGACGGACGAAAATCATCAGCGAGCTGACTTCCGTCTGGTAGGGAATGTTGCCGGCGATCATGATCACCGCGCCGAACTCGCCGAGGCTGCGCACGAAGGCCTGCGAGCCGCCGGTGACCAGCGCCGGGGTCAGGGTCGGCAGGATCACCTTGCGAAAGGTCTGCATGCGGCTGGCGCCCAATGTGCGCGCGGCCTCTTCGTATTCCGAACCGAGATCCTGCAGCACCGGCTGCACGGTACGCACCACGAAGGGAATGCTGGTGAACACCATCGCCACCACGATACCGGCGTAGGCGTAGGCCACCTTGAAGCCCAGCCACTGGCCGATCCAGCCATTAGGCACGAGAAGTGTGGCAAGGGTCAGGCCGGCCACCGAGGTGGGCAGGGCAAAGGGTAGATCGACCAGCGCATCGACGATGCGCCGACCGGGAAAATCGTAACGGGTGATGATCCAGGCCAGCAGCAGGCCGATCACCAGTACCGCCAGGGTCGAGTAGAAGGCCGCCGAGATGGTCACCTTGTAGGTCTGCACCACGCGCGGATCGCTGATGGCGAACCAATATTGCGCCCAGCTCATGTCACTGACGTACAGCAGCAGCGCCGACAATGGCAGCAGGATCACCAGCGACAGGTACAGCACGCTGACGCCGAAGCTCAGGCCGAAGCCAGGCAGCAGCGGAGTCTGCAGGAAGAACAGCGTCGGTTTACTCACGAAAAGCTCGGCTCTACAAATGCAGTTGGCCGCCAATAAAGCGGCCAACGGACCATTACGATGCTCGCGTAGGGCGGGTGCAACCCGCCACTCATGGCAGGCGGGTTACACCCGCCCTAACAGGCCGTTGAAAAACTACCTACGTTGGCAATACTGCGTTAAAAACGGCCTCGCGTGCGAGCCCAGTCAAAATGCTCATTTACAGCACGTAAACTGCGCTTTTTCGGCCGTTTTTGCGGGGCCGCCATCGGTATTGTCTTGCCTGCCTCGCCTACGTTTTTCAACAGCCTGCTACGCCAGACCGGCGCGCTCAGCGCCCGGTCGCGAGAAGCTGGTCAAGAATACCACCGTTGTCGAAGTGCTTGGCAGTGATCTCGTCCCAGCTGCCCAGCACCTCGGTCGGGTTGATCAGGCGTACCGGGGCGAACTGCGCCTTGGTCGCTTCGACCACTTCCGGGTGGTGTACGCGGTAGTTGTAGCGGGTCAGCAGCTGCTGAATGTCCTTGCTGTACTGGAAGTCGAGGAAGGCCTTGGCCTGCTCGCGGGTACCGCGCTCGTCGGTCACCTTGTCGACGATGGCCACCGGGAACTCGGCCAGTACGCTGACCTCCGGCACCACGATTTCCAGGTTGGCGGACTTGAACTCGTCACCCTTGGCGATGTTGATCACTTCCGACTCGAAGGTCAGCAGCACGTCGCCCTGGCCGTTCTGGGCGAAGGCTACGGTGGCGCCACGGCCGCCAGTGGGGAAGTTCTCGACGTTCTTCAGCAGCTTGCCGACGAAGGCCTTTACCTTCTCCTCGTCGCCATTGAATTTCTCGTTGGCGAACAGCCAGGCGCCCAGGTAGCTGTAGCGGGCGTTGCCGGAGGTCTTGGGGTTGGGGAATACCAGTTTCACATCATCGCGAATCAGGTCATCCCAGCTCTTGATGTTCTTCGGGTTGCCTTCGCGCACCAGGAACGCGGTGGTGCTGTAGTACGGCGAGGCGTTGTTGGGGAACTGCTCGGCCCAGTCTTCACGCAGCAGACCGCGCTTGGCCAGGATGTCCACGTCGGTGACCTGGTTGAAGGTGACCACGTCGACCTTCTTGCCCTGAATGATGTCCTGCGCCTGGCGCGAGGTGCCGGCGAAGGACTGGATGATCTTCACTTCCTTGCCGCTCTGCTGCTTCCAGTGCTCGACGAACAGCGGGTTGATCTCGCCGAACAGCTCGCGGGCGATGTCGTAGGAGGCGTTGTGGAATGGGGTATCGGCGGCGGCATGGCTCAGCGAGCCAGTCAGCAGGGTGGCACTGGCCACGGTGGCCAGAACGATCTTCTTCAGCATCTATGGCGTCCTTCTTATCGCGAGAGGAACCTGCAGGCAGGCTATTTGATGGCGTGATTCTGCAGAAAAAACATATAGCTGAAAAATATCTTTTTATTTTCTTCTTATAACCGGATTCTATTTGATCGTTCCTCACGCTCCGCGTGGGAATGCATCCTGAGACGCTCCGCGTCAGATGCTGGTGCAGCATCAGAGCGCCCAGGCTTGGGCTCCCACGCTTAAGCGAGGGAGCCATCGGCTGCTGATCAGAGTTTGGCGATGGACACCTCGGTGGATTTGACGAAGGCGATCACCTCGCTGCCCACCTGCAGCTCCAGCTCGCGCACGGAACGGGTGGTGATCACCGACGTGACGATGCCGGCAGCGGTCTGCACGTCGATTTCCGACAGCACGTCGCCGATGACGATTTCCTTGATGTTGCCCTTGAACTGGTTACGCACGTTGATGGCTTTGATGGTCATGGTGTTTCTCCTGATGGTTCACTGATGTAGCCCAGATGCAATCCGGGAAAGTCGTGCGCCTGCCCTCTCTCCCCAAAGGGGCGAGGGAGCTATCAGGTGCCGTCGGAATACCTAGCGGCACGCTTTGGCTCCCCTCTCCCATTCATGGAGAGGGGCTGGGGGAGAGGGCGCTTTTCAGCTCGCCGAAGCCGCCTTCGGCAGGATGTCGCTGGAGATCATTTCGCCGAACGGGCTGACATAACCGCGACGTTCCGGACGCGTAGGCGCGGCTACGTCCAGATGCGGGAACAGCAGTTCGGCGACCCGGTACGACTCCTCCAGGTGCGGGTAACCGGAGCAGATGAAGGTGTCGATGCCCAGCTCCGCATACTCCTTGACCCGCGCCGCCACGGTCGGGCCATCGCCTGGCGCGCAGCCACGGTTGGCGAAATGATCCCCGAGCGCAGGGCAGCGAGGAACTTGAGGTGCTGCGTCACCGGGATGCGGGACGCAGCAACCAGCCAGGAGTCCTCGCAGGAACGTCCAGTGGGGATCAGCACGCCGCCGAAACCGAGACGGTCGGAGCCTGAGCGACCTGGGCCAGGTCGCCGTGGTCGACGGCGCGCGCACGTAGTCCAGCAGCACTTCAGTGCGCGAGCGCGCCGCAGGGCTGCCGGACAGCAACACGACATGCATGATGTTTCCTTAACGGTTGGGCTGCGGCGTCAGGCGCAGATAGGGTTTAACCGCGCGCTAGCCTTGCGGGAAGCGCTGAGCGATCTCGGCTTCATCCTTGAGCGACGGCACGATCACCACCTCGTCACCGTCCTGCCAGTTGGCCGGCGTGGCAACCTTGTAGTTGTCGGTCAGCTGCAGCGCCCCGGCCATCACAGCCCCGCCAGCCCAGTGGGTGGCGACGCGCAACAGCGCCGCCACGCAATGCACCGCATACCCCCACCACTCAACTCAAAACAGATGCGCCACCAGCCCAACGACAGCGCACCCGGCAATGGTCTCGATCACCCCTCGCTTGAAACCCAGCAACGCCACGCCCGCACCGAGGGTGATCAGCGCCGACACCCAGTCGAACGCCCCGGCAAAGCCCTCCGGCCAGAGCACGTGATACCCGAAGAACAGCGCCAGGTTGAGGATCACCCCGACCACCGCAGCGGTGATGCCGGTCAGCGGCGCGGTGAACTTCAACTGACCATGGGTCGACTCCACCAACGGCCCGCCGGCGAGGATGAACAGGAACGACGGCAGAAAGGTGAACCAGGTGACCAGCACCGCTGCCAACGCGCCACTGGCGAAGGCCGAGTCGCCCCCGAACACCGGCTGGCCGTAAGCACCGACGAAGGCCACGAACGCCACCAGCATGATCAGCGGCCCCGGCGTGGTTTCACCCAGCGCCAGGCCATCGATCATTTGCCGGGGCGTCAGCCAGCCGTAATGCTCGATGGCGCCCTGATACACATAAGGCAACACCGCATACGCGCCGCCGAACGTAAGCAGCGCCGCCTTGGTGAAGAACCAGCCCATCTGCGTCAGCGTGCCCTGCCAGCCGAATGCCAGGGTCAACAGGCCCATCGGCAGCAGCCAGAGCAGCGCACCGACCAGCAGGATCAGCACCAGGCGGCTGGAGCGAAAATGCGTATGCGCCAGGCGCGTCTCGTCATCGATCAGCGCCGGGGCATGCGCCCCGCCCGCCTCGCCATGCCCGGCGCCGACCGCGAAGTGCTGCGGCGCCAGCCGCCCGCCGATGTAGCCCACCAGCGCGGCACCGAGCACGATCAGCGGGAACGGCAACTGCAGCGCAAAAATGGCGACGAAAGCCGCTGCTGCAATGGCCCACAGCCAGGCGTTCTTCAACACCCGCCCGCCGATGCGCCAGGCCGCCTGCACCACGATGGCCGTCACCGCCGGCTTGATGCCATAGAAGATCCCCGCCACCAACGGCACATCGCCGAACACCAGATAGACCCAGGACAGCACGACCAGGATCAGCAGCGACGGCAGCACGAACAGCGCCCCGGCGATCACCCCGCCCCAGGTGCGGTGCATCAGCCAGCCGATATAGGTGGCCAACTGCTGCGCCTCCGGCCCGGGCAGCAACATGCAGTAGTTCAGCGCATGCAGAAAGCGCCGCTCGGACAACCAGCGGCGCTTCTCCACCAGCTCCTGGTGCATGATAGAAATCTGCCCCGCCGGCCCGCCGAAACTGATCAACCCCAGCTTCAGCCAGAACCAGAAGGCCTGCAGCAGACTGACCGGGGCGGGACGCTCAGGGGACTCGGACATCGAAGGGCTCCATCGGTGGACAAAATCGACCGGGTACTATAGCCGTATAACGTGACCGTCGTGCGACAGCGCACGAAAAATCACCAACCCCACGCAGCCCTTGCCCTACCTGGCCTGGCCGAGTTTTCCCGCATCTTATCCACAGCACTTTCCCCAGATTCTGTGCACGACACCCGGCAACACGCCCCCACCCTGCCCTACTGTTGAAAAAATGAGCCAAGTGATTGATTAGAAGCGATATTCTGCCCGGCGATAACGCCAGCAAAGCGTCATTGGGCAAAAACTGAGCGGCCTGCCGAGACCCGCTTGAATGCTAGGCGCAGAGGGCTTTTGCAAAGGTTATCCACAGCGCTGTTAACAGAATTTGTGGGTGGGTTTGGCAAGGTATGAACTGCCGACTCTGGCGCAAGAAAACAACCGAGAGGGCATTTTGCCCGCGAAGCGTGGACAGCCTCGCGTTGGATGGAATAGCAAGTAGCCCGGACAACCTCGCACCACAGTGGATGAAAACCTACGCAGAAATACCCGCCGCGTAGGGTGGACAACGCGGAGCTTGTCCACCGTGCCACGTGTCGGAACAGCAACTAGGCTGGTTAGAGCAAAGCAATACCCAGAGCAATTGCGGTGATGGGTTTCAAGTGAAAAGGGGACAGATTTATTTACTGTCCTTGCGACCTACAGAGCATTAAAAGCACGGTGCGCACAGCGCACCCTACGATAAGAACCCCGATATATCAGACGCGCGAATAGCCCCTTCAGGAGGGTGAGCGGAATCGTCGTGGAAGAGGTTGAGCGGCATGGATGCCGCGAGAGCGGCGATGGGCCAAGGATGGCCCTTCGCCGCGTGCCTCTGGAACGATGATGGAGCGAACGAACCCCGGCGAAGCCGGGGCCGGATGGCGGGGCGGGCGGTTTTGGTTACTTTTGCCAAGACAAAAGTGACTCGCCCGAGGGGGCGAAACCAGAAATATCGGTCAACCAGTTAATCCAGGCGACCGCTACCCTCTGCACGAAAAGCGCTTTTATTCGAATGAAACTATCGGATTCATGCCCGTCATACCCAAATACCTCGAACAAACAAAGCCCCCGGATTTCATCCGGGCTACGCCTTGAAACGAAGACGCTAGCCCACCTTCGCCGGCGAAGCATCCTCGAAGCGATTCACCTGGCGCAGGCTCTTGAAGCCGAGCATCCAGCCGCCGGTGACGGTCAGGGTGCAGGCGCAGCCGATCAGCGCAGCCGGCACCACGCCGAACCAGGCGGCGCTGGTGCCGGCGCGGAATTCGCCGAGTTCGTTGGAAGAGCCGATGAACAGCATGTTCACCGCATTGACCCGACCACGCATGGCGTCCGGGGTGGAGAACTGCACCAGGGATGAGCGGATGTACATGCTCACCATGTCCGCACCGCCGGCCACCACCAGCGCAGCGAACGACAGCCAGAACAGGCTGGACAGGGCGAACACCAGATTGGCCACGCCGAACAACGCCACCGCGCCGAACATCACCAGCCCGACATTACGGTTGAAGGGTTTCATGCTCAGGTACAGCCCCACCGATACCTCGCCGATGGCCATGGCGCTGCGCAGCAGGCCGAGGCCGGTCGGGCCGACTTCCAGCACTTCCTGGGCATAGATGGGCAGCAATGCGATCACGCCGCCGAGCAGCACCGCGAACAGGTCCAGCGAGATGGTGCCGAGGATGATCGGGCGCGTGCGGATAAAGTGGATGCCGGCGGTGAAGCGCGCCCAGGCAGTGGCTTCCAGTGCCTGCATTTTCTCGGCATAGCGCACCGGCACCCGCAGCAGCAGCACGCAGCCAGCGAGGAAGCAGGCCAGGCACACCGAGTAGGTCAGCCCGCCACCGCCGATGGCATACAGACCACCGCCGATCACCGGTCCCGAAATGGTCGCACCGCGCATGATCATGCTGTTGGCGGCGATGGCCGCAGCCAGGCGCTCGCGCGGCACGATCTGCGGCAGCAGGCTGGACAACGCCGGCCCGGTGAAGGCACGACCACAGCCATACAGCACCAGCACCGCGTAGTACCAACTGACCGCCGCCTCGCTCAGCGACAACCACAGCAGCGCCGCCGCGCACACCCCTTCGACCAGCCAGCTGAGCATGAGGATCAGCTTGCGGTCGTAGCGGTCGATCAGGTCGCCGGCCGGCATCAGCAGCACCAGCATGGGGATGAACTGGGCCAGGCCGACATAGGCCAGCGACAGCGGGTCGCGGGTCAGGTCATAGACCTGCCAGGCCACCACAACGGCCTGGATCTGTACGGCGAAGACCACGACGATGCGGGCGATGAGAAACGCCAGGAAACCGGGCAGGCGATAGACGGAAGCAGGAACAGCAGCGGACACGGTGCAAACCTCGGGGCATGACCGGTCGGTTCCGGTCGAGGCGGGCCGGCCAATCTACGGTAAAGCGCCAGCTCTGGGCAAACCGGCGAACAGGCTGTTGCGCGGGTTGCGCCATTGCGTGACGACGATGGACACACGCTTGAAGCAGGCCACCGCACTGCCGCAATTGAGACTGCATGGCTGCAGGAGGTGGCGCGAGGCAGGTGTAGGAGCGGCGCCCCGCCGCGAACAAGGGCCGTGCTGGACGGACAGCTTCGCCCCGGGCGCAGCTCCTACGAAAAGCGCTTTTGGTAGCCGTGCCCGATAGGTATTAGAGTAATCGCCCCCCTTTATGCCGGAACACCGCCATGCCGCTCAGCCCCGACGAACTCGCGCAGATCAGCGCCCTGACCCTGGCCCACTACCAGAGCAGCGCCGAGGACTTTCGCGAAGGCACGCGCGACCATGACGTGAGTCAGAACATCGCTGCGCTGCTGCGGCATATTGAGGGCGAGAAGCCCTGGCGCATCCTCGATTTCGGCTGCGGGCCGGGGCGCGACCTGCGCACCTTCAGCGGCCTGGGCCACGAAGCCATCGGCCTCGATGGCTGCGCCGAGTTCGTCGTCATGGCGCGTGCCGACAGCGGCTGCGAGGTGTGGCAGCAGAGCTTCCTCGAACTGGAGCTGCCGGCCGGGCATTTCGACGGCATCTTCGCCAACGCCAGCCTGTTCCATGTGCCGGATCAGGAACTGCCGCGCGTACTCGGCCAGTTGCATGCGGCGCTCAAACCGGGCGGCGTGCTGTTCAGCTCCAACCCGCGTGGCGAGAATCAGGAAGGCTGGAACGGCCCGCGCTACGGCAGTTATCACGATCTGGAACGCTGGCGCGCGCGGCTCACGGCGGCCGGTTTCGTCGAGCTGGAGCACTACTACCGCCCCGCCGGCCTACCACGCGACCAGCAACCCTGGCTGGCCAGCGTGTGGCGGCGGATCGCCTAGCGGCGGTGCTGTTCTATCGCGGCTGAAGCCGCTCCTACGTCACACACGGTTGGCTGCTCGGGCGAGAGATAGCTGACCAGTTGCCGCGCATGAGATGACAGCTCCTCCCAGCTGCGCACGCACAGGCGCAGCTCGCGGGTGGCCCAGACATCCTCGAGCATCACCACCGCCACCGGCAGCTCCTGGGCGAAGCGGGTCGCGGCGACCTCAGGCAGCATGGATACACCGACGCCCTGCGCCACCAGTTGGGCGATGGCATCGAAGCTCGGCGCACGCACACGTACCTTGAGCGGCAAGGCATTGCGCACCGCCATGTACTCGACGAAGCGCTGCATCGCGCGTTCGGCCGGCAGGCAGACGAAGGGGTAGTTGAGCGCATCGCGTAGCGAGGCCGCGCGCTGGCCAATCAGTGCATGCCCGTGCGGTACCAGCATCACCAGGCGGTCGTTGCGAAACGGCAGCGACAGGAGTTCATCGGTGGGCAGGTTGCCGTCGTAGACACCGATGTCGATGGCGCCTTCCCGCACCGATCTCAATACGGCCTTGCTGCCCTGCTCGGCCAGTTGCAGATCCACTTCCGGGTAGTCGGCCAGGAAGGGCCCGAGCGCCGCCGGCAGGAAGGTGCTGTTGGCCACGGTGGACGCGCCCAGGCGCAGGGTGATGCGCCGCTCGCCCTTGAGCTCCTCGATGGTCTGGGTGAGCAAACGGGCTTCCCTCAGCACGCCCTGGCAGGCCTCCAGAACCAGGCGCCCGGCCGGGGTCAGGGTCATGCCATCGCTGCTGCGCACGAACAGCGTCAGCCCGCAGCGTTCCTCGAACAGGCGCAGGCGGGTACTGGCCGCCGAGACGGCGACGGGAAAGGTCGCCGCCGCCTTGCTCAGGCTGCCGGTGGCGGCGATAGCCGCGATCAGGCGCAGGTCGGGCAGATCGAAATGCATGAAGCCTTCTCCAAATCAGAAAGCCATCTTCGTGAAATTGCGATTCTGGCCGTCTAGCTTTCCGCTCAGAATAACAGCTCACTTCTCTGCCGTAGCTCTGCTCATGAATGCTTTGACCGCCTCGTACCGCCGCAGCCTGGATAGCGGCGTGTTGTTCGCCGTGCTCTCGGCCACCGGCTTCAGCCTCAAAGCCGTGTTCGTCAAACTCAGCTATGCCGCCGCGCCGGTGGATGCCGTCACCGTGCTGAGCCTGCGCATGGGCCTGGCGCTGCCGCTGTTCGCCTGGCTGCTGTGGCTGAGCCGTGGCACCGAGCAGGCACGCTTGTCGGCGAAAGACTCGGCGCACGTTCTGCTGCTGGGGATGCTCGGCTACTACCTGTCGAGCCTGTTCGACTTCTATGGCCTGCAGTACATCAGCGCCGGGCTGGAGCGGCTGATCCTGTTCACCTACCCGACGCTGGTGCTGCTGTTGCAGATGCTGGCGATGGGCGAGCGGCCAGGCCCGCGCACCTTCCTCGCCCTGGGCCTTTGTTACCTGGGCCTGAGCATCGCCTTGGTGCATGACATCCGCGTCGAGGGCGACAGCGAGCAGATCCTGCTGGGCGCCGCCTGGGTGTTCGCCAGCGCGGTGACCTATGCCCTGTACTACCTGGGCACCGGCGTGGTGATTCGCCGGGTCGGCTCGATGCGCCTGGCGGGGCTGGCCGGCGGTTCATCGGCGATCATGGTGCTGATCCACTATGGCGTGACGCACGACCCGGCGCAGTTGGCGAACCTGCCGAGCGAAGTGTGGCTGTACAGCGCGCTGATGGCGCTGCTGTCGACGGTGCTGCCGATCTACTGGCTGGCCCTGGCCGTACAGCGTATGGGCGCCAGCCATGCTGCCCTGTTCGGCAACCTGGGCCCGGTGCTGACCCTGTTCGCCGCCTGGGTGCTGCTCGGCGAGGCCATCACCCTGTATCAGATCATCGGCCTGGCGCTGGTGCTGCTGGGCGTCTCGCGTTTGTCGGCGGGCAAACAACGCAAAAGTGGGTGAGCCTGGCTCAACCAGCAGGGATCAGGTCGGCGGCCGACGCCCTTCTCAGTACACGGCAATATGCGAGTCGGCCCTCGGCTCGGTGCCGCCGCAGAGCACGCCGGTCTGCGGGTCGCGCACGATGATCTGGCCGCGGCCGTAGTCGGTGCGGTCGCAGGCCACTTCGATCTGGTGACCACAACGGGCCAGAGCGAAGGTAAGGTCGCGCGGGGTTTCCTGCTCGATGCCCACCTTCTGCCCGCCCAGCCACTGCCAGCGTGGGGCGTCCAGCGCGGCCTGGGGGTTGAGGCCGAAATCCACCAGGTTCATCACCATCTGCACATGCCCCTGCGGCTGCATGTAACCGCCCATCACGCCGAACGGGCCGACCGCCACGCCGTCCTTGCTGAGAAAGCCCGGGATGATGGTGTGGAAGGTCTTCTTGCCCGGCACCAGGTAGTTGGAATGACTCGGGTCGAGGCTGAACTCCGAACCCCGGTTCTGCAGGGCGATGCCGCTGTCGGGCAGCACCACGCCGGAGCCGAAGCCGTGATAGGCGCTCTGGATGAACGAGACCATGTTGCCCTCGCCATCGGCGGTGGCGATGTACACCGTGCCGCTGGCCTTGGGGTCGCCGTGCAGCGGCTCGCGCGCACGCTCGCCGATCAGCGCACGGCGCCGGGCGCAGTAGTCCTCGGCGAGCAGTTCCTCTGCGGCCACGCGCATGTGCTCGGGGTCGGTGATGTAGTGCAGACCGTCGGCGTAGGCCAGCTTCATCGCCTCGATCTGGCGGTGCCAGGTCTGGCGGCTGTCGCGGTGATGGAAGTCGAAGCCTTCAAGAATCTTCAGGGTCATCAGGGCGATCAGGCCCTGGCCGGCCGGCGGTATTTCCCAGACATCGTAGCCGCGGTAGTTGACCTTGATCGGCTCCACCCAGCGCGGCAGGTAGCCGGCCAGGTCGGCGGCCGCGAGTTTGCCGCCAGTCGCGGCGGCATGGCCGGCCAGGCGCTCGGCGATGGCGCCGCGGTAGAAACTTTCGCACTGGGTGGCGGCCAGTTCGGCCAGGGTCTGCGCCTGCGCCGGATTGCGAAACAGCTGCCCGGCCAACGGCGCCTGGCCGTCGATCAGATAGGTGTCGAACCAGGCCTGTAGCTCGGGAAAGGCCTCGAGACTGGCCTGGTATTCATCCTTGGCGATGCGCCATTGATGGGCGACCACCGGTGATACCGGGAAGCCATCGCGCGCCAGCTCGATGGCCGGCTGCAGCAGCTCGGCGAAGGGCAGCTTGCCGAAACGCCGCGACAACTCGGCCCAGGCCGCAGGGCAACCGGGCACAGTGACCGGCAGCCAGCCGTGCACCGGCATGCGCTCGTGGCCGGCGGCCTTGACCGCCTCGCTGGATAGCGCCGCTGGTGCATGGCCGCTGGCGTCCAGGCCATGGAGTTTGCCCTTGATCCAGACCAGGGCGAAGGCGTCACCACCGATGGCGCAGCCGGTAGGCTCGACTACCGTCAGCGCAGCGGCGGTGGCGATGGCCGCATCCACCGCGTTGCCGCCACGGCGCAGCATGGCGATGCCGGCTTCGGCCGCCAGAGGTTGCGAGGCAGCGACCATGCCCTTGCGGGCGAACACGCTCTGGCGCTGGGAGGCGTAGGGATACTCATGGGCGGAGAAATTGAGCATGGGGAAAACTCGATTCAGAAATTGACTGGGGACTGAGCGGCAAGACGCGCCGCTCTCCTCACAGAACGCGACTGAGGAACTCCCGCGTGCGCGGGTGATGGGGGTTGCCGAAGACCTGGGCCGGCGGGCCCTCTTCGATCAGCTCGCCCTGGTGCAGCACCACCACGCGGTCGGCCACCTCGCGGGCAAAACCCATTTCGTGGGTGACCACGACCATGGTCATGCCCTCCTCGGCCAGCTCCTTCATCACCTGCAGCACCTCGCCCACGGTTTCCGGGTCGAGCGCGCTGGTCGGTTCGTCGAAGAGCATGGCCTGCGGCTTCATCGCCAGCGCGCGGGCGATCGCCACGCGCTGCTGCTGGCCGCCGGAGAGCTGGCTAGGGTAGTGATCGGCCTTGTCCGACAGGCGCACGCGGGCCAGCAACTGCCGCGCCTGTTCCTCGGCCTCGCGGCGCTTGACGCCGAGCACCTGGGTCGGCGCCTCGATGATGTTCTCCAGCACCGTCATGTGCGGGAACAGGTTGAAGCGCTGGAACACCATGCCGATGTCGCGACGCATGCGCGCGATGTTGCGCTCGGAGTCACGCACGCGTTTGCCGTCGGCACGCTCGATGTAACCCATCGACTTGCCGTTGACCAGGATGCTGCCGCCCTGGATGTCCTCCAGATAATTCAGGCAGCGGATGAAGGTGGTCTTGCCCGAGCCGGAGGCGCCGATCAGCACCACCACCTCGCCGCGACGCACGTTCAGCGACACGCCCTTGAGAATTTCCAGCTCGCCGAAGCGCTTGTGCACCTCGTGCGCCTGGATCACCAGGCTCTCATCGAATGCGCTCATCTCAACGCCCCCGCAAGAATTTCATGGCCCCGGGGCCGAACAGTCGACTGCTCGCCTGCACATGGCCGTCGGTACGCCCGAAGCGCGCCTCCAGCCAGCGCTGGAACAGGCCCCAGAGCGTGGTCAGCAACAGGAAGTAGATGGCCACCACCAGGTACAGCTCGAACACGCGGAAGGTGGCCGAAGTGATCATCTGAGTGCTGAGCAGCAGCTCCTGTACGCCGATCACGCTGACCAGTGTGGTGTTCTTCAGCATCACGTTGAACTCGTTGCCCAGCGGCGGCACGATCACGCGGAACGCCTGCGGCAGGACGATGCGGCGCATCAGCCGTGGGTAAGTCATGCCCAGCGAACGTCCCGCCTCGTACTGGCCACGGTCCACCGCATTGATGCCGGAGCGGATGATCTCCGCCATGTAGGCGCCTTCGTTGAGACCCAGGGCGATGATCGCCGCCTGGATGTTGCCCGGCAGGATGAACAGGCCCAGGTCCAGATCTTCGAAGCGGAAGATGCCGCCCGCCGCCAGCGCGGTGTAGAGGAAGACGATCTGCACCAGCAGCGGCGTGCCGCGCATCAGCCAGATGTAGAAGCGCACCGGGTAGTTGAGCAGCGGGTTGCTGGAGGCGCGCATCAGCGCCGCCAGCAGGCCGAGGACGCATCCCAGCAGCATCGCCATCACCGCGATCACGCAGGTCAGCCAGAGGCCGTAGAGGTATACGTCGCTGGGCTGCAGCAGGTATTGCCAGAATATGTCCCAGTTGAAGTTCATCGTCTTGCCTCAGTCCAGCTCGTTGCCTTCGATGTGCCACTTGCCGAGCAGCGTCATGTAGCTGCCATCAGCCTTCATGTCGGCCAGGGCCTGGCTCACCGCCTGGCTCAGCTCGGCGTCATCCTTGCGGATGCCGAAGCCGGTAAGAATCTTGGCGAAGGCCGGCACACCGGTTTCGAACAGTTCGGGGGCCATGCTCTGGTAGTAGCCGGCGGTTTCCATGGTGGTGCCGTAGGCATCGGCCTGGCCGACACGCAGCGCCTGGAAGGCATCGGTGTCGGAGTTGAATACCACCAGGGTCATCGGCGCCTTGCCGGCCTTGCGCAGCTCGTCGTTGTGCGCTTCGAGCAGAGTGCGGATGGTGGAACCGTTGAGCACGGCGACACGCTTGCCGGTCAGGTCGTCGAGGCTGTGGATACCGGCCGGGTTGTCCTTGAGCACGGTGACCGCCTGGCTGGAGTACATGTAGTTGACGATATCGATGACTTCGCGACGCTCGGGCTTGTCGAACAGCTGGTCGACGATCATGTCGCATTGCCGCGCCAGCAACGCTGGAATCAGCCCGGAGAACGGCGTCACCCGCCACTCCACACGCTTGCCGCCCAGGCGCTTGGCAATTTCGTCGCCCAGTTCGACGGTGATGCCCACCGGTTTCTGCTTCTCGTCGAAGAAGCCCATGGGTGGCGAATCCATCGCCCCGCAGTAGACGATCTTGTCCGCCGTCTTCAGGCGTTCGGGAACCACGACCTCGGCCTGCGCCAGACCGGCCATCAGCGAGAGGGCCACCAGGGATGATGCAAGGGTGCGTTTCAACATGTTCGACTCCAGAGTGCAGTTGTGGGGCATGGCAGTTCGAAACGATGTGGCGATCGGGTCTCAGGCGCCCGACTTTTCCAGAAATTCCAGCAGGTCGGGCACGGTGCCCTCGATGTGCTCGCAGACGATCCGCTCGGCATGGTGGGCGTCGCCGGTACGTACGGCGTCGAGGATCACCTGGTGTTCCTCGCGCGCGCTCAGCGGCTTGTCGACGTGCTTGAGCCAGAGGCGCATGTACGGCTCGATCATTGCGTAGAGGGCGCTGATCTGGCGCATCAGGCGTGGGCGCTCGCTGAGGCTGCACAGGTACTCGTGGAAGATGCGGTGACGCACCACCCACTCCGAGCTGTCGTCACGGCACTCGTCCATCTCATCGAGCAGGCGTTCCAGCCGCGCCAGGTGACGCTCGTTGACCTTGGGCGTGGCCACGCGAATCGCCAGGCCTTCCAGGGCGCTACGCATCTCGAAGACTTCGCGCATCTGGTCGAGGTTGAGGCCGCTGACCACCGCGCCGCGATTGGGTCGCAGCGTCACCAGGCCTTCTGCCGCGAGACGCTTGAAGGCCCCGCGGATGGGCATGCGGCTCATCTCCAACTCACTGGCGATATCCTCGGCGATCAGACGGTCACCGGTGCGGTAACGACCCTGGCAAATGGCATCGAGCAGATGCAGGTAGGCCTCGTCCTCGGCGGAGAGAGCAGGCTGAGCGTTATAGGTAACAGCGAAGGGCATGGAAGGATTCCTGAATTTTTGGATCCAAAACACAATCATCCAAATGCAGAAGCCATGCCTGAATTCACAACCTTTTGTTTTGCAAAGGAAAGGCGCGTATCGCCGGCCTCCAGCGGTCTCACTGATGCACCAAAGGCGTTACCAAGCGCCCCACGACGGAGCACTCAAACGAGGCAGAAGGCCACACCACGGCCAGATTTCCGCTATATACACAGCGATATAACGCTGTAGGATTGCCGCATTCGCCCTGCAGCCAACCGAGCAATCGCCGAGAACGAATCCACATGCGCAAGCTCCTCAAACACAGCCTGCTCGCCCTCGCCCTGTCGTTCGCAGGCGGCGTCAGCGCAGGTGAGGTCAAGGTCGCAGTGGCCGCCAACTTCACCGCGCCGCTGCAGGCCATCGCGCCCGCGTTCGAGAAGGCCACCGGGCACAAGCTGGTGGCGTCCTTCGGGGCTACCGGGCAGTTCTATGCGCAGATCAAGAATGGCGCGCCCTTCGATGTGCTGCTCGCCGCCGACGACACCACGCCGGTCAGGCTGGAGCGCGAGGGCGCGAGCGTGCCCGGCTCGCGTTTTACCTACGCCATCGGCAGCCTGGTGCTGTGGTCGGCCGATGCCGCCTACCTCGACGGTACGGACGCGGCGCTACAGGCCGGCCAGTTCAGACACCTGTCCATCGCCAACCCCAAGGCCGCACCCTATGGCCTGGCCGCGATGCAGGTGCTGGACAAGCTGGGGCTGAGCGAGGCGGTGAAAGCCAAGTTGGTGGAGGGGCAGAACATCACCCAGGCGCACCAGTTCGTCTCAACCGGTAATGCCGAGCTGGGTTTCGTCGCGCTGTCGCAGGTGTACAAGGACGGCCAGGTCAGTAGCGGCTCGGCCTGGATCGTGCCGGACACCATGTACGACCCGATCAAGCAGGACGCGGTGATGCTCAAGCAGGGCGCGAACAATCCGGCCGCAGCGGCACTGGTCGAGTACCTGAAAGGCCCGGAAGCCGCCAGGGTGATCGAGTCGTTCGGCTATAAACTGTAATCCCCGTAGCCCGTATGAAATCCGGGGGCCAGTTGCCTGAGCAGGCCCCGGATTGCATCCGGGCTACGTTTGTCCAGACGCCAGGTGCCGGAACCCGCCCATGCCGCTGTCGAAGAATGACCTCGACGCCATCCTCCTGACCCTGGAGCTGGCTTCGCTAACCACCGTGCTGCTGCTGATCATCGGCACACCGCTTGCCTGGTGGCTGGCGCGCACCGACTCCTGGCTCAAACGCCCGGTCGGCGCCGTGGTGGCGCTGCCGCTGGTGCTGCCACCGACAGTGATCGGCTTCTACCTGCTGGTGAGCATGGGCCCCAACGGCTTTTTCGGACAACTGACGCAGAGCCTTGGTCTCGGCACCTTCACCTTTACCTTCACCGGCCTGGTGATCGGCTCGATCTTCTACTCGCTGCCCTTCGTCGTGCAGCCGCTGCAGAACGCCTTCGAGGCCATTGGCCGTGCTCCGCTGGAAGCGGCGGCGACCCTGCGCGCCAGCCCATGGGACAGCTTCTTCAGCGTGGTGCTGCCGCTGGCGCGGCCCGGCTTCATCACTGCCGCGATTCTCAGCTTCGCCCATACCATCGGCGAGTTCGGCGTGGTGCTGATGATCGGCGGCAATATCCCCGGCAAGACCCAGGTGGTGTCGGTACAGATCTACAACCATGTCGAAGCCATGGAATACGCCCAGGCGCACTGGCTGGCCGGCGGCATGCTGGCGTTCTCCTTCATCGTTCTGCTCACGCTGTACAGCGGGCGCAGCCATAAGATGAGGGCGCTGTGATGTTCGGTTTCGGCAAGCGCCCGGCAGCGGTCGTCGCTGACGATGGGCGCATTCATGCGCGTTTTCTAGTCAGGCATGCGGGCTTTACCCTGGATGTCGACCTCGACCTGCCCGGGCGCGGCGTCACTGCGCTGTTCGGCCATTCCGGCTCGGGCAAGACCAGTTGCCTGCGCTGCTTCGCCGGGCTGGATCGCCCGCAGCAGGGCTATCTGCAGGTGGCCGGCGAGCGCTGGCAGGACAGTGCGTGCGGTTTTTTTCTGCCGGCGCACAAGCGCGCCATCGGCTACGTATTCCAGGATGCCAACCTGTTCCCACACCTGAGTGTGCGCCAGAACCTGGCGTACGGCCAGCGGCGCATCCCGCCGGCGCAGCGCAAGGTGGCGCTGGATCAGGCGCTGCAATTACTCGGCATCGGTCATTTGCTCGAGCGCATGCCCTCGGCGCTGTCCGGCGGCGAACGCCAGCGCGTCGGCATCGCCCGTGCACTGGTGACCAGCCCGCGCCTGCTGCTGATGGACGAGCCGCTGGCCTCGCTCGATCTCAAGCGCAAGCAGGAGGTGCTGCCCTACCTGCAGCGCCTGCACGAGGAGCTGGACATCCCCGTGCTCTACGTCAGTCATGCGCCGGACGAAGTGGCGCGCCTGGCCGATCATCTGGTGCTGCTCGATGAAGGCCAGGTACGCGCCAGCGGCCCGCTCAAGGACATCCTGCTGCAGCCCGACCTGCCCTTCGCCGGCGAGGACGATGCCGAAGCGGTGATCGACGGCGAGGTCTGCGGCCATGATGCCGCCTACGATCTGCTGCAACTGAACCTGCCCGGCAGCGAAGCCTGCCTGCGCCTGCCCCATGCAGCGTTGCCAAACGGCCACTCGGTGCGCGTGAAGATCAAGGCACGCGATGTCAGCCTGGCGCTCAAGCGCGCCGAGGATTGCAGCCTGCTCAACCTGCTACCGGCAACGGTGGAAAGTTGGCAGGCGCTCGATGCGCAGATGCTGCTGACCCTGCGCATCGGTGATCAACGCCTGCTGGCGCGAATCACCCGCTATTCATTCGATCAGATGGGCATTCATGCCGGCCAGGCGCTCTGGGCGCAGATCAAGTCGGTGTCGCTGCTCGCGCCCTAGGGTGCGCCGCGCGCACCGAGCACACGGAGATCTGATAGCTCCCACGCTCTGCGTGGGAGTCAAGGTAAGGGCGCTCTGCGCCCGTACGGACTGCTAGGCAAAAGCCAAACGGACGCAGAGCGTCCCAGGGTGCATTCCCACGCGGAGCGTGAGGAACGATCAGTCTCACGCAATACCCGGCAACTCCAGATGCTCCGGCCCAATTTCGGCGTTACCGGCCAGCAGTAGGGCGAAGTGGATGACGTTCTCCAGCTCGCGGGTATTGCCCGGCCAGTGGTGCGCTTCCAGCACGGCCTGCGCCGCCGGGCTGATCGACGGAATGCCCAGGCCCAGGCGCAAGGCGTGGATACCGAGGAAGTATTCGGCCAGCGGCAGAATATCGCCGACGCGCTGACGCAGCGCCGGGAACAGCAACTGGCCATCGCACAGATAGGCATACAGGCGCTCGTCGAAAGTGCCGGCCGCCACGGCGCGGGCCAGGTCGATGCTGCTCGCCGCCAGCAGACGCACATCCACCGGCAGCGCCTGACTGGCGCCGACGCGATACACCTCGCGGGTTTCCAGCGCGGCCAGCAACTTGCTCTGCAGAGGCCGCGAGAGGTCGGCGATCTCATCCAGGTAGAGCGTGCCGCCATTGGCCGAACCGAACCAGCCGGCGCGGCTGCTGGCGGCGCCGACATGGGCGCCGGCAACATGGCCGAACAACTCGGCCTCGCCCCATTGTGGGCTGATCGCCGCACAGCTCACTGCCACGAACAGGCCGCCGCGCTCACTGTGGCGATGGATATAGCGCGCCAGCAATTCCTTGCCGGTACCGGTTTCACCGAGGATCAGCAGCGGCTGGCCATTGCCCGCCAAGGCTTCGGCACGCTCGCGCAACTGGCTCGAACGCGCATCGACGAATACCAGCGCCTTGGCGCGAATGCTCAGCGGGCTCTTGTCCGCGTCGGCAAAGGTCAGCGGTGCCGGAAAGTCGGCTGGAAAACTCATGACGTGCAGCTCCAAGGCCGCACCTCACTGGGCGTAGCCTGTACGTGAACCAAAAAGAGCGGGCGGCTGCCTGGCCCGACCCCGCTCTGAAAATGGTGTGACGTGGTGACCGGCTCAGGCGCGTAGGCGCGACTGCTGCTCGATGCGGCTCTGCAGGCGATACAGATAGCCGAAGCCCTGCTCCCAGTAACGGTGCCCGGACTTCACGTTGATATGCCCGGCACCGCTCAGAATCGTCGCCTCGCTGCCCCAGGCCCGCGCCAGCTCCATGGCACGCAGGGCGCTGGCTGCGGCATCGTTATCGGAGCCCACCAGCAGGCTGGGAAAGGGCAGCAGATCGCGCGGCATCGGTGCGAAATTGCGTAGCGGCTCGGGGCAACCCGGGCGTTCCACATCAGCCGGCGCCACCAGCAGTGCGCCACGTACACGGCGCAGCAGTTCGAGCGGCGCCTGCGCCGCCCAGTGCGCCACCGTCACGCAAGCCAGGCTGTGGGCGATGAGGATAAGCGGGCGTGGATCGTCGGCAATCGCCTGGTTCAGCGCGGCCACCCAATCCGCGCGTTGCGGGTTGAGCCAGTCCTGCTGCTCGACCCGCGCGCTGTTGGGCAGGCTGCGCTGCCAATGGCTTTGCCAGTGTTCTGCGGACGAGCCCTGCCAGCCCGGCAGGATCAGATAACGGATTGCTTCGCTGGCCATAACGGCGCCTCCCTGAATCGAATGGCGTCAGTCTAGGCAGCATGAACTGATTACAAAAAGAATAATAATTTATTTGCTTATTCCATAAATGCGCTTCCGGCGACCACTTATTATATTTCTAAAAAGCATATAAATGTTCTTAAACAATATTTTTAAGAATATTTCCATCTCTCTACTATCCGCTCCACGCCAGCGTCGGTACTCCATACCGCCGCCTTGGCGACCTATTCACAAGGAGCCTGGAAATGACCGCGACGCTGGGAAACCTCGAAGGCCAGGATGAGGTCAGCATCCTGCGCGAGATCCAGACCGCCCTGCACGGCCTGAAATTCGGTTCGGTGGAAATCACCGTGCACAACGGCCAGGTCGTGCAGATCGAGCGCAAGGAAAAGATCCGCCTGCAACAACCGAGTACCAAGAACAGCTGACACATGATGCGGCCCGACTGGACCACCAGAGGGCTCGAGAAAGATCGCCCCGCCTGACAGCCAATACGCCAACACAAGAACTTCACAGTTAGGAGCTGCACCATGTCCCTTCGTCGTTTTGCCCTGGCCGCGCTGGCCAGCAGTCTGATCGCCGGCCCGGTGGCCGCCGCACAAACCCTGCTCAACGTGTCCTACGACCCGACCCGTGAGCTGTACAGCGAATTCAACGCCGCCTTCAACACGCACTGGCAGGCCCAGGGCAACGAAGCGGTGACCATCCAGCAATCCCACGGTGGCTCGGGCAAACAGGCCCGCGCAGTGATCGACGGCCTGCGCGCCGACGTGGTGACCCTGGCCCTGGCCGGCGATATCGACGAGCTGTACAAGCTCGGCAAGCTGATCCCGGAAAACTGGCAGGAGCGCCTGCCGGACGCCAGCACCCCCTACACCTCGACCATCGTGTTCCTGGTGCGCAAGGGCAACCCGAAAGGCCTGAAGGACTGGGATGACCTGGTCAAGCCGGGCGTGGAAGTGATTACCCCGAACCCGAAAACCTCCGGTGGCGCACGCTGGAACTTCCTCGCCGCCTGGGCCTATGCCGAGCAGAAGTACGGCAGCGAAGCCGAGGCCAAGGCTTTCACCGAGAAGCTCTACAAGAACGTCCCGGTGCTCGATACCGGCGCCCGTGGCTCGACCATCACCTTCGTCAACAACGGTATCGGCGACGTGCTGCTGGCCTGGGAAAACGAAGCCTTCCTGGCGCTCAAGGAAGAAGGCGGGGAAAACTTCGAGATCGTCGCGCCGTCGCTGTCGATCCTCGCCGAACCGCCGGTGAGCGTGGTCGATCAGAACGTCGACAAGAAGGGCACCCGCAAAGTCGCCGAGGCCTACCTCAACTACCTGTACAGCGAGGAAGGCCAGCGCATCGCCGCCAAGCACTTCTACCGTCCACGCAACCAGGCGGTGGCAGCCGAGTTCGCCGAACAGTTCCCGCAGCTCAAGCTGGTGACCATCGACAAGGATTTCGGTGGCTGGAAAACCGCGCAACCTAAGTTCTTCAACGATGGCGGCGTGTTCGACCAGATCTACCAGGCCCATTGATCCGTAGGGTGTGCCGCACGCACCAGCGGTCAATCGACACGCAGGTGGTGCGCACGAGCTAGGCGCCCCCGCGCACCCTACTTCGTACAGGTTCACTCCATGTCTCGTCGTACTTCCCCCGTCATACCCGGCTTCGGGCTGACGCTGGGCTACACCCTGGTGTACCTCAGCCTGTTGGTGCTGATTCCCCTGGGTGCCATGTTCGTCCACGCGGCCCAGCTCACCTGGGATCAGTTCTGGGCCATCATTTCCTCACCGCGCGTGCTGGCCGCCCTGAAGCTGAGCTTCGGCACCGCCTTTCTCGCGGCCATCATCAACGGCGTGATCGGTACTCTGCTGGCCTGGGTGCTGGTGCGCTACACCTTCCCCGGTCGCAAGATCATCGAAGCGATGATCGACCTGCCGTTCGCCCTGCCCACCGCCGTTGCCGGTATCGCCCTCACCGCGCTCTATGCGCCTAACGGTTTGATCGGCCAGTTCGCCACATCCCTGGGTTTCAAGATCGCCTACACCCCGCTGGGCATCACCCTGGCGCTGACCTTCGTCACCCTGCCCTTCGTCGTGCGCACCCTGCAGCCGGTGCTGGCCGACATCCCCCGCGAGGTCGAGGAAGCCGCCGCCTGCCTCGGTGCCAAGCCGTTGCAGGTGGCTCGCCATGTGCTGCTGCCGGCGCTGCTGCCAGCCTGGCTGACCGGCTTCGCCCTGGCCTTCGCCCGTGGCGTTGGCGAATACGGCTCGGTGATCTTCATCGCCGGCAACATGCCGATGAAGACCGAGATCCTGCCGCTGCTGATCATGGTGCAGCTGGACCAGTACAACTACGCCGGCGCCACCGCCATCGGCGTGCTGATGCTGGTGGTGTCGTTCATCTTGCTGCTGCTGATCAACCTGCTGCAGCGCCGCATCAGCCGTTCTTAAGGAGCCAGGCATGTCATCTGCAACCCTGACGGCCAGCGCCGCCAACAATGCCGCGCGCCGCGGTAACGCCCTGGGCCGCCGCCTGCTGATCATTTCGGCCTGGCTGGTGTTCGCCTTCTTCCTGCTGCCGTTGTTCGTGGTGGCGACCGAGGCGCTCAAACAGGGCGTCGGCGTGTTCGTCGCTTCGATCCTCGAACCCGACGCCATCAGCGCACTGAAACTGACCCTGCTCGCCGTGGGCATCGCCGTGCCACTCAACCTGGTGTTCGGCGTAGCCGCCGCCTGGTGTGTGAGCAAGTACGAGTTTCGCGGCAAGAGCATCCTGGTGACCCTGATCGACCTGCCGTTCTCGGTGTCGCCGGTGATCGCCGGTCTGATCTATGTGCTGCTGTTCGGTGCTCAGGGCTTCTTCGGCCCCTGGTTGCGTGAGCACGACATCCAGATCATCTTCGCCCTGCCCGGCATCGTCCTGGCCACGGTGTTCGTCACCGTGCCCTTCGTCGCCCGCGAGCTGATCCCGCTGATGCAGGAACAGGGCACGCAGGAGGAAGAGGCCGCGCGCCTGCTCGGTGCCAACGGCTGGCAGATGTTCTGGCACGTGACCCTGCCCAATATCAAATGGGGCCTGATCTACGGCGTGGTGCTCTGTACCGCCCGGGCGATGGGCGAGTTCGGCGCGGTGTCGGTGGTCTCCGGGCACATCCGCGGCTACACCAATACGCTGCCGCTGCATGTCGAGATTCTCTACAACGAATACAATCACGTCGCCGCCTTCAGCGTTGCCAGCCTGCTGCTGCTTCTGGCGCTGTTCATCCTGCTGCTCAAGCAGTGGAGCGAATCCCGTATCAACCGCCGCAAAGCCAGTGCGGGCGAGGAATAAACATGAGTATCGAAATCCGTAACGTCAGCAAGAACTTCAATGCGTTCAAGGCGCTGAACGAGATCAACCTGAACATCCAGAGCGGCGAGCTGGTCGCCCTGCTCGGCCCGTCCGGCTGCGGCAAGACCACCCTGCTGCGCATCATCGCCGGCCTGGAAACCCCGGACAGCGGCACCATCGAGTTCCACGGCGAAGACGTCTCCAACCATGACGTGCGTGATCGCAACGTCGGCTTCGTGTTCCAGCACTACGCGCTGTTCCGCCACATGACGGTGTTCGATAACGTCGCCTTCGGCCTGCGCATGAAGCCCAAGCGCGAGCGCCCGAGCGAAGAGGTGATCCAGCAGAAGGTGCACGAGTTGCTCAACCTGGTGCAGCTCGACTGGCTCGGCGATCGCTACCCGGAGCAGCTCTCCGGCGGTCAGCGCCAGCGTATCGCCCTGGCCCGTGCCTTGGCGGTAGAACCGAAAGTACTGCTGCTCGACGAACCCTTCGGCGCACTGGATGCCAAGGTACGCAAGGAGCTGCGCCGCTGGCTGGCGCGCCTGCACGAGGACGTGCACCTGACCAGCGTGTTCGTCACCCACGACCAGGAAGAAGCCATGGAAGTGGCCGACCGCATCGTGGTGATGAACAAGGGCGTGATCGAGCAGATCGGCACGCCGGCCGAGGTATACGAAAACCCGGCCAGCGATTTCGTCTACCACTTCCTCGGTGATGCCAATCGCCTGTATGTGGGCAACGATCACCATGTGCTGTTCCGCCCGCACGAGGTCGACCTGGCCAGCGAACCGAGCCCGGAACACAAGGCCGGCGAGGTGCGCGACATTCGTCTGCTCGGCGCCATCACCCGCATTACGCTGAAGGTCGAGGGCCAGGACGAGCTGATCGAGGCCGAGGTGGCCAAGGATCACCTGAGCCTGAACAACCTGGGCCGTGGCGCCACGCTGTACTTCAAGCCCAAGGGCGGCAAGCCGGTGAGCAACCCGGCCGGCTGATCGCTCGCGGCCCGGAGCCGAACACGCTCCGGGCGCCCCCTCGCGCGTGACTGCCAGCGGCTGGCTGGCAGCCGCATCGCTCGCCTGTGCACGCCGCCCCCACCTCAGCGCATCTGCCCTTTGCAGCACCACTCAGCGCTGATACCAACAGCATCGAGCGCCCGCACAATCTGACGAAAAGCCCATGAACGGTAGCGATTTCCGACGAAATCACTCTTTTGGGTCATGCTACAGGGCGTCCGACGCAGTAGTCTTGGCGCTGCGTCCTTGACGCTGCCCACTGCATACCTGCTCAAAACAATAACAAGGAGCACCCCGGATGCGCTGTAAAGCACTGTTGCGCCATGCCGTTCTCTGGACGCTGGGCGTCTTCATCGGGCTCTCGCCGATGAACATCGCCCACGCCGTCAGCCTGCAGGAACAGATTCAGATACACGCCAGCCGCGCCACCAGCAGCCTGATGCTGTTACGTGGCGAAGGTTTCCAGAAGACTCACCAGCAACGCCTGGACGCCGACCTGACCGCGCTGGCGGGTGCCATGCAGAGCCTGGCGCAAGGCAACGCCGCACTTACCAGCGCCCATCAGGCACTCGTTACCCAATTGCGCAACGGTGTTTCCTATGGCCCCGGCGAAGAGAATGTACCCTGGCGTTTCCCCGAAGACCTGAGCCGTGCCCTGCGCGACTTTCTCAGCGCCGCACGCGCCCTACCCGGCGCCGAGGGCCAGAGCGAGCTGGCGGCGAAGATCGAATACCTCAGCGTGCAATACCTCAGCCGCTCCTACCTGGGCACCTTCGAGATCGCCCGCGAGCAGCCCGACACCTACCTCGGCCAGGACGAACGCCTGCTGCTGCCGGCCATCGACAAAGAGCTGCAGGCACTCCCGGCACAGTCCGATCCGCAGGTGGTCAAACTGCAGACCCGCTGGAGCTATCTACGCACGGCACTGGCCGATATGAACAGCCAGAGCAACACCCTGCAGAGCGTCTCCGGCCGCCCCTTCGCGCCCATCACCGTGGATCGCCATACCCGCGCGATGACGGCGCAGTGGATGGCGATGTTCTAGAACTGCTCGCCGGTGACTTCGTAGGAGCCGCGCCCCGCGGCGAATGGCGCCGGCAACGCCAATCGAGTGTCACGGCGACGATCATTTCGCGCCGGGGCGGCGTTCCTGCGGGTAGGGCAGACTCAGGCCAGCGCCTTCTTCTCGCGGATGCAGGTCGGCCCGGCGCTTTCCACCACGGCCCGTTCGACCTCCTTGCGCAGGCCGAGCAGGAAGGCCAGCTCAGCGACCACGAACAGCGGGCCGACCACCAGCCCCATGACGTCATCGACGAACGCCGGCTTGCGCCCTTCGCAGTAGTGCCCGATGAACTGGATGATCCAGCCAACCACGAACAGGCCAATGCCTGCCGTCAGCCACAGGGCAGTGGAGGCAACCGCCAGGCTGGCACCGGCCCACAGGCACAGCCCCAGCAGTACGGCCATGAGCAGGCCGAAGCGGGTATCCAGACGCAGATAGAACACGGCTGCCGCCAGGGCCGTCAGCGTGGCCGGCGCCAGCCACAGGCCGGCGATTGCGAAACCGGGCCGCGACAGCAACACGGCGACGGCCAGCACGATCATCGGGATGCCGATGAAATGGCTGGCGATATTGCGCCGGTCGCGGTGGTAGGCGGCATACTGCGCCAGGTGATCGACGAGGGTTTTCATTGTTATCGTCCTCAGGTGTGAAACGGGCCTGAGCATGATCGCCTCGCCCAACGCCGCCGCACTGTCGGCTAGCCGACAATGGCCGCTGTGGCCACAGCCTACAGGAGTCGTAATGCCCGATCCGCGTCACTACCTCGGCCAACTGAGCCAGGGTCACTGGTTCGCTGCGCTGCCCCAGGCGCTGCGTCATACCCTGCTGGACATGGCCCAGGTGCAGCGTCTGGATGCCGGCCAGCGGCTGTTTCGCCGTGGCGACAAACCCAGCGGGCTGTATGCGGTGGTCGAAGGCGCGATGCGCGTCGGTGCGGTCAGCGAAACCGGCAAGGAAGCGCTGCTGACACTGGTCGAGCCGCCCTACTGGTTCGGCGAGATTTCCCTGTTCGATGGCCTGCCGCGCACCCACGATGCCTTCGCCGACAGCGCCAGCACCCTGCTGCTGTTGCCGCAGGCCGGACTGCTCGCCCTGCTCGAACGCGAGCCGCAGCACTGGCGCGACTTCGCCCTGCTAATGAGCCACAAGCTGCGTCTGGCCTTTATCGCCCTGGAAGACATGAGCCTGCTGCCGGCCGCGCCGCGCCTGGCTCGGCGCCTGCTGTTGATCGCCGAGAACTACGGCGAGAGCGAGCCACGCCGCGTGCTGCACCTGGCCCAGGAACAACTGGCGCTGATGCTCTCGCTGTCACGCCAGACCACCAACCAGATTCTCAAGGAGCTGCAGGCGCAGGGCGTGGTGCAACTCACCTATGGCGAGATCGAAATTCTCGACTTCGAGCGTCTGCGCCAGTTGGCCTCCTGAACCGCTGGCGTCCTGCCACTGTCCAATCCCTGTCGTTTTTCTTGCAGGAAGTACCGCCCCGATGCCAGACAATGCTCACGTTCCACTGCCCGCTGTGCTCGCCGGCCCGCTGCTGCGCCGCCTGGAGCCCGGCCGCCTGGTGCTGTGGCTGGTGGCCAGTGGCGAGCTGAACCTGCACCTGTGGCTGCAGCCCGAGGGCCAGGCGCAGCAGACGCATGCGCTGGACGAACACTGCCAGCAACTGCCGCTGGGCCGGCACGCCGTGCTGCACCTGATCGACCTGCCGCTCGAACAGGCACTGCCACAGGACCAACGCATCGCCTACGACCTGCAGATCATCCACAGCGCGGGCGCGAAAGGCATGCGCGACTGGGCGCCGCACCTGCTCTACGATGGCGCTGAGCACGCTGATTTCGTCCTGCGCTCGCGCGTCGACCACCTGCTCCACGGCTCCTGCCGCAAGCCGCACCACGCCGCCGATGACGGCCTGCTCTGCGCCGACCGCCTGCTGGCAAGTCAGCCCGAAGCCGAGCAGCGTCCGGCGCTGCTGCTGATGAGCGGCGACCAGGTCTACGTCGATGACGTCGCCGGGCCGCTGCTCTGCGCCATCCACCAACTGATCGCCCGCCTCGGCCTGTTCGACGAGTTTCTCCAAGGCGCTGTGGTCGAAGACAGCCAGGCGCTCTACGCCAACCCGGTGGGTTATTACCAGCGCGCCGACCTGCTGCCGGCGGTGAAGAGCAACCAGACCCTGCGCGACAGGTTCTTCGGCGGTGTAGAGAAACCCGTCTTCACCAGCAACAGCGCCGACAACCATCTGGTGACCTTCGCCGAGATGATCGCCATGTACCTGCTGGTCTGGTCGCCAGTGCCCTGGACGCTGATCAGCGAACAGCCGCCGCCGCTGAGCGCAGAACAGCAGCAGCGTTATGCCCGTGAGCGCGAGCGCATCGATGCCTTCCGCCAGAGCCTCGGCCAGGCTGCACGGGTGTTCGCCCACCTGCCGACGCTGATGATCTTCGACGACCACGACGTCACCGATGACTGGAACCTCTCCGCACGCTGGGAGCAGACCGCCTACGGCCACCCGTTCTCCAAACGCATCATCGGCAACGCCCTGCTTGCCTACCTGCTGTGCCAGGGCTGGGGCAACAACCCCGATGTATTCGATGAGCCGCTGCAGGCCTTTGCCGACCTGCTGCAGCAGCGGCAGAACGAGCATCTGCGGGCCGCAGCGCAGGACGCGCTGATCGACCAATTGCTGCACTTCGAGCAATGGCACTACGTGCTACCGACCACGCCCGCGCTGCTGGTGCTAGACACCCGCACGCGTCGCTGGCGCAGCGAAGGGCATCTGTCGAAACCCTCGGGGCTAATGGACTGGGAGGCACTGTGCGACTTCCAGCAGGCACTGCTCGATCACCCCAGTTGCATCATCGTCTCGCCGGCGCCGATGTTCGGCGTGAAGCTGATCGAGGGCATCCAGAAGCTGTTCACCTACGCCGGCCACCCGCTGATGGTCGATGCGGAAAACTGGATGGCCCATCGCGGCGCGGCCAGCGTGATGCTGAATATCTTCCGCCACTCGCGTACGCCGGGGGACTTCGTCATTCTCTCCGGCGACGTGCACTACTCCTTCGTCTACCGCGTGAGCATTCGCCACAAGCGTGCCAGCCCGACCATTTGGCAGATCACCAGCAGCGGCATCAAGAACGAATTTCCGGCCAGGCTGCTGGACTGGTTCGACCGCCTCAATCGCTGGCTCTACGCGCCCTGGTCGCCGCTCAACTGGCTGACCAAGCGCCGGCGCATGCGCGTCACCCCGCTGATCCCCGACCGCAGCCGCTCCGGCGAACGGCTGTGGAACGGTGCAGGCCTCGGCCAGGTGTTCTTCGACGAGCAGGGCCGACCCAAGCGCATCCTCCAGCTCAATGCCGATGGCTCGAAGCCGGTGACGTTCATCAGCGAACGCGAAGAGCGGCCGGCCCCCGCCACTACGCCTCGCAGTCGCAATGCTGCGCCTTAGGCTGTGCACGAAAAGGGCCTGCGCTTGGTGATGCTGCGTTGAAAACGGGCTCGTGCGCGAGCCCGGGCAATCAGTTCGACGAACTTTCGCCCAGCCCTAACAGGCTGTTGAAAAACTATCTGCGTTGCCACTGCTGCGTTAAAAACAGGCTCGTGCGCGAGTCCGATCAAAATGCTCATTTACAGCTCGTAAAGTCGAGCGCGACTCCGACCGTTTTTCGCCTGTTTTTGTGGGGCCGCCATCGGTATTGCATTGGCTGCCACGCCTACGTTTTTCAACGGCCTGTTAGGCTGTGCACGAAAAGGGGCCGCGCTCGGTGATGCTGCGTTGAAAACGGGCTCGCGCGCGGGCCCGAACAATCTGTTCGATGACCTTTCGCCCAGCCCTAAGGAAAACGACCCATCACAGGTGAGGGCTTGTGGCACTCAGCGCAGCTTCTCCAGCATCTGGTAGTACCACATGCCCGCGGCCAGCATCGGGTTGCCGAGCTGGTCACCCAGCGGCACCTTGATGTGCTTGCAGGCGGCGAAGGTGTCGAACTGCTCCAGGTCGCCGGTGATCGCCTTGGCCATGATCTCGCCCATGATGTGGGTGGTGGCCACGCCATGGCCGGAATAGCCCTGGCAGTACCAGACATTGCTCGACAGCTTGCCCAGCTGCGGGATGCGGTTCATCACGATGCCCATGGCGCAGCTCCACTGGAAGTCGATCTGCACGCCCTTGAGCTGCGGGAAGGTGCGCTCGATGCACGGGCGCAGCTCGCCGGCAATGTCGCGTGAGTCGCGCCCGGAGTAGTTGGCGCCGCCGCCGAACAGCAGGCGGCCATCGCCGGTCAGGCGGTAGTAGTCGAGCACGAAGCGGCAGTCGTATACCGCGAGATCAAAGGGGTTGATCGCCTCGATCAGCTCGGCGCCCAGCGGCGCGGTGGTGACGATGCCGCCCATGGCCGGGAAGATCATGCCCTTGAGCCTGCGCCGCTCCAGCTTGTGGTAGACATCGCCGGCCAGCAGCACCTGTTTGGCCTCGATCCGTCCGCCGGTGGTGACCACCGCCGGGCGCGGGCCGTGGACGATATCCAGCACCTCGGAGTGTTCGAAGATCAGCGCACCCAGGCTCTCGGCGGCCTTGGCCTCACCGAGGCACAGGTTGAGCGGGTGCAGGTGCATGTTGCGGGTGTTCTTCAGCGCGCCGCAGTACAGCTCGCTGCCCAGTTGCGCACGCACGCCGGCGGCGTCGAGCAGGGTCACATCATCGCCCATGCCACGGCGCAGCGCTTCGTCGTAGGTGGCCTTGAGCTCGTCCATATGGCTGGCCTTCATCGCCGTATGCAGGTGACCGTGCTTGAGGTCGCAGTCGATGCCGTACTTGGCCACGCGGCTCTTGATGATCTCGTGGCCGCGCCAGCGCAGGTGCCAGATGAAGTCGTCCACTTCATCGCCCAACGTGTTGCGCATCTGCTTGCGCATGGCCTCGTCGCCGGAGAGGCTGCCGGTGACCTGACCGCCGTTGCGCCCGCTGGCGCCCCAGCCGACCTTGTTGGTCTCCACCACGGCCACCTTGAGGCCGCGCTCGGCCAGCTCCACCGCCGTGGCGATACCGGTGAAACCGCCGCCGATGATAGCCACGTCGACGGTGACGCTGCCTTGCAGCGTCGGGTAGTCGCTCTCGAAGTTGAGCGAGGCCGAGTAGTAGGACGGCGCGCGCTCGGCGGCAGGTTTGGCGGGTTGCTTGATCATGTTCATTGCATGTCCTTGTGGCGGCAAGCCGCCGTAGGGTGCGCTGTGCGCAAAGTTGAATCCGTATTCGCGGCCAAGGCCGCTCCCACAAGCCCCTGCTGCGCTCTGTGGGAGCAGCCTTGGCCTCGAAGCTGATGTCCCTCGACTCAGGCGTTGCTCAGATACCAACGCCAGTCCTGCTCGCCAACCTCGCCCATGAACTGGCGATACTCGGCGCGCTTGACGGCCATATACACCTTGAGAAATTCCGCGCCGAAAGCTTCGCGTGCCCACTCGGACTGCTCCAGCGCCTGGATCGCCGCCGACCACTCGGTGGGCAGGCGCTCCTTGGCCTGGACATAGCCGTTGCCTTCGATCGGCGCACCGGGATCGAGGCGTTCACGAATGCCCCGGTGAATGCCGGCCAGAATCGCCGCCGCCGCCAGGTAAGGGTTGGCGTCGGCGCCACAGATACGGTGTTCGACATGCCGGGTCTTGGCCGGGCCACCCGGCACGCGCAGGCTGACGGTGCGGTTGTCCACACCCCAGGTTGGCGCCAGCGGCGCGTAACTGTTGGCCTGGAAGCGCCGGTAGGAGTTGGCGTTGGGGCAGAACAGCAGCAGCGAGTCGAGCAGGCTGGCGAGCATGCCGCCAACGGCGTGACGCAGCAGCGGCGTGCCGGCGGGATCAATGCTGGCAAACAGGTTGTTGCCCTGCGCATCGGCCAGGCTGACGTGCATGTGCATGCCGGTGCCGGCAATCTCGGCGAACGGCTTGGCCATGAAGCAGGCCTGCATGCCGTGGGCATGGGCTACCCCCTTGACCAGGCGCTTGTAACGCACCGCCTGATCCATGGCCGCCAGCGCCGGGCCATGCTCCAGGGTGATTTCCACCTGGCCGGGGGCGTACTCGGAAATCGCCGTACGCGCCGGGATGCCCTGCGCCTTGCAGGCCATATAGAGATCACGCAGGAACGGCTCGATCTGTTCCAGCTCGCGCAGGCCGTAGACCTGGGTCTGCCGTGGGCGGCCGCCATCGGCGTCCAGCGCCGGCTGCGGGCGGCCCTGGGCGTCGCGCTTCTGGTCGAGCAGGTAGAACTCCAGCTCGCAGGCCATCACCGGGTGATAGCCGTCGGCTGCAAGCTGCTCGATCACCCGCTGCAATAACTGACGCGGGTCGGCTGGCGTAGCCGGCAGGCCTTCGCTGGGGTGCATCGACACCTGCACGGCAGCGGTGGGCAACTGCCGCCAGGGCAGGCGCACCAGGCTGCCGGCCAGCGGGTAGGCGCGGCAATCGATATCACCCACCTCCCAGACCAGGCCCGAGTCCTCAACATCCTCGCCCTGGATGGTCAGCCCGAGCATGGTGCTCGGCAGCGGTCGCCCCGTTTCATAGAGCGCGAGCAGTTCCTCGCGGTGCAGCAGCTTGCCGCGCGGCACGCCATTGGCGTCGAGGATGAACAGCTCGATCAGTTCGATATCGGGATTGCTGGCCAGGAAATCCTGGGCTTCCTGTACAGCCGCGAAAGTCGTCATATCGCACTCGCTTGCGCCAGGTGGGCGCTCGGTGTCCGCACGGCCCGTTCGATTCTTGAACAGGTTGCACAGGCAGACTAAGTGATAGCAGCGGCTGCGGGCATGGCGCAGCCATCGGTATTCAGCGGGCGGGAACGGCGTCCGGCGGGCGAGCGTGGCGGCAATGCCACAGCGCCCAGAAGGCGAGAATGATCGTCAGCAGCGGGTTGAGGCGCTCCAACAGACGCCTCCGCGCAGGGGCGCAGTACAGCGGAACATGGATTTGGCAGGCCGGGGAGATCATGGCTTGGCAGCGTCGCACAGGGTTTGACGTGCGTTAAATCGGGTTTTTCATACGCTTGGTTATGCGCCCGCTAAACAATCCTGCCCATAACAGAGCAAAACGATCCACAGGGTGCGCCAGGCGCACCATGACCCGCACGACAGTCAGCGCAGTCTACGGCTCCGGCCGATAACCCAGACGCAAGCCGCCCCAATGCCGCCCGCGCACCATGATCGGCACCGACAGGTCATGCATCAGCTCGCCGGTATCGCGCATGTAGGTCTGCAACAACACCGCTTGCCGGTGGCTGCCACAGCGGATGCCGGTGCGGTCGTTGAACAGGCGCTTGCCACGGCTCTTCGTTGCATCCACCGCCGGATCGCCGCAGGGCGGATGGTTGAATGCGGCATTGTGGGTCGGCACGTAGCCTTCGGGGGTGGTGGAGATGGCGAACACCAGCCCTTCATGACGCTTGAGCAGCGGCTCCTGCAGCGCCGGCAGTACCTGATCGGCGTACTGGTCGAAGCGTGTGCGGTATTTCTGCGGCTGGGTGCCGGCAATCGGCTGGTAATGACGGTCGAACAGATCATCGAGGCTGATGCGCCCGGCCAGCAGGTCCTGCTCGAACTGCGCGGCGATGGCTGCAGCCCCCTCGCGGGCCAGGTCGTAGGCGCGCTGGTGGTAATCATCCAGCCCCACCTCAGCAAGCTGCTCGCTGACGGTCTCGGCCTGGCCGACCAATTGCTCGGCAGCGTCGGCCAGCTCCCGAGTCTGCCCTTCGCTGCTCTGCACGTCCTCCCGCAATTGCAGGGCAGCTGCCGACAGGCTGGCCAAGCACTGATGGTTTTCGGCCGTGCCGGCACTGATCTGCGCCACCTGCTGTTCGACCTCTTCGGCCTGCTCGGCAATGCCCTGCAAGCCACTGCCGGCGGTCTCGATCTGCTGCGCCGCCTGCTCCAGCTCGACGCTCTGGCGCTGGATGTGGGCCACCACCGCCGTGCTCTGCTGGCGGATATCGGCGATCATCTGGCTGACTTCCTCGGTGGCGCTGGCGGTGCGCGCGGCCAGGTTGCGCACCTCGTCGGCGACCACGGCAAAACCACGGCCCATCTCACCGGCTCGCGCAGCCTCGATGGCGGCATTGAGCGCCAGCAGGTTGGTCTGGCTGGCGATGGACTGGATGACCTGGGTGACCTGCTCGATCTGCTCGGTACGATTGCTCAGACCATCGATCAGCTCGCGGCTGGCCAGGGTCTGCGCACTGAGTTGCTGCATGCGTGCGATGGCCTGGTTGAGCTCGGCCTGGCCGTTGGCGCTGGCTTCACGGACATGGCGGGCAGCGACCAGGGTGTGCTCGGCGCGGGCGGCGCTGTCCTGCTCGGTGTGGGTGATGGCCTCGGCGGCCTGACTGACCTGTTGCACCGCCGCCAGTTGCGATTGCAGACGGCCGGCCAGGTGTTTCACGGCATGGGCCACCTTGGCGGCAGACAGCGCATTGTGGCAGGTGTGTCGCGACAGCCCACGGCTGAGCTCGACAAAGTCGCCCGTCGCGGCCTGCCGGGCAGCCTGTTGCGGCTCGTCACGCCGCTGCCAGGGCCCCAGCCAGGGCCATAACGCCAGCAGTAGATAGGATGGCACGCTCACGTAGAGAGGCAGCTGCATCTGCTGATAGGCGAGCATGAGCCCAGCCAGTCCCAGTGCATGCAGTACGAAAGCGATCGGCGAACGGATAAAGGCAGCTTGCATGACCGACCTCAGGGTTCTTGTTCTGGTGCGCGGCGAGGCGCTGTAGGCGGACGGAGTCACGACGGGTTCTCTCCCTCGAATATCCGACGCAGTCTGGCAATAGGCTACGCATAAGAAAGGCCCGACGAAAAATGCACCAGCAGATCGGGCAACATGACCGCGATTCGAGCAGCTTGGAAGCGCCAGCACCATAAAACTTTGGTAGCAACCTGCCATACATCAAAGCAGTACCCGACAGGACGAGTCCATCCCGCTCAGCTTCGCCGCTGGGCGCCAACGTGCCTATTCGCTGTATCGGCACTTAACCGGGAGGCATTAACCGACCCTGGCACGGCATCCCGGCCTCGGACGTCTTCGCCGCGCCGCTACCCGACCATGCGATGGCGTTTGACGAAACGTCGATCCAGCCAGTCCTTGTAGTGCCCGTAAAGTTGCCCGCCGGCACTCCAGTTGTGCCAGCCGAGCAGGGCCCCGCCGTCACCGGTGGCGAGCAGGGCCAGGCTCTGCCATTGCGCGCGGTACGCACGCAGCGGGCGGCCCTGCAGCGCCGCCTGCAGGTTGGCGGTGAGCACCGGCGCCTGACGCACCGCGAAACGGCCACTGCGACGCATGCCGTCGAGACTGGCGCTGTCGCCAACAGCGAAGATCTGCGCATGGGACTCGCATTGCAGGGTTGGACGAATGGCGATGAAGCCGGCCGCATCGCTGCTCAGTTGACTGGCTGCCAGCCACGGCCAGGGCCGTGCGCCACTGGCCAGCAGCAGACGGCGCCCACGCCAGACCGGCTCGTCACCGCTGAGCAGCCAGTCGTCTTCGATGCGTCCAATCGGGCAATGCTCACGCACCTGCACGCCACGCTGACGCAAATGTCCCAGCGCGCGCAGGCGCAGCCCTGGGGCCAGCCCGTCGAGCAACGAGCCACCGCAGAACAGCGCCAGCGCCGGCACCTGGTCGGCCAGCGCCAGAGCCAGTTCCACGCCACCGGCACCTCCGCCGAGAATCGCCATGCGCCGGGGCTCGCTCTGCCACTGCTGCCAGCCTTCGAGCAGCCGTTCGATCGGCCTGGCGGCCAGCACCTGCATGGCATCGCCCTGCTGCGGCGGTATGGCCATACCGGCACCGACATTCAGCGACAGCCATTCGCCCTGCAGTTGGCGCCCGTCCGCAAGCTGCAGGATGCGCGTATCGGCATCGAGCGCGGCGATTTCGCCCTCGATCAACTCGACCTTGGCTGCGCGACACAGCGGCTGCAGCTCCACCCGGCAGTCAGCTGGGCTGAAGCGGCCGCTGATCAGCCCCGGCAACATGCCCGCGTACCAGGCTTCCGGGCCCGGGCTGAGCAGGCCGATACGGCCTGGCGGACGCTCCACCAGCGCCCAGCGGCGCAACACCCCCAAGTGGGCATGGCCGGCCCCGGCCAGGATCAGGTCGTACTGGGTCATGCGCTCATTGCATCCATCACGTTACTGGCGCGGCACCTGGCCGGCCCAGCGTTTGAAAGCTCGATAATCCGATTCATGCTCACTTCGCAGCGCCTGCTTTTCTGCGCACTCTGACGCCCGGCACGCCTTGTCAAAGTCACACCCGAACGCAGAGCGTGTCGCCCCGTCCGCGCCACCGCAACCGTTGACCACGAGAAACCTGTGACAGGCTGTAAGCCATCCTTGTTCGTCCGATCCAAGCAGATGAGACTCGCTGCGCAATCATTGCGCCAGCAGTTGGCTAGAATTGCCTTCGCGCCCGAGCGCCTGAGACAAGACAGCGTCCTGCGGACTTCGGCGCCCTCGTAGTAGCCATAGGCGCCCGGAATGCATCAACCGCTTTGCTCACTGCTCCTGCTGCTCTGCCTGGCCTGTGCCATGCCGGTCGTGGCGGACAACGCCCTGCCGCTCCTGAAACTCAGCAATGCCGACCTGGCCCAGCCGGTCAGCATCGAGCGCAGTCTCCTGCTGGAAGATCCCGGCGGCCAGCTGACCGCCGCCGAGGTGCTGCAGCGAATCACCACTGATGGCCGCGAAGTCCGGGGCACCGCGCGCATCGGCTACACACGCAGCGCCTGGTGGCTCGCCGTGCAATTGCAGACACCGCCAGCCGAACGCCTGCAACTGATCATCGGCCAGACCTTCCTCGATGATCTGGAAATCTGGCTGTTCGATGGCGAGCAGCCGCTCGCTCCGCTGTAAAGTGGCGCCAAACGCTCATTCAGTGAGCGCGGCGAGCCCTACCCGCAGTTTCTGCTCAGCCTGCCACGCCTGGATGACGGCCCGCACAGCCTGCTGCTGCGCGTACAGAGCCAGTCGGCGATCAATCTGCCGCTGCAACTGGTCGGCGCCGCGCAGTGGCGCTCGCTGCTGGCACAGCTCGATGCGCAAGCTGGCACGATCAGCTGTGAATGCCAGCTTTACGATTTGCAGCAACGACCGCGCTGGGTCTACCTGTCACTGCACCGTCGCCCGCATCAGGATCTCATCGAAGGCATCGTGGTCGATCTCAGCGAGCGCCGCGCACTGGAAGAGCGCCTGCAACAGTTGGCGGCCCGCGATGCCCTGACCGGCCTGCTCAACCTCGGCATCGACTATGCCCAGGGCTATTTCGTTGGCCGCCCGCAGCCACTGCGGCAGTTGGCTGACGATGCCTGCCAGTACACTCAGGCAGACCGATAAAGCTCCGCCGGCAGGCGTTCAAGCAGCCGCAAATCAAGCCGTAGCATGCGTACACAGCGCGCCTCGGCCAGGCTCGCCGGCTGCTCGCTGGCCGCGAGCGCCAGCAGCAAGCCGCTGAGGTTGAGCAGCAACGCCTCGCGCGAGAACACGCCGCCGCCCAGGCCATAGAACGCCGCGATCAATTCGCGCAGGCCGAATGGCAGACGCCAGCGGATACGCAAGGCCGAGCCGAAGCTGGCCGACCGGCGCTGCATGGCGTGCTCGATCTGCTCGTCGCTCAACTCACCCCCCGTATCCAGCCAGTCCTGCAGACTGCGCAGCAGGGCCAACTCGCCCAGGTTGTGCAGCAAGCCGGCGGTGTAGCACAACTCGGCATCGAGCCTCAGTTCGAGCGCCAGCCAGCGCGCCAGATCGGCACTGCGGCGTGCCTGCTGCCAGGCATGCGCGGCCAGTTCGGCCAGGCGCGGGTCGCGTAACTGTGCGTTGCGCTGCAAGGCCAGCCCCAGCACCAGATTCAGCGTACGCGCCCCCCCCAGGCGATGCAGCGCCTGGGCCAAGGTCTGGCAAGGTACGCCCTGATGCTGGGCGGCCGTGTTGGCCGCAGCGATCAAGAGCGCGGTGATCTGCGGGTCATTGCCGAATACCGCTTGCAGCTCACCCAGATCCTGCTCACCCGACTGCAGCGCCTGCATCGCGCACATCGCTGAGCAGCGGCGCGCCCTGCCCCTCTTCACGCACCGTATCGAGAAAATCGCGCAGCTCGCTGACCAGCAGCGGCTGAGGCACCGCCATGGCCCCCGCAGGCGCGGGCAACAAGGTACGCAAGCGCTGGCGCAGGCTCTCGGCATTGAACGGTTTGGCCAGATAGGCACTGGGCACCAAAGGCCGCGCCGCACGGACGCTGCTGGCATCGAAACGACCGCTGATGAGCACGAACGGCAACGCCGGCGTACGTGGATGACGGCGCAACTGACGCAACAGTTCCAGACCATCGAGCCCCGGCAGCTCGCCATCGGCGATCACCAGGTCAGGCAGGCGGCGCTTGCAGCGTGCCAGTGCCGTTTGGCCATCACTGACCTGCAGCACGCGGGCATCACCGCGCACATCGAGCACCAGTTGCTGCAGCAGATTGGACGTCCAGGGATCCGCTTCGGCGATCAGAACTTCCACACAATGAGCTGAAGCGGTCATGCGAGCCTCTGGGCAAATGACGAACGGCGGGTGCCCGAACCTCATATGCCCGCATCCAGCAAATGCTGACGGATGAGTCAGTACCACGGCAACGGCGCAGTCTAAACCCGCCCCTGGCCTGGCGTAAGTGACGGATGGTCGGTTTGCATGAAAAACGCCGCGAACCAAGGTCGCGCCGACTTGCTTACAGCCAGGCCGTGACCGCAACAGGCATAAAAAACCCGCCGGTGAGGGCGGGTTTCTTCGACAGGTCGCCGATCAATTACTTGATCTTGGCTTCCTTGTACATCACGTGCTTGCGCACGACCGGATCGAATTTCTTGATTTCGATCTTGTCGGGGGTGGTGCGCTTGTTCTTGTCGGTGGTGTAGAAGTGGCCGGTACCGGCGCTGGACACCAAACGGATCAGTTCACGCATGACTCTCTCCTTAAACCTTTTCGCCGCGAGCGCGCAGCTCAGCCAGCACTACGTCGATGCCACGCTTGTCGATGACGCGCATGCCTTTGGCAGATACGCGCAGACGCACGAAGCGCTTCTCGGACTCGACCCAGAAGCGATGATGCTGCAGGTTCGGCAGGAAACGACGACGGGTTTTGTTGTTTGCGTGGGAAATGTTGTTCCCGGTTACCGGACCCTTACCGGTAACTTGACAGACTCTCGACATGCCTCAGCCCTCTAAAACCACATGCCCAACCCGGCATGGGTTGGCCGCTTAAACTCAATGTCATTGGCGCTCGGCGCCGCGTTTCTCGAGGGTCTTACCGGGCGCACTGGATAGCGCAAGAACCGGGCCCCTAGAAAAGAGCGCTGCTTTATACCAGAAACCCTATGGAGCAACAAGGAAAAACGCAGGATAAAACACCGAGCCCGGCCCCCAGGCTGGCCAGGAGCCAGGGCTCCGGGGTTTGATCAGGATTTGACCGCTCGTCGCCTCGCTCCGGTATTCAGCGCCCGGCAAATCGACTAGGGTTGCACACTTGCCGTCAACGCCAGGAATAAGGACTTCATCATGCGCCTTTTGCTTGCCGCTCTGCTGTGTACCCCGATACTGGCCCAGGCCGCCACCCTCAGCGTGTGCACCGAAGCCAGCCCGGAAGGTTTCGACGTGGTGCAGTACAACTCGCTGACCACCACCAATGCCTCGGCTGACATGCTGATGAACCGCCTGGTGGAGTTCGACGCCGAGCAGGGCAAGCTGCTGCCGAGCCTGGCGCGCAGCTGGTCGATCTCGGACGATGGCCTGGTCTACGACTTCCAGTTGCGCGACGACGTACAGTTTCACCACAGCGCCGACTTCACGCCCAGCCGCAACCTAGACGCCCGCGACGTGCTGTTCAGCTTCCAGCGCATGCTCGACCCCAATCACCCCTGGCACGCGGTCGCCGCCAGCGGTTACCCACACGCCCAGTCGATGCAGTGGCCGAGCCTGATCGCCAAGGTCGAAGCACCGGGTACACACGACGTACGCATCACCCTGAACCGCCGCGATGCCACCTTCCTCGCCACCCTGAGCATGGGCTTCGCCTCGATTTACTCCGCCGAGTACGCCGACCAGCTGATGGCCGCCGGCACCCCGCAGCGGCTCAACAGCGCCCCTGTCGGCAGCGGCCCGTTCGTCTTCGAGCGTTTCCAGAAGGATGCCGTGGTGCGCTACCGCGCCAACCCGGATTATTTCGCCGGCAAGCCGGGGGTGGAGCGGGTGATTTTCGCCATCACCCCGGACAGCAACGTGCGCCTGCAGAAGCTACGCCGTGGCGAATGCCAGATCGCCCTGTCGCCAAAACCGCAGGACGTGCAGGCCATCGCTGGTGACGCCAAGCTGAAAAGCGCACAGACCGCCGCCTTCATGACGGCCTTCGTCGGCATCAACAGTCAGCATGCGCCGCTGGACAAGCCGCAGGTGCGCCAGGCGATCAACCTGGCGCTCGACAAGGCCAGCTACGTCAAGGCGGTGTTCGAGGGCAGCGCCGAACCGGCCAGCGGCCCTTACCCGCCGAACACCTGGAGCTATGCCAGCGATCTGCCCGGTTATCCGTATGATCCGGACAAGGCCCGCGCCCTGCTGGCCGAGGCTGGCCTGGCGGAGGGTTTCAAGACCACCATCTGGACGCGCCCCAGCGGCAGCCTGCTCAACCCCAACCCGAGCCTCGGCGCGCAACTGCTGCAGGCGGATCTGGCCAAGGTGGGCATCGACGCCGAGATTCGCGTGATCGAGTGGGGCGAGCTGATCCGCCGCGCCAAGGCCGGCGAGCATGACCTGCTGTTCATGGGCTGGGCCGGCGACAACGGCGACCCCGATAACTTCCTCACTCCGCAATTCGCCTGCGCGTCGGTCGAGTCAGGCCTCAACTTCGCGCGTTATTGCGACGAGACGCTGGACAAGCTGATCGCTGATGGCAAAACCAGCAGCGACCAGGCCGAACGCAGCCGCCTCTATCAGCAGGCGCAGCAGATCATCCAGCAGCAGGCGCTGTGGTTGCCGCTGGCTCACCCCACCGCCTTCACGCTGCTCAGCAGCAAGATCGAGGGCTACAAGGTCAGCCCATTCGGCCGGCAGAATTTCGCTTCGGTGCAGATCGCACCCTAAGCATCGTCGTGGTGGGCTAAAGCCCACCCTACGCGCTCAGCAGCAAGATCGAGGGCTACAAGGTCAGCCTGTTCGGCCGGCAGGATTTCGCCTCGGTGCAGATGGCTCCCTGAGCCATTGTCGTGGTGGGCTGAAGCCCACACTACACTCGAATCAGCTACATCCAGCCCAGCTCAGCCATCGACAGCGGCTCGCCATCGCCGACGATGAAGTGATCGAGCACGCGCACCTCGACCAGCGCCAGGGCATCCTTGAGGCGCTGGGTCAGCACGCGGTCGGCCTGGCTGGGCTCGGAAACGCCTGATGGGTGGTTATGGGTAAGGATGACGGCGGCGGCATTGTTGGCCAGCGCACGCTTGACCACCTGTCGGGGATACACGCTGGCACTGTCGATGCTGCCGCGAAACAGCACCTCGAACGCCAACACCCGGTGCTTGGCATCGAGAAACAGGCAGCCAAACACCTCATGCGGCTCGTGACGCAGTTGCGCCTTGAGGTAGTCGCGTACGGCCTGCGGGCTTTCCAGCGCTGAATCGCGACGCAGGCGCTCGGCCAGATGGCGCCGCGACATCTCCAGCACCGCCTGCAGTTGCGCGTACTTGGCCGGGCCCAGGCCGAGGTGCTGGCTGAAACCGGCCAGGTCGGCTTCGAGCAACGCCCTCAGGCTGCCGAACTCGCTCAGCAGATAGCGCGCCAGATCCACCGCACTCTTGCCGGTCACCCCGGTGCGCAGAAAGATCGCCAACAGTTCGGCGTCGGTCAGTGATGCTGCGCCCTGCTCCAGCAATTTCTCTCGCGGACGCTCTGCCGCAGGCCAATCGCGAATGCTCATTCCCACCTCCTTATCGAGCCAGTCGCCCGCTGCTTCCGTTACGGGCCCTGTGCTATGGTAGCCCATCTTTTTGCCTGCGACCGGCCTGGGGAGGCGTTGGTCGCGTGGCGCACATCCATCCGTCCAGACAAGGCAGGCCTATGCAGCGGCTGTATCGCAAACGCATCATCGTCGGCGTGGGGGGCGGTATTGCCGCCTACAAGAGCGCCGAACTGGTTCGCCGACTCAAGGATCAGGGCGCCGAAGTGCGCGTAGTGATGACCCAGGGCGGCCGCGAGTTCATTACCCCGCTGACGCTGCAGGCCCTGTCCGGCCACCCGGTTCATCTCGACCTGCTCGACCCTGCTGCCGAAGCGGCGATGGGCCATATCGAGCTGGCGCGCTGGGCCGATCTGATCCTTATCGCACCCGCTACAGCCGACCTGATCGCGCGCCTGGCCCAGGGCGTGGCCAACGACTTGCTGACCACCCTGGTGCTGGCCACCGATGCGCCGGTTGCCCTGGCTCCGGCGATGAACCAGGCCATGTGGCGCGACGCGGCCACCCAGGCCAACCTCGAACTGCTGCAGAGTCGCGGCATGCGCCTGTTCGGCCCAGCTTCCGGTAGCCAGGCCTGCGGCGATGTCGGTCTCGGGCGCATGCTCGAAGCCAATGATCTGGCCCAGCTGGCTGCCGACTGCTTCCAGCGTCAGGCGCTCGAGGGCCTGCACGTTCTGATCACTGCTGGCCCGACCCAGGAAAACATCGACCCGGTGCGCTACATCACCAACCACAGCTCCGGCAAGATGGGCTTCGCCCTTGCCGAAGCCGCAGCCGAAGCCGGCGCGCGCGTGACCCTGGTCAGTGGCCCGGTACACCTGCCGACGCCGGATCGGGTCAGCCGTATCGACGTGGTCAGCGCCCGCGACATGCTCGCTGCCTGCGAAGCCGCCATGCCCTGCGACGTGCTGATCGCCGCCGCCGCGGTGGCCGACTACCGCCCGGAAGTGGTCGCGCAGCACAAATTGAAGAAAGACCCCAGCAGCGGTGAGGGCATGCTCCTGCAAATGGTGCGCAACCCGGATATTCTCGCCACCATCGCCGGCCGCGAGGATCGCCCGTTCAGCGTGGGCTTCGCCGCCGAAACCGAGAACCTGCTGGAATACGCCTCGCGCAAGCTGCGCGACAAGAATCTCGACCTGATCGTCGCCAATGATGTGGCCAACCCCAGCATCGGCTTCAATAGTGAAGAGAACGCCATCACTGTGATCGACCGTGGGCTGCAGCAGATCAGCTTCGCCCAGACCAGCAAGGGCAAGATTGCCCGCCAGTTGATCACCCTTATCAAAGAACGACTGAACAAGAACTGACCATGCACGCTCTGCAAGCCAAGATCCTCGACCCCCGTCTCGGCCAGGAATTTCCCCTGCCGCAATACGCCACGCCAGGCTCCGCCGGCCTTGACCTGCGTGCCATGCTCAAGGATGAGATCGTCCTCGAGCCGGGGCAGACCGTGCTGATTCCCACCGGCCTGTCGATCTATATCGGTGACCCCGGCCTGGCCGCGATGATCCTGCCGCGCTCGGGCCTGGGCCACAAGCACGGCATCGTCCTCGGCAACCTGGTCGGTCTGATCGACTCGGACTACCAGGGTGAACTGATGGTGTCGTGCTGGAACCGCGGCCAGACACCTTTCACCATCGCCATTGGCGAGCGCATCGCGCAACTGGTGCTGGTGCCGGTGGTGCAGGCGCATTTCGAACTGGTCGAGCAGTTCGACGAGACCCAACGCGGCGCCGGCGGCTTCGGCCACTCCGGCAGCCACTGACTCTCTCCCACAGGACGACCCGCCGAGGAGCACCTGCGTGAAACTCTTCAAGCGCAATGCCAAGGAAGCCGACACCCCTGCCAGCCCAGCGCCAGCCAGCAAGAGCGCCGCTGCCAAGCCCGCACTTGGGCCGCTGCTGCCCGGCCTGCTTGCCGCACTGATTGGTACGGGCGCAGGTGGCGCCTTGCTCTGGTTCGCCGAAGACAGCAGCAAGCAGGCGCGCCAGAGCGAGCTGGTCCAGGCTATCGGCAGCAGCCAGGCGGCAGCGGTGCAACAGGCGCTCAAAAAACTGCAGGCCGACAGCCTGGCAGCCGCACGCAACCCGACACTGCTACAGGCACTGCAAAGCGGTGACAGCCTGCAGATCAGTGAGGCCGAACGGCGCCTGGGCTATTGGGATGGGGTGATCGACGCCCACCTCAATCGCCGTGGCGAGGCCGTGCAGAACGCCACCCGCGCCGCGCCGATGAACTTCGCCGGGCTGGACATGCTGCGCCGCGCCGAGAGTGGTCAGCAGCCGGCTGTCGAAGCCTATCGCGTCGGCCAGCGCTGGCTGGCCTACAGCGCCGTGACCCTGCGCGTCAGCGACAGCCAGCCGGCGCAGGGCACCCTGTTGCTGGCCGTCGATCTGCAACGCCTGCTGGCTGCCCTGCCGCCACTACCGGCCGAATATGGCCAGGTGCAATTACTGCAGCAGTTCGCCAATACGGCACCGCAGGTGCTGTTGCAACGCGGCGAGGCAGGCGCAGGCAGCGCGCAGACCTTCTCGACCGGTAACCCACAATGGATTCTCAGTTTCACCCCAGGCCCAGGCCTGGTACAGGGCGGCATACCACCGCTGATGTTGGGCCTTGCCGCCCTGCTGGCCCTGGGCGGCGCACTGATCGGCCTGATACTGGTGCAAGGTGCGCTGCAGGGCCGGGTCAACAGCGATGCCCGCCAACTCGGGCAAATGCTCAAAGAACTCTCTGCGGGCAAGAGCGTCAAAGCCTTCAGCCTCAGTGTACCGGCCCTCGACGCCCTGGCTCAGAGCCTGGCTCGCCTGCCGCGTCGCAGCAGTGAAAGCAGCAATACCCCCCTGAAAGGAACAGCCGCGGCCCCCGTCGCTCAGCCGGTCGCCAGGCCCGCCGAGCCGATCGACCCGCTGTTCCAGGACACCGATATCCTCGATATCGACATTCTCGATGAAGACCAGGATCTCCTGGGACTGGAGCAAAGCCCCGCAATGAGCAACAGCCAAAGCGCCCCGCAACTTCCCGACGACATCTTCCGCGCCTACGACATCCGTGGCGTGGTCGGTGACACCCTGACCGCCGAATACGCCTACTGGATCGGCCGTGCCATCGGCTCGCAAAGCCTGGCTCAGGGCGAACCCAAGGTCATCGTCGGCCGTGACGGCCGCCTCTCCGGCCCGGAACTGCTGCAGCAACTGGTACAGGGCCTGCTCGACTGCGGCTGCGAAGTGACCGATATCGGCATGGTGCCGACCCCGGTGGTGTACTTCGCTGCCAACGTGCTGGAAGGCCGCTCGGCCGTGATGCTCACCGGCAGCCACAATCCGCCGGACTACAACGGCTTCAAGATCATCATCGCTGGTGACACCCTGGCCAACGAGCAGATCCTCGCGCTGAAGACCCGCCTGGACAACAACGACCTGGCCACAGGCGTCGGCAGCGTGCAGCAGGTTGACGTGCTGCAGCGCTATTTCAAGACTATCCGTGACGACATCGCCCTGGCCAAGCCACTGCGCGTGGTGGTCGACTGCGGCAATGGCGCTGCTGGCGTGATCGCCCCGCAATTGATCGAAGCGCTGGGCTGCAGCGTGATTCCGCTGTTCTGCGAAGTGGACGGCACCTTCCCCAACCACCACCCGGATCCGGGCAAACCGGAGAACCTGGTCGACCTGATCGCCCGCGTCAAAGCGGAAAACGCCGACCTCGGCCTGGCCTTCGACGGCGACGGCGACCGCGTCGGCGTGGTGACCAACACCGGCACCATCGTTTACCCGGACCACCTGCTGATGCTGTTCGCCAAGGACGTGGTCTCGCGCAACCCCGGCGCCGACATCATCTTCGACGTCAAATGCACCCGTCGCCTGACCCCGTTGATCAGCGGCTACGGCGGCCGCCCGGTGATGTGGAAGACCGGCCACTCGCTGATCAAGAAGAAGATGAAGGAAACCGGCGCCCTGCTGGCTGGCGAGATGAGCGGTCACATCTTCTTCAAGGAGCGCTGGTACGGTTTCGACGACGGCATCTACAGCGCCGCGCGCCTGCTGGAAATCCTCAGCCTGGAAAAACGCAACGCCGAGCAGGTGTTCAGCGCCTTCCCCAGCGACATTTCCACGCCGGAAATCAATATCAAGGTCACCGAGCAAACCAAGTTCGGCATGATCGAGCGCCTGCAACGTGAAGGCCAGTGGGGCGAGGCGAACATCACCAGCATCGACGGTGTGCGCGTCGACTATCCCAAGGGCTGGGGCCTGATCCGCGCCTCCAACACCACACCGGTGCTGGTGCTGCGCTTCGAAGCCGATACCCAGGAAGAGCTGGAGCGCATTCAGGACGTGTTCCGTGCGCAACTGCTCAAGGTCGCCCCCGACCTGCAACTGCCCTTTTAACCCATTTGCCCCAGGAGCCCCCGCATGACCCTCGAGCGTGACGCCGCTGCCCAGATTGCCAAGGTATTGTCCGAAGCCCTGCCTTATATCCGCCGCTTCGTCGGCAAGACGCTGGTGATCAAATACGGCGGCAACGCCATGGAGAGCGAGGAGCTCAAGCAGGGCTTCGCCCGCGACATCGTGCTGATGAAGGCGGTCGGCATCAACCCGGTGGTGGTACACGGTGGCGGCCCGCAGATCGGTGATCTGCTGGGGCGCCTGTCCATCGAAAGCCACTTCATCGATGGCATGCGCGTCACCGATACCGCCACCATGGACGTGGTGGAAATGGTACTCGGCGGCCAGGTCAACAAGAGCATCGTCAACCTGATCAACCAGCATGGCGGCAGCGCCATCGGCCTGACCGGCAAGGATGCCGGCCTGATCCGCGCGCGCAAGCTCAAGGTCAGCCGCCAGACGCCGGAGATGACCCAGCCGGAAATCATCGATATCGGTCATGTCGGCGAGGTCACCGGGATCAACACCGACCTGCTCAACATGCTGGCCAAAGGCGACTTCATCCCGGTCATCGCGCCCATCGGCGTCGGCCCGGATGGCGAGTCCTACAACATCAATGCCGACCTGGTCGCCGGCAAGGTAGCCGAGGCGCTGAAAGCCGAGAAGCTGATGCTGCTGACCAATATCGCCGGCCTGATGAACAAGCAGGGCGAAGTGCTCACCGGCCTGAACACCGAGCAGGTCAACGAACTGATCGCCGACGGCACCATCTACGGCGGCATGCTGCCGAAGATCAAATGCGCCCTGGAAGCGGTACAGGGTGGCGTGACCAGCTCGCACATCATCGATGGTCGCGTACCCAATGCCGTACTGCTGGAGATCTTCACCGATATCGGCAACGGCACCATGATCAGCAACCGCAAACGCCCCTAAAAGCAAGCCGCGAACGCGGCTTTCTGATGCCCCCCTCCCTCCGGGAGAGGGTGCCCGAAGGGCGGGTGAGGGCAAAGCGACTACCACGCATCCCTCTGATGCCCCTCTCCCCTGGGAGAGGGTGCCCGCAGGGCGGGTGAGGGTAAAGCAGCCACCACGCATCCCTCTGATGCCCCTCTCCACCGGAGACGACTGCATGGATGCTGGAGGTAGAGCGACGCAGGAAGCCAAAGCCGAGAGTGCCCGCAGGGCAGGTGAGGGCAAGCGCCCCCTCAATCCGCTGCGCACGGCGCACCCTACGAGATGACGCTGGCCATAGAGCAGCCTTATCGCAAGCCATCCGCACACTGACTCGAACTTGCCGCAACCCTCCTCAACCAGCACGCTCACCAGGCAACCCTGATAGAGGATCGCCCATGAGTACCCTGCCCGAACTCAGCCAGTTCATCTTCTTCCACACCTTGCGCGTACGCTGGGCCGAAGTCGACCCGCAAAGCATCGTTTTCAACGGCCACTACCTGACCTACGCCGATGTCGCCATCACCGAATACTTCCGCGCGCTGGGTGTCGCCTACCCCGGTGACCTGGCTCGGGATGGCGGCGATTTCTTCGCCATCCGCACGCTGCTCGAATACCGCGCGCCGGCACGCTTCGACGACCTGTTGCAGATCGGCATCCGCAGCGCACGCCTGGGCCGCTCCAGCCTGACGTTTGCCCTCGGCATCTGGCGCGACGGCGAGCTACTGACCGGCGGCGAAATCGTCTATGTTCACGCCGACGGCACGACACGCAGCAGCGCCCCGCTGCCGCAGTGGCTCAGGGAAAAGATCGAGAGTTTCGAGAAGACTCAGCCGCAAGGCTGAATGGCTGAGCCCTAAGGTTTTTTCTGCGGCTCGCCAAACAGCTCGACCAGGCGTGCACGGTCAGAGGCAAAACCGGCCTCGGCCTGAGTGCGCGCTTCCTTGTAGCGCGCGATATCACGCTGCAGGCGCTGCTGTTCTTCCTTGAGATTGTTGATCTGCACCAGCAAATGTTCCGGCACCTCACGCCCGGCGCGCTCATGGTCAGCGGCCTGGCTCTGCAGGTTGGCCTGTTGCGTGCGCACCGATTGCAGGTTGCCGCGCGCCACGCTGGTGACGCCGTCGAGCTCGGCCAGCTTGCGTTCGCGGGCGCGGTCAACATCATCGAGATTGGTGTACAGGCGCAGCAACTGCGCATCGCTGCTGGCACGGGCCTTGTCCGCCTGCATGCGGGCGAACTCTTCCGGCGTCGGCGCCGGCGGTATGACCCGCAGCACACGTCCCTGGTCGTTGAGCACCTCATAACCCTTGCCGATGAATTCCGGCGGCACGCCCTGACGGCTGAGCACCGTCACGCCCTTGTCGTCGACATAGCGATACAGCTCGGCAGCCACTCCAGACAACGGCAGCAGCAGGCTACAGAGCAGCGTACAGCGGGTCAGGAGCGGTGCAGGCATAGGACGACCTTGTGCGAGGGCTAGATTCCGTACTCGGCGCGGTAGGCTTCGACGGCCGGCAGATATTGCTTCAGTTCAGCATCACCTGCCAGATATTCCAGTACCTGTTCGAGTGACACAATGCTCACTACCGGCATGCCGAAGTCGCGTTCGACTTCCTGAATCGCCGAAAGCTCGCCCTGACCGCGCTCCTGGCGGTTCAGCGCGATCAGGGTACCGGCGGCCTGGGCGCCCTGGCCCTGGATGATCTGCATCACCTCGCGGATCGCCGTGCCGGCAGTGATCACGTCATCGACGATCAGCACACGGCCCTTGAGCGGCGCACCGACCAGGGTGCCGCCCTCGCCATGGTCCTTGGCTTCCTTGCGGTTGAAGCACCAGGGCAGATCACGCTGATGATGCTCGGCCAGCGCCACGGCTGTGGTCGCCGCCAGCGGAATACCCTTGTAGGCCGGGCCGAACAGCACGTCGAAATCGATGCCACTGTCAACGATGGCCGCCGCGTAGAAGCGCCCCAGCTGAGCCAGCGCCAGGCCGCTGTCGAACAGGCCGGCGTTGAAAAAGTAGGGGCTGGTACGCCCGGACTTGAGGGTGAACTGACCGAAACGCAGAACCCCGCGCTCGATGGCAAAACGAATGAAATCGCGCTGGTACGCTTGCATGAAAAGTCCCGGACGGCACGGATTTAGCTAAATGAGGTGAGCTCAGGTATCATACATGCATGTGTTTTTGGGGGCCATTTATGCGGATCATCAGTGTGAACGTGAATGGTATTCAGGCTGCGGCCGAGCGAGGTTTGCTCAGTTGGCTGCAAGCCCAGAATGCCGACGTGATCTGCCTGCAAGACACCCGTGCCTCCGCCTTTGAAATGGACGACCAAGCCTTCCAGCTGGATGGTTATTTCCTCTATGCATGCGACGGTGAAGTGCCCAGCCAAGGTGGCGTGGCACTCTACTCGCGATTGCAACCCAAGGCGGTGATCAGCGGCCTCGGCTTCGAGTTGGCCGATCGCTACGGGCGCTACCTGCAGGCAGATTTCGACAAGGTCAGTATCGCCACCCTGCTGCTGCCAAGCGGACGGGACGGTGACGAGAGCTTGAATCAGAAATTCAAGTTCATGGACGACTTCACCCATTATCTGGACAAGCAACGGCGCAAACGTCGCGAGTACATCTATTGCGGCTCGCTGCATGTCGCGCACCAGAAGCTGGACGTGAAGAACTGGCGCGACTGCCAGCAATCTCCCGGTTTCCTGGCGCCCGAGCGCGCCTGGATGGATGAGGTGGTGGGCAATATGGGCTATGTCGATGCCCTGCGCGAAGTCAGCCGCGAAGGCGATCAGTTCAGCTGGTGGCCGGACAACGAGCAGGCGGAAATGCTCAACCTGGGTTACCGCTTCGACTACCAGTTGCTCACCCCCGGCATGCGCCGCAGCGTGCGCAGCGCCCGCTTGCCACGCCAGCCACGCTTCTCCCAGCATGCGCCGCTGATCGTCGATTACGACTGGATTCTCAGCGTCTGACCGACAGCCATGAAAAAGCCGGCTGATCGCCCAATGCCGATCAGATAAGCTTGCCAAAGCAGTCTTTCGTAGGAGCCCCGCCCCGGGGCGAAGCTTTTAAATCGCGTATCGCCCTGGTTCGCGGCGGGGCGCCGCTCTTCCCCATTGGCAGCGTCGATGCTTAACTGACTGGCATTAGGCTGATCGCCGGCTTTTTGTTGCGCGCAGGTTTACTTCAGCAACCGCCAACTGAAGGGATAGCGATAAGGCTGTCCCTCGTTGGCCTTGATCCCCGCGATGATGGTCAGCACCAGCGCCGCCAGCCCCAGCAACATGAGCATGGGGAAGCCGATGACCACCACCATCAGGATGAAGCAGATCACTGCGGCCAGGGCCACGCTGATCTGGAAGTTCAGCGCTTCCTTGCCCTGGGCATCGACGAAGGGGTCGAGATCCTTCTTCACCTGCCAGACGATCAGCGGGCCGAGCAGATTACCGAAGGGGAACACCAGGCCGAGAAACGCGGCGAAGTGACAGAACATGGCCCACTGACGCGCTTCCTGACTGGGCGTCGGAAGCGGGTTTTGCAGATCGTCGTTCATCCTGATGCTCCTTGCTCGTTACGGGGTTCAGTCGACCAGAGCGGCCTGCTGCAGTTCAAAGATCTCGTTCATGCCTTTCTGCGCCAATGCCAGCATGGCGTTGAATTCGTCAGGCTGGAACGGTGCGCCTTCAGCAGTGCCCTGCACTTCGATGAAGCCACCGGCGTTGGTCATCACCACGTTGAGGTCGGTCTCGGCGGCGGAGTCTTCCAGGTAGTCCAGATCCAGCACCGGCTGACCCTGGTAGATGCCAACCGATACGGCAGCAATCATCTGCTTGAGTGGCTCACCCTTGAGCCCGCCACGCTTCTTCAGCACTTTCAGCGCATCGATCAGCGCCACCATGGCACCGGTGATGGACGCGGTACGGGTGCCACCGTCAGCCTGGATCACATCGCAATCGACGTACAGGGTGTTCTCGCCGAGCTTGCTCATGTCCAGTGCGGCGCGCAGCGAACGACCGATCAGGCGCTGGATTTCCAGGGTACGACCACCCTGCTTGCCGCGGCTGGCTTCACGCTGGTTACGCTCGCCGGTGGCACGCGGCAGCATGCCGTATTCGGCCGTCAGCCAACCCTGGCCCTGCCCCTTGAGGAAGCGCGGCACGCCGGACTCGACGCTGACGGTGCAGATCACCTTGGTATCGCCAAATTCCACCAGCGCCGAGCCTTCGGCGTGCTTGGTGTAGTTGCGGGTGATGCGAATCGAGCGCAACTGATCGGCGGCGCGGCCACTGGGACGTTTCATCGAGCGATACCTACTTCATTAAGTAAAAACAGCTCGCATTATAGGGGCCAGCCGCCGACAGGACACGACGATTTGGCAGCGACTGACAGCAGGCAGGGCCAAGGGCTGATCACCGGCGCATGAAACAGGCGCTCTCCCTGGGCTACAATCCTGCGTTTTTCGAATCGACATCCGCGAGGTATCCCATGGTTCATAGCATGACGGCCTTTGCCCGCCACGAGCAGGCAACCGCCCACGGCACCCTGAGCTGGGAACTGCGCTCGGTCAACCACCGCTATCTGGAACCGCACCTGCGCCTGCCGGAAGCCTTTCGCGACCTCGAAGGTGCCGTGCGCGAAGCCCTGCGCCAGGGGCTGTCACGCGGCAAGGTGGAGTGCACCCTGCGCTTCGCCGAGGAAAACGCCGGCAAGCCACTGCAGGTCGACAGCGAGCGCGCCCGCCAAGTGATCGCCGCTGCCGAACAGGTCGCCACGCTGATCCAGCAGCCGGCCCCGCTCAACCCGCTGGAAGTGCTGGCCTGGCCTGGCGTGCTGGTGGCCGATTCGGCCGACCCGCAAGCCCTGAACGCTGCCGCTCTGAAGCTGTTCGACCAGGCGCTGAGTGAACTCAAGGCAGGCCGCGCCCGCGAAGGCGCCGAGCTGGCCAAGCTGCTAAACGATCGCCTCGACAGTATCCTCGAGGAAGTCGCCGCCCTGCGCGAACTGGTGCCGCAGATGCTCGCCGGCCAGCGCGCCAAGATCGAAACCCGCTTCGCCGAGATGCAGGCCGAGCTCGATCCACAGCGCCTGGAGCAGGAGCTGGTGTTGCTGGCACAAAAGAGCGACGTGGCCGAGGAGCTGGATCGCCTCAGCACCCACGTCAACGAAGTGCGTCGCGTACTCAAGGCCGGCGGCGCTGCCGGGCGGCGTCTGGACTTCCTGATGCAGGAACTCAACCGCGAAGCCAACACCCTCGGCTCCAAGGCGTTCGACCCGCGCAGCACACAGGCTGCGGTCAACCTGAAAGTGTTGATCGAACAGATGCGCGAGCAGGTTCAGAATATCGAGTAACGCCAGCCCAGCGGCTGCTATCTTTCGTCCCACGTTTTCCCAGGATCGTTTTCATGGCCACGACCACCGGCACCCTCTACATCGTTTCCGCCCCCTCCGGCGCCGGCAAGACCAGCCTGGTCAAGGCGCTGATCGACAGCGAAGCGCAGATTCGCGTTTCGGTCTCGCACACCACCCGCGCCATGCGCCCGGGCGAAGTGGATGGGGTGAACTACCACTTCGTCGACCATGCACAGTTCAACGCCATGCTCGAACGCGGCGAGTTCCTCGAACATGCCCAGGTATTCGATAACCTTTACGGTACTTCGCAGAAATGGGTCGAGCAGACGCTGGCCGAAGGCTTCGACCTGATTCTGGAAATCGACTGGCAGGGCGCGCAGCAGGTGCGCAAGCTGATGCCGCAGAGCAAATCCATCTTCATTCTGCCGCCGACCCAGGAAGCCCTGCGCCATCGCCTGACCAACCGTGGCCAGGACAGCGGCGAGACCATCGAACGACGCATGCGCGAAGCGGTCAGCGAAATGAGCCACTACGTCGAATACGACTACCTGGTGATCAACGATGACTTCAACCACGCCCTGAGCGACCTGAAAGCCATCTTCCGCAGCAACCAACTGACACAACCGCAGCAACAGCAACGCCATGCCGGCCTGCTCAGCGAACTGCTGGCGTAAAACAGCGCTTCCATTGTCGCTGGTGATTTTTTAGACTATTCAGTCCGCTCGCCCGCTCGGGCCAAGCTTATCCGCACACGTTACGAGGAACACCATGGCTCGCGTTACCGTCGAAGATTGCCTGGACAACGTTGATAACCGCTTCGAACTGGTCATGCTCGCGACCAAGCGTTCGCGCCAGCTGGCCACCGGCGGCAAAGAGCCGAAAGTGGCGTGGGAAAACGACAAGCCCACCGTCGTGGCCCTGCGCGAAATCGCCGCCGGCCTGGTGGATTACGACGTGATCGCCCAGGACGATATCGTCGAAGAAGAACCGCTGTTCGCTGCCTTCGAGGAAGAGGCCAACGAGCCTCTGTAAGTCGATGATGCCGGGTCGAAGTTGCGCGGCGGGTCGCCAAACCGGTCATGAGGGGAACACCCCATGGCTGGTATAGACGCTCTCGCCGACCGACTTTCGGCCTACCTCGGCCATGACCAGGTCAACCTGGTACGCCGGGCCTACTTCTACGCCGAACAGGCGCACGATGGCCAACGCCGCCGCAGTGGCGAAGCCTACGTGACCCATCCGCTGGCCGTGGCCAGCATCCTCGCCGACATGCACATGGATCATCAGAGCCTGATGGCCGCCATGCTGCACGACGTGATCGAAGACACCGGTATCGCCAAGGAAGCGCTCAACGCGCAGTTCGGCGAAACCGTGGCCGAACTGGTCGACGGGGTCAGCAAACTGACCCAGATGAACTTCGAGACCAAGGCCGAGGCGCAGGCCGAGAACTTCCAGAAGATGGCCATGGCCATGGCCCGCGACATCCGCGTGATTCTGGTCAAGCTCGCCGACCGCCTGCACAACATGCGCACCCTCGATGCCATGCCGCACGAGAAGAGCCGGCGCATCGCCAAGGAAACCCTGGAAATCTACGCGCCCATCGCCAACCGGCTGGGCATGCACAACATGCGCGTGGAGTTCGAAGACCTGGGCTTCAAGGCCATGCACCCGATGCGCTCCGAGCGCATCCGCGCCGCCGTGCGCCGCGCTCGGGGCAACCGCAAGGAAATCGTCGCCAAGATCGAGGAATCGATCCAGATGTGCCTGCAGCGCGAAGGCATGGAAGGCGAGGTGATCGGCCGCGAGAAGCACCTGTACAGCATCTACCAGAAGATGCGCGGCAAGCGTAAGGCGTTCAACGAGATCATGGACGTCTACGCCTTCCGCATCATCGTTGACAAGGTCGACACCTGCTACCGCGTGCTTGGCGCCGTGCACAACCTCTACAAACCGCTGCCCGGGCGCTTCAAGGATTACATCGCGATACCCAAGGCCAACGGCTACCAGTCGCTGCACACCACGCTGTTCGGCATGCACGGCGTGCCCATCGAGATCCAGATCCGCACCCGCGAAATGGAAGAGATGGCCAACAACGGCATCGCCGCGCACTGGCTGTACAAGTCCAACGACGACGAAGTGCCCAAGGGCAACCATGCCCGTGCACGGCAGTGGGTCAAGGGTGTGCTGGAGCTGCAGCAACGCGCCGGCAACTCGCTGGAATTCATCGAGAGCGTGAAGATCGACCTGTTCCCGGACGAGGTCTACGTGTTCACGCCCAAGGGCCGCATCATGGAGCTGCCAAAAGGCTCCACGGCGGTCGACTTCGCCTACGCGGTGCACACCGACGTCGGCAACACCTGCATCGCCTGCCGCATCAACCGTCGCCTGGCACCGCTGTCGCAGGCCCTGGAAAGCGGCTCGACGGTGGAAATCGTCACCGCACCGGGCGCCCGCCCCAACCCGGCCTGGCTCAACTTCGTGGTCACCGGCAAGGCGCGCACGCATATCCGCCATGCCCTCAAGCAGCAGCGCCGCTCGGAATCCATCAGCCTCGGCGAACGCCTGCTGAACAAGGTGCTGGCCAGCTTCGATACGCACCTAGAGAAGATTGCCCCCGAGCGCGTGCAAGCGGTGCTCGGCGAGTACCGCCAGGAAGTGATCGAGGATCTGCTCGAAGACATCGGCCTGGGCAACCGCATGGCCTACGTCGTCGCCCGCCGCCTGCTGGCCGAAAATGGCGACGACACCCTGCCGAGCAGCGAAGGGCCGCTGGCGATTCGCGGCACCGAAGGTCTGGTGATGAGCTACGCCAAGTGCTGCACGCCGATTCCGGGCGACCCCATCGTCGGCTACCTGTCCGCCGGCAAGGGCATGGTGGTGCACATGGAGAGCTGCCGGAACATCGTCGATATCCGCCACAATCCGGAAAAATGCATCCAGCTCAACTGGTCCAAGGACGTCACCGGCGAATTCAACGTCGAACTGCGCGTCGAGCTGGAACACCAGCGCGGCCTGATCGCCCTGCTGGCCAGCAGCGTCAACGCCGCCGATGGCAACATCGAGAAGATCAGCATGGACGAACGCGACGGCCGCATCAGCGTCGTGCAACTGGTGGTCAGCGTGCATGACCGCGTGCACCTGGCCCGCGTGATCAAGAAACTGCGCGCGCTCAAGGGCGTGATGCGTATCACCCGAGTACGCGCCTGACACAATTCCCCTATTTCGATTCTGTAGGCTGGGTGCTCGACCCAGCCAGTTCTCACAAGGAGCGATTCATGAGCAAGACCGTCATCACCAGCGACAAGGCCCCCGCCGCCATCGGCACCTACTCCCAGGCGATCAAGGCCGGCAACACCGTCTACATGTCCGGCCAGATCCCGTTGGACCCGGTGAGCATGGAGCTGGTCGAGGGCTTCGAAGCGCAGACCGTGCAGGTGTTCGAGAACCTCAAGGCGGTGGCCGAAGCCGCCGGCGGTTCGTTCAAGGACATCGTCAAGCTGAACATCTTCCTCACCGACCTGTCGCACTTCGCCAAGGTCAACGAGATCATGGGCCGCTACTTCGAACAGCCCTACCCGGCTCGCGCCGCCATCGGCGTTGCTGCTCTGCCGCGCGGTGCGCAGGTGGAAATGGACGCTATTCTGGTCATCGAGTAAGTCATTCGAGCGGGGCGTCACGCCTCGCTCTCCCTTCCCCGGCATGGAGATCGCCATGCGTCTGCTTCCTCTGCTGCTATGCGGCGCCCTGCTCGGCGGCTGCGCCAGCACGCCGAACAACGACCCGAGCGGTACCTGGATCAACCAGGCAGCCATCGATGCCGCCCGCGAGAGCGGTCGCCTGCGCGAAGCCCTGCTCGCCTACGGCCCCAACCTCGAATGGCAGATCACCCCCGAACAGCAGCAGGCCAGCTACAGCAACGGCTTCGAGCTGGCCGAGGGCAGGCTGCAGGGTGCCGGAGAGGGGCGTTGGCAGGTGACCTTCTACGGTGATTACAACGAGCAGCTCGCCATTCAGAACGGCGAACTGGTGCAGATCGCCAGCGAATACTGGCCCGAGCAGCACTTCGCCCACGTCAACAGCTCCAGCGAACCCAAGCCACTGGGCAGCAGCTTCGAGCAGGCGCTATATCGCGACTACCTGGGCGGCGACTGGCTGATCGAGGAAGGTCTGGGCCAGGGCGGCCTGGTGCGCTTCAACAGCGACGGGCAGGTACAAGGCCTGCCCGGCGCCGAACGCTTTGCCCTGTGCCTGGCAGGCGACTGCGCGGCCATGAGTGGCGAACATGACAGTCTTTGGCTGCAAGCCGGTGATCAGGGTAGCCCCTGGTTGTTCGTGCATGAAGGCAATCAGCTGCGCATCTTCGAAGCGCAGAACCGCGCCCAGTTCGACGAGATGCCCGAGTACCAGCCCGGCCCGCAACGCTGGTTGCTCAAACGCCGCTGATCGCAATGCACCGCCTCCGGGCAAGAGCGGCGCCACGCTATAGAGCACCCAGCAACAGCCAGCCTCCCAGCGCCAGCAACAGGCCACCGCAACCGCGATCCAGCCAGCGCACGCGCCGCTGCAACCAGCTGCGCCAGCGCGCCTGATCGAGCAGGCGCACCAGCGCCAGATCCCAGAACAGCACCACCAGGGTCATCCACAGCATCGCCAGGCCCAGCCCCCATGCCGGCATTGCCGACTCGCGCAAGACCCCGAATAGCCCGGCATAGAACAGCGGCAATTTGGGGTTGAGGCTGCTGGCCAGAAGTCCCTGACGCATGCCCTTCCACACCCCACCCTGCCTCAGCTGGTCACCCTGCGGCAGGACAAGATCTCGCCGCGAGGCCAGCGCCTGCAGGCCGATCCAGGCGAAATACAGCCCGCCGCCGACCTGCAAGCAGCGCCACAGCCAACTGCCCTCGGCGGGTAACAACGTCATGACGAACAGTACCAGCAGCATGCTCAGCAGGTTGGCCAGCGCAATGCCGCAGGCGCAACCGTCGGCCTGGTGCCGGCCCTTGGCCAGAGCGGTACGAATCAATAGAAAGAAGTCTGGCCCGGGCGACAGCAAGGCCGCGAAATGAGTACCGGCCACCAGTAGAAACAACGTAAGCGCTCCATAAACC
>NZ_VRYE01000140.1 GCF_008041835.1 Ectopseudomonas mendocina
GCCCGGTCAGGCGCGCTGCCACAGGCTCCCAACGCACCCACAAGCGGCTCAAGTTGGCGGAAAAAATCCCGCATCTGATGCCGTTTGAGTTGCTTGCGGCATTTGACCTGCTCATGGCTGTCGACACCATGAACTTGAAAAACCTGCTTTGCCAAATCCACGCCTATGCGTTTAAGTTTCATGCGGGCTCCCCCTCCGGGATTGTTTGTTTCGTAACCTACAGTCTGGCGCAATGACGCCGTAGGAGGGAGGAGTCCATCTCATTGGGCTACGTCGACCTAAATATCAGCCAGGGTCGCCACCAGAATCGCCTTGATGGTGTGCATGCGGTTTTCCGCCTGCTCGAAGGCGATGTTCCAGGGCGACTCGAACACGTCTTCGGTGACCTCGATGCCGTTCTTCAGGTGCGGATACTGCTCGGCGATCTGCTTGCCGACCTTGGTCTCGCTGTTGTGGAAGGCCGGCAGGCAATGCATGAATTTCACCCGAGGGTTGCCGGCGGCCTTCATGATCTCGGCATTGACCTGATAGGGCAGTAGCTCCTGGATGCGTTCGCCCCAGGCTTCCACCGGCTCGCCCATGGACACCCAGACGTCGGTATGGACGAAGTCGACGCCCTTGACCGCCTCCTTCGGGTCTTCGGTGAGCAGGATGCGTGCGCCGCTTTCCTCGGCGAATTTTCGGCAGGCGGCGACGTGTTCCTCGCTGGGCCACAGCGCTTTGGGCGCGGCGATGCGCACGTCCATGCCGAGCTTGGCGCCGATCAGCAGCAGCGAGTTGCCCATGTTGTTGCGCGCGTCACCCAGGTAGGCGTAGGCAATGTCGTGCAGCGGCTTGTCGCTGTGTTCGCGCATGGTCAGCACGTCGGCGAGCATCTGCGTCGGGTGGTACTCGTTGGTCAGGCCGTTGAACACCGGCACGCCGGCATAGGTGGCCAGCTCTTCGACGATTTCCTGCTTGAAGCCGCGGTACTCGATGGCGTCGTACATGCGTCCGAGCACGCGGGCGGTGTCCTTCATCGACTCCTTGTGGCCGATCTGCGAGGAGTTGGGGTCGATGTAGGTGACGTTGGCGCCCTGGTCGTAGGCCGCCACCTCGAAGGCGCAGCGGGTACGGGTCGAGGTCTTCTCGAAGATCAGCGCGATGTTCTTGCGCTTGAGGTGCTGCTGCTCGGTGCCGCTGTACTTGGCGCGCTTGAGGTCGCGCGACAGGTCGAGCAGGTAGCGCAGCTCGCGGGTGCTGTGATGCATCAGACTGAGCAGATTGCGGTTGTGCATATTGAACGCCATGGTTCGATCTCCGTTGAGAATGCTGTGCGAGGGACGCCCCTCACCCTCGGCCCCTCTCCCCGGGGGAGAGGGGGCGTGGTGATCAGTAATCGATGGGGTCGCGGATGATCGGGCAGGTCATGCAGTGGCCGCCGCCACGGCCGCGCCCCAGTTCGCTGGCGCTGATGGTGATGACCTCGACGCCGGCCTTGCGCAGCAGGGTGTTGGTGTAGGTGTTACGGTCGTAGCCGATCACCACGCCCGGCTCCAGGCAGACCACGTTGTTGCCGTCGTCCCACTGCTCGCGCTCGGCCTCGTAGGCGTCGCCACCGGTTTCCACCACGCGCAGCTTCTTCAGGTTGAGGGATTCGGCGACTACGTCGACGAAGAGTTTGTCCTCGCGGCGTACGTCGAGGCCGCCTGGGCGGCTCTCGTCCGGGCGCAGGGTGAAGGGCACGATGGAGTTGGCCACTTCCGGGAAGATGGTCACCAGGTCGCGGTCGCAGAAGCTGAATACGGTATCCAGGTGCATGGCTGCACGGGAGCGGCCGAGGCCGGCAACGATGACCTTGTCTGCCGCGCCCTTGGCGAACAGTGCACGGGCCACCTGGCCGATGGCCTGGTGCGAGCTGCGTTCGCCCATGCCGATCAGCACGGTGCCGTTGCCAATGGGCATCACGTCGCCGCCTTCCAGGGTGGCCGAGCCGTGGTCCTGATCCGGGTCGCCGTACCAGATCTCGAAGGGTTCCTCGGCGAAGTCCGGGTGGAATTTGTAGATCGCGGTGGTGAGCAGGGTTTCCTGGCGGCGTGCTGGCCAGTACATGGGATTGAGGGTGACGCCACCGTAGATCCAGCAGGTGGTGTCGCGGGTGAACTGGGTGTTGGGCAGCGGCGGGAAGATGAAGCTGGCTTCGCCCAGGTAGGCATTGAACATCTTCGCCACCTCGGAATCCTTGTGCTTGGCCAGGTCGGCGCCGGACACGCCGCCGATGAGGAGCTCGGCGATGCGCCGTGGTTCCAGGGATTCGACGAAATCACGCACTTCCGTGAGCAGGCCGAGGCCGACGCTGTTGGCGGTGATCTTGCGGTCGAGAATCCACTTCAGGGCTTGCGGGTCGCGCACGGTCTCTTCGAGCAGGTTATGCATCTCCACCACCTCGATGCCGCGTTCGCGCATCTTGGTCATGAAGTCGAAGTGGTCGCGCTTGGCCTGCGACACCCAGAGCACATCATCGAACAGCAGTTCGTCGCAGTTGGCGGGGGTCAGGCGCAGGTGGGCGAGGCCTGGCGAGCAGACCATCACCTTATGCAGTTTGCCGGCTTCGGAATGAACGCCGAGGGGCTTCTTGGACATGTCGAACTCCTTCTCGTAGAGCGAGTTTTCAGGCTGGCCGGCGACCCGTGCGGGCCGCTCAGGACCAGCGTTTTCAGAGAGTCAGGAAACCGTCATACAGCCCGTAGGCGGCGATGGCGGCACCGATCAGCACGGCGACGAAAATCAGTTTTTCGAGGCCGGTGAAAATGGGTTGACCCAGCTCGCGCTTGGCCTTGGCGAAGAGAATCGCGCCAGGGGCGTAGAGCAGCGCGGAGAGCAGCAGGTACTGCACGCCGGCGGCATACACCAGCCACAGCGCATACAGGGTGGATATCCCCGCGATCAGCAGATCCTTGTTGCGCTCGCCAGCGGCGTGCTCGTAGGTCTCGCCGCGCACGGCCAGCAATACCGCGTAGGCGCTCGACCAGAAGTACGGCACCAGGATCATCGAGGTGGCCAGGTACAGCAGGCTGAGGTAGGTGGAGGCGTTGAACAGGGTGATGATCAGAAACAGCTGGATCAGCCCGTTGGACAGCCACAGCGCATTGGCCGGAACCTGGTTGGCGTTCTCCCTGCGCAGGAACTCGGGCATGGTGTGGTCGCGGGCGCTGGCGAAGAGAATCTCGGCGCACAGCAGCGTCCATGACAGCAAGGCACCGGCGAGTGAGACGATCAGGCCGATGGAGATCAGTTGCGCGCCCCAGGGGCCGACCACCTGCTCCAGCACGGCAGCCATGGACGGATTTTTCAGCCCGGCCAGTTCGGCCTGGGCCATGATGCCCTGGGACAGGATGTTGACCATGACCAGCAGCAGGAGCACGCCGACGAAACCGATCACCGTGGCCTTGCCGACATCGCTGCGCTTCTCGGCGCGGGCCGAGAAGATGCTCGCCCCCTCGATACCGATGAACACCCAGACGGTGACCAGCATCATGTTGCGCACCTGATCCATCACGCTACCTAACTCGCTGTTGCCGTGGCCCCAGAAGTCAGCGGTGAACACGTCCATCTTGAAGGCGATGGCGGCGATGACGATGAACAGCGCCAGCGGCAGCATCTTGGCGATGGTGGTCACGGTGTTGATAAAGGCCGCTTCCTTGATCCCGCGTAGTACCAGAAAGTGCAGCAGCCAGAGCAGCAGCGAGGCGCAGATCACCGCCGGCAGGGTATTGCCTTCACCGAAGACCGGAAAGAAGTAACCCAGGGTGGAGAACAGCAGCACCATGTAGCTGACGTTGCCGATCCAGGCGCTGATCCAGTAGCCCCAGGCCGAGGAGAAACCCATGTAATCGCCGAAACCGGCCTTGGCGTAGGCGTAGACACCACCGTCGAGTTCGGGTTTGCGGTTGGCCAGGGTCTGGAAGACGAAGGCCAGGGTAAGCATGCCGACCCCGGTGATCAGCCAGCCGATCAGGGTAGCGCCGGCACTGGCGCTGGCGGCGATGTTTTGCGGTAGCGAGAAAATACCGCCGCCGACCATGGAGCCGACCACCAGCGCGATCAGCGCGCCGAGGCGGAGTTTTTGCGTCGAATCAGACATCTCAATTACCTCCTTGTCACAGCGGGACTTGGGTATTGAGCGCGTTTGGCGAGCACTGCATCCTGACCTGAATCAATAGGTCAGGATTCGTCAACGCACATCCATTCCTCAAGCGTTGTCGAGCCCCTGACGAGCATCAGGACTGCAGCTCCGACTGACACCATAGTCCGAACTTTTCGTTACGCAATGATGGCCAGGCGAGATGGAATGGCGAGGAGGGAGGGAACGAACGGGGCGTTTGGCCCCGCTCGACGCACCGGCCGGGTAGGCTGGCGCAGACCCGAAGGTCAGGAGGAGAGAACACAGCGCTGGGCGGGTAGCCCCTGCAGGCAGGTGCGCCGTGTGGGTGCAGCATGGCGTGGAAAGCTTTCAGCCAGCTTTCCACGCCATTACCGGCTGCGATCAGCCGATGGTCATCAGGCTGGCGTTGCCACCAGCCGCTGCAGTGTTGACGCTTAGGGCGCGTTCCACCAGCAGGCGTTCCAGAGCGATGTCGGTCTCGCCCTTGTTCAACCCGTGCACGCCGACGATGGCGCCCTGGCGCTGCGCCGCCTGCTCGCTGACCGCGCGCAGCTGGTCGGAGTCGCCGTGGTGCAGGATGGCGTCCAGCTCCACGTCGACGCTGTTCCAGTCGGCCACCAGCTGGATGTGCTTCTGCACCTCCTTCGGCAGTTCGCTGTACAGCGCGCGCTGGCTGTCCAGCCAGATCGCCCGGCTGCCCACCGCCAGGGTGGCGGCCAGTTGCGTCAGCAGGTCGCTGCGTTCGTCGGCCAGGTTCAGCACCTGCTCGCGCGGCAGCAGGGTGTAGCTGTTGCGCTCGCCGGTCGGGCCGGTCAGCGTGTGGCTGCTGTAGCTCTGCGACAGCGCACGGTAGCGCTCGAACAGCGCGGCGATGGCCGGCTCCTGCTTGCCTGCCCATTCGGCGAAGGCGCTGCGCACTTTGTCCAGTTCGGCCGGAACCGGCAGGGCCTGCACCTCGGCCTGTTGCAGGTACTGGGCGACGGCTTCCTGCGGGCGAGTCGAGAGCAGACGATAGAGGTAGAGCGGGCCACCGGCTTTCGGGCCGGTACCGGACAGGCCTTCACCGCCGAACGGCTGCACGCCGACCACGGCGCCGACCATGTTGCGGTTCACATACAGGTTGCCGACCTTGGCCGTGCCGACCACCTGGGCGATGGTCTCGTCGATGCGCGTGTGCACGCCGAGGGTCAGGCCGTAGCCGCTGTCGTTGATCTGCTGCAGCAGCTTGCCCAGATCCGCGCGCTGGTAGCGCACCACGTGCAGCACCGGGCCGAAGATCTCGCGCTTCATCTCGTCGAAGCTGTCCAGCTCGATCAGGGTCGGCACGACGAAGGTGCCGCGCTTGATCTCGTCACCGTTGACGCGCGCCAGTTGAGTGACCTTGCGGCCTTTCTCGCGCAGCTTGGCAATGTGGGTGTCGATGCCGGCCTTGGCTTCGGCATCGATCACCGGGCCGATGTCGGTGTTCAGGCGCTCCGGGTTGCCGAGGCTGTACTCGGCCATGGCGCCCTTGAGCATGGTCAGCACGCGGTCGGCCACGTCGTCCTGCACGCATAGCACGCGCAGGGCCGAGCAGCGCTGGCCGGCGCTGTCGAAGGCGGAGGCGACGACGTCTATCACCACCTGCTCGGTCAGTGCCGAGGAGTCGACGATCATGGCGTTGAGACCACCTGTCTCGGCGATCAGCGGAATGGTGCGGCCCTGGGCATCCAGGCGCCCGGCGATGTTGCGCTGGAGGATACCGGCCACCTCGGTGGAGCCGGTGAACATCACGCCACGCACGCGCTCGTCACCCACCAGGCGTGCACCGACGGTTTCGCCACGACCCGGCAGCAGCTGCACGGCGCCGGCCGGCACGCCGGCTTCGCGCAGGATGCGCACGGCCTGGGCAGCGATCAGCGGGGTCTGTTCGGCCGGTTTGGCCAGCACGGTGTTGCCGGCGGCCAGCGCGGCGCAGACCTGGCCGGTAAAGATCGCCAGGGGGAAGTTCCATGGGCTGATGCACACCACCGGGCCCAGCGGGCGGTGGCTGTCGTTGCCGAAGCTGCGGGCCTGGATCGCGTAATAACGCAGGAAGTCCACCGCCTCGCGCACTTCGGCGATGGCGTTGGCGAAGGTCTTGCCGGACTCGCGCACCAGCAGGCCCATCAGTTGCTGCAGCTCGGCTTCCATCAGGTCGGCGGCGCGTTCCAGTACGGCGGCACGCTCTGCCGGCTGGGTGGACTGCCAGATTGGCCCGCTGGAAATGGCGCAGAGCAGGGCGCTATCGACGTCCTGAATGCTGGCTTCGCGCACGTGGCCGACCAGGTCGCGATGATCGGCCGGGTTGCGCACCGGCTCGGGCTCGCCCGGGTTGGCGCCATCGCAACCGAGCATCGGTTCGGCCAGGTAGCTCTGGTTGGCGGTCGACAGCAGCGCCGAGGACAGCGAGCCGAGGCGATGTTCGTTGGCCAGATCCAGGCCCGACGAGTTGACCCGCTCCTGGCCATACAGATCACGCGGCAGCGGGATGCGCGGATGCGGCAGGCCGACGGTGCCTTCCTGCGCGGCCATCTGCTCGACCTGCAGCGCCGGGTCGAGAACCAGGTCTTTCAGCGAGATGCTGTGGTCGGCGATGCGGTTGACGAAGCTGGTGTTGGCGCCGTTTTCCAGCAGGCGACGTACCAGGTAGGCCAGCAGGGTTTCATGGCTGCCCACCGGTGCGTAGATGCGGCACGGGCGGTTCAGCTTGCCATCGGCGATCTTGCCGACCACTTGCTCGTACAGCGGCTCGCCCATGCCGTGCAGGCACTGGAACTCGTACTGGCCCGGGTAGTAGTTCTGCCCGGCCAGGTGATAGATGGCCGACAGCGAGTGGGCGTTGTGGGTGGCGAACTGCGGGTAGATGGCTTCCGGCGCGGCCAGCAGTTTGCGTGCGCAGGCGATGTACGAGACGTCGGTGTACGGCTTGCGGGTGTACACCGGATAGCCTTCCAGGCCGTTGACCTGCGCCAGCTTGATCTCGCTGTCCCAGTAGGCGCCTTTTACCAGGCGGATCATCAGGCGGTGGCGGCTGCGCTTGGCCAGGTCGATGACGTAGTCGATCACGTACGGGCAGCGCTTTTGGTAGGCCTGGATGACGAAGCCGATGCCGTTCCAGCCGGCCAGGCTCGGCTCGAAGCACAGGCGCTCGAGCAGATCCAGCGACAGCTCCAGGCGGTCGGCTTCCTCGGCGTCTATGTTGATGCCGATGTCGTACTGCTTGGCCAGCTGGGTCAGGCCCAGCAGGGTCGGGTACAGCTCGTCCATCACGCGCTCGTACTGGGCGCGGCTGTAGCGGGGGTGCAGGGCGGACAGCTTGATCGAGATGCCCGGGCCTTCGTAGATGCCGCGACCGTGCGAGGCTTTGCCGATGGCATGGATGGCCTGCTCGTAGGAGGCCAGGTAGCGCTTGGCGTCTTCCTCGGTCAGCGCCGCTTCGCCGAGCATGTCATAGGAGTAGCGGAAGCCCTTGGCTTCCAGGGTGGAGGCGTTGGCCAGGGCTTCGGCGATGGTTTCGCCGGTGACGAACTGCTCGCCCATCAGGCGCATGGCCATGTCCACGCCCTTGCGGATGACCGGTTCGCCGCTCTTGCCGATGATGCGGTTGAGTGCCGAGGTCATGCCGGCTTCGGTGTGGGTCGACACCAGCTTGCCGGTGATCAGCAGGCCCCAGCTCGCCGCGTTGACGAACATCGACGGGCTCTGGCCGAGGTGCTGGCTCCAGTTGCCGTTGGCGATCTTGTCGCGGATCAGCGCGTCGCGGGTGGCCTTGTCGGGGATGCGCAGCAGGGCTTCGGCCAGGCACATCAGCGCCACGCCTTCCTGCGACGATAACGAGAACTCCTGCAACAGGCCTTGCACCAGGCCCTGACGGCCGCTGGCGTTCTTCTGGTTGCGCAGCTTTTCGGCGATGCCGAGAGCCAGTTTCTGCGAGGCCTCGGCCTGCTGTGGGTTCAGGCGCGCCTGCTCCAGCAGCATCGGCACCATTTCGGTTTCCGGGCGGCGATAGGCGCTGGTGATGGCGGCGCGCAGTACCGATTGCGGGAGGATGCTCTCGGCGAAATCGAGGAACACCTGTAGACCCTGCTCGCTCAGCGACTCCAGCGCTTCTTCACCGGCGGCAGCGGCCAGGCCGGCATGCTCGGCGGGCGTCAGACCACTCTCGACTTGCTCCAGGTAATTGAAGATCGCCTGCTTGATCATCCAGTGCGGCGTACGGTCGATCTGCGCAGCGGCCTTTTTCAGGCGCTCGCGGGTAGCGTCGTCGAGTTTTACGCCAAGAGTGGTGGTAGCCATGGAGGGTGTCCTACTTGTTGGTTATGCACGCCAGGAACAGACCGGAGCGGTTCTTGGGCTTGCCTGCTACGGCTCGAAGGGTACCGCCATGATGTGGCGTGCAACCCAAAGTTGCAGGAGAGTAAACCTGAGAATATCTCCGGTGCAACTAGGTGCAACCAATAATTTCCATGGCCCGACGGACGTTGCCTGCTGCAGCCCTGGCGCCATCCATGGCGGTGGCGTTAAGGGTGCAACCCCGGCTCTGTCGGCGGGTGACCTCTACAAGGCGCCGACGATCAGTTGCGCCGCCACGGCGAACATCATCAGCGCAACGCCCAGGTCGATCAGGCGCCAGGTCAGGGGTTTGGCCAGCCAGGGCGCGAGCCAGGCCGCGCCGAGCGCCAGCGTGCTGAACCAGAGAAAGGAGGCGCTGGCGGCACCGGCGGCATAGGCGCCGGGCTCAGGCTGCTGGGCGCCGAGTGAGCCGATCAGCACCACCGTATCCAGATAGACGTGCGGGTTGAGCAGGGTCACGGCCAGCGCGGCGAGCAGCACCGCGCGTAATGAGCGTGGCGCGCTGTCTGCCGCATGCAGGGCTTGCGGGCGTGCTGCACGCAGCAGTGCCTGGCTGCCATACCAGAGCAGAAACGCAGCGCCACCCCAGCGGGCGATGGCCAGCAAGGCCGGGCTTTGCGCCAGCAGGCTGGCCAGGCCGAATACACCAGCGGCCACCAGCAGTGCATCGCAGACGATACACAGGGCGGCCACCGGCAGGTGATGTTCGCGGCGCAGGCTTTGCGCGAGAACGAACGCATTCTGCGCACCGATGGCCATGATCAGGCCGATGGCCACCAGCAGGCCGTTGCTGTAACTCTGCCACATCCTTCGTATTCCTTGGGTTTGGCGCCGTTGGCGCTGAGTGCTGGCGAGTCTGCTCCGGCTGGATGTATAAGAGAAACCAATATTGCTGATCGCTCATTAGGAAAATCGATTGTTCGACTACAAACTTCTCGCCGCATTGGCAGTCGTGGTGGAGCAGGCCGGCTTCGAGCGCGCAGCGCAGGTGCTGGGGCTGTCGCAGTCGGCGGTGTCGCAGCGCATCAAGTTGCTCGAGGCGCGGGTTGGCCAGCCGGTGCTGGTGCGCACTACGCCGCCGGCACCTACCGAGATCGGCCGACGTCTGCTCAACCATGTGCAACAGGTGCGTTTGCTCGAGCGTGATCTGCAGGGCCAGGTGCCGGGGCTGGATGAGCAGACCCTGCCCGAGCGTCTGCGCATCGCCATCAACGCTGACAGCCTGGCGACCTGGTGGGCGGCGGCAACCGCTGACTTCTGCGCCACCCGGCAGGTCTTGATGGAGCTGGTGGTGGAGGATCAGGAGGTCGGCCTCAAGCGCATGCGCGCGGGCGAGGTGGCCGCTTGCGTGTGTGCCGCCGAGCGGGCTGTGGCGGGGGCGCGCAGCCTGGCGCTGGGAGCGATGCGTTATCGCGCGCTGGCCAGCCCGGCTTTTATCGCCCGGCATTTTCCCGCCGGGGTCACGCCAGCGGCGCTGGCACGTGCGCCGGCCATCGTCTACGGCCCGGATGATCAGTTGCAGCATCGCTACCTGGCCGCTCTCGGTATCACCGGGGCTTTTGCCTATCACCTGTGCCCATCGTCGGAAGGCTTCGTGCGCCTGACCGAAGGTGGTCTCGGCTGGGGCCTGGTGCCTGAGTTGCAGGTGCGTGGGGAGCTGGCCAACGGCAGGCTGGTGGATCTGCTTCCCGAGCGCTGCATCGATGTGCCGCTGTACTGGCATCACTGGCGCAATGGCGGTGAGTTGCTGGCCGGGCTGACCGAGCATCTGCGTCGCGCCGCTGGCAGTGCGTTGGTGCAGGCCGGGCGTGATTCGTGAGGCAGCGTCCGCCCGGGTGGCCAAGGCTTGCCGGGTCGTTGTTCTGGCCAGCGCCGACAACGCAGGGCCGGGGCGGCGCTGCTAAAGTGCGGCCATTACAAGAATCGAATGCAGGGGATGGTGGATGAAGATTCTGGTCACCGGCGCGAGCGGTTTCATTGGCGGACGTTTTGCCCGCTTCGCCCTCGAACAGGGCCTGGCGGTGCGGGTCAACGGGCGACGTGCCGAGGGTGTGCAGCACCTGGTCAGGCGCGGTGCCGAATTCGTCCAGGGCGATCTCGGCGATGCCGAACTGACCCAGGCGCTGTGCCGGGATGTCGAGGCGGTGGTGCACTGCGCGGGCGCGGTGGGCGTGTGGGGCGACTATGCGCATTTTCATCAGGCCAACGTCACGGTCACCGAGAACGTCGTCGAGGCCTGCCTCAAGCAGAAGGTACGGCGTCTGGTGCAGCTGTCTTCGCCGTCGATCTATTTCGATGGCAAGTCGCATGTCGATATCCGTGAGGAGCAGGTGCCCAGACGCTTCTCCGATCATTACGGCAAGACCAAGTACCTGGCGGAACAGCAGGTGTTCGCCGCGCAGGAGTTTGGTCTGGAAGTGATCGCCCTGCGACCGCGCTTCGTCACCGGCGCCGGCGATACCAGTATCTTCCCGCGTTTGATCGGCATGCAGCGCAAGGGCCGTCTGGCGATCATCGGCAATGGCCTGAACAAGGTCGACTTCACCAGCGTGCACAACCTCAACGAAGCGCTGTTCGGTGCGCTGCTGGCGAGTGGGCCGGCGCTGGGGCAGGCATACAACATCAGCAATGGCGCACCGGTGCCGTTGTGGGATGTGGTCAATTATGTGTTGCGCCGGCTGCAACTGCCGCCGGTGACGCGGCATGTGCCGTTGCCGCTGGCCTATGCGGCAGCAACGCTCAACGAAGGTATCTGTCGCGTGCTGCCAGGGCGGCCCGAACCGAGCCTGTTTCGCCTGGGCGTGGCGGTGATGGCCAGGGATTTTTCCCTGAACATCGACCGCGCCCGCGAGTACCTGGGCTACGAGCCTCGGGCCAGCCTGTGGGAGGCTCTGGATGAGTTCTGCACCTGGTGGCAGGCGCAGGGGGGCGCTCAGGCGTAGATGCGCTGGCCGCGATAGATGCGTACCGAGCCGCTGGGCTGAGCGGCCGGCTGCTCCACGTCAGGCATTGGCATGGCGATGCGCTGCGGCTGATCGGACAGCACGGCCAGGCGCTGACCCAGGCGGCGGGTTTCTTCGTCATCGGCTGTCAGGCTGCCATCGAGCAGGGCGCCGATGGCGTCGGGCTGGCTCAGGCGAATGTCCAGCGCCTGCTCTTCGCGCAGGCGCCGACGCAGGGTTTTCATGCAGTCCAGGATTTCCTTGTTCAGTTCCATCGCGACTTCCCCCGTTGGCTTGAAGGTGTACGGCAGAGGGCCATTCCCCGGCCCCCGTACCCGGCCAGCCATTCCCTGTGGCTGCAACATGTCTGTTCGTGCTTCGGGCCGGCACAAGGATCGTGCCGTGCGCCGGCTTGTGAGCGACGCGCAAAGGGCGTGTTCACGACTTGTTAAAAAGCAAGGTGCGTACCAGTTCAACTTTTGCGGAACTGCCGGGCTGCAGGTGAGTCGATGGGGCTGATACGCCCTTCGTCGGTGCACCACGCACCTGTCTGGCGCGGCACTGATGCCATGATGGCGAATCGGTATACTGCGCGGCATTTCCGTTTATCCGTTTCAACCATAGGTCTGACCATGCGTAACGACGCCAATGACGAGCTCGACAATCTGCCCAGCCTTACGCCCGAGCGCCGCGAGGATTTCGCCGAACCGCATGAGGAGCCGGCCCTGCGCAGCAGCCGAGTGCCCAGCAGCAAGGCGCCGCAGGCCAGGAGCGCCAGCACCGGGCCGTTATGGGCAGTGGTGGGCGCACTGAGTTTCGCCCTGGCCGGTCTGGGTTGGTGGAGCCTGCAGCAGATCGGGCTGATGGAGCAGCGCCTGGTGGCGACCCAGGAAAGCTTCGCGCGTATCAGCGAGGAGGCCGCAGGGCGCATTCAGGACATTTCCGGCAAGGTGGTGGCGACCGAATCCAGCGTCACCAGTGGCAGCGAGGCGCTCAAGCTGCAGGTCAAGCAGTTGGAAACGCGCCTGGCCGAACTGGCCAAGCAGCAACAGCAGAGCGCTACCGCACAGGCTGCTCTGGACAAGCGTGTCGAGCAGTTGGGCGCGGAGTTCAAGAGTGGTAGCGCAGCCAGCGCCGATTTCGACAAGCGTTTGCAGGCGCTTGCCAGTGAACAGACAGCGCTGAAATCTGCCCAGGGCGATGCCAAGGCGCTGCAGGCCGAGCTGGCCAAGCTCGATACCCGGATCAAGGCGCTGGGCGGCGATATCGAGACGCTGAAGAAACAGGGCGACCCGGCGCAGGCCATCCGCAGCCTGGAGCAGGATCTGCTGGTGCTGCGCAGCGAGCTGGACAATCGCCCGGCCGCCAGTGCCGGCCCGAACACGGCCGAGTTCGATGCCTTCCGCGCGCAGATGACGCGCAACATCAATACCCTGCAGAGCCAGGTGATGAATCTGCAGCAGCAGATCAACCAGCGCTGAGTGGCAATACCTCGATAATCCAACGCCCCGCAATGCGGGGCGTTGGATTATGGGGTGCGGCTAAACTCCCGCAAGGATGGCTCCTGTGGGAGGCGCCTTCGGCGGCGATTACAGGCGCGGATAGTCGATATAACCGACCGGGCCGGAGCCGTAGAAGGTTTCCGGGTGCGGCTCGTTCAGCGGCGCGTCCTTCAGCAGGCGCTCGGGCAGGTCCGGGTTGGCGATGAAGGGGATGCCGAACGCCACGGCATCGGCCTTGCCTTCGGCCAACCAGGCATTGGCCTGCTCCTTGGTGAAGCGCTCGTTGGCGATGAACACGCCGCCGAATTCCTTCTTCAGTTGCGGCGACAGGCTGTCGTCACCTTCCTTCTCACGGGCACAGATGAAGGCGATGCCGCGCTTGCCCAGCTCGCGGGCAACGTAGCCGAAGGTCTCGGCGCGATTGGCGTCACCCATGTCATGGGCATCGGCGCGCGGTGCCAGGTGCACGCCGACACGGCCTGCGCCCCACACGGAGATGGCAGCATCGGTGACTTCCAGCAGCAGACGCGCGCGGTTCTCCAGGCTGCCGCCGTAGTGGTCGGTGCGCTGGTTGGTGCTGCTCTGCAGGAACTGGTCGAGCAGGTAGCCGTTGGCGCCATGGATTTCCACGCCGTCGAAACCGGCAGCCATGGCGTTTTCGGCGCCCTGACGATACGCTTCGACGATGTCGGCGATCTCTTCGGTTTCCAGGGCGCGCGGGGTGACATATTCCTTGATCGGACGCACCAGGCTGACATGGCCGGCTGGCTTGATCGCGCTGGGAGCGACCGGCAGCTCTCCGTTCAGGTAGATCGGGTCGGAGATACGGCCGACGTGCCACAGTTGCAGGACGATCTTGCCGCCGTTGGCGTGCACTGCCTGGGTGATATTGCTCCAGCCACGGACCTGCTCGTCGGACCAGATGCCGGGAGTGTCCGGGTAGCCCACGCCCATCGGCGTGACGGCGGTGGCTTCGCTGATGATCAGGCCAGCCGAGGCGCGCTGTACGTAATACTCGGCCATCAGCGCGTTGGGCACGCGGTCTTCGTCGGCACGGCAGCGGGTCAGCGGCGCCATGATGATGCGGTTGTTCAGGTGCAGATCACCGATCTGGATGGGGTCGAACAATGTAGGCATGTGATTTCTCCAAGGGTAGGTTCAAATCAGAGTTGCTGGCCCAGGCGCTCGACGAAGGCCTTGATCAGTTCGTCGTTACGCTTGAAAAAGTGCCACTGGCCAACCTTGCGGCTGGTCACCAGGCCGGCGCGTTGCAGGCTGGTGAGGTGGGCGGAAACGGTGGACTGTGACAGCCCGGTGCGTTGATAGATCTTGCCGGCGCAGACGCCGATCTCCAACGGGTAATCCTGCTCGGCGAAGTGGCGCTCGGGCGCCTTCAGCCAGTCGAGGATGTCGCGGCGTACTGGGTGGGCCAGGGCCTTGATGATGGCGTCGAGGTCGATATCCATGATGTGTGGGCCGTGTTTCGTCATGTGGCGAACCTTATATCGTCTCTGAGCGATATGCAGATCGTTTTTTCCGATAGTCTCCATCAACCGCTTCGATTGTCCCGCCGACGGCGTTAAGCTCCGGGGATGAACTACCTCGCCCATCTGCATCTCGGCGGTGATGCGCCGGCACAGCTGCTTGGCAGCCTTTATGGCGATTTCGTCAAAGGCCCGCTCAACGGGCGCTGGCCGGCGCAGATCGAGGCTGCCATTCGCCTGCACCGGCGTATCGACGCCTTCACCGACAGCCACCCGCTGCAAGCCTGCGCACGGGCGCGCTTTCCCGTCGAGCGGCGAAGAACGGCCGGCATGCTGCTGGACCTGTTCTTCGATCATTGCCTGGCTCGTGACTGGCCAATGTATGCGACGCAGCCGCTGGATCACTTCACCGGTCGGGTATACCGGGTACTGGCTGCCGAGCATGAACTGCCGGGGCGTCTGGCGCTGATGGCACCGCGCATGGCGGTGCAGGACTGGCTGGGCAGCTACCGCGAGTTCGCAGTGCTGGAACAGGTGATTGCCGGCATGCAGCGACGCCTGTCCAAACCGCAGTTGCTCGATGGCAGCCTGAGCGAACTGGAACGCCTGTATGAACCGCTCAGCGAGGACTTTCGCGCCTTCTACCCCGAACTGATGGCCTTTACCGAGGCCGAGCTGAACGGGATGGAATCGTAGCCCAATGAGATGGACTACTCCCTCCTACGGCGTCATTGCGCCAGACTGAAGGTTACGAAACAAACAATACCGGAGGGGGAGCCCGCATGAAACTTAAACGCATAGGCGTGGATTGGGCAGAGCAGGGTTTTCAAGGTCAGGGTGTCGACAGCCATGAGCAGGTCAAATGCCGCAAGCAACTCAAAGGGCATCAGAGGCGGGAATTTTTCCGCCAACTGGAG
>NZ_VRYE01000141.1 GCF_008041835.1 Ectopseudomonas mendocina
AGCACCAGGTACAGAAGGGACCCAGTGACCGGGGACAGAGAGGGACGGGGGAAGTGCTCCCCATAAGGGGGAATTGAATAAAGAACGATCAACTTTTATGTGTGGAAGGCAGGTTGTTGATACACCGAGGCTTCACCGGCCACTCCTGCCAGCCTCATGAGAAATCCGGGTTAGGCTTCTTACCGGATTTGAATCTGTAAGTTCCATCCAGGATATCTGCCAAAAACAATGCCACTTTCGGCGGCACAGGCTCACCAGAGCGTAACGCTTCAAGCACATCCTTTTTTGTCAGCGCCCCTTCTTTTTCAAGGCTCATAATTCTGGGCCATTCACCAACCAATTCTGATATGTCCATGCTCAGGCCTCCTTGCCACCAACAACCCGCAACCCGCCGGGCTGCTGATTGCGGTCAAAGCTGATTCCCGCCTGCTCCAGAATCCAGGCCTCAAACCGTTCGTGATGCACTCGCAACAAGTCTAGGGGGCGAACGCGGTAGTGCTTTTCCGCTGTTGCGCTGGGCTTGTGCCCTTGAATCTGTGCAATAGATCCTGCCGGCAACTCCAGCCACTCGCTAAGGCTGCCAAATGAACGGCGCAAACCATGCAGGCTTAAACCTTCAACATTTAACACTCGGGCAAGGTCTGCCATCCGGCGGCGTGGCGGGCTGATTGGCCGACTAGGCGTGTCACTGGAAAAAACCCATTCCCCCCGGCGCGGCAGCCCGGCTAGCAGATGCTCAACATAGGGCGTCAGGGGAATTGTTCGCGTGCCGTCCTTGCCGCCCTTGCTTTCGTCCTTGTCGCGTAGGGTGATGCTTTTCCACTGGCTGTTAACGTCCTGCCACTTGAGCGCCAGCAATTCGCCAGGCCTTGCGCCGGTCAACAACATGGCCTGCATGTAGGCAGAAATAACGGGACTGCTCAGCCCCCGAACTGCCACAAAAAAGGCGGGTAGTTGCTCCTTAAGCAAAACATCCTGCTTGGCTTGTGGTTTGCCCAATGCCTCGCGGGCAACCTTGGTGCTGGCCGGGTTCTCCTGCAATAAGGCCGCATATTCCGGCTGATTGCCGCACCAAGCCAGAAAGGCCTTTAAGAGCCTCCACCCTAGCCGCGCTGCTGTGGGTCTTACCTGGCCTTCTTGTTTCGCCCATTGCTCGATAACAGCGGGCGTCAGGTCGGCTAATCGTCTGCCCATAAAAGTATGTAACGGGCCTGCATTCGTGGGCTTGCCCTTCTTGGTCACACCCGGCGAACGCGCCAGCCGGTCATGGTCGCGCTTATGGTGCTCTCCCCAGCGAACGGCGCGTGCCTCTGTGTAAGCCTTCCACGCCTCCGCAACCGTTACCGCCTCTGCCTCACGGCGCACCCTGGCCGCATCAGCCTGGGCTAATTGCTGGCGCTTCTTCTCCCTGGGGTCTGCTCCCTCATCAATGAGGCGCTGCAACTCCCTGGCCTTGGCCTGCGCGTCGGCTATAGACCATGCCTCAGGGCTGCCAATGGTTATGCGTAGGGTTTTGCCTTGGTAAAGGCTCTGGAACACAAAGGCGGGCTTTCCGGTCGGCGTGACTCGCAAGCCCAGCCCTGGCGCTGTGGTATCCCACAAAAAGGCCTGCTGCTTACCTGTCGGGCAACCGAACTCACTGATTCGTTTTGCCGTGAATGAAACCTTAGCCATGCTGGGGGGCCTCTGTCTGCATCTTACATCGCCAAGGTATGTAACGGCAAATGTAAGAGAATTTCCCGAAATGTAAGAAAACCCAATCAATGCCAGCACTGCCCAAAAAGTGCTGTAAGCCTTGATTTTGCTTGATTTTATCAATGACAACCAAGCACGGCAAAACAATAAAAAATAGGATTGAAAATCCCCGTGTCGGCGGTTCGATTCCGTCCCTGGGCACCATCTTTAGTTTTCAGGCAATGCCTAAACCGCCTGAAAGCCCCGAAAAACCGGCCTCTGAGCCGGTTTTTTATTGCCTGTAATTCTCTACCCCACCCTTGTAAGCCCAAAGTTTTGGGGGCATTGTTGGGGGCATCGCCGGTTCGGTCATGAATCATGCCCCTACGAAGGCACCCCAATGCCCCGCAAAGTCACGCCATTGACCGATTCGGCCATCAAGGCCGCCAAAGCGCAGGACAAGCCCTATAAGCTCACCGATGGCCAGGGGCTGTACCTGCACCACTGATATACGACAAAGAGCCTCAGCCATGTGCTGGGGCTTTTTGCTTTCTGCATCCGGCACTTTCTTCGTGCCATTGTTTCGCCTGCGCGACAACCATCTGCAGCCAGGCGACACCCTGACCATAGAGCAAGCCACAGCCCAGCAAACGGCTTGGCGGTCACGGCAACGCATGCTAGCTTGGCCGCCAGCCAGGACGGCCCGCCGTACGCCGGAGTGCATTCGTAGAAGAAGAGGACCCCACCCCATGGCCGAGGCGACGCCCGCGCTGGAAATTCGCAACCTGCACAAACGCTACGGCGATCTCGAAGTGCTCAAGGGCATCTCCCTGACGGCCAAAGACGGCGATGTGATTTCCATCCTCGGCTCCTCGGGCTCCGGCAAGTCCACCTTCCTGCGCTGCATCAATCTGCTGGAAACCCCCCACCAGGGTCAGATTTTCGTCGCTGGTGAAGAGCTCAAGCTCAAGCCCGCGAAGAACGGTGAGCTGGTTGCCGCCGACAACAGGCAGATCAATCGCCTGCGCAGCGAGATCGGTTTCGTCTTCCAGAATTTCAATCTGTGGCCGCACATGAGCGTGCTCGACAATATCATCGAGGCGCCGCGTCGCGTGCTCGGCAAGAGCAAGGCCGAAGCCATCGAGGTGGCCGAAGCACTGTTGGCCAAGGTTGGTATCGCCGACAAACGTCACGTCTATCCCAACCAGCTGTCCGGTGGCCAGCAGCAACGTGCCGCGATCGCCCGCACCCTGGCCATGCAGCCAAAGGTGATCCTGTTCGATGAGCCGACCTCGGCCCTCGACCCGGAGATGGTACAAGAAGTGCTTAACGTGATTCGCGCGCTTGCCGATGAAGGTCGCACCATGCTGCTGGTGACCCATGAAATGAATTTCGCTCGCCAGGTGTCCAGCGAGGTGGTGTTTCTCCACCAGGGCCTGGTCGAGGAACAGGGGCCACCCGCTCAGGTGTTCGACAACCCGAACTCGGCACGCTGTAAACAATTCATGTCCAGCAATCGCTAACACGGAGCAACACGCATGCAGAACTATAAGAAGATCCTGCTGGCCGCAGCCGCTACCCTGGCTTTCGGCACCAGCGCTGTCGCCGCTGACAAACTCAAGCTCGGCACCGAAGGCGCCTACCCGCCCTTCAACCTGATCGACGCCAGCGGCAAGGTCACTGGTTTCGATATCGAAATCGGCCAGGCACTGTGCGCCAAGATGCAGGCAGAGTGCGAAGTGGTGACCTCTGACTGGGATGGCATCATCCCGGCCCTGAACGCCAAGAAGTTCGATTTCCTGATCGCCTCGATGTCGATCACCGAAGAGCGTCAGGCCGCGGTCGACTTCACCGAGCCCTACTACACCAACAAACTGCAGTTCATCGCACCGAAGTCGGCTGACTTCAAGACTGACGAAGCCAGCCTCAAGGGCAAGGTGATCGGCGCCCAGCGCGCGACCATCGCCGGTACCTGGTTGGAAGATAACCTGGGCAAAGTGGTCGACATCAAGCTGTACGACACCCAGGAAAACGCCTACCTCGACCTGGCCTCGGGCCGTCTCGACGGCGTGCTGGCCGACACCTTCGTCAACTGGGAATGGCTCAAGAGCGACGCCGGCAAGGACTTCGAATTCAAGGGAGACCCGGTGTTCGACAACGACAAGATCGGTATCGCCGTACGCAAGGGCGACCCACTGCGCGAGAAGCTGAACGCTGCTCTGCAAGCCATCGTCGAAGACGGCACCTACAAGCAGATCAACGACAAGTACTTCCCGTTCAGCATCTACTGATGACCTGAAGGTACCGCGCCGCCCATTAGGCGGCGCAGTTGCCCGAGCCCTCCGATGATTTTTGACCTCCACGGATTCGGCCCCGCCCTGGCCGCTGGCACCCTGATGACCATCAAACTGGCGCTGTCCGCGCTGGCTGTAGGTCTGGTGCTCGGCCTGCTCGGCGCGCTGGCCAAGACTTCGCCGTACAAGCCGCTGCAGTGGCTCGGCGGCAGCTATTCCACCATCGTGCGCGGCGTACCCGAACTGCTCTGGGTGCTGCTGATCTATTTCGGCACGGTTGGCCTGATGCGCAGCCTGGCCGACCTGCTTGGCGTCGAGAGCCTCGAGCTTTCGGCCTTCGCCGCGGGCACCATTGCCCTCGGCCTGTGTTTCGGTGCCTACGCCACCGAAGTGTTCCGCGGCGCCATCCTGGCGATCCCCAAGGGCCACCGCGAAGCCGGCCAGGCACTCGGCATGTCCAAGACACGTATCCTCTGGAAGCTGATTCTGCCGCAGATGTGGCGCATCGCCCTGCCCGGCCTGGGCAACCTGTTCATGATTCTGATGAAGGACACCGCCCTGGTGTCGGTGATCGGCCTGGAAGAGATCATGCGCCGCTCGCAGATCGCCGTGACCGCCAGCAAGGAGCCCTTCACTTTTTATATGGTCGCAGCCTTCATTTATCTGGGCCTGACCGTGCTCGCCATGATCGGCCTGCATTACCTCGAGAAGCGCGCCAGCCGTGGCTTCGTGCGGAGCGCCTCATGAGAAAGAACGCTGCCATCATCGCCTGGCTCGCAGCAGGCGTGCTCATCGCACTGGCGCTCTGGACGAGCCTCTCCAGCCTGAACTGGGCGGTGATCATCAAATGGCTGCCGCGTCTATCGCAAGGCGCGCTGCTGACCCTGGAGCTGGTGGCCATCGCGGTCGTTGCCGGCCTGATCCTCGCACTGCCGATGGGCATCGCCCGCGCATCCAAGCACTGGTACGTGCGCGCCGTACCTTACGGTTACATCTTCTTCTTCCGTGGCACACCGCTGCTGGTACAGCTGTTTTTGGTCTACTACGGCCTGGCGCAATTCGACGCCGTGCGCCAGGACCCGCTCTGGCCCTACCTGCGCGACCCATACTGGTGCGCCATCATCACCATGACCTTGCATACCGCCGCCTATATCGCCGAGATTCTGCGCGGCGCCATCCAGGCCGTACCACCCGGAGAAGTTGAGGCGGCGCGCGCACTGGGTATGTCGCGGGCCAAGACCATGTTCTATATCGTCCTGCCGCGCGCTGCGCGCATCGGCCTGCCGGCCTACAGCAACGAAGTGATCCTGATGCTCAAGGCCAGCGCCCTGGCCAGCACCGTGACGCTGCTCGAGCTGACCGGCATGGCACGTACCATCATCGCGCGTACCTACCTGCCGGTGGAGATCTTCTTCGCCGCCGGCCTGTTCTACCTGGTCATCGCCTTCGTCCTGGTGCGCGCCTTCCGCCTACTGGAACGCTGGCTATGCGTCGACGCCTGCCAGGGTCACTGAGCGAACCGGGCTGCCTGCACAGGCAGCCCGAGTTGCCAGCCGCATAAACCAGCATGCCCGCCACCATCCTGACCTCAGACGATCTGCTGACGCGCTTCCAGGCGCTGGACGACTTCTTACTCCAGCACCAGGCGCTCTGGCGACCACGCCCCTTCCATCATCTGCACCTGCCCTGGGAGGCTGAAGTACCCGAGCTTGCCGCCTGGCTGCGCCGCCGTTCGCTGGAACAGGCCGAGACCACTGATCCCTTCGCACTGGCGGCACCGGCGCCCTTCCCTGAGTTGGCCTCCCAGGCGCAGACACTGAGTACAGTCGGCGAGTTGCCGGGGGGCGATCCTGTGCAACGCGCGCGCACCCTGAGCGTCGATGTCCCCGGTAGAAAGCTGGCGCAGATTCAGGCCTTCGCCAGCCGCCTGCAGTTTCAGCAACGCCCCACGCACTGGCTCGACTGGTGCGCCGGCAAGGGTACCCTAGACGCCTGTCGGACTTGAGTTCATAAATGGACAGGGCGCGACAAAGACCAAGCGAATTGCCCACTATTTGAGCGATTTTAAC
>NZ_VRYE01000142.1 GCF_008041835.1 Ectopseudomonas mendocina
ACCCGTGGCATAGCCGTAGATCAGCAACGACAGCAACATAGCCGGATGGTAGGCAGCGCTGCCACGGCCCGCATAGACGCTCTCCAGCTTCGACAGATCCAGGCCCTCTACGACCTCCACCACGTAGCGCGCCAAATGTGACTCGGGCAGCCAGTCCTGCACCGACGGCGGGAGCAAGTAGTCGATTTCGCGGTTTATCGGTCGAAAGCGGCTCATACAGTCAGGTTCCAGGAGCGATGCGCAATTCTACCGGCGAGGGGAAAAGTCCGACAGGCTGCTAGGAGATCGATAACCGCCCAATGCCTCTGCCATCGACTTTCGGCTGCTGTGCCCGCTGCGGGCGGGTGCGCTATACTGCCGCGCCTTTTTGGGCGGCTGCGAACACTATCGGCGAGATGGTTTTGCGCAGACATCCCAATCGTCATTGCGCCGGGTCGTTGTCCGGCGTTTCCTTGTAGATGTTCCCTGATAGAGGAGCGCGCCAATGACCGTGATCAAGCAGGACGACCTGATTCAGAGCGTCGCCGACGCCCTGCAGTTCATCTCCTATTACCACCCCGTCGACTTCATCCAGGCCATGCATGAGGCCTACCTGAAGGAAGAGTCGCCGGCCGCGAAGGACTCCATGGCGCAGATCCTGATCAACTCGCGCATGTGTGCCACCGGCCACCGCCCGATCTGCCAGGACACCGGCATCGTCACCGTATTCATCAAGGTCGGCATGGACGTGCGCTGGGACGGCGCCACCATGAGCGTCGATGACATGATCAACGAGGGCGTACGCCGCGCCTACAACCTGCCGGAAAACGTCCTGCGCGCCTCGATCCTGGCCGACCCGGCAGGTAGCCGCAAGAACACCAAGGACAACACCCCAGCGGTGATCCACTACTCCATCGTCCCCGGTGACAAGGTGGAAGTGGACGTCGCAGCCAAGGGCGGCGGCTCCGAGAACAAGTCGAAGATGGCCATGCTCAACCCGTCCGACTCCATCGTCGACTGGGTGCTGAAGACCGTGCCGACCATGGGCGCCGGCTGGTGCCCGCCGGGCATGCTGGGCATCGGTATCGGCGGTACTGCCGAGAAGGCTGCGGTGATGGCCAAGGAAGTGCTCATGGAGCACATCGACATCCATGAGCTGCAGGCGCGCGGCCCGCAGAACCGCATCGAAGAGCTGCGCCTGGAGCTGTTCGAGAAGGTCAACCAGCTGGGCATCGGCGCCCAGGGTCTGGGCGGCCTGACCACCGTGCTCGACGTGAAGATCATGGACTACCCGACCCACGCGGCTTCGCTGCCGGTGTGCATGATCCCCAACTGCGCCGCCACCCGTCACGCCCACTTCGTACTCGACGGCTCCGGCCCGGCCTCGCTGGAAGCGCCGGATCTGGACGCCTACCCGGAAATCGTCTGGGAAGCCGGCCCGAGCGCGCGCCGCGTCAACCTCGATACGCTGACCCCGGAAGACGTACAGAGCTGGAAGCCGGGCGAGACCGTTCTGCTCAACGGCAAGATGCTCACCGGCCGCGACGCTGCGCACAAGCGCATGGTCGACATGCTCAACAAGGGCGAGCAACTGCCGGTGGACCTGAAAGGTCGCTTCATCTACTACGTCGGCCCGGTCGATCCGGTCGGTGACGAAGTGGTTGGTCCGGCTGGCCCGACCACGGCCACCCGCATGGACAAGTTCACCCGGCAGATCCTCGAACAAACCGGCCTGCTGGGCATGATCGGCAAGTCCGAGCGCGGCCCCATCGCCATCGACGCGATCAAGGACAACAAGGCCGTGTACCTGATGGCTGTCGGCGGCGCTGCCTACCTGGTGGCACAGGCGATCAAGAAGTCCAAGGTGCTGGCCTTCGAAGAACTCGGTATGGAAGCCATCTACGAGTTCGAAGTGAAGGACATGCCGGTGACCGTCGCGGTCGACACCAACGGAGAGTCCGTACACATCACCGGCCCGGCGATCTGGAACAAGAAGATCGCCGAAAGCCTGGCGGTGGAAGTGAAGTAGGCGCCAACGTTGTAAAACAGAAGCCCGGCTCAGCGCCGGGCTTCTGCATTTTCAGCCCCCGGCATTCTGCAGGCGCGCGGTTCAGCCAGGCGGAACGATACCTGCCATGCGCGGCCTAACCTGGAAATCGTCAAGGAATTGCCATGACCTTTTCCATCATCGCCCGCTGCCCACGCAGCGGTCAGTTTGGCGTTGCCGCCACCACCGCCATGCCGGCAGTCGGCAAGCTGCTCAGCCATGCCGCAGCCGGTGTAGGGGCGGTTGCCACGCAGGCGCAGGTCAATCCCTATCTCGGCCTGGATGGCCTGGCATTGCTGCGTCAGGGTTTGTCCGCGCACGAAGCGCTGCAGCGACTCAAAAGCACCGATCCCTGCATGGAGCTGCGCCAGTGCGCGCTGATCGACGCGCAGGGCGATAGCCTGTGCTGGACTGGGGCCAAATGCCTGCCCTGGGCCGGCTCGCTGCGTGGCGAGCAGTTTTCCGTGCAGGGTAATCGCCTGGTTGGCCCGCAGGTGCTCGATGCAGTGGCCGAAACCTTCCGCTACACCGAGAAGAAACCGCTGATCGAGCGCCTGATCGAAGCCCTAGCAGCCGGCGACCGCTGCGGCGGCGACCGGCATGGCGAATCCTCGGCAGTGATCTACGTGGTCGATCAGGAGGCGTACCCGCTGTGGGATATTCGCGTCGACCATCACCTCGACCCAATGGCCGAACTGCGCCGTTTGCACAGGGTCTTTGCACGCGCCGTGCTGCCCGAGATTCTCGCCATGCCGACTCGCGCCAATCCCGCTGGCAAGGCGTCGGAAAACTCTGTCTAACGTGCAGCGGTGCCGAAACGCCGCCGATAATCGCCGGGCGACAGCCCTACCAGACGGGTGAATACCTTGCGAAACGCCCCGCTGTCGGCATAACCCACCTGCCAGGCCACCTGCTCGATACTCTGGCGGCTGAACTCAAGCAGTTCGCGCGCCTTGCTCACGCGCAACTGCTGGCAGTATTCGGTGGGTTTCAGCCCGGTGGCGGCGCGAAAGCGACGCAAAAAGGTGCGCTCGCCCAAGCCGGCGCGGGTGGCCATGTCCGTCAGGCTCGCCTCGACACCACCCTCACCCTGCAACCAGCGCTGCACGCCGAGCACTGCGGCATCGCCATGATCGAGGCTGGGCGCAAAACTGCTGAAATGGCGCTGCGATTCGCGGTTCAGGTCCACCACCAGATAGCGCGCGGTCTCGGCAGCGATGGTCGGCCCCAGCAGGCGTGTTACCAGGGCCAGGCCGAGATCGGTCCAGGCCATCAGACCACCTGCGGTGATCAGATCACCGTCGTCGATCACCATACGTTCTGGCTGTACCTGTACTTGCGGGAAACGTGCGGCCATCTGCGCCGCCAGCGCCCAGTGGGTGGTCACCGTGCGGCCATCGAGCAGACCCGCTTCGGCCAGGGCGAAGGCGCCAGCGCAGACCGACGCCAGCAACACCCCGGCAGCGTGCTGTTCACGCAGCCAGTCACGGTAGCAGGCCGCGAGCGGCTGCTCGGCAGCATCGTCCAGACAAGGCGGCAGAATCACCACCTGCGGCGCACCGTCAGTCTGCGGCAGGCTGTCGAACGTGCGCTGCAACTGCCCCGCCTCATCGGCCTGCCAGTGACTGACACGCAGCCGGGGCACACCCTGGCGTCCCTGATCAGCCGCCATGCGATTGGCCACCTCGAACAGGTCACCCAGGCCATGCACGGCAGCCAACTGGGCGCCAGGATAACGCAACAGACCGATTTCCACACAGCGCACGCTCATTGTCAGTTTTTCCCCGCAGATTGTCGGCTGCGCCCATCCTCGCAGGCGCGCCAGGGCGATAAGGTTGGCCGCACATCATCCCACGGAGACAACCATGAGCAAACGCGCCCTGATCCTGATCGATATCCAGAACGACTATTTCGCAGACGGCAAGTGGCCGCTCGCCGGCATGCACACTGCCGCCGCCAATGCCGCGCGGGTACTGGCTGCCGCGCGTGCAGCCGGTGACAGGGTGATCCATGCGCGTCATGAGTTCGAGGCCGAGGATGCCCCCTTCTTCGCGCCGGGAAGCGACGGCGCGCGCACTCATGCCAGCGTGCTGCCGCAGGCCGATGAAGCCGTGGTGCTCAAGCATCAGGTCAACGCCTTTCTTGGCACCGACCTCAAGGCGCAGCTCGATGCAGCCGCCATCGAGCAAGTCACCCTGGTCGGCGCCATGAGCCACATGTGCATCGCCGCTGCGGCCCGTGCCAGTGCCGATTTCGGTTACGTCACCACGGTCGTTCACGATGCCTGCGCCACCCACGATCAGACGTTCGAAGGCGTCACCGTCGCCGCTGCTCAGGTGCACGCCGCCAACATGGCCGCCCTGGCCTTCGCCTATGCCCAGGTCGTATCCACCGAGCAGTATCTGGCAGGCTGAATCAGTTGACGCCGAAGCGCTGCAGCTGCATCTCGTGCAAACGGCTGAGCGTGCGGCGAAAGGCAAACGCGAGGTAGCCCTGGGTGTACAGCTCATCCAGCGCCACCTCGGCCTCGATATACAGCGGCACGCGGCGGTCGTAGCACTCGTCGACCAGGGCGATGAAGCGCCGCACCGCATCGTCGTTGCGCGCCAGCGCCGGCAGTTGCCGATCCCCGGCGTCGACCCGCTCGGCACCATCTTCGGTGCCACGGGCGATCCTGCCCTCGCGCGGCTCGCCACCCAGGCGCGGTACCTCACTGAGGAGGATGGCCGGGAAGCGCCCACACAGCTCGATAAAATCGGCTGCAGCCAGCGGCTGCTCGCACAGATCGCTGAAGCGGCAACACAACGCTGCCGGGCTGTGACCAAGGTTGGCGATGTGCCGATGGCTCAGTGCAACGGGCTCACGGCTGACCGACTGGCCCTCGCTCAAGCGGGCGAACAACTCGGCCAGCGCCTGCGGCTGCTGTACCCAATAGCGCTGCATTTCGGCGCCGGGATGCAGGCGATGATCCTGCTCGCCGTCCACAGCCACCACCTGCATATGCGCCTGGAGCGCAGCGATGGCCGGCAGGAAACGCTCGCGGTTGTAGCCCTCGGCGTAGAGCTGATCCGGCGGCTGGTTGGACGTGGCCACCAGCACCACGCCCTGCTCCACAACCAGGCTGAGCAGGCGACCGAGCAGCATGGCATCGCCGATGTCGCTGACGAACAGCTCGTCGAAACACAGCACGCGCACTTCGCGCCCCAGCTCCTCGGCCAGCAGACGCAACGGATCGGCATTGCCGGTCAGTTGAAACTGGCGACGATGCACCCACTGCATGAAGTGATGAAAGTGTTGCCGCCGTGCCGGCACACGCAGGCTGTTGTAGAAGCTGTCCATCAGCCAGGTCTTGCCGCGCCCCACCGGCCCCCAGAGGTATACGCCGAGCGGGCATTCGCCGCGATGCACAGCCTCGAAGCAACTCTGCAACGCCTGTACCGCGCAGCGCTGCGCGGCATCAACGACGAAGCCCCCTGCCAGTGCCCGTTCATAAGCCGCCAGCGGCGAATCCGGCAATGCCGCTGGCGCGTTCAACGCAGCACCAACCGGCTGTCGTCGAACTGCTTCGGCCAGTTGCGCCGGATAAATGCCTGGCCCTGCACGCGCACACGGAACACCTCGGCCAGGCTGACGAGCAAGGGTGGCTGCCTGGGGTCAGCGTTGAGTGACATCATCTTGCCTACCTGCTTACTCAATGTTGATCCTGCCGGCACTGGTCATTGAAGCCGAAACTTACCCGTTCAACCTGCCAAGAGCCAGTGCTCAGGCCTTGGGTAGAATCGGACGCATCCGTCTTGGTCAACAAGCCGGAAATATCCTGCAACGACTTAATACAGCGTTAAGCCAGCCCTCACAGAATCGCCCCCAGGCCAATCACCGAGGTTCCGAGCATGGAACTACCCTGGGCGCATCACGATCGCCCCGTTGCCCGTATCGGGCGCGGCGAGACTTACCAACTCCACTTGGCGTCCCCCGGCAGCGCACGACGCGCGGCGCTGGAGCAGTTCGTCCGCCAGCGCTTCGAGCAGCAGCACGGCGCTCGCATCCGTCACTTCATGCCTTGTCTGTTCAGCCTGGAAAACCAGGCCGGGCAGTTGCTCGGCGCGGTGGGCGTGCGCAGTGCCGGCAGCGGGCCGCTGTTTCTCGAACGTTACCTGGACGAGCCGATCCAGAACGCCATCGGCGCACGCCTCGGCCACACCGAGCCTGGCCGTGACGAGCTGGTGGAAGTGGGCAATCTGGCCGCAGACAGCCCCGGCGCCGCACGCCTGCTGATCGTCGCCCTGACTGATCTGCTGGTAGCCCTGGGCTTTCGCTGGGTCACCTTTACCGGTACGCCGACGCTGCTCAACAGCTTCCAGCGTCTGGGTCTGGCGCCCATCGCCCTGGGAGAAGCCGACCCGGCGCGCATGGGCGAAGAGCTGGTCGACTGGGGCCGTTACTACGACAGCCGTCCCTGGGTAATGGCCGGCGATATCCATGGCGGCCATCAACGCTTGCTGCAGATGGGGGCATACCCACGCCTTGGCCATCAACCGCTGTATGCCCTGGAGGACATGCCCGATGTGGCCTGTAGCTGAAGCCTTCTTCGCCCGCCTGGCCACCTTCGAGTCACGCACAGCGTTGGCCGAAAATGGCCGTGAGCTGACCTATGACGGTCTGTTGGCAGCCGTGGCCAGCCGCAGCCGCCATCTGCGCGAGCTGGGCGCCCAGCGCGTGGCACTGGCGCTGGATAACGGCATCGACTGGGTGCTGTGGGATCTGGCCGCGCTGCAGGCCGGCCTGGTCTGTGTGCCGCTGCCGGGGTTCTTCTCCGCCGAGCAGCAGCGCCATGTGCTCGACAGTGCCGGCATCGACTGCCTGATCGGCGCCGGCGCCCCCGGCTTCGCCAGCGTCGAGGGCGACATTCATCGCCGCAGCGTGGCCCAACCGCCCGAACTGCATGTTGACACCTGCAAGATCACCTACACCTCCGGCACCACCGGCCAGCCCAAGGGCGTGTGCCTGGATCTGGCCACGCAACTAGCGGTGGCCGACAGCCTGGTCAAGGCCAGCGCCAGCCGCGAAGTGGAGCGCCATCTGTGCATCCTGCCGCTGGCGACCCTGCTGGAGAATATTGCCGGCGTCTACGCGCCGCTGCTGGCCGGTGCGCGCGTGGAGCTGATGCCGATGGCGCAGATCGGCCTGAGCGGCGCCAGCGGCTTCGACCTGATGCGCTTTCTGCAGGCGTTGCAAGCCGCCCAGCCGAACAGTTTGATCCTGCTGCCGCAATTGCTGCTGGCGCTGGTCAGCGCGGCCGAGCGCAAACTGCCAGTGCCGAACTCACTGCGTTTCGTCGCCGTCGGTGGCGGGCGTGTCTCCGCCCAGTTGCTGCAGCGCGCCGATGCGCTGGGGCTGCCGATCTTCGAGGGTTACGGGCTGTCCGAGTGCGCCTCGGTGGTGTGCCTGAACACGCCCGAGCAGCGCCGTATCGGCAGCACCGGTAAGCCGCTTGGTCACCTGCAGGTGACGCTGGCGGCCGATGGCGAAGTGCGGGTCAAGGGTGCGCGCATGCTTGGCTACCTCGGTGAGCCGGCGCCACAAGACGAATGGCTGCGCACCGGCGATCTCGGCCATTTCGAGGACGGTTTCCTGGTGCTGCACGGGCGCAAGAAGCATCAGTTCATCACCGCCTACGGGCGCAACGTCAACCCGGAATGGGTCGAGTCCGAGCTGGTGCAGCAGTTGCCCATCGCCCAGGCCTGGCTGCACGGCGAGGCGCTGCCGGCCAACGTCGCGGTGCTGGTGCCACGCTACCCCAATACCCCTGACGCGCAGTTGCAGGCCGCCGTGGACGCCGTCAATCACGGCCTGCCGGACTATGCCCGCGTTCACCACTGGCTGCGCGCCGATGCCCCCTTCAACGCGAGCAACGACCTGGCCACAGCCAACGGTCGCCTGCGCCGCACTGCCCTGTTCAACCATTACCAAGCCGCCATCGAAGCCTTGATGGCCGAAGGAGTACACGCATGAGCTTCTACGAATCCCTGCAGGCCCAGACCCAAGCCGAACGCGACTACCTGCTCGGCGCGCCGATCATCCAGCAAGCCATGACCGGCCAGGTCGCCTTGCACAGCTACATCGCCTTCCTTACCGAGGCCTATCACCACGTCAAGCACACCGTACCGCTGCTGATGGCCTGCGGCGCACGCCTGCCGGAGCGCCTGGAATGGCTGCGCGAGGCTATCGCCGAGTACATCGAAGAAGAAACCGGCCACCAGGAGTGGGTGCTCAACGACATCGCCGCCTGCGGTGCCGACAAGGAAGCGGTGCGCCATGGCACCCCGCACATGGCCACCGAGCTGATGGTGGCCTACGTCTATGACCGCATCGCCCGGCACAACCCGGTGGGCTTCTTCGGCATGGTCAACGTCCTCGAAGGTACCAGTATCGCCCTGGCTACCCAGGCCGCCGGCATCATCCAGGACAAGCTGCAGTTGCCGAACAAGGCCTTCAGCTATCTCAACTCCCACGGCAGCCTGGATCTGGAGCACATCGAGTTTTTCAAGAAGCTGATGAACCGCCTGGACAACGACGATGACAAGGTCGCCGTGGTGCATACCGCCAAGGTCGTCTACCGCCTCTACGGCGACATGTTTCGCAGCCTGCCGCTGGCTGGCGAGGAGTAAGCGCATGCAACCCACGGATTGTCGTACGCTGCTCACCGGCGCCAGTGGCGGCATCGGCCTGGCCCTGGCCGAGCGCCTGGCCAGTGCAGGCGCCCATTTACTGCTGGTTGGGCGTCGTCTGGAGCCTCTGCAGCCTTTGCTGCAACGCTTTCCGCAGAACGTGAAACTGGTGCAGGCCGATATCGCCAGCCGCAGCGGACGTGATGCACTGGTTGCTGCCGCGCAGAACTTCGGCGGGCTGAACTGCCTGATCAACGCCGCCGGGGTCAATCATTTCGGCCTGCTCGACCAGCAGGACGAACAGCAGATTGCCGAGCTGATCGGCCTCAACGTCACCGCCACGCTGCAACTGACCCAACGCCTGCTGCCATTGCTACGTGCCCAGCACCGCGCGCTGGTGATCAACGTCGGCTCCACCTTCGGCGCCATCGGTTACCCCGGTTTTACTGCCTACTGCGCCAGCAAGTTCGCCCTGCGCGGTTTCTCCGAAGCGCTGCGCCGCGAGCTGGCCGACACCCATGTGCGCGTCCTCTACTTCGCCCCACGCGCCACCCACACGGCGATGAACGCCCCCAGCGTGGTGGCGATGAACGATGAGCTGGGTGTGGCCATGGACGATCCCGCGCAGGTCGCCGAGCAGTTGCTCGATGCCATTGGCCGCGAGCAGGAAGAACGCCACCTGGGCTGGCCCGAGCGCCTGTTCGTGCGCCTCAACGGTCTGCTGCCGCGCGTGGTCGACCAGGCCCTGCGCAAGCAGTTGCCGATCATTCAACGCTTTGCCCGTCACAAGCACTGAGGAGATTGCCGTGAACCTGTTTCGTACCCTGATCATCGTTGCACTCGGCTTCGCCGCCCTGCCCGCCTTTGCCCTCAGTGCAGGAGGCGAAGCGCAGTTGCACCAGCTGCAGACACGCTGGGCCGAAATCAACTACCAGACGCCGGAAAAACAGCGCGAGGAAGCCTTTGCCAAGCTCGTCACGCAAGCCGATGCAGCCCTGGCCAGCGAGCCAAACGCGCCGGAGTTGCTGATCTGGCGCGGCATCATCCTCAGCACCGAGGCCGGCGCCAAGGGTGGCCTCGGCGCACTGAGCCTAGTCAAGGAGGCCAAAACAAACCTGGAACAAGCGCTGGCCATCGACCCACAGGCACTGGGCGGCTCGGCCTACACCAGCCTCGGCAGCCTCTACTACCAGGTACCGGGCTGGCCCATCGGTTTCGGCGATGACGAACAGGCCGAGAAGATGCTCAAGCAGGCGCTGGCGATCAACCCGAATGGCATCGACCCGAACTACTTCTACGGCGACTTCCTGCAACGGCAGAAACGCTTTGAGGAAGCCCGCGCCGCCCTGGAAAAAGCCCTGGCCGCCAAGGATCGCCCAGGCCGCGAACTGGCCGACAAGGGCCGTCGCGCAGAAGCCCAGGCGCTTTTGCAGCAGGTCGAGCGTAAACTCAAGTAACTCGAACCGCTTACAGGAGTTGCCATGCGCATTCTTCTCGTCGAAGACGACCCGGCGCTGGGCGAAGGCATTCGCACCGCGCTGAAACCCGAGGGCTACACCGTCGACTGGCTGCAGGATGGCGCCAGTGCCCTGCACGCTCTGAGCCACGAAAGCTTCGAGCTGGCCATTCTCGACCTCGGCCTGCCGCGCATGGATGGCCTGCAGGTGCTCAAGCAGTTGCGCGCCAACGCCAACCCGGTACCGGTGCTGGTGCTCACCGCGCGTGACGCCACCAGCGACCGCATCGCCGGGCTCGATGCCGGCGCCGATGATTACCTGATCAAACCTTTCGACGTGGCAGAACTCAAGGCGCGCCTGCGTGCTCTGCTGCGCCGCAGCTTCCAGCGCCCGCAACCGGCACTGGAATACCGTGGCATCCGCCTCGATCCGGCCAGCCAGTTGGTCGAATACCAGGGCCAGAGCATCAACCTGCCGCGCAAGGAATTTCTTCTGCTGCACGAATTGCTGATCCAGCCTGGCCGCGTACTGACCCGCGACAAGCTGCAACAGGCGCTGTATGGCTGGGACGAGGAAGTGGAAAGCAACGCCCTGGAAGTGCACGTGCACCACCTGCGCAAGAAATTCTTCCCGGAGCTGATCCGCACCGTACGCGGCGTCGGTTATCTGGTGGACAAATGAGCGTGCTGAAAACCTTCGGCTCAATTCGCACCCGTCTGCTCGCCCTTCTGCTGCTACTGGTCGCCGGCAGCTTCGGGCTGATCAGCCACAAGATTTACAACGACTCGGTGCATGAAGTGCGCGAGCTGTTCGACGCCCAGTTGTCGCAAACCGCGCGCCTGCTCATGGGCCTGGTGCGTCACGACCTGAGCGACAGCGAACGCCGCGAGATGCAGGCCGTACTCGACGAAGCCCTGCTGCTGCACAGCGCACGCAACCCGGACAACCTGCTGGGCCACGAATACGAGGGCAAGCTGGCTTTCCAGATGCTCGACAAGGATGGTGAGCTGCTGTTCCAGTCCGCCAGTGCTCCGCCTGGCCTGCTCAACGACATGATCACCCAGCTCGGCCTGGTGCTGCCGGACAACGACCAACCCATGCAGCAGCGCCTGGCACAACTGGCACGCTACCTGATCGGCTATCACACCCTGAGCATCGGCGAGCATCGCTGGCGCGTGTTCGTGCTGCATGACAGCCGTGATTATCACTGGGTACTGGCGGGAGAGCGCGAAGACGTGCGCGGCGAGCTGATCGGCAAGATCGCCCGGCGTAGCCTGCAACCGCTGCTGATCGGCCTGCCCATCGTCGGCCTGCTGCTGTGGCTGACCGTCGGCTGGGGGCTGTATCCACTCAAGCGCATGGCCGACGCCATTCGCGGCCGCGCCCCGGACAACCTGGCGCCGCTGGTCTTTCCGCCGCTACCCAATGAATTGGAGCCGATGGCCGCTGCGCTCAATCGTCTGTTGATGCAGGTCAGGCAGTTGCTGGAACAGGAAAAACGTTTCATCGCCGATGCCGCCCACGAGCTGCGCACGCCCCTGGCGGTGTTGCGTATCCATGCACAGAACGCGCTGGAAGCACCGGATGCCGGTGATCGTGACGAAGCACTGCGACAGTTGAGCAGCGGGGTCGACCGTGCCACCCGCGTGGTGGCGCAACTGCTGACACTGGCGCGTCTGGACCCCAACGGCATTCGCCTGAACATGGATGATCTGGACCTGCTGGCCTTCCTGCGTGGCGAACTGGCCGAGCTGACACCGCTGGCGCTCAGTCGTGGCCAGGAGCTGATTCTCGACGCCCAGGAGCCAGCTGATTACCACCTGCCGGCGGATGCGCCCAGCCTGGGCATCCTGCTGCAGAACCTGGTGAGCAATGCCGTGCAATACACCCCGGCAGGCGGCTGCATTCAAGTGCAGTTGCAGGCCACGGCTCAGGAGCTGCTATTACAGGTACTCGACAGCGGCCCCGGTGTGCCGCTGGAGTTGCGCGAGCGCCTGTTCGAACGCTTCTTCCGCATTGGCGAAGGTCAAGGCGCCGGTCTCGGGCTGTCCATCGTGCGGCGCGTGGTGGAACTGCACCAGGGCAGTATTGCCCTCGATGAGTCGCCACTCGGTGGCCTGCGTGTCAGCGTGCGCCTGCCGCGCAACCACTCATAGTCAGAGCAAATCAAAAGAATAGTAACAATCCGTTTCATCAATAATCGCGCTTCTTCGATCATGCGCCCCTGTTCGATAACCTCTACAGGAGTGAGCCCCATGAGCCTGATCAAGTGCCTTTTCCAGCCAGCCAAACCGGTCCGGCAGGCGAGCACGCCAAGCGTGCAGGAACACCCGAATTTCTGGATGTATCAGTGAGTCAGCCGGCAGCACCAACTACCCGTAATGGCACCGGCCGCCCGGCCTTCTGCGCCAGGTAACGCGTGCAACTGACGCGCAGAAAGGAAGCGAAGTTGACCACTTCACCGCGAAAATCCATGACCTCCTCATAGAGCTTGGTGATCAGCTGGTTGGTAGTCATGCCGTCGACTTCGGCGATCTCGCGCAGAATGTCCCAGAACTGATTTTCCAGACGCAAGGTGGTCACCACGCCGCGAATGCGCAGCGAGCGTGAGCGCGATTCGTAGAGGATGGGATCGGCCTTCACATATAGTTCGCACATCGTTCTGCTCCTTGTGGGGGCCCGGATGCAATCCGGAGGGCACTGGCCATGATGCGCCCCCGGATTGCATCCGTATA
>NZ_VRYE01000143.1 GCF_008041835.1 Ectopseudomonas mendocina
GGCCAGCGGTTGCGAAAAGAGCGGTGACGATCAACCGAAACGGCCGGTCCCGGTGCTCCGAAATCCGCAGCTGCGCAGTGAACCTGCAAAGAGCCAGTTCTTGCGCCCCAACGCCCAGCCGGATCTGGTTCTCTGCCCAATTATTGTCAATGGGTACGGCGCCGTCATCGAGATAGCGCGACAGCGCCGTCCAGCGTTTGAGGCTGTAATCCAATGCTTTGCTGATGGCCGATCCGTCCAATCACCTGGCCCTTACCAAATCGTGCTGGTTTTTTCGGCTTGCGCACCTTAGTCAGATCCGCTCCAGCAACAACCCTCACGAAAATCATTAGCCCATCTCCGCAGCGCCTGTCACCGTATACACCAACCGACTCGGTCGACTGGTGCCCCATGATGTATGCTACGGCCTCATCACTCTCTCCCGATGCCTTTAGGTTTGAGCCCATTTGATGCCTGAAGCTTTTCAGTGTTGGATGCCGTTTGCGACGAGGCCATAGGGCTCGGCATTCTTTGCGCAAACGGTCTCGGATGGCGGTGTCTGTCCTGCAGCATTTGCTCATCCATTCTGCAGCCTCTGCGACGGCTTTGAGGACGGCAGGCCGATCAATAATCAGTGTCCTGTCCGCACCACGATGCAAGGGCGCGCTTTTTTTGCCCCCAACGATGTGTACCTGGTTGCCAATTACTTTGATCGTGCGCATCTCGCAGGGACGGACACCCAAGTAGTAAGCCAGCACTGCACAGACGGCCTCATCATGAAAGTCACGTGAGCGCAGGTGCAGAATGAGCTCCCAGAAATCATCATCGGAAACGGTGCGGACTTTCTTGGGCTTCGGCTTTCTCGGTAGTGTCGAGCCAAGCGCTGTCACCGGGTTGACCAGATGTCGGATCGCTTTCGCCACGTCTGGGTTGCCGCGAGCTACCTGGTCGTGTGCTAACGCGCTCTTAAGCGTGCTGAAGCTGTTCGGACGATACGCTTGAGCTTGAGCGAGCAAAGCCGCGCAAATTTGCGCAGAATTGGGGGTGTCCGTGCCACAGTGTGCGCGGTAAAAATTTGTCGCCCGGGTCTGGTATTTTTTCAAGGTACTCTGGTGCATGGCAGTCATCTCTTCTTGTTGTTTTTGATGACAAAGCTAAGCCGCTCCGCGAACGGCGTTGGAGCAGTCCAGACTCCTCTGAAACCCCTCCGCCTGCACTACGTGTTTTCTCGTTCCGTCTGAACTGCCCCAACGCCCCCTTACTCGCGCCGCGAGTAAGGGGCGCGGGCTCTCACTCACGCGACACGCTTCATCTTCATTCAGCGTGCGCATGGAGCAAGAGCCCGCGCAAGTGTTTGTCATCAAAAGAAAAAGCAGCCGCGGCAGGCCGCAAAAAAAGCGACCAAGGCAGTTGGGTGAGCTAGCAGCCTGTAGGACTTTTCCCCTCGCCGGTAGAATTGCGCATCGCTCCTGGAACCGGACTGTATGAACCGCGTTCGACCGATCAACCACGAAATCGACACCTGTCTCCACACGTCGGTGCC
>NZ_VRYE01000144.1 GCF_008041835.1 Ectopseudomonas mendocina
AGTTTTCGGTCAGCGGCAACACCCATTCGCTCCAGTACTCGACCGGCGCCGTATCTGGGGAGCGCCTTGGGTTTACGTATCTTGGACAAATCGGCATCCCCCACCGGCTTGATCTGGATCTGACTCGCGTCACCTGCGCGACGATCTCCGTAGACCTCTTGTGAAGCTGTTGATTGATGTCCCATGACATAGGCGGCTGTTTCGGTACCAACTCCCGCGGCTTTTTGGGCGGCACTGAAGTTGTGGCGAAAGCTTTTCAGCGTCGGATGCTTCTTGCGCCTGGGCCATAGCTTCCGACATTCCGTGCGGAAGCGATCTCTGATCGCGGTATTGGTGCGCTCGCTTTCAGCCAGTCTCTTCGCGGCCCATCGGATCGCTTTCAGAATTTTGGGTATCTCGATGAGCAGGGTCCGGTCGGCACCGCGATGCAGAGGCGCGCTTTTCTTGCCACCAATGATTCGGACTTCGTTTCCGACCACCAGGATCGTGCGCATCTCACAGGGGCGCACGCCGAGAAAGTAGGCCAAGACCAGCGCAGCGGCTTCGTCGTGGTGGCCGTGGGCTCTGAGATGCTTGAACAGTTGTTCGGTGTCTTCTTTCGACACTTTCTTAACCGTGTTTAGCTTGGGTTTGCGGTCGAGTGTGGAACCCGGTGCCGTGACAGGGTTGATTAGCTGTCGGATTTCCTCGGCGGCCTCGACATGACCTCGGGCTAACTGATCGGCCACGATCTGGCTCTTGAGCGTGCTGAACGCATTGGGCCGAAGGTCAGGGGCGCGTGCGAGCAAAGCCGCGCAGATCTGCGCCGAAGAAGGATCTGCCTCGCCGCAGCGAGTCTGATAAAAGTTGCTGGTTCGTTTCTGGATTTTCTGGCTGTTAGTACGGTGCATAGCTCGTCTCTTCTTATTGTTTGATGACAAAGCTAAGCCGCTACGCGAACGGCGTTGTGTCAGTTCGAACTCCACTGAAACACTCCGCCGCCGCTCCGTTTTTCTCGTTACGTCCGAACTGCCCCAACGCCCCCTTACTCGCGCCGCGAGTAAGGGGGCGCGCACTCTCACTCACGCGACACACTTCATCTACATTCAGCGTGCGCCGTGAGCAAAAGCGCGCGCAAGCGGTTTGTCATCAAAATCAAAAGGCAGCCAGCGCCCATGGCGCTGAAGTGTCGAGCACCAAGGCACGAAGCGGCGCATGGTTGATGCAGAAGAAAAGGGGCATTCAAAAATGCTAGCCACGCAGTGACGATTTGGTTATGAAAACAGTCTGCGGATTCCACGGTCATCTGGCAACCCATTCCATGAGCATCTGACCACCGATTCCACGGTGATCAGGCCACCCATTCCACGCGTATCCGGCCACTGATTCCACGGCCATCCGCCCACCCAACCGGGTAGGCAGCTCCGCAGGCTTTCTTCACTACCATCGACCACTTTTGCGAAGCAGAGAGGTGGTCGAGGAGCGTTTATCC
>NZ_VRYE01000145.1 GCF_008041835.1 Ectopseudomonas mendocina
TGTGGTCACCATCGGTAATTTCGACGGCGTTCATCGTGGGCACCAGGCCATCCTGGCGCGCTTGCGCGAGCGCGCGGCGGAATTGGCCGTGCCCAGCTGTGTGGTGATTTTCGAGCCGCAGCCGCGTGAGTTCTTCGGCCCGGACACCGCGCCGGCGCGGCTGACCCGCCTGCGCGACAAGCTCGCCCTGCTGGCCGCTGAAGGCGTCGACCTGGTGCTGTGCCTGGCCTTCAACCGCCGCTTGCGCGAGTTGTCGGCCGCCGAGTTCGTCCAGCGGGCGGTGGTAGGCCAGGGTGATCAAGGCATCGCCGGCCAGGGTGGTGAGAAACTCGACTTGGAACAGCTTGAACGACAGCGCCTCGCTGGCCTGCCAGGCGGCACGTAGGCGCGGCATCAGTTCATTGATACGCAGGCTGGCGATGGGGAAATCGTCGAGCAGGATCGGCGTGTGCTTGTCGCCTGGGGCGAACATCGCATAGTGGCGTTGGCCATCCTCACGCCACAGGCGAAACTCGGCGCGCATGCGGTAGTGCTCGCGCGGCGAGTCGAACACCTCGGGCTCGGGCGCGGCGAAGGGGGCCAGCAGCTCGACCAGACGGGCCTTCTTCTCGGCGAGTTGGGCGTCGTAGGTGGCGGGGTCGAATGCGGGGCGGCTCATCGGTCACTCATGCGGGCAGGAAAGCGGGGCGCCATTGTAGCGATTCCGTTGCCGGCGTGCCGTGCTCATCGATCATTGGTGGCGCTGGACGCGGAGCGTCCTGGGAGGCGTTCCCACGCGGAGCGTGGGAACGATCATGACTCAGGCCGCGTAGGGTGGGCTTCAGCCCACCGATAACACTTCAGGTCGTAGAGTGGATGACGCTTTTTCATCCACCGGTTGTGTGCCCGGAGAGAAGGTATTGGTGGACATGAAAAGCGATGTCCGCCCACTACTGTCCGGTTAAATTGTGAATAGATTCAATTGGTTGGTATCGACGCCCTCTGATGAAGTGGAATCGCCGACTGCAAGTGCTTGCTGCAAGGGCATTTTTTCGAAAAGGGTGACCGACAAAACCTGTAGCAAAGTGTAGAGCGAGACGTCGAGGTTGAGTCGTTTCTTGACGATGGCGACGAGTACATAGACCGATACCGCGATCCAGATTTGCGTCTTGACCGCATTCTCCGAGGTACCGAAGAAGCGCTTGATCCGCAGGTGCTGCTTGATCCACTTGAAAAACAGCTCCACTTGCCAGCGGTTTTTGTAGAGCGCGCAGATGGTCGCGGCTGGTAAGGTCATTTGATTGGTGAGGAAGACCAGTGCCTTGCCTGTTAAAGGATCCTTGAAGCGAACACGGCGCAGATGCGTTGGGTAGTCCTGCTTGGCATAGAAACCATTGAGCGCAATTGTCTGGTCGCAAACGAGGCCCGTTGAGCGATCAGTCTTCGCCGAATAAACACGGCGGAAATCCATGTTCGACCTGGCCCGCGTGACGAAGAAAGCCCCACTCAAATGCAGGGCATGGAGTCGCGCGTAATCGACGTAGCCACGATCCAATGGCCAGCTTCAGCGGCGCACTGCTGATGGGCAGCGCTGCTGTCACGCAAGTGCGTGCCTATTACGGAGGGCTGCAACTGGGGCTTGCAGCCTACCCGGCGATGGCGCTGCTGTGTTGCGCACGGCGCTGCTTCTGCTGGTGTTGCTGTACAGCGTGCTGGCGCTGGCACGCTTCGCCGGGCTGTGGCTGGATGGCGGCGCGCAGCAGACCTTCAATCTCTACGCGCTGCTGCTCGAGGTGCTCTCGGCCGCTTTGGCCTGGTGGGCGTTGCGCGGCGTGTCACACTGAGCTGTAGCCCGGATGCAATCCGGGAACTGGGCTGCAGGCAAACCCCGGATTGCATTCGGGCTACGAGGGACGGCTCAGCGCCGTTCC
>NZ_VRYE01000146.1 GCF_008041835.1 Ectopseudomonas mendocina
CAGACATGCACCGGCGGTAGGTGACGCATCAACCAGATAATCCGATGAGATGCCGGTCTGGCTCGCTCGCATGCCAAGGTCAGGTCGACCATTTAATCCGCTTACCCTATATTTCCTGTCGCCAGCATTGTGCCGCGATAAAGGCCATTGCCTAGTGTAAGGTTACCCTCGAACCAAAGTACGCCAGGCGCAATGACTTGATTGTTCTGGCTACCCTCTAGCGTCCAAGTCTGTGTGCCTTGGTTGTAGGACATGCATTTGTTTTGCAGGGATTGGCCATGGCAGAAGAGTTTGAGGGCTTCAATTCCTGTGCCTTGGCAATTGCCGTTGGTTATCGGTGAGCACTCAGGTATGCAGAAACCACTTGAGTCAGTTTCCTTGCATAGGTAGCCCCAGTTGTTCTTGATCTTGCCTAGCCGGTAATTACCATCAGCGAGTCCATTCACATTCTTGACCGTGATCTGTTCTTTGCCGCCTACGTACTTGAATACATAGTTGGCTGCACTCTCTAGAGGGCGTGCATCAACGGTCGGGCGTGTAAGGCTGAAAGGCTGCAGGGGTGTCATCAGGGCAATCTGTACAGGGGTAAGGGTGACTGCCAGTCCCGGTTGAATGGTTACGTTGACGTTGTTGTTCCACTGCTCTGCTTTACTCAGAGTACCGCCGATAATGCCGGTGGCTGAGCCCCAACCATTGAATGTCAGGTTCTTCTCTGCGCGTACCCTGCTGAGGCTGCCGCTGTTGACGAAGACCGAGCCTTTGACTTCAACATCGCGTGATCCCGAGCCGTTTAGTGTGGCATTGCCGATTGCTCTGATGATGCCGCTATTCGAACCGCCGGAGACGACGCTACCGTTAGCATGAATTTGATCCACATCTCGGCTGGAGGTGACATTCCCTTCAGTTCTGATGATGCCAACAGACCCCCCGGTGACGGTCACATCGCCGGCAGCATTGGCAGTGGCTGTCTTGCCGCCGTTGCTTATGTTTATCGTCCCCTTGGCGGTCAGCGCTCCTTGATTGGAACCGCTGGATACTATGATGTTGCCCAGTGAGTTGGCTGCCTCCACTGTGCCGTTGCTGATCGTGATATTTCCATTGGAATTCAATACGCCCTGGCTACCACCACTGCTGGCAGTAATGTCGCCTAGAGCCGATACCAGAGTGGCAGTCGCTCCACCTGTGAGGGTTATGTTGCCGTTGGAGAACAGTTCCTGGATACGTTCTGTGCCGCCGCTGACTGTAATGTCACCAGTGGCGCGCATGACGTTAACGCCTTTGACACCGCCGCCTATGTTGACTGAACCTTCAACGTTGAGTGACACATTGCTGCCACCAAGGAATGTCAGGCCGCCACTGAGCGTCAGGTTGTCATAGATGTTCATGGTTCCGTCGAAGCCGACTCCGGGACTTGGCGTCGTACTGTTGCCGTTGCTTCCTGTCACGCTGTAAACCACTCGGAGTGTACTGCTGGCCAAGTCGGTTTTGCCTGTTACCTCAAAAGCAAAGTTGCGCTCCGGACTGCCAGTTGGGACGTTGCTTTCATTGGCTGTGGTTGCAACTCTGGCGGCGCTGATGCGATTGCCGATGTCGCCGCTAATGAGGTTGCTATTGAGGGTGAGGGCTTCTACTTGGTCGAGGTCGGCCTTGGTCAGGTAGAGGCGGAGCAGTTCCACGCCTGTCCACGCGAGTGATTCGGCTTCCGTGCTGGCATGGGTGGCCATTTGCTGGTCTTGCGTGCTGCGTAATGTGTACATGACCCCGAGCGTGGTGGCGGTGATCGAAAGACCTGCCAGCAGCACGATAAGGATTGTGGCCATACCGCGTTGACGGGCGCGGGGATGGAAATCGACATGCTTCGTCATGTTCGTCAACTCGTGTTATGGCCTGGGGAAGTTCGGTAGACAGACAGCGGTCTGGTTGGCATCGCTGTATGTAACTGATCCAGTGGTGCTGTTCGTTAGGTTGGTGACCAGTGTTGCGGTCAGATGAGAGCTGAGCGGGCGATCATCTTTCTGATAAGGCCAGCAGTCTTCGTATTCGAGAGAAAATGCTGCGCCATCGACGGCGCTGGAGAAGTTTGCCAGGTCATTCAGCCCTGCTGCTGATGCAGCGATCAGGGGCGTGCTTGTCCATGTCCGCGATGTAAGGCTGCCGCTGCAGGAGTTGGTTGCCAGCGTGAAGAGCGAGCCTCCAATGCTCAGAATCCCCCGGCAGACTGCCCCACTATTCGCCTCATAGCGCCATAGCAATGCGTTGCCGCGTTCATTGCTGGGGAGTGTGATTTGTTGGCCGCTCAGAGTATTGGTGGATAGTGTCGAGCTTTTGAGCAATACCAGATCAGTGTTCAGCACGGGGGACATACCGTAGCCAGCACTTTGCAGTTCGCGCTGCAAGGTCAGGCGTGCCGAGGCCACCTGGCCGTCCTGGCGTGCATCCTGGGTTGCGATTGCGGCGTTGCTGACCAGGTTCTTGTAGAGCGTCAACATGGCCATGATGCTGATGAGCGATAGCGTCATACCGACCATCAGGCTGATTAGGTTGAAGCCTTGTTGATACCTGTTCACTGGGCGTCACCCACATGGATCGGGCCGCCAAAACGCTCGTTGTGCTTGGCTGCTGTCTCCAGGGAAATCCAGCGAATTCCTGATCCCACATCGACTGCCAAGCTGCCGACAGTCACGGTCGTTGGGGCATCAGAACAGTGCACTATGAGTTCGATGGATTCGTTTGGCGGGATCGAGATGCTTGGTGTACTACCACTGCACAGGGCGCGGCCTTGCTGCTGCAGAAGTGCTCGCATCTGGCTGACGACGATATTCTGCTGGTTCATGTCTTTCTGGCTGACTGCTACGCGAGAGGCGCTGTAAACCAGGCCAAGGCCGACAATGGCCATCAGTACGATGCCAATCAGCGACTCGAGCAGAATGTCGCCACGCTGTTTAAGCGGAGTATTAGATAAGCGGGACATTGATCGCATCCTGCGTTGTCACCGTCACGTTGATATCCATAATGCTGCAGGTGCCGCCAGCTGTGATCGGCAAGCCGCGATTGTTGAAGGCGCTGCAGGTGAAGTTGCTATCGTCGCTCAGCTTGATCGTGGCCTTACTGGGGAGTTGAGCTGTCCAGATAACAGTGGCGCTGGAGGAGCAATCGACGCTGGCTGTTCCGCTATTAGGCTTGTTGATGCGATGCAGACTTAATGTTTGGTCGATCTGGCAAAGTGCAGCGGCAGGTTCCTCGGCATTGACTACGCCACCAGGGTTGCGCAGTGCCTGAGCCTTGGCGCGGCCGATACCTTCGCGTAGAAGACTGGCAGCGGTTTGTTGCTGGGCGCCGTCATTCCAGGCACTGGTTAGTGGCGCGCCGAGAAATAGCAAAAACGCCAATACAGTCAGCGTGATCATTATCTCGATGAGGGTAAAACCCTGTGGCTTGCTAGTCATAGCCATTTATCATCGCCGTAGGGGCAGCCGGACGTGCTGCGGTCATTTTTTTGGGTCAGGCTGATTACGCAGTTGCTGAGAGAACCGCTTTTGCCGGTTGCGGTGATGGTGTAGCTGGTGCTGTCGGCAGCGCTGATTTTGAAGTCGAAATCGCTGGCGGTTGATGCCTGCCAGTTGTTGCCTGCTGCGGTGGCAGTCGCTTCGGTGGTGCTGGTGGTGGATGTCGGATAGGAGAGCTGGCGCTGGAAGCGATTTTCCAAGGCTAGGCCAAGTGATACCAGGTCACTTTGTGCGGCCTTCATCTTGCTCTTGGTGATGTAGCCGCTGTAGGCGGGGAGTGCAATAGCCGCTAAGACGGCGATGATCACAATCACGATCATCATTTCAATCAGGGTAAAACCTCGATTGCTTGTTGAGTACGCACTTTCCATAGCAGGACTCTCTGAGAGGCAATAGTCGTATTTCGGCCGCATGCGCGTGGGCACGCGGCGTGATCCAGAATTGTACCCAATGGATAGTGTCACATGGCTACATGAGCTGTGAACCGGAATTTTTCTCAACTGTGAGCTGCATCCATCTCTGGTTTTGCCGCCCCAGGGATGTTCATACTCTACGCCTTGCCGTCGGTTAGCTGCAAGGTTGTGGCGCTCTCTTGCGTGGTGCCAGAGTGATTGCTGGTACAATAGCGCCCCGCTAAGTCATCTTCTGATCAGGAGTATCCGGTGTCCGTCGTGTTCGTCGCCGCCTCCCAACTGCCCACGCCCTTCGGTGTGTTCACCATGCACGGTTTCCTCGATGAGGCTACCGGCAAGGAACATGTCGCCCTGACCTTCGGCAACGTCGCCGACGGTGCACCGGTGCTGGGGCGTCTGCATTCCGAATGCCTGACCGGCGACGCGCTGTTCAGCCTGCGTTGCGACTGTGGTGCCCAGCTGCAGGCGGCGCTGCAGGCCATCGCCAACGAAGGCCGCGGCGTGTTGCTGTATCTGCGTCAGGAGGGCCGTGGTATTGGTCTGCTGAACAAGATTCGCGCCTATGAACTGCAGGACGGCGGTGCCGATACCGTGGAAGCCAACGAGCGCCTGGGTTTCGGCGCCGACCAGCGTGATTATGCCATCTGCCTGCCGATGCTCGAGCACCTGGGCATCGACAGCCTCAAGCTGATGACCAATAACCCGCGCAAGGTCAAAGCCTTGGGCGACATGGGCATCGCCGTGGATCACCGTGTGCCGCTGCAGATTGCGCACAACCCCTACAACAAGCGCTACCTCGCCACCAAGGCCGGCAAGCTCGGTCATATGCTGGGCAACCAGCATCAGGGCGAGACCGAGGAGAGCCTGTGACCCGAGGCCAGGTAAAGCGTCGCCTGGCGCTGGCCTGGTGGCGTCAGCTGGGCGTGGCGCTGGCGCCCGTTTTCATGTTCAACCTGCTGTTCGGCGGCGGTAGCACCACGGTGCTGACCATGCCGTTGTTCATCGCCGGTCTGGCTTCGATGTTCGTCAGCCTGCCGTTGTTCTCCGCTTACAAGCGCGCCCTGATCGCGACCGAAAAGGCTCTCGACAGCGACGATGAGCCGGCCGCCTGGCTGGAGCTGGATCGTGTCCGTTTGCGCGCCTTGCTCGGCGCTGCGCTGCCTGCGTGGATCGCCGCGTTGGCAGTCCTCGCCGGCCTCGAGGCGATCCCGCTGGTACTGCTGGCGCTGTCGTCCATCGTGCTGCACAGCCTCTACCGCATACCTCGCCAGTTGGGTTGATGCGCACGCTGCTGCTCGCGCTTTGCCTGCTGGCGTTGCCGCTGACAGCCGCCGAGCGGGTGATCAGCCTGGCTCCATCGCTCAGTGAAATCATGCTCGATCTGGATGCCGCCGACCTGCTGGTCGGCGTGCTCGACGGTGATGAGCGTCCCGCCGCGCTGGCGCATCTCCCCACAGTCGGGCGTTATGGCCAGCTTGAGTTCGAACGTTTGCTGCAACTGGCGCCGGATCTGATTCTGATTGCCCCCGGCAGTGTGCCGCCAGCGCAGCAGGCGCAGTTGCGGCGTTTCGGTATCGAGTTGCTGAGCGTCGAACCGCGGCGTCTTGATCAGCTCGGTGATGCTTACGTGCGCATTGCTCAGCGAATTGGCCGCGTGCAGCAAGGCGAGCGGCTGGCTGCCGAATTTCGCGCCGAGCTGCGTGCGTTGCGCCATCGCTATCGGCGCGAGCATCCCTTGGCGGTGTTCTATCAGGTCTGGCATCAGCCGCTGTACACCATAGGTGGCGAGCAACTGATCGGCGATGCCTTGCAGGTCTGTGGGGTGCGCAACCTGTTCGATGATCTACCGCAGCCGGCGCCGCAGGTCAGCGTCGAGGCGGTGCTGGCGCGCGACCCGGATGTGATACTCGGCGGCAGCAATGCCGAGCTGATGGGCTGGCAGGCCTGGCCGCAGTTGCACGCGGTGCGCCAGGGCCAGGTCTGGGCGGTGCCGGACAAGGGCCTGGAGCGGCCCAGCCGGCAGATGCTGGATGCCATCGAGCAGTTATGTGAGCGGATGGCGGGGGCGCGGTAGCCCTCTCAGGCGGTGCGCACGGTGCATCCTACAGCGGTGGTAGGGTGCGCCGTGCGCACCAAGGTCAGAGTTGCGGCGTCCAGGTCAGTGAGAGCAGGGCGCTGCGGCCTTCTTCGCGGTAGCCGTAATAGCTAACGTTGCTGAAGAACGGATCGTTTGGTCGGCTATACAGGGCTTGGGAGTAGTCTTTGTCCAAAAGGTTGTCGACCTTGATTTGCCACAGCAGCTCATCGCTCATCTGCCAGCTCGCGCGTGCGCCCAGCAGGCCGTAGCCGGCGATCTTGCGGTTGTTGGCGGCATCGTCGTAACGGCCGGAGAAGGCCTGCCAGGTCATGCCGGCGGCGATCGCGCCGAACTGACGATCTAGGTCCAGGCTCAGGCTGCGCTTCGTTCGGCGCGGCAGAATGTGGCCGCTGTCGCGGTCACGCGGGTCTAGCAGACTGGCGCCGAGGGTCGCCTGCCAGCCCAGCAGTTCGCGTTCGATGCTCAGTTCCAGGCCCTGCAGGCGCGCTTTGCTGACGTTCATTGGGGTGCTAAAGAACGTCACCGGGTCGCTGACCACTGTGATCAGATCCTCGACCTCGGTACGGTAGGCTGACAGGCTCCACCGGGTATCCAGGTGATCGCCACGCAGTTGTGCCTCGTAGGTTTTCGAACGTTCCGGGGCGAGATCCGGGTTGCCGCCGTAGAACGGACTGGTCGGGAAGTAGAGGTCGTTGAAAGTGGGCGCATGGAAACCCTCACTGTAGCTCAGCACCAGATCCAGATGCTCGGCCAGGTCCAGCGTCAGCGCTGCGCTCCAACTGTCCTCGCTGCCGAACTGCTGGTTGTCGTCGTGGCGCAGGCCCAGTTCGGTGGCGAAGCCGTTGCCACGATAGCGGTGTTGGACGAAAGCAGCCCGGTTCCAGCGTTCGCTGCGGCTGAAGTCGCTGTCGCTGCCAAGGCGGTCTTCGTACCAATCGAGGCCGAGCAGCAACTGGTGAGCGTCGCCGAGTCGCAGGGTGTTGATCCAGCCGGCGCTGTCGCGGTACGTGTTGTAGACATAGTTGTTGTCGGCATTCAGCGGGTCGCGGTTCTCGCTCTTATCCTCGCTATGGCCGAGTTCCAGACGGCTGCTCCAGCCGTCGGCGAGTTGTGCTTCGAGATGGCCGGCGATGCTGGAGACGCTGAAGCGTTCGCTGGGGTTGCCCGGATCGAAACTGAACAGGTCGTCGTACTCGCTCTCGCCACGTTGCTCGAGCAGGCTCAGGCCGCCCTTGAGGCGGTCGTTGAAGCGATGCTCCAGGCTCAGGTTGAAGGCCTTGCGGCGCAGGCCGTCGTGATCGTTGTCGTAACCGCGGCCGTCCTGGGAACGGTCGAAGCCGGCGCGTTCGACCAGGCTGGCGCCGAGGTCGAAGCGGGTGCGCTGGTCGCCGCCGGCCAGACCCAGGCTGCGCTCGAAGGTCTTCTGACTGCCAGCGGCCAGGCGCAGGCGCGGCTGCAGGCCATCCTCGCCGCGCCGAGTGAATATCTGGATCACACCGCCAATGGCGTCGGAACCGTAAAGCGCCGAGCGGGCGCCGCGCACGATCTCGATACGATCAATCTGCTCGGGGCTGAGAAACTCCAGACGGGCTAGGCCGCTGGCGGCGGCATTCAGGCGTACGCCATCGACCAACACCAAGGTCTGGTTGGCGTTGGCACCACGTAGGAACAGGCTGGTGAGGCTGCCGCGACCGCCGCTTTGTACGATAGACACACCGGGCACGCGGCTGAGTAGGTCGGGCACGCTACTGACCTGCAGACGTTCGATGTCGTCCCGCTCGAACACCGTGGTCGCCGCGGTAGCCTGCGCTTGCGGTTCGGCCAGGCGCCCGGAGGTGACGACCAGCGGCTCGGCCAGGTAGGGCTCGGCGGCCAGCGAGAGACCTGGCATGACGGCGATGGCCAGGGCCAGACGGGACAGTTTCATTCTCTTTCCTCAACGGTCGGCAGACGGTCAAGGAGGGCAGGTGCAAGCGCAGGCAGGGCAGCGCTTGACCGTGCTGCCCTCCGCAACACCAGTCGCACCGCCTGGGCCGGTCTCCGGGCTCTCGACCCGCGTCCGCCTTCCCAGGCAGGGCCCAGTGGCTGTTGGACGTGGCGCAAGCACCGAGGCTTGCAGTCGATTACCGTTGCGGGGGCAGCGTCGGCATTGCTCGTGACGAGCGCACCGACTTCCCGTTTAACACTGCTTGCGCAGCGCACCCTGGCGGAACATGAATGGCGCGCACCTTAGTGCGCACGCATATGAATGACAAGCAAGCGCTGCTCATTCAGCGATGAGCGGGCTTCATGCTCAGGACTGAAGCAAACTCAGACGCTCACGTACCGCGCGTTCGATCCCTGCTTCGTCGAGGCCGCACTCGGCGAGCATCTGGCTCGGCTTGGCGTGCTCGACGTAGTAGTCGGGCAGGCCCAGGTGCAGCATCGGCAGCTGGATGTTCTCGGCGGCGAAGAATTCGCTGACCGCGCTACCGGCGCCGCCCATGATGCTGTTTTCTTCGATGGTCACCAGCAGCTCGTGGCTGCCTGCCAGTTCGCGCAGCAGGGCTTCGTCCAGCGGTTTGACGAAGCGCATGTCGACCACCGTGGCGTCCAGCGTTTCACCGACGCGCAGGGCTTCCGCCAGTTGCACGCCGAAGGCCAGCAGAGCGACGCCCTTGCCCTGACGACGCACTATCGCCTTGCCAATTTCCAGCGGCTCAAGGCCAGCATCGAGCGCGGCATTGGGGCCGGTGCCACGCGGGTAGCGCACCGCTGCCGGGCCGTCGAACAGATGGCCGGTGGTGAGCATGCGGCGTAGCTCGTTCTCGTCGCTCGGGGTCATCACCAGCATGCCGGGGATGCAGCGCAGGTAGGACAGGTCGAAGCTGCCGGCGTGAGTCGGGCCGTCTTCGCCCACCAGGCCGGCGCGGTCGATGGCGAACAGCACGTCGAGGTGCTGCACGGCCACGTCGTGGATCAACTGGTCATAGGCACGCTGGAGGAAGGTGGAGTAGATCGCCACCACCGGCTTGGCACCTTCGCAGGCCATGCCAGCCGCGAGGGTGACGGCGTGCTGCTCGGCAATGGCGACGTCGAAGTAGCGCTCGGGGAAGCGCTCGCTGAACGCCACCAGATCCGAGCCTTCCTTCATCGCCGGGGTGATGCCCACCAGACGAGGATCCTGCTCGGCCATGTCGCACAGCCACTGGCCAAAGACGTTGGAGTATTTCGGGCCGCTGGGTTTCTTGGGGGCAGCGACGGGGGTTGCCGGCTCCAGCTTGGTGATGGCGTGGTAGCCGATGGGATCAAGCTCGGCCGGGGCGAAGCCCTTGCCCTTCTTGGTCACCACATGCAGGAACTGCGGGCCGTCGAGGTCGCGCATATTGCGTAGTGTGGTCACCAGGGTGGGCAGGTCGTGGCCGTCGATCGGGCCGACGTAGTTCCAGCCCAATTCTTCGAACAGGGTGCCGGGCACCAGCATGCCCTTGGCGTGTTCCTCGACCTTGCGCGCGATTTCCCAGGCGCCGGGCAGGCGCGAAAGGATCTTCTTGCTGCCCTCGCGCATGCTGGCGTAGGTGCGGCTGGAGATGATCTTGGCCAGGTAGTTGGACAGGCCGCCGACATTCTTGGAGATCGACATGTCGTTGTCGTTGAGGATCACCAGCATGTTGGCGTTGACGTCGGTGGCGTGGTTGAGCGCCTCGAAAGCCATGCCGGCGGTCAGTGCGCCGTCACCGATCACCGCCACGCTCTTGCGTTTCTCGCCCTTCAGGCGGGCGGCGATGGCCATGCCCAGCGCCGCGCTGATGCTGGTGCTGGAGTGGCCGACGCCGAAGGTGTCGTACTCGCTCTCGCTACGGCGCGGGAAGGCGGCCAGGCCGTCCTTCTGGCGCAGGGTGCCCATGCGTTCGCGACGACCGGTGAGGATCTTGTGCGGGTAGGCCTGGTGGCCGACGTCCCACACCAGGCGGTCATCGGGGGTGTCGAAGACATAGTGCAGGGCGATGGTCAGCTCGATCACGCCGAGCCCGGCACCGAAGTGCCCGCCGCTCTGGCCAACGCTGTAGAGCAGGTATTGGCGCAGTTCGTCGGCGAGGGTTTCCAGGTCCGCTTCGGCCAGGCGGCGCAGTTCGTCGGGCGTGTTGGCGCTGTCGAGCAGCGGCGTCAACGGGCGCTCGCGGGGGATCTCGTGGAAAGTGGTCGGCATCAGGCGAATCGTTATAGGTGTAAAAGATGCGGCAGTTTACCTGATGCCAGGAAAACAGCCCAATCCGCTGACCACATCGGCGTTACCGGTAGTTTCGCGCTAGGAAATCCAGCAGCAGTACGCTGATCCGTTCACCGCATTCGGCCTGCAGCCAGTGGCCGGCGCCGGGCAGATCATGGCGTTCCAGGTGCGGCACCTTGTCGGCCATGCGCTTGAGCGTCGGCGCTTCGAAGCGGCCGACCGGGTCGTTTTCCCCGAGCAGGAACAGCGTCGGCTGCATCACCTGCAGCCCAGCCAGATGCTCGCTGCGTTGCCAGTTGCGTTCGAAGTTGCGGTACCAGTTCAGCGCGCCGCGAAAGCCGTGGCGCTCGAAGGTGCGCAGGTAGTGGGCGAACATCGCCTCGCTGCACCAGGCCGGCAGCGGCAGGTCGTCCGGCATGCCATCGAACAGCCGCGCATCGGCCGGTTTGTCCGCTGCCAGCAGGGCATCGCCCAGGCCGCCGAGCAGCAGGCGCAGGCTGCGGCCTATGTCTGCGTCCAGTTCGGCTTCGGCCAGCCCCGGTTGCTGGAAGTAGAGGATGTAGTGGAAGCGCCCGGCATAGGCCTCACGCATCATCTCTATGGCCGGGCGTTTGGGCCGGCCGCCGAAGGGTACCGACAGTGCGCCGAGCGCCCTGACCCGCTCGGGCTCCAGCAGCGCCAGGTGCCAGGCCACCGGCGCGCCCCAGTCATGGCCGACCACCGCCACCTCGTGTTGGCCGAGCTTGTCCATCGCCGCCTGGATATCGCCGCATAGGGTGAGCAGGTCATAGGCCGTCGGATCGGCTGGCGCGCTGCTGGCGCCGTAGCCGCGCATTTCCGGGGCGAACACCCGATAGCCGGCGGCGGCCAGTGCCTCGATCTGCGGATTCCAGGCGTACCAGCACTCGGGAAAACCATGCAGCAGCCACACCGGCTTGCCGTGCTTGGGGCCGGCGCTGTACAGGCTGAGTTCGATGCCGTTAACGGCGAGCAGGCGATGGTCGATGTGCATGGATAATTCCCTGGCTATGTCTGAGTTAAGTGTTGGGGGGAAAGGGCCGTAGGGTGGGCCGGGCGGCGCTCCGCTTCAGCCCACCACCGACGGTCAGCGTGGGCTAAAGCCCACCCTACAAGGCTCCGAACCTTCCCGGAACTGCTTGGCAACAGCTAACGCGGACATCGCCAATTCCTTACCAGGTGTCGATAAAGGGACGTTTCTTGCCATCGCGCCGGGGCGGACGCGGCGCCGCATTGAGGCCGCGCAGCAGCCAGGCGCGGCTGTCGGCCGGGTCGATCACAGCGTCGATCTCAAGGTAGCTGGCCATGTTCAACGCCTTGCCGTTGTCATAGGCCTTGGCCACCAGCTTGTCGAACAGCGCCTGGCGCGCGGCTTCGTCCGGCTGGGCCGCCAGTTCCTTGGCAAAACCCAGGCGCACTGCACCTTCCAGGCCCATGGCGCCGAATTCGCCACTGGGCCAGGCGGCGGTGAACAGCGGCGAATGGAAGCTGCCGGCCGCCATGGCCTGGGCGCCGAGGCCGTAGCCCTTGCGCAGCACCAGGGTGAAGAAGGGCACCGTAAGGCTGGCAGCGGTGACGAACAGGCGCGAGACGTGGCGCACCGTGGCCTGTTTCTCCGCCTCCGGCCCGACCATGAAGCCGGGGGTGTCGCACAGCGAGACGATGGGCAGGTCATGGGCCTCGCACAGTTGCAAAAAACGCGCGGCCTTATCGCCGGCCACGGCATCGATGGCGCCACCCAGGTGCGCGGGGTTGTTGGCGATCAGGCCGAACGGCTTGCCTTCGATGCGGGTCAGCGCGGTGATCAGGCCGGGGGCGAACTGGCAGCGCAGTTCCAGCACGCTGCCGTGATCGGCCAGCAGCTCGATCACCCGGCGGATGTCGTACACGCGCAGGCGGTTTTCCGGGATCACCTGGCGCAGTTCGCGGGGATCGCTGCACTGCCAGTCGCTGAGCGGGCCCTGGAAATAGCCCAGGTACTGCTTGGCCACGGCGACCGCTGCGGCTTCGTCTTCCACCAGCACGTCGATCACCCCGTTGGGGCCCTGCACGCTGGTCGGGCCGACCTGCTCGGGAGTGAAACTGCCGAGGCCGCCACCTTCGATCATCGCCGGGCCGGCCATACCGATAGTCGCGTTCCTCGTCGCGATGATCACATCGCAGCAGCCGAGCAGCGCGGCGTTGCCGGCGAAGCAGCGGCCGGAGACCACGCCCACCGTCGGTACCAGGCCGGAGAGTTTGGCCATGGCGACGAAGGTGTGGCAGTCCAGCCCGGCCACGCCGACGAAATCGGTATCCCCCGGCCGCCCGCCGCCGCCTTCGGCGAACAGCACCACCGGCAGGCGCCATTGTTCGGCCAGGGCCAGCATGCGGTCGGTCTTCTTGTGGTTCATCACCCCCTGGGTGCCGGCGAATACCGTGTAGTCGTAGGCGATGGCCATGCAGCGTGCAGCCTCGGCACCGAAGCTCGCGGCGTTCACCGTGCCGATGCCGGCGACCAGGCCGTCGGCCGGGCTCAGCTCCAGCAGTTCCTCGGGCGAACGTCGTCGGCGCTGGGCGGCCAGGGCCATGGCGCCGTATTCGATAAAGCTGTCTGCATCGAGCAAGTCCGTCAGGTTCTCGCGCACGGTGCGCTGGCCGGTCTTGCGCCTTTTCGCCACGGCTTCGGGGCGGCGTGCATCGGTCAGGCGCGCATGGCGTTCGAGCACTTCGGCCAGATCGGCGCGGATATGCGCCAAGTCGACCACCTGCTCGCCGTGCTCGGCGAGGCCATCCACCTCGGCGGGCTGCAGAAAAGCCAGCGCCTGGCCCTCGCCAATGGCGTCACCGGGCGCCACGGCCAGCGCGCGAACGATGCCGCTGTGCTCGGCCTTGACCTCGAATTCCATCTTCATCGCTTCCAGCACGGCGATGCGCTGGCCAGTGGCTACGGCATCGCCCTCGGCTACCTCCAGGCTGACCAGCACGCCAGCGTTGGGGGCGCTCAGGGCCAAGGTGCCGGGCGGTGCATCGACAGTGGCTTTGGCGTTTTGTAGCGCGGCGTCAGCGGCGAAGTAACGGTGCGGATGCGCCTGTTCGCGGGCGGCCAGCAGCTCGCTCAGGTGACGTTCGACATAAGTGGTGTCGACCTGATTGGCGATCACCGCCTCGCAGTGCAGTAGGTTTTGCAGCAGGTGCAGGTTGCTCGCCACGCCGTCGAGGCGGAACTCGCACAGCCCCCGATAGGCACGGCGCAGGGCGCTGGGATAGTCGTTGGCGCTGGCGATCAGCTTGGCGATCAGCGAATCGTAGGCCGGGCTCACGACATAACCGGCATAGCCGCAGCCATCCACTCGCAGGCCCGGCCCTGAGGGCGGCTGGTAGGCGGCGAGCACGCCGCTGGCCGGGCGCGCGCTGCCATCGGCGAGCAGGGTTTCCAGATTCAGGCGCACCTGCACGGCATAGCCCTTGGTCGCGGGCGGTGTGAGCAGGTTCAGCTCGGCCAGGCTTTTGCCAGCGGCCAGGTGCAGTTGCGTGTGCAGCAGATCGACGCCGGTGACCTGCTCGGTGACGGTGTGCTCCACCTGCACGCGCGGGTTGGCCTCCATGAAATAGAAGCGCCCCGGCTGGTCGAGGTCGAGGAGGAACTCGAAGGTGCCGATGCCGCGATACTGCACCTCGGCCGCCAGGCGCAGGGCGCTGGCGATGATCGCGTCACGGGGGGCCACATCCAGATTGGGGCTGGGCGCGATCTCCACCAGCTTCTGGTGGCGGCGTTGCAGGCTGCAGTCGCGCTCCCACAGGTGGCTGACTGCGCCGCTGCCGTCACCGAGCACCTGCACTTCGATATGCCGGGCGCGGCGCACGCGCTTTTCCACGTACAGCGCGCCGCTGCCGAAGGCGCCCTGGGCCTCGGAGGCGCAGCGGGCAAAGGCCTCGGCCAGCTGCGCCAGCTCGTCCACTGCGCGCATACCGCGCCCGCCACCGCCGGCCAGGGCCTTGAGCATCACGCTGCCGTGCTCGGCGAGAAAGTCCGCGGCCTGCTCCGGCGTCACCGCCTGGTTGATCCCCGGTACCAGCGGCACTGCGCAGCGTTCGGCCAGGGCGCGGGCGGCGGCCTTGTCGCCGAACAACTGCAGCGTCTCGGGCGTCGGGCCGACGAAGGTCAGCCCGGCCTCCTGGCAATGGCGGGCGAACTCAGCGTTCTCGGCGAGAAAACCGTAGCCAGGGTGGATGGCCATGCAGCCCTGCTCACGGGCAATGCTGATCAGCTGATCCATGTCCAGATAGGCCGCGACGCCGCGACCGGCCAGCGCCACGGCCAGGTCGGCCTTGCGTGTATGCAGGCTGGCGCTGTCGTCTTCGGCGTACACCGCCACGCTGCGGATACCGAGGTCGGCGCAGGCCTGGGCGATGCGAATGGCGATCTCACCACGGTTGGCGATCAGCAGGGCGGGGAAGGGCATGGCGGCTCCGGACGTCTTGTCGTTATGGAGCCCATCTTAGGTGGCTGTTGGCCGGGGTAAAGCAAGCCTTATATGGCGATCATGCCGGCATAGATTGCAATGATGACGCGCCTGGGCGCATCGAATCAGCTACGCCGCTCGACGATATAGCGCGCCAGCTCGCGCAGCGGTTCGGCACTGTTGCCGAACGGGCGCAGCACGTGCAATGCCTGGTCGCGCAGTTCCAGAGCGTAGTCCTTGGCGGCATCGAGGCCGAGCAGGGCGGGGTAGGTGGGCTTGTCGTGGGCTTCGTCCTTGCCCTGGGTCTTGCCCAAGGTGGCGGTATCGCTTTCCACGTCGAGGATGTCGTCCTGCACCTGGAAGGCCAGGCCGATGGCGCGGGCGTAGTGCAGCAAGGCCTTGCACGCCAGTTCATCGGTATTGCCACTGGCCAGGGCACCGAGCGCCACGCTGGCCTCGATCAGCGCGCCGGTCTTGTGCCGGTGCATGACTTCCAGCGCCTGCTTGTCGAGTTGCAGGCCTACCGAACCAAGGTCGATGGCCTGGCCACCAACCATGCCGGCCGGGCCTGCGGCCTGGCTCAGCAATTCGATCATCTGCAGGCGCGTCTCGGCATTCTGTGGATTGCGCCTGCGGTCGACGAGCACGCCGAAGGCCAGGCTTTGCAGGGCGTCGCCAGCGAGGATGGCGCTGGCTTCGTCGAAGGCCTTGTGCGTGGTTGGCTGGCCGCGTCGCAGGTCATCGTCGTCCATGGCCGGCAGGTCGTCATGCACCAGCGAATAGGCATGGATCAGCTCCACCGCGCAGGCGGCGCCGTCGGCACGTTCGATATCGCCCTCAAGCGCTTCACAGGCGGCATAGACCAGCAGCGGGCGTACCCGCTTGCCACCGTTCATCACGCTGTAGCGCATGGCCTGGTAGAGCCGGTCGAGTTCTGTGCGTGGCGCCTGGAACAGGGCGTCCAGGGCCGCATCGACGCGCGTCTGGCAGCGCTTCTGGTACGCGGCGATCATGCCGTTTCGTCCGTGTCGAAGGGCGCTGCCTGCAGCTCGCCGTCGCGCTCCAGCAGGATCTGTACCTTCTGCTCGGCCTGGGCCAGGGCGGCCTGGCATTCGCGGGTCAGACCGATGCCCTGCTCGAAGGCGGTCAGCGAGTCTTCCAGCGACAGTTCGCCGCTCTCCATGCGCTCGACCAGCGTCTGCAACTCGGCGAGGGAGTGTTCGAAGTCGGGGGCGGCTTTCTTGCGGGCCATGGTGCGGGTCTCGGGAAGCGTAGAAACGGCGCGACACTAGCAGAGGCGCGCCTCTCGGGCAAATCAGCGAGTTTCGGAGGCGCATAGCCGTGCGCCTGGGTAATGTCGATTCAACGCGATCATTCGTAGGAGCCCCGCCTCGGGGCGAAGCTTTTCAAATGCGCGGCGCCTTGATTCGCGGCGGGGCGCCGCTCCTACACATTCGATACGTTGACGCCTGACTGAGTGGCATTAGGTGTGCTCGGACACCGTCCGGTCTATTTTTCGCAGGGCTGGTTTTTACGCCGAGAAGTAGGTGCTCCAGAAGTAGTACAGGGTCATCGTGCTGCCGACCAGGATGACGAAGCTGCGCAGCAGTGCCGGCGGCAGCTTCTCGCCCAGTGCGCCACCGGCATAACCGCCGATGGTGGCGCCGGTCAGCAGGATCGCCAGCTCGTACCAGCTGACCCGGCCGGCGATCACGAAGGTCAGTGTGGCGATGCTGTAGATGACTGCCGAGATCAGGTTCTTCAGGGCGTTGGCGCGGGCCAGCGGGTGACCTTCGATGGAGAACGCGGCGAGCTGCAGAATACCCATGCCGGCGCCGAAGTAACCGCCGTAGATCGAAACGCCGATATGCGCGCCCAGCGACAGTGGCGTATGCGGCGGATGTGCGGATGCCTTGCTCTTGCGCCGCTCGGCCAGCCAGCGTCCCAGCCATGGGCTGGCGGCGAACAGCGCAGTGGCGGCCAGCAACAGCCAGGGGATCAGCACGCGGAACACGTCGTCGCCCCCGGCCAGCAGCAACAGGCCGCCGAGCAGGCCGCCGGCCAGGCCGGCCAGCAGCAGTGGAAGCAGATACCGACCCAGCGGCCGCAATGAGGCGCGCGCTGCCCAGGCACCGGCCAGGCTGGCCGGCCACAATGCGACTGCGTTGGTGGCATTGGCCGTCACCGGTGGCAGGCCGGCGGCGAGCAGGGCGGGGAAGGAAAAGAAGGTGCCGCCGCCAGCCAGGGCGTTCATGCCCCCAGCGGCGAAACCGGCGAGGGCCAGCAGCAGTAGATCGAACAGGGACATCGAGCAGGCTCGCACAAAAAGAGTGCAGCATATGGCTGATCGTTCGGTCAGCCAAGTGTGGTCAAGGTGAGTTGACGCCTTTCTTGGAAGTGGAACCTGTGATTGGCAGGGCGGCTCAAGGAGGCATATAGTTAGTTGCCTTGCTAATCATGTGCGCTGCAATGGCGCGTCGAGTAATCAATGACCTCCCTTCCGTTGTCAGGTGCCAACCGTCCACTTCAGGGAATTGGCCTTATGGTCGTGGCGACTTTTATGTTCGCCAGCCATGACGCCATGTCCAAGTACCTGTCGGGGTTCTATCCGATCATCCTGATCGTTTGGGCGCGCTATCTCGTTCACACATTGCTCATGGCAGGGATCTTCCTGCCGCGATCGGGATTGCGCGTTCTGCGTACCAAGCGACCACTCCTACAGGCACTCAGGGCGCTTTGCCTGCTGGGGGTCAGCCTGCTGTTCACGACTGGACTTATATACATGCCACTGGCTGAGGCTACGTCAGTGATCTTTCTGGCGCCTCTACTAGTGACGGCGCTTTCCGTGCCCTTTTTGGGGGAGCGTGTCAGCGTTGGTCAGTGGGTCGCGGTAAGCGTAGGCTTCGTTGGAGTACTTGTTATCGTGCACCCTGGTGGAAGCCTGTTCACTCCAGCGGTCCTACTCCCGCTAAGTGCAGCCCTTTGCTTCAGCTTCTATCAACTGCTGACCCGTCGCTTGAGCGAGGTCGATAGCGCCACCACCAGCAATTTTCTCGCTGGGTTGGTAAATACACTGGTGATGAGCGCTCTGGTGCCATTCTTTTGGCATGTGCCCAGCCTCACGCACGGTTTGATGATGTTGGCACTCGGTGGCTTTGGTATGGCCGCGCATCTATTGCTGACTCATGCATTTCGTCATGCCGCGCCAGCAATACTGGCTCCCTTCGGTTACGTGCAGATCGTCTTTGCCGGCTTGTTGGGCCTGCTGGTGTTCGGCCACCTGCCAGACTCGACGGCTCTGGTGGGCATTCTGATCATTTGCCTGAGCGGCTTGGCGGCTGCCTGGCAGAGTCGACGGTAGGACGGGTTCATTGGTTCTCGCCTGCCTGCGCCACCTGATTGCGGCCGCTGTGCTTGGCCAGGTACAGGCCTTCATCGGCTTTGATCACCAGGCTCAGCGGGTCGCGCTCTGGAGAGGGTCTGACAGTGGCGATGCCGATGCTCACACTGATCGGTGAGCCGGGCTTGGGCAGATCATGGGGAATACCCAGTGCTTCCACTGCGCGGCGGATTTTTTCTGCCTGCAGGCGCGCGCCGCCGGCTGCAGTGCCGGGCATGATCACCGCGAATTCCTCGCCACCGTAGCGAGCCGCCAGGTCGGTGGCGCGTGTGCAGCTGCCGCGCAGCGACTCACCAACGCGGCGCAATACTTCATCGCCAGCGACGTGGCCGTGCTGGTCGTTGTAGGCCTTGAAATAGTCGACGTCGATCATCAGTAGCGACAGTTCGCTCTGGTCGCGCAGGGCGCGCTTCCACTCGATCTCCAGGTATTCGTCGAAATGGCGGCGGTTGGCCAGGCCGGTGAGACCGTCGGATTTGATCAGGCGTTGCAGCACCAGATTGGTGTCGAGCAACTGCTGCTGGCTTTCGCGCAGGGCACGGTAGGCTTCGTCGCGCTGCAGCATGGTCAGGTAGGAACGCGAGTGGTAGCGAATGCGCGCGAGCAGTTCGATCACATCCGGCAGCTTGACCAGATAATCGTTGGCTCCGGCGGTGAAGGCGGCGCTCTTGACCTTGGGGTCTTCCTTGGTCGACAGCACGATGATCGGCACATCACTCAGGCCGGGCGCCGCGCGGTATTGGGCGAGCAGCTCGAGGCCGTCGACACCGGGCATGATCAGGTCCTGAAGGATCACCGTCGGCTTGATCTGCTGGGCCACGCTCAGCGCCTGGTGCGGGTCGGAGCAGAAGTGGAAGTCGATATCACTCTCTTCGCTCAGCGCCCGCCGGACGGCTTCGCCGATCATGGCCTGGTCGTCGACCAGCAGCACCATCATCGAATAGTCGGGCAAGCCGTTATGATGGTTGGAGTTATCTTGAGGCCGTTGCATAAGCGCGTCTCCGCTTTTTTCGTAGGTTACGCGGCTGCTTTGGCCGCGGTTGGCGTTTTTAGCCCAGGCGCTCGATCAGGCGCGCGGGAATTCTGTCCAGAGCTAGCACTTCTGCTGCGGCACCCAGCGCGACGGCGGCCTTGGGCATGCCGTAGACGGCGCTGCTGGCCTGGTCCTGGGCGATGGTGTGAAAGCCGCGTTCGCGCATCAGCTTCAGGCCCCTGGCGCCATCGCGCCCCATACCCGTCAGCAGCACGCCAATCGCTTCACCTTGCCAGTAGGTGGCCACACTTTCGAAGAATACATCGATAGAGGGTCGGTAGACCTGATCGGCGGGTTCGCGCCGATACACCAGGTGCCCCTCGGGCGCCAGGTACAGGTGGTTGTTGGTGCCGGCCAGCAGCACAGTCGCCGGTTGCAACCCTTCGCCTTCCCGCGCCAGGCGCACGGGTATGTGCGATTCACCGCCGAGCCACTGGGCCATGCCGGCGGCGAAGACTTCATCGACATGCTGCACCAGCACGATGCTGGCAGGAAAATCCGCCGGGATCTGCCGCAGCAGCTCCACCAGCGAGGCTGGGCCGCCCGCCGATGCACCGATGGCCACCAGGCTCTTGCTGCGGCCTTCAGTGCTGCGCATGGGTGTCGGTTTGACCGAGCGCGAGGTCTTGTGGCCGATCATCCAGGCGATGTTGTGGATCTTGCGCCGCACGGTCGCGGCATCGAGCACCTGCTGCGGGCCAAGCGACGGCGCGGCAACCACATCCAGCGCACCGGCGCCCATGGCGTCGAACACCCGTGACATGTTGCGCTCGACATCCGAGGTGACGATGAGAATGGCGCAGGGGGTGTCGTGCATGATCCGTCGGGTCGCTTCCACGCCGTCCATGCCGGGCATGAGCATGTCCATCAGCAGCAGGTCGGGTAGGTCGTCGCGGCAGCGGCTGACCGCTTCCTCGCCGTTGCTGGCGACCCAGATCAACTGGTACTCAGGTTCTGCCGCCAGCGCACGGCGCAGGGCTTCGACCGCCAGGGGCGTGTCGTTGGCAATGGCGATCCTCATTCTCGGGCCTCACCGATCAGGGTTTGTACGGCGTCCAGCAGCGCTTCGTCGTGGAAGCTGGCCTTGGCCAGGTAATAATCGGCGCCGGCCTCCAGGCCGCGGCGGCGATCTTCCTCGCGATCCTTGTACGACACCACCATCACCGGCAGCGAGCGCAGGCGTGGGTCCTGGCGCACCAGGGTGACCAGCTCGATACCGTCCATGCGCGGCATGTCGATATCGGTGATCAGCAGGTCGAAGGTCTCGGCACGCAGGGCGTTCCAGCCGTCCATGCCATCCACGGCGACCGATACCTGATAACCGCGGCTTAGTAGCAGTTTGCGCTCCAGTTCGCGTACGGTGAGCGAGTCATCCACCACCAGCACGCGCTTGCTGACAGTCTGGCGCGCATGGCTGGCATGGTCGACACGCTCCAGGTGACCGGTGTCAAGCAATTTACTCACCGAGTTGAGCAGGTCGTCGACGTCGAGGATCAGCACCGGCGTGCCGTCGTGCAGCAGAGCACCGGCCGCGACGTCGCGCACCTTGCCCAGGCGTCCATCGAGGGGCATCAGCACCAAAGTGAACTCGCCGAGGAAGGCTTCGACCGCCAGACCGTGGTATTGCTCGCGGTCGCGAATCAGCACGATGGGGATGCTGTCATCATCGCCCTGTTTCTCATTGCATCGCAGCAGCTGTGCGGCGGAGATCAGGCCGACGTGCTCGTCCTCCAGCCAGAAGTGCTGGCGCCCCTCGAGCTGGACGATGGCGCTGCGCGGCAGGCGCAGCATGCGTTCGATCTGCGCCAGCGGGAAGGCATAGGCCTCGCCGCCGATGGTCACCACCAGCGCGCGCACCACCGAGAGGGTCAATGGTAGTTCGAGGTGGAACAGGCAGCCCTGGTCGGGGTTCTGCAGCAGCCGCACGTTGCCGCGCATGCGGCGAATCTCGTGTTGCACCACGTCGAGGCCGACACCGCGACCGGAGACTTCGGTGACCTGCTGGCTCATGCTGAAACCAGGTAGGAAGAGGAAGGCCAGCAGCTCGTCCTCGGTCATCTGCTCGACCTGCTCGGCGGTGGCGAAACGGCGTTTGACCACCGCCTGGGCAACGCGCTCGAGGTCGATACCGGCGCCGTCGTCGCTGACCTCCAGCACCAGCATGCCGGCGTGATGACGCGCGCGCAGTTGCACCACACCTTCTTCCGGCTTGCCCTTGCGAGCGCGTAGCGCCGGCGGCTCGATGCCGTGATCGACAGCGTTGCGCAGCAGGTGCGTCAGGGGGGCTTCCAGGCGCTCCAGCACGTCGCGGTCGACCTGGGTGTTTTCTCCCTCGATTTCCAGGCGCACCTGCTTGCCCAGTGAGCGGCCCAGGTCACGCAGCATACGTGTCTGCCCGGTGAGCACGTCGGCGAAGGGACGCATGCGTGAAGCCAGGGCCAGGTCGTAGAGTTGCTGCGTGCGTTGCCCGCCGTACCAGACGAAGTCGTCGAACAGTTCCTGATGGGCTTGCAGCTGTTGCTGGCATTCGGTCAGCAGGTTGCGGCTCTCGGCGAACAGCGCCTGGGCGGAGGCGTCCAGCTCCGTGCCGAGCAGGTGCTCGCGCAGGCTCTCCAGGGTGCGGCGTGCCGACTCCTGCTGGCGCTTGAGGCGATGCAGCGAATCGTTCAGCGGCTTGGTGCGCTGGAATTCCACCAGCGATTTACCGGACAGGTCGATCAGGTGATCGAAGCGCTCGGCTGACACCCGCAATACGCGGCTGATGCGTTCGTCGGCCACTGGTTCGGCGGGAGTGGCAGCGGTTGTCGTGGGCGTTTCCGGCAGGCTGACCGGTTTGGCTTCGGCGACAAATGCGGCGCTTTCACCTGGTTGCACGCGCAGTGCCGGTACGGCGTTGCCAAGCAGCACCTGCAGGCGTGTGGTGATGGTTTCCACCCGCGCCTCCAGCTCGGCGTCCTGCTGTGCCTGGCCGATGCGCAGGAGCAGGTCGGAACCTTGCAGCAGGACGTCGATGTGGTCGGGCAGCAGGCGCAGTAGGCCTTCCTGGGCGGCGACCAGCAAGTCTTCCATGGCGTGGGCGATCTGCACGCCATGGTCCAGGCCGACGATGCGCGCTGCCCCCTTGAGCGAGTGCGCGGCGCGCATGCAGGCTTCCAGCTGGCTGGCGTTGGTCGGGTCACGCTCGAGAATCAGCAGGCCGGTATCGAGCACCTGCTTCTGTGCCTCGGCCTCCAGCCGGAACAGGTCGAGCAGCGATGCATCCCTCATCTGGTCCGGTGTCACGTGAGGCTCCCAATCATGGTTTGCAGCAACTGTTCGTCGTCGAGCAGGGTAATGCTCTGTTCCTGCCATTGCAGGACGCCGGCGGTGAAACGGCTGATGGTGCGCTTGTCGTCGTGTCTGCTGCTACTGATGCGCGCCACGGGGATGCGCTGGATGCCGCTGACTTCATCCACCGGTGTCACCAGCGGGCCACTGCCGCTCTCCAGAATCAGCATGCGCGGAATCACCCGGCGTTCGCTGCGGCGCGCATCCTGTGGCGCGTCGAGGTCGAGCAGCTCGGCCAGCGACAAGCAAGCGACCAGGGTGCCGCGCACGTTGGTTACACCCAGCAGGCCACGGCTGTTGCGGTGCGGCAGCACGTGAATCGGCGACACCGGCATGACTTCGGCCAGGCAGCGCGTGGCGATGGCCAGCCATTGCTCGCCAAGGCGGAAGATCAGCAGTGAGCGTTGTGCGCCCTGCACTTGCTCGGTCTCGCCTTGGCCGTAGTCGTCATCACCACGCTCCAGAGCGCTGCCATAGCGGTCGAGCAGGGCGATGGCCGCTGCGCCGTAAACCTCGCAGTTGCGGCAATGGATATGCCGCTCCAGCTGCGGGCAACTCTTGTCGCCAAATACGCCGATGCGATTCCAGCAGTCGTCGACGGCGGGTTGGCTGTTTAGCAGGTCCTGATCAGTCACCTTCGCCTACCTCGGGGTTCTGCGCTCGTCGATACAGGCGCTGGGCGCCGCTCTGGTCGCCTTGCGCTTCCAGGTGTGCGGCCAGATGAGTGAGCGCCTCGCGGTGCTGTGGTTCGAGATAGATCGCCTTGCGGTAGTAGGCGCAGGCCTGATCGCCCTGGCCTGCCGCGTCGCAGAGCAGGCCCAGCCAGTAATAAGCGGTAGCGCTGGGGCCGTTCTGCTGCAAGTGCTGCTCAGTGCGCTGGCGCGCCTCGTCGGTGCGACCGGCGTTGGCCAGGCTGGCGACGTCGGCCCAGGTATCCGTTACGACCGTTGCCGGCACCGCTGCGCTGAGTGTTCTACCCAGCGGTCGTGGTCGGCTTGGCGGGACAGGGCGCGGCACCGTAGCCACCACCGGGCGCGTACGCGGGGCAGGCGCTCGTGGTGCTGCGCTGATGGGCGTCTGGGCCGGGGCCAGGCGAAAGGCGAAAGTCTGCTGCCGGCCCAGCGCCTGCAAACCGTTCTGGCTGGCCAGGCTGGCCTCGGCCGGGCCGATGAACAGTGTGCCGCCCTCTTGCAGTTGGCGCTTGAGCAGCTCCAGCACGCGTACCTGGGTCGGGCGGTCGAAGTAGATCAGCAGGTTGCGGCAGAAGATGAAGTCGTAGCTGGGCTCGCCAGCGAACAGGCTGGGATCGAGCAGGTTACCGGTGCGCAGCCTGACGCATGTGCGCACCCGCTCGTCGAGGAGAAAACTTCCGGCGTCCTGCTCGTGAAAGAAACGATCGCGAAAGGCCAGGGCATCGCCGCGGAACGAGTTACGCCCGTAGAGGCCCTTGCGAGCTTGCTCCAGCACTTTGTCGCTGACGTCCAGCGCGTCGATCTGGAACTGCTCGGCGGAAAAGCCGGCATCGAGCAGGGTCATGGCGATGGAGTAGGGCTCTTCACCGCTGGAGCTGGGCAGGCTGATCAGGCGCAGCGGCCGACCGTCGTGCAACTGTGCGTGACGCTCCTGAGCCAGGCTGGCCAGTGCGTTGAACGATTCCGGGTAGCGGAAGAACCAGGTTTCCGGCACCACTACAGCTTCCACCAGCGCCTGCTGTTCGCGCGTCGAGCCGCCAAGGGTGGTCCAGTAGCCTTCCAGGTTCTGCTGGCCGAGGGCGCTCATGCGTTGGCGCACGGCGCGCTCGATCACCGTGCGACCGACCGATTCGGCTTCCAGGCCGATACGGCTTTTCAGCAGGCGCTCGATATGCTCGATCATGCCGTCAACCCTGGTCCGCAGGTTGGAACAGCAGGGCGCGCATCTCGTCGTCGAGCAGCCCGGCGACCTCGATGCGCTGGATCATGCCACGGGCATCACGCTGCAGCGGCCCCAGGTAATCCGCCTGGCCCGCTTCCAGGCCGCTGGCCTTGAACGCCTCACTGGGCAGGCGCAGGGTGTCGGTGGCCTGCTCCAGAATCAGCCCTAGCAGCCTGTCGGACTTGAATTCATAAATGGACAGAGCGCGACAAAGACAAAGCGAATTGCCCACTATTTGAGCGTTTTTAACCGGTTGTTGCCCTGAATTTCCTGAATTCGAGCGGATTCAGCCTCTGTTCACGCATTTTGAACGGAATGCGGGCGCAACGTGGCCACGAGTTTCAAGTTCCA
>NZ_VRYE01000147.1 GCF_008041835.1 Ectopseudomonas mendocina
GGCGCCGGCACGGCGATCATGGCCGTGGATTAGACCGGCTCAGCTCACGAAAGGCGGGGTCAGTATCTGGTGCGGACGGTTGCGCCACAGGTCGATGCCGTCGAGCAGCCAGTTCAACTCATCGACCGTCAGCTCGATGGCCTCGTGGCAGGCATCGGGCTTGGGCTTGAAGCGTTCGGCTTCCAAACGCTTGAGCCACAGGCAGAAGCCATTGCGCTCCCAGTAGAGGATCTTGACCTGACTGCGGGTGTGGTTGAGGAACACGAACAGCACGGGGTTGAACACTTCCACCTTGATGTCCAGCTCGACCAGAGCGGCCAGGCCGTTGATGGATTTGCGGAAATCGACGGGCTTTGGGTAGAGGTAGACTTTTTGCACCTTGGCGTCGGGACGCATCATGACGGAGCTCCACGGGAAAAAATGGGGAGCCCAGCATCCGGGAACGGACAGGTCAGTTGAAGGTGGGGTTTATGGAGCGGTTACAACGCATCAGCCTGCTGAATGGCAAGGCGATCTGTGGATCGCCCTGCGCGACATGCCGCGCTTCGCCCCACCCTCCCCACCCGGCGAGCGCTCGTTGTGCGCCCTGCTCAATCGCTGGTGGCGCTGATAGCTAACCTGACCATCCGCATCGACGACGACCTCAAACAACGCTTGCGCGCCCAAGCATCCCGCAATGGGCGCTCGATGGCGGAGGAGGTGCGGCAAATGCTGCCTGAAGCACTCATGCACCAGCAACCAAGCCCACCGGCCGTCGCGCCTGAGTTTTACGGGACTTGCCCTTGCAGCGCGAACAACCCGACATCTCCCAAAACGGGAGAAAGCTAGTGCATGTTATTTCGAGAGGGACACTCCGAACATTCTGGGAGAGCAGCCCTGCTTATGCCGATGCTCAGTCACCCATGGTCGAGTGTTACAGGCATATGGAGAAGGCTACATACCGCACGCAACAGGAGCTGAAGGCCGAATTGCGCACAGCCAGCATTCTCAAGGGGAGTCGAGTGGTGTTCAACATTGCGGGAAACAAGTACCGGATAATTCTTGCCATCGACTATCAACGACAATTGGCCAAGGTGCGCTTCGTTGGCTCTCATGCCCAATACGACCAAATTGACGCGGAGACTGTCTGATGAACATCAAGCCCATTCGTACCGAGCAAGATTACACAGCATCGATGGCGCGCATTGAGGAGCTGTGGGGCGCAGAGATTGGAACGCCTGAAGGTGATGAACTCGAAGTGCTGGCTCTTCTTGTGAGCAAATACGAAGACGAGCACGCCCCGATGCCGCCGTCCGACCCTATCGAAGCCATCAAATTTCGTATGGATCAGCAAGGCTTGACGCCGCGCGACCTCGAGCCATTCATTGGCTCCAGTGGCCGAGTTTCCGAAGTATTGAACCGCAAGCGAAAATTGAGCCTGGCGATGATCAGACGCCTGCATGACGGCCTACGCATCCCCTATGAAAGTTTGCTGGCGGACGTGGCCTGACGGCTATTGAGCCAGCTTCGCTCCAAGGGCGACTGAAAGGGACAAAAAGCGGCCCAAATAAAAAGGGGTTAGCTTGCGCTAACCCCTTGAAATTTATGGTGGCTACACCGGGACTTGAACCTGGGACATCAGCATTATGAATGCTGCGCTCTAACCAACTGAGCTATGTAGCCAACGGCGCGCATTTTCCGCGTCTCGCCTACCGCTGTCAACCCCAGATCATCGATAAATTTACGTTTTATCAAGCGGTTAGCCTTCAGTGCTGGCGATGCGCTCAATTGCGGGTTTCTGAGCCTGCGGCTGACCTGTCAACCGCCCGAACGGTGCTTGCGGGGCTGTCGGGCGATGCCGGAAAATCCGCGCCCAGCAGGCTGCAGCGCCGCCGTGCGCTGGCCAACGAACCAGGAGAACACCTTGAGAGCGAGAGACGATTTCGACGATCTGCGGGCGGAGCGTGATATGCCGACGCACTACCGCAACGAACCCAACCGCCATGCCGGGCTGTGGAAGCAGATCGCGCTGGGTATCGTCGTCGGCTACAGCGTGCTGGGCATCATCAGTGTGGTTGTCTGGATGCTGCTCGCCCGCGTTGCGCTGGGTGGTCTGTCGATCACGTTGCCGTAACGTTCACATCTCTGTATCAGCGACGTGATGGCGATGGGGTTGGCACTTGCCATCCCCTGCCCGCCTCTTCATCCTGCTCTATTGTTTACCCAGCGAGCCCTGTCATGACGCCCATCCAGAATATCGGCCTGGCGCTTTTCGTGCTGCTTTCCATCGGCATCGCCATCGGCCACAAGACTGACTGCGGCAACGGCCGCGTGGTGGAAACCTACCTGGCCAAGGGACTGGCCTCGCAGTTGCTGGGGCATGATCTTTGCCAGCAACCCTGAACACCTCTTCATTAAGGAATGATGTGATGAAACCGTTCGCCTTGCTTGTCAGCGCTGGCCTTCTCGGCGCCTGCGCCAATATGGGTTCGCAACCGCCGGTGCCGATCACGTCGCCGGTGGTACAGGCGTTTCGCGACATCTGCCTGCAGACGGCGCCGAGTTTTGCCGAGGCGCATCGCGTGGCGCGGCAGCATGGCATCACCGAGATGACCGATATGGGCTTCGCCACTGTTGGCTTCAATGCGGACAAGAGCCTGAGCATTCAGGTCAAGGCCAGCCACGAATGCGTGGTGACCAGCGAGGCGCAGGAGGATGACAGCCTGACGAGCCAGTTGCTCAGCGCGGCAGCCATCAACGCGGGCACCACGGTGCCGCGCAAGGTGCCGGTGAAGATGATGATCGCCGGACAGCCGTTCATCCTCATGCATGATCGTGAAGGCGGTGAAGCCTTGGTGATGCTGAAGCCAGAGTGAGGGGATCGCCGTAGGGCGGATGATGCCTTGTTCATCCGCCGGCTTTGAAAGGTGGATCGGTGACACGTGATCCACCGACACGACTCAGTAGGAGCCCCGCCCCGGGGCGAAGCTTTTGGCTTTGCGCTGTTCACACGATTCGCCGCGAGGCGCGGCTCCTACAGGGTGATGCAGTACCTGCTGCGTCTGTGTAGCCCCGCCGCGCTACAGTGTTTTACCGGGGCGCGTGGCCAGCAGCAGGCCGCCGAAGATCATCGCGGCACCCAGCCAGTGATAGAGCTGCAGGCTCTCGTTCAGCAGTACCCACCCCAGCAACGCGGTGAATACCGGCATCAGGTAGTTGGTCAGCGCCGCCTTGGCCGCGCCGATCACGCGGATGCCGTGGTTCCAGGCCAGGTAGGCGAGCAGCGAGGCGAACACGGCGGTGTAGGCGACGGCCGAGAGGTTGGCAGCGTTGATTGCCAGATGCGCGCCCTGGCTCAGTTCGTATAGATAGAACGGCAGAATCAGCGGTAGGCCAAGCAGGATGAACACGCCCAGCAGTGCCAGCGGCGGGATCGGCTGCAGGTACGCCGACCAGCGCCGCAGCAGCAGCGAGTACAGTGCCCAGTCGACCACGGCCAGCAGCATGATCAGGTCGCCCTGGTTGAACGACAGGCTGGCCAGACGGCTCCACTGCCCCTGGCTGATCAGCACCGCCAGGCCCGCCACGGCCACCAGCATGCCCCACCAGGCTCGGCGCGCCGGCCATTCATTGAGCAGCAGCCCGGCACCGATGAAGGTCACCAGCGGCAGGCAGGTGTTGACCAGCGAGATGTTGATGGCTGCCGTGGTCTGCGCCGCGCTGTAGAGCAGCGAGTTGTAGCCGGCGATACCCAGGCCACCGAGCACCAGCAGGCGCCAGCCGGCAGTGCGCACCGCCACGCGATGGCGCCACAACGGCATGGCAACGAAGGGTAGCAGCAGCGCCAGGGCCAGGCACCAGCGCCAGAACGACAGGGTGAACGGCGCGATCTCGCCAGCGAAGGCGCGCGCCACCAGGGCGTTGCCGGACCAGCAGAGGTTGGCCAGCAACAGGCCGAACAGCGCCAGCGGGCGCGAATGATTGAGTGCGTTCATGAGGCGACGCGACATTTATCCGAGTGGGGGTTGGCCGGCTGTGCGCGGTCACCGAGCGGGCAGTGCTGAGCGATCATTGCGTAGCTTCCGAATCAGGCGGCTTTGCACCATACGGAGGCAGGCAAGGCTTGGCAAGGTGGCGGACCGTAGGGGGCGCACCAACCTCAACGGCGTCATGATGTTCAGGCAGGCGCGACCGAGAGCGTATGGGCGCATATTGCGAGCGTGAGGGCCGAGTGGCGCGTCATTCCCGGTGCGCGCGGCGCACCCTACGGACGTTAACGCTGACAGCGGCGGCGCAGCGGGCGACTCAGCAGCCAGAGAATCAGCAGCACGCCGGCCAGGATCACCGCGCTGGCGCCCCACTGCATCGGCCCGGCCAGGCGGAACAGCTCGGCCGGGTGCAGGCTGGGCGCGCGGATCATGCGCGCTTCGGCAGCCGCACCGCTGGTGGGAATATCGGCCAGGCCGTCGCCATCGAGATCCGGCAGGCTGCGGATATGGTCGAGCAGCACCTGCCATTCCTTGAGTTCCTGCACGCCTTCCTTATCCGGCTCCTGGTCGATGATGGCGTCCTCGATACGCGGCAGCGCTCTGCCCTCGGCATCCTTGGGGATGACGTTGAGCAGCCCCTTGGTCAGGTCCGGTACCAGCCAGGTGAAGCTGCCGACGTAGCTGGTGGCGCCGATGCTGTAGAGGCGCGTGTCATTCAGGTCCAGGTCACGGTAGCCGCCGTGCGGATCGCCGATTTCGATGCGGCTGACGCGGTCGAACGGCACGCGCCACGGGTTGTAGGTGAAGCGCACGCCGGAAACCCGGGGGTAATAGCTCTGGCTGTCACGCAGCTGGTAGGCGAGCAGCAGCACTTCCAGCAGTGACTTGATTTCGCGCGCGCTGATGTAGGCCTTGATCATCGGGTAGCCCGGTTCGTCGTCGAACTGGCCGATGCCCAGCGGGGCGATGCGAAACAGGTCGGATACATCCTGCACGCCATTGCGGCCCTTGAGCAGGTCATCGCGGATGGTGCCGTTGCCGGTGAAGGCCAGGTCGGCATCGACAGCATGACGCAGCGCATCGGTGACCAGATTGGCCAGGGTCTGATCGGTGAAATCACGGCCCAGGCTCTGGTCGACCTTGGCCAGCGGCTGGTCGAAGCGGTAGCCCTTGGGCGCCAGCATGCGCTCGCTGACCACCTGCTTGAAGTCTTCGACCTTGGCGGTGATGGTCGCATCGCCGATGATGCTGTCGTTGACCGCATGCAGGCGGTAGTCGCGCACACGCGGCACGCCGTCGTCGCCCAGGCTCATGCGCAGTTCGCCGAGGTACTGGATCTCGGAACCGGCCTGCACCACCGGCGTGCGCCCACCCACCAATACCGGCTGCGGCAGCGCCACATGCGAGTGGCCACCGACGACGATATCGACGCCGGGCACCTGCTCGACCAGTTCCACTTCCTCGCCGCGCCAGCTGCCATCGGCCTGCTGGGTAACGCCCATGTGCGAGAGCAGGATGACCACCTCGGCGCCCTCCTCGCGCAGCTTGGCCACGGTTTCCCTGGCGGTGGCGACCGGGTCGGCGAAGGTCACCGGCTTGATCATCGGGCTGACGGCCACGGCGTTGTTGCCGAGCAAGCCGAACAGACCGAAACGAATACCGCCGCGCTCGATCAGCTTGTACGGCAGGATGTGCCCGGCCTCGACGTGCGCCTGCAGGCTGTTGTCGGCCTTGCTCGCGGCATCGAAACGCATGTTGCTCGACAGCAGTGGCACCAGCGCCTCGCCCTTGGCCCTGTGCGCCGCGCTGATCATTGCGGCCAGCCCGGCCGGGCGGAAGTCGAATTCGTGGTTGCCGATCACCGCGGCGTCATAGCCCAGCTCACTCATCAGGCGCAGTTCGCTGCCCATCTCGCGGGCGATGGTGTGAAACAGCGTACCCATGGTGAAGTCGCCGCCGTCGAGCAACAGCACAGGTTCTTCACCGGCTGCCGCGCGGCGCTCATTCAATAACGTGGCAAGCCGGGCGACGCCGCCGACGGTGTCGTCATCGTTCACCGTCGCCGGGCTGTATTCATTGTTGGGGCCGAAGCCGAGCAGGCGCGACTGCCAGTCGTTGCTGTGCAGGATGGTGAAACTGCGCTCGACAGCGGCCAGCGGCATGGCGGCCAGCAGGCCGGCGAGCAGGAGTGAGGGGAACAGGCGCATGGACGATCCTTGACGATGACTGCGCACAGTATGGAGCAGGCCCTGGCTCCAGACAGCGACCAATCGAGACGCACTTTGTCGCCAATCGAGTCAGACTTTCATTGCCCCAGATCAGCCCCCAAGCCAGACGGCGGGACTAAGCTGTAATCAGGATCGCAACGTGGAGAAGCGCCATGGACCACTATCACCTGATGCTGATGCTGCTGATCGGCGGCTTTCTGCTGCTGGGAGTCGGCTTCAACTTTCGCGAACACGAATGGGGCGTACGCGTGCTGGGTTTGGGCGTATTGCTGATGCTGGTGCCGATTGCGTTGCGGGTGCATCTGGCGTTGGCGTGAAACCGCTCTTGTAGGAGCCAGCTTGCTGGCGATCCGCTTGACGCATCGCTGGCAAGCCAGCTCCTACACGTGATGTGGCTTTCGCGGCCACTAAGGCTGGCAACGCAGAATACCGGCCTTCAGGCCGTGCGCCGCCTAGCCCACCGAGTGATGGATCGCGTTGCGCCAATGGTGGGTTACGCCGCAGCAGGCATTACGACTCACTCAACAGATCTACCAGGCGGCTAACCCACCCTACGGTTCAGCGCGCGGTCACTCGTAGGGTGGGTTAGCGGCGCTGAATGACGGTCTTCAAGACTCAGATGAAAGTCGTGCGCCGCGTAACCCACCAAGCGGTTGATGGCGCCACGCCGAAGGTGGGTTCAGGTAACAGCCCCATGACTCCCTGCTACTTCCAACGCTCGGCGGCGCTCTGGTCGCTGCAGCGGCCTTCGACCCAGCGCGGGCCTTCGCTGGTGTCTTCCTTCTTCCAGAACGGCGCGCGGGTCTTCAGGTAATCCATGATGAAGTTGCAGGCATCGAACGCGGCCTGGCGATGGGCGCTGCTGGTGCCGACGAAGACGATGGGCTCACCCGGCTCCAGACGACCGATGCGGTGGATGATCTCGATGCCCAGCAACGGCCAGCGCTCACGGGCCTCATCGGCGATCTTGGCCAGAGCCTTTTCGGTCATGCCGGGGAAGTGTTCGAGGAACATGCCGCCGACTTCGCGACCTTCATTGAAGTCGCGCACGTAGCCGACGAAGGTGACCACCGCGCCGATGCCGAGGTTGGCGGCATGCAGGGCGTTGAGCTCGGTGCCGGGGTCGAAGGGTTGGGCTTGGACGCGGATGGTCATGCGATGTGTCCGTTCGGTAGGGCTTTGGAGCGGTGGGCTAAAGCGGAACGCCGCCCGGCCCACCCTACGGTGTCACTAATCTGTGGGAGGGGCTTCAGCCGCGACAACGAACGCGGAGCAGCGGCTGACAGCAGCATCAACCACCGGTAACGGTGGGGAAGAAGGCGACTTCATCGCCTTCGGCCAGCGGTTCGTCGAGACTGCACAGTTCCTGGTTGCGCGCACACATCAGGTTCTGCTCGCCCAGCACCTCCCACTCGCCGCCACGGGCAACCAGGTGCAAGCGCAGGTCGTCGAGGGTGGCGAAATCGCCGCTGAGTTGTTCGTCGTCACGGCCCAGGGCTTCGCGGTAGCGGGCGAAATACTGCACGCGGATCATGCTTGTTCCTCCAGCTTGTAGTGACCGCTCTTGCCGCCGAGTTTTTCCAGCAGGCGTACCTGCTCGATGACCATGCCGCGATCCACGGCCTTGCACATGTCATAGAGGGTCAGCGCGGCGACGCTGGCAGCAGTCAGTGCTTCCATCTCGACACCGGTTTGCCCGGACAGTTTGCAACGCGCGGTGATATGCACCGTGTCGTCACCTTCGGCGCTGAGTTCGACCTTGACGCCGGTGAGCATCAGCGGGTGGCACAGGGGGATCAGGTCGCTGGTTTTTTTCGCGGCCTGGATGCCGGCGATACGTGCCACGGCGAATACGTCGCCTTTGGGGTGCTCACCGGCAACGATCATCTGCAGGGTGGCGGGCAGCATGCGCACGCGTGCTTCGGCGGTGGCTTCGCGGAAGGTGGTCGCCTTGTCGGTGACGTCGACCATGTGCGCGCGGCCTTGGGAATCGAGGTGGGTCAGCACGGGAAAGCTCCAGACGGGAATCGACCGATTGTAAACCTGCAAGTCAGGATATCGTAGCTCAATGAGATGGACTCCTCCCTCCTACGGCGTCATGGCGCCAGACTGAAGGTTACGAAACAAAGAAATCCTGAAGGGGAGCACGCTGAAAACTTAACTGCATATGCGTGCATTG
>NZ_VRYE01000148.1 GCF_008041835.1 Ectopseudomonas mendocina
AGATCAGCAACGACAGCAACATAGCCGGATGGTAGGCAGCGCTGCCACGGCCCGCATAGACGCTCTCCAGCTTCGACAGATCCAGGCCCTCTACGACCTCCACCACGTAGCGCGCCAAATGTGACTCGGGCAGCCAGTCCTGCACCGACGGCGGGAGCAAGTAGTCGATTTCGCGGTTTATCGGTCGAAAGCGGCTCATACAGTCAGGTTCCAGGAGCGATGCGCAATTCTACCGGCGAGGGGAAAAGTCCGACAGGCTGCTAGATCTCCAGCCGTCAGTGCGCCACGATCCACTATTGATTTTAATACTTGTTGGATAAGTGGCTGCTGTTCGTGACCAAATTTAATTATCTGTTTATGAATCCCCCTCCCGATACGGGCCCGCTGCATGCGCCATTGTAACAAGGGGTAGAGTGCCAGCGGCATCAATGAGGCTTCATGCCCCCAATATTCAAAAAGCGCTCTTTCCCTTCCGCTCCCCCAGGCCAAACGGTCAAGTTCGGCGCGCTCATAATGACCTATACGAGAGTAAAGAGGTAGATAATGTGAGCGAATCAGGGCGCATACAGAGTCAATCTGTAATGCGCCAAGGTGCTGAAGAATAATTTGAAGTTGATGGGGGGGCGTTACGCATCCAAACCCTTGAGCAGCCATAGCCTGATGGGTGGCCTCGCTCGATGATAGATAAAAAGGTGCAGTCATTTTTACTCCTATCAGTGCCGCAAGTTGGAGTGGCTATTGTAGAGCAACAATAATAACGTGAATGTATAGCAATGCGGGTGTCATAGTGCTGTTAATAACTGAGAGCAGTGGCTGTTTTTCTGTGAGTGATAACTTACCAAGGGGAATGCGCGGCAGTCCTTGACACTCAGAAAACATGAGCTACTTTAAAAGCTACAGAATTAAAAGATGAGAATAGGTGCCTGGCGGTATAAAGGATTTTGCCGCCATTAAGTTTCAAATGCACAGGGATACAGGAGGTTATAGTGCACATTGTATTCGTTCACACTCCCATGGCAACAGTAAGCCTACCAGAGCGGGAGGCTTTCTGGCGAAATTTTGACATCCGGTACCATGCGACACATCCCGGCCTAAAGCCAATGAAAAACGTCCTTTGGGAACTTCCTCATTGGATGACTTGGTTGGCGGGAGTGCTAGTCGATGCAGGTTATACATCCCTTCAAGCAATGGATCTATACGCATCAGAGTGTACTATGACGGGTATAGATACATTCAAGATGGGTAATACCATTAAGGAATACCCGGCTGATGTGTACTTGCTATCCCCAATGACACCAAATTTACCTTTTGCTTATCAGATTGCCGATCTAATTAAGATAATACATCCAAGGAGTATTGTCATATTTGGTGGGGTTGTGGCAACGCCGTTGCACAAAACTATCGCGTCACATCCAAGTGTGGATTATGTGGTTTTTGGTCGTGGCGAGTTGGCTTTGCCTGCATTAACAAAAGCGCTTGACCAGAAAGATGGCCCTGAATTTCTCGGTAATCTTTCTTTTAGACTTCCGGATGGTCGGGTCCACACATCTCACTTCGAGTATCCGTGGTTGCCTGTCAATGATATTCCAAAGCCAAAGATTGATTTATTTGATAGATCAATTGGTGAGGATATACGTTATTTGCGTCAGGTTTATGCTCTCGGATGTCCGTACAAGTGCTCATTCTGCACCATACAAACTATCGGGAGGAAGGCGGATTACTTTGCTCTCGATAGAGTAATTGATGAGATAGCGAGCTATCGAGATTACTACGGTGAGCATCATAACGTGTATTTCGGCGATGAAACATTTACAGTAAGTAAAGATCGCACCTTGGATATTTGTAGCGCCCTTAAGAATAATGGAAGTATAAGATATGATATTCAAACGCGGCTCAACTGCTTGAATGATGACGAAGTGCTGAAGGCGCTGAAGGAAAGTGGATGCAGTTGGGTTGAAATTGGAATAGAGACTGTAAATCAAGATAGCCAAAATATTCACAAGCAAAAAATTAAACTAAAAGAGCTCGAGAACACCCTTTCTAGGGTTCAGGATGCAGGCCTTGCTACCTGTTCTTTCCTTGTGAATGGTTTTCCCGATCAGACCATTGATGATATGAAGCGTTCTACTGATTATGCCTGTGGCTTAATCGATAGGGGCTTATTGCAAGCATCTTATCTTTTTGGCCTGGTTCCATATCCTGGTAGCGAATTATTTTCCTCTCCTGAGTCATTTGGCATGGAATTACTGCATAAGGATTTCAGGCTTTATCATGAAGAGTTGGCCCCCGTATATAAAACACATCACGCAGGGCCGGATGAGATATACGAGGTTTTTCTATCTGGTATTACGGCGTTAGCTGAGGCAATGGGGAGACCTCGAATATATTAGATTATTCTTTCTATTCGGATTCATTCGAATACGGAAAGTTTTGGTCTGAGTCTCATGTCTAAAACATGGCAATAGCGAGCAATGGAGATTGAATAATGATTAGAGAAACTCAGTATCTTCAGGTTGAAGAAGCAGTAAAGGATATTATGGGGGCTAATCTCAAGTACGAGGATTTGGCTCGTGAGCTTGAGAAGTTAATTGGTGATAAGTACGGGTCTTTGAGTACGGATACAAATCCGGCCATAACAAATCTTGCTCACTGGCAGGAGGATGACATTAGATTCTTGGTGAAGGAGTACTCTGGGTTCTCAAATGATTCAATTCATCTATTTCATGATGCATTAATTCGACTTGAATGGGACGGGGTTAAAGAGGAGGTTAAGCGCAATCTATCAGAAGAAATGGGGGCGTTAACTAATGACGTTCCGCACCTTGAGCTCATGAGGCGTGGCTACAAGCAGGAATTAGGTGTTGAAACTGAGGGTGTTGAGTATTCCACATGCACAGAGGCATTGTTGACCAGAATGCGCAGAATATTCAGAAGCTCCAATAATGCATATCTCTGCGGCGCCTTGCTTGCTCTAGAAGCAACCGCAACGTTTGAGTTCAAGGGCGTAGAGAAAATTCTTCGTGCATTAAAACACAAAATGGATGGTGGGGAGATTGCTGCGAACTCAGTGACAGGCCAATATATTCTTGGTCATGTATCTGATTCTCCGGAAGGGGAAAATCCTGAAGACGATCATTATGCCGGAATGAGATCCGCGATTGGGTCATATATATCGGTAGAGAAAAATAATGACCTTGTCAGAGGGTTTGTTTCTGTCTGTACGGCACTAAATTCTTGGTGGGAGAATATTTCAATAGAGGTCTATTCTCGTAAGTTGGATTTGGCTCCGTCCAATTAATATAGTCATTGCAGAGGAGTGCCGGCGTGGAGAAATTTAAGTGCATTAAAAGTTTTATTGCTGAGTCTCGCCCGGCAGCTCCATACTTTTGTCTGAATCTAGATGAAATCAGAAGATGTACCGAGAGTCTGGTTTCCATGTTTCCAGGTGAGGTTGCGTATGCGGTCAAGTGCAATCCGCATCGCCTAGTGTTAGAAGAAATTATACGCAGTGGCGGTCAAGCTTGGGATGTTGCTTCGATTGAGGAAATTAGGCTTGTAAATAGTTTGTCTAGAGTCCTCCTTAGTTACTTTATGAATCCTATTAAGTCGGCAAGCGATATTTTTGAGGCGTACTCTGATTTTAATATAAAAGAGTTTGCTATTGATCAGGAGGAGGAAGTAAGTAAGTTTATACGGCTTGAGATCCCTGCTGCAGATATAACTCTGTCTGTTCGACTTGCGGTTTCCGGTCATGGAGCACTCGCGAGTATGGCTGGAAAGTTCGGTGTTGAATTTTTCGAGGCGGTACGTCTAATTAAATTCATACATGCTCACGGTTTCAAGTGTGGGATTACTTTTCATGTTGGGTCGCAATGCCTAGCTCCTGAGGAGTACTCTAAGAGTATCGCCCAAGCTATCGCTATTGCCGAAGCTTCTCAGGTTCCAATCTCAGCTTTAGATATTGGCGGGGGGTTTCCTGCGAAATACGAGGGGCACGAGCCTGATTTTGATTTATATAAAGATGTAATAAAGAAGTCTTTGAGTGGGAGTGTTTTAGAAAAATCTCATCTACGATGTGAGCCGGGGCGAGCTATAGCGGCAAGTTCTGTCATGGTGCTCACAAAGGTGCTGGCGGTCAGATCTAACGGCCTTGTGCATATTAATGATGGTATATACGGAGGGTTGTCTGAGATAAATTTCCTGAATTGCACTTTCCCTGTGGCAGTCTGGAGTGACGCTGGGAAGCGACTGACGGGGGGGGTAAGGTCTTGGAAGATAGCGGGCCCAACCTGTGATAGCTCCGATATGTTTAAGAAAGAATATCTCCTCCCAGCCTCGATTAAGGTTGGAGATTACATTGGCTTCGGCATGCTGGGTGCTTATTCCCCATCGCTTGCAACCAGATTTAATGGATATGGTGCGCAAGACTGGGTTCAAGTTTCAAATTATTGATCTGGTGAAGATATGGAATACCACACTTCGCTGAGTACGAGAGTGGCCCGAGTTTCTCCTATTATTTTGGTTGTGTTCTCCATTTTTTCGGTGCAAATCGGCACGGCGATTGCTATATATCTATTTCATGCGGTACCAGCTAGTGGGGCGGCATTCTACAATGCCCTCTTTTCTGCCGTTGTCCTTGGAATATTCTCTCGGAACGCAAAGATCCAGCTAAGTCTTAATGGTGTGGCATATTTACTCTGCTTTGGCGCTTCAATCGCAGGGATGTTCTTGACGTTTTTCTACGCTGTTGAGCGTATACCGATGGCCATCGGGTCGACAATTGAATTCATGGGGCCACTTGCGTTGTCAGTTGTCTTTGCGCGCCGTCCAATTCATTTTTTATTCATACTCTTAGCAATTGCCGGTGTTGTGGTTCTAATGCCATCTGTCGGCTCAAAATTAGATGCTATCGGTGTGTTTTATGCTGTTCTATCAGCTGCTTTCTGGGCTTTGTTTATTCTGCTCTGTCCAAAAGTGACAGAGAACTGTCATGGGGAGTCTGGTCTCGCCCTTGGTATGGCAATAGCCGCGGTCATTATTTTTCCGTTTGCTTGGCTGCAAAATGGGCTGCTGAACATAACCCTATCTATTTTGTTTGGTGAGTTTCTGATGGCTTTATTTTCAACAATTATCCCGCTGTCCTTGGAGTACATTGCTTTAAGATCAATGTCTGCTCGGTCTTTTGGTGTTGTTGTGTCAATGGAGCCAGTTGCTTCTGCTTTAGTGGCTTTCGTTGTTTTGGCTCAGCCAATATACCCTCGAATGGCTATTGCGATCATTGCTGTGACTGTTGCGGCGATAGGTATAACTTTAACTGAAGAGAAAAATGAATAATTACTGAGGTGGATTTTTTTGTAATGCATAATGAAACTCGCTGTATTTTTGGCTACATTTGTTTGGGCGTCTCAAGTCTGGAGGAATCTATAGCTTTTTATGATGCAATCTTGGCTCCGCTCGGGCTAAAGCGATGTGAGACTGAGAACTCTCCGAGTTGGGATGGGTGGGCTGGCTGGGGCTTCTATGACAAGGATAATGGTGCGGAACATGCGCTGTGGATATGCAAGCCATTTAACGGGGAGCCAGCCAGCAACGGTAATGGCACTATGGTGGCATTGTCTGCCGAGAGCTGGTCTGCAGTAAGGGAGTTTCATCGCCAGGCACTAATTTTCGGGGGCATATGTGAAGGAGCGCCTGGATTGCGCCCTCAGTATCAGAGGGACTTTTATGTGGCATATATTCGGGATCTAGATGGAAATAAAATTGCTGCAGTTTGTAGGGGGCGTACAGTTGAGTGAATGAATCTACTTTTCCTTGGCAGTCGTCTGGGCTGACTCACTACGCATCAGTCCGATTTTTATAGACGACATCTCTTCGTGTACGGCGCCTGCTGGCGGCGCCCTATGGGCTTCTCTAGCCTGAAGCCCTTCGAAACCCTCGGTTTCCTGAAAAAAACAGTACGAGTGTTAAGACCTTCTATGCTTGAATCGATACCAGCAAAGGGAACGGCGATAGTGTAGTCCACTGTCAGCGATAATCGTCGGTATCTAAGGAAACGGAGCCTATTCAGCATGCTCCTTTCTGATCGACAATGGTTCTATGGCTTCGTTGTTGGTATGCCCAAATGGATCAGATCCTTTCCCTCCTGTCGGAGACTATCCCTCAAGCTCGATCTCTGGAGCAGCTCGCTCGGCCTCTGTTGTCGCTGCTCAGCCAGATCACGGGCATGGAGTCGACTTATCTGACGACTATTAACACTGACGAAGGTATTCAGCGGGTTGAATTTTCCCGGAATACGGGGGAGATGGTCATACCAGAAGGGCTTGTTGTGCCTTGGGCAGATACCCTGTGTAAGCGGGCTCTGGAAGAAAATCGCATGTTCTCCGACAACGTCGCCGAGTGCTGGGGAGACTCTGACGCTGCCAAAGCCCTCGGTATCAAGACCTATCTGAGCGCCCCAATTCGATCCCAGGATGGCCGTGTTCTGGGTACCGTCTGTGCGGCAAGCTCAGAGCAGGTTGCACGTTCACCCAGTGTCGAGCCATTGCTGGGGTTGTTGTCGGGGCTTTTGGGATACTCCCTTGAGCGCGAGCTTTTGGTGGGTCAGCTTCAAGCCGCTAACGCTGAACTGGCTACGCTTGCCCTGACCGACTCGCTCACTGGCCTTGCCAATCGGCGGGCCATCCTGCGGGATCTGGATCATCTATTTGCTCTAGCTCAGCGTGACAACAAGTACGTGCTGATCGGCGTCATCGATCTTGATGGATTCAAGCTGATCAATGATGCCTACGGCCATCACGCAGGAGATCAGTTCCTTCGGGGTGTGGCATGCCAACTAAAGCAGTGTCTCCGGAGCAGTGATAGCGTTGGTCGCGTTGGGGGAGATGAGTTCATCGTAATCGCGCAAGGAGCGTCACCCCGGAGTGCGGATCTGGACAAAGAGCTAGGAGCTGCTGCAGCGCTCATGCAGGCGCGTTTGAGCCAGGTGACAGTCGGGAGCTATACGCTGGCTGATGGCCTTGCGCCTCTCGATTACAAAGGCGCGAGCGTTGGAGTGGTTGCAGTGATGCCCGACAAAACTACAGTGGAAGAGGCCGTTACGTTGGCGGACGGCGAGATGTATCGTGTTAAGCAGCAACGCAAGCGGCAGATCACGTAGTAGTGCTGTCGAGGCCTCTGCAACCATCGATCGCGGGGCTCTTGAGCTGCTTTCGATCGGCGCCGTCGCTCAACCGAGACGTTTACAGGCTTTGCGATGAGGCACCTAAAGGCAGTTGGGTGTGCTCTAGGATGGGCTTTATGGGGTTTTATAGTGAATTATAGAGCGATTATAGAATCCCATTCTGGCCGCAAGATTCTCGCTGCCCGCTTGTGGCTTCGGATCAATCTGCTGACCAATCGCTCTATCTGACGAGCTTGGGTGTCACCCTCCATAGAGGCAGGGAGCGGAAGCTGTCCCAAGAAGGTGTCGCTGAGCTGCTGTGGGAAACCGTTATCGCCAGGTGGTATCTGGGCGCTAAAGCAGAACCCTTGATCCAGAAATGACAAAGGCGGCTTTGGGGACCGCCTCGGACCATGTTTCGTCACCGGTATTGATGGCCGGGAGAGGAAGCTCATGGGCAGGGCTTCAGCGTATCACTTTTAAGTGCTTCAGCGGCTGAAGGTTTTCCCTATCCAGATAGAGGGTGATTGACGTTTGGAGCTCTGGGGCTTCAGATACTCCCATCATTCTCTGCGCGCTCAAAGCATGTGCTGCCCATGCTGATCGAGCCGTCTTTGCACAAGACGAGATCACCGCCAGCGATGCCACCCTTCCTTCCAGAACAGGGTGTATCGGCAGCAATAGCCTCCAGAGCCGGGATACCGAGCGCTGCTCCGATCACGAAGCACAGGATGAGGGATACTTTGCGCAGCAGTTTGGGAGAGCTATTCATTTTGGCCTATAAAGGGTCGCCAACTAAAACCGCCCGGCCTTTGTCACCCTCGCATCCGGTGGGTGGAGACCAACTTAGAGCAGCGGATTTATCAGGCAGGTGGATGACCAGGCGCCGCTCCAAGCACTCCCCCATTGCGAGCTCCGCTACGGCCTCAAGCTTGGTCTTATCCCAGCTGCTGACCTTGTAGCTGAACACCTGCGCCTCAAGGTCTTCGCCTTCGGTGTGATGCAGGTGCGGATTCCACGCCATCCGGCCACCCAGTCCACGCTCATCTGGCCAGGCATTCCACGGCCATCTGGCCACCTGTTCCACGGCCATCCGGCCGGGCAGTCGGAGCGCAGCGACGCAGGGGTTGCATTGTTAGTCTGAGGCGCTCGGTGTCGTCAATTTCTTCGTCTGTTTGCGCATCGATTCCCCCTTCAGATTGATCCGATAAGCGTTGTGCACCAGGCGGTCGAGGATGGCGTCGGCCAGGGTCGG
>NZ_VRYE01000149.1 GCF_008041835.1 Ectopseudomonas mendocina
CCTGCTGACCCTGGCCGTGCTGAACTGGGGCAAGCGGTAGATTCGCTGTAGCCCGGATGCAATCCGTGAACACTCTGCCAGCCCTACCCGGATTGCATCCGGGCGACGGCCTTGGTCGAAAGTGGGAGGGCCTTTAGCAGGCCGTTGAAAAAAGCCAGAGCCCGCGTGGCTCTGGCAAAATGGCGGCCATCCTCTTCTGCCGAAGCCAGCCCAAGCCGATGCGTGGACTCGACCTCAAACAAAACGAGCTGTTCAGTTATACGACGCTGGAGCAGCGCATCCCGAACGATCACCCGCTGCGTCCCCTGCGAGGCCTGGTCGATACCGTTCTGGCTTCGATGGATCGGGACTTCGACGGGCTGTACTCCACCCTGGGACGGGCCTCGATTGCGCCGGAGCGGCTGCTGCGCGCCTCGTTGCTGCAGGTGATTTACACCATTCGCTCCGAGCGGCAGTTGGTCGAGCAGATTGATTTCAACCTGCTGTTTCGCTGGTTCGTCGGCTTGTCGATGGACGAGCGCATGTGGGATCACTCGACCTTCAGCCAGAACCGTGACCGCTTGTTCAACCAGGATGTAGCGCGGCTGTTCTTCCAGCGCATCAAGTCGCTGGCCGCATGGTCCGAGTACGCCAGCAACGAGCATTTCAGCGTCGATGGCACGCTGATCGACGCCTGGGCCTCGCACAAGTCCTTTATCAAGAAGGATGGCGGCGACCCACCGGAGGATGGCACGCGCAACCCCGATGCCGACTTCAAGGGCGAGAAGCGCAGCAACGCGACCCACCAATCGACCAGCGATCCCGAGGCCCGGCTGGCGCGCAAGAGCAATGGCGATGCCAGTCGTCTGGCGCACATGGCCCACACGATGATGGAGCACCGCAACGGTCTGATCGTGGATGTGGAATGCACCGAGTTCAATGGACGTGCCGAGGTAGAGGCGGCGCTGGAGATGCTGGAGCGCACGGCCAAGCCGGGCAGCACGGTAGGTGCAGACAAGAATTACGACCAGAAGCGTTTCGTGCAGAGGGCGCGCGAGCTGAAAGTGACACCGCATGTGGCGCAGAAGCGCAAGGGCAGCGCCATCGATGGGCGCACCACGCGGCATCCGGGGTATGCCGCCAGCCAGAAGATCCGCAAGCGGATCGAAGAAGGTTTTGGCTGGCTGAAGACGGTTGGCGGCCTGCGCAAGACCAAGCTGATCGGTCGCGCCAAGCTGAGTGCTCAGTTATTGCTGGGTTTCTCGGTCTACAACCTGATCCGACTGGGTAGCCTGTCGGGTTGGTGGCGAGGATCGCATGTATAGGGCGAGTTACGCCCAAAAAACGCCGAAAGGCGTGAACGTGGTGCTGAAACCTGTCAAAAAGGCCTGAAGTCAGGCCTTGTGTGGACTCCGTTAGGCCAAAGCGCTTGAAAAAGCGCCAAACCGGACGGGTTGGGGCAGTTGAAGCCGAGTTTTTCAACGGCCTG
>NZ_VRYE01000015.1 GCF_008041835.1 Ectopseudomonas mendocina
CAGATTATCCCAACGGCTTGGACGAGTCCGGGCTTTTTTCATATCTACCCTCTGCCGAACGATCTTGCAGTAATCAGGCTGGCTCCCCGCCGTCTTCCCGCGCCTTGGCTTTGGCTGCACGCTGTTTGCGCACCTCTTTCGGATCGGCAATCAGCGGCCGATAGATCTCGACTCGCTCCCCTTCCTCCAGCACTCGATCTTCCGGCTTGCTTACCGCCTTGCCGAAAATACCCAACGGCGCCTGGCCGAGGTCCAGTTCAGGGAAGAACTGCTGCATGCCTGAGCGCAATGCCGCTTCCCGCACCGTCGTGCCAACCGGCACCGACAGGCGCAACAGCTTCTGTCGCTCAGCAAGGGCATAGACCACCTCGATAGCGATACTGGGCTTATCCATACAGCTGCTTGGCTCGCTGGCAGAAGGCGTCGACCATGGTATTGGTCGCCTGATTGAACAACGGTCCCAGCGTGGCACGTACCAGTGGCCCGGCGTAGTCGAATGTCAGGTCCAGACTGATCTTGCTGGCCTTGTCACCCAGCGCCTTGAATTCCCAGACGCCATTGAGACTGGAGAATGGCCCTTCCTGCAGGTTCATCTCGATGCGCTGCCCGGGCAGTAGCACATTGCGCGTGACGAAGCGCTGACCGATGCCACCCTTGGCCACTTCGAGGCTAGCCAGCATATGCGTTTCGCTGGCTTCCAATATTTCACTGGCGCTACACCAGGGCAGAAACTGCGGGTAGCTGGCCACATCGTTAACGAGGTCATACAGCGCCTGCGCCGGATAAGGCAGCAACGCCGAGCGCTGGATTCGAGTAGTCATTTACTTGCTCAGCTCCGCGATGAATACGATCAGCACGCCGATTGGCGCCACGACGCGAATCAGCCAAAGACACAGATTGAACAGCAGCGGGTTTCTGATGGCCAACTCTTCGCGCACGGCGTCGCGATTCAGTACCCAGCCGGCGAACAGGGCGAAGGACAACCCGCCCAGCGGTAACAGAATACGGCTGGTGAGGTAATCGATGCTGTCGAAGAAGGTCTTGCCGCCCTCGGCGCCCCACTGCAGCAGATGGAAGCCATCCTCGGCGAAGACGAAGAACTTGGCATCAGCCCAGAGGTTGAACGAGAGCACCGTGCCCATGCCGAAAACCCAGCAGAACAGAGCCAGTACAGCGGTTACCTGGGTACGGCTGCGCCCGGTTTTTTCGACGAAGTAGGCCACGGCCGGCTCCAGCATGGAGATCGACGAACTCCAGGCAGCGACGGCGACCAGCACGAAGAAGATCAGCCCCATCACCTGACCGAAAGCGATATTGCCGAAGGCGATCGGCAGCGTGACGAACATGAGCCCCGGCCCACCGCCAGGTTCCAGGCCCGCAGCAAACACGATGGGGAACAGCGCCATACCGGCGGTCAGCGCCACCAGCGTATCGAGCAGGCCAACGGTCAGTACCGTGGTGCCAATCGACGCCTTCTTCGGCATATAGGCGCCGTAGACCATGATCGAGCCGACGCCGACACTCAAAGTAAAGAACGCATGGCCCATGGCAGCGAGAATGCCGTCCTGCACCTTGCTCGAATCGAAATGGAAGAGAAAGTCGAAGCCTTCGCGGAAATGCCCGGTGGTGAAGCTGTACCCCAGCAGTACCAGCAGCAGCACGAACAGCAGCGGCATCATGATGCGCAGGCTGCGCTCCAGCCCGGCCACCACACCTTTGGCGATGACGAATGCGGTCCCCAGCATGAACAGGCTGTGCCACAGGGTCAGCCGCCACGGGTCGGAGGTCAGGCCGCCGAACGCCGCACCGGCACCATCGGCGCTGATACCGGTAAAGTCGCCACGGCCCATGCCAAGGATGTAATCCAGCGACCAGCCCGCCACCACGCTGTAGAAGGACAGGATGAGCAGTGCGGCGACCATCCCCATCAATGCGGCCAGCGACCAGCGCTTCGATGCCCCGGCCTCAATCGCCAAGCTCTTCATCGCGTTGACCGGGCTCTGCCGGCCGCGGCGACCGATCAGGGTCTCCGCCAGCATGATCGGCACACCCACCAGGGCAATGCAGAACAGGTACATCACGACGAATGCGCCACCGCCGTAGACGCCCGTCATGTAGGGAAACTTCCAGATATTGCCGAGGCCTACGGCCGAACCGGTGGCCGCCAGAATGAACACCCAACGACTGGCCCACGCACCATGAATTGAAACTTTGTCGCTCGCCATTGCCGCCAAGACCCCAGACTGCGGGAAAAAAGATCGCGCATTGTCGGGGATTAGCGACATGGGCTCAAGTTTGGCTCGGTAAAGCCCCATGGCGCAGGCGCGGGAGACTCCCTATAATGCGCGGCCTATGGCTAAGCAAAAGAAACATCCCCAAGGCACCATCGCGCTGAACAAAAAGGCGCTGCATGACTATTTCATCGAGCACAAGTTCGAGGCCGGGCTGGTGCTGTCCGGTTGGGAAGTCAAAAGCCTGCGTGCCGGCAAGGCACAACTGGTCGACAGCTATGTGCTGCTCAAGGACGGCGAGGCCTGGTTGATGGGCTGCCACATCAGCCCGTTGAAAACCGCCAGTACGCACGTCATCGCCGACCCGACCCGCACGCGTAAACTGCTGCTGAACAAGCGCGAGCTGGAAAAGCTGTTCGGCTCCGTGCAGCAGAAGGGCTACACCGCCGTGGCGCTGTCGCTCTACTGGAAGCAGCATCTGATCAAATGTGAAATTGCCTTGGCCAAGGGCAAGAAGGACTTCGACAAGCGCCACACCGAGAAGGAACGTGACGCCGACCGCGAAGTTCAGCGCGCCATGCGCAGCAAGGGCAAGGAAGACTAGGAGCAGCTGCAAGCCAAAGCAACGCAGGCTCTTACTGGCAGCTTGTGGCTTGCATCTCGCCTTACATCCCCAAGCGCCTCTGCGCACGCGCCACGCGCCGGGCCTCGAGTTGCACTTCCGAGAGCACTTCCTGCACGTAGTCGATATGTCGGTTCGATAGCGCGCGCGCGTCTTCCGCACGGCCTTCGAGGATGGCTTCGTAAAGTGCGCGGTGCTGGCTGATCAGCATGTCGCGAGTTTCCTCGCGCTGGGCGTACATGCCGCCGATATTGGTCACCACGTTGCGCTTGAGCAGGTCGAACAGACCCCGAATGGTATGCAGCAGTACGGCGTTGTGGCTGGCCTCGGCAATCGCCAGGTGAAAACGCGCATCGGCTGCCCCCTCCTCGGCACGTGTCACCTTGCCAGATCTCGCATAGCAGTCCTGCAGGGCCGCGAAAGCCTCGGTCAAACGCTGTCGGTCGATATCGGTGGCACGCTTGGCCGCGTAGTAGGCGCACGAGCCTTCCAGCGTGTGACGAAACTCCAGTAGGTCACGCTGGGCATCCTCCTTGTGCTCCAGCAGTTGCAGCAGCGGATCACTGAAGGTCGAGCCGAGTGATTCGGCCACGTAGTTACCGCCGCCCTGGCGACTGACCAGCAAGCCCTTGGCCACCAGTTTCTGGATCGCTTCGCGCAGGGACGGGCGGGAAACACCGAACTGCTCAGCCAGCGCACGCTCGGCAGGCAGCCGCTCGCCGGCACGCAAGGTGCCCTCGAGAATCATGGTTTCCAGCTGCGCGACGATGTCATCCGAAAGACGTCGCTGCCGCACCTGACCTACTTCCATCACCCGTATCTCCATTGGTTTGACCAGACCAGAAGTCTGAGCGCAAGCCTATAGCGCCCGCTCTCACTGAACAAGCAAGCACCATACGACCAAAGTCTTAATGGCTCGATTTGACAGCCTGCTGAACAACTTTTAACCTGGCCCCGTCATTTTGTAAATTGGTCTTACCAATTAAGCCCACAAGAATAACAACCCTTCGAGGTTCGCCATGACAGCCCAACACGCTGCCAGCCAGTTCGATAACGCCTCATCCCTGCCGCGCCAGACGCGCACTCGTGTGGAGTAAGCCCTGATGTCCAACGGAATTCTCGCCCTGCTGGCGTTCTCGCCGATCCTGCTCGCCGCCATCCTGCTGGTCGGCCTGCGCTGGCCGGCCAAGCGCGCCATGCCGCTGGTCTACCTACTCACCGCCGGCATCGGCCTGTACGTATGGGACATGAGCCTCAACCGCGTGCTCGCCTCCACCGTGCAGGGCCTGATCATCACCGTCGGCGTACTGTGGATCATCTTTGGCGCAATTCTGCTGCTGAATACCCTCAAGCATTCCGGCGGCATCACTGCGATCCGGGCCGGCTTCGCGACCATCAGCCCTGATCGCCGCATCCAGGCCATCATCATCGCCTGGCTGTTCGGTTGCTTCATCGAAGGCGCCTCCGGCTTCGGCACCCCGGCCGCCATCGCGGCACCACTGCTGGTGGCCATCGGCTTCCCGGCCATGGCCGCCGTGCTGATGGGCATGCTGGTGCAGAGCACTCCGGTGTCCTTCGGCGCCGTGGGTACGCCGATCATCGTCGGCGTCAACACCGGCCTGGATACCGCCAGTATTGGCGCACAACTGGTGGAACAGGGTTCGTCCTGGGGGCAATTCCTGCAGCTGATCACCAGCCAGGTAGCGATCATTCATGCCACCGTTGGCGTGGTCATGCCACTGATCATGGTCATGATGCTGACACGCTTCTTCGGTCAGGAGAAAAGCTGGAAAGCCGGTCTGGAAGTGCTGCCGTTCGCCCTCTTCGCCGGCCTGGCCTTCGTCCTGCCCTACGCCGCCACCGGCGTGTTCCTCGGCCCGGAATTCCCCTCGATGCTGGGCGGTCTGATCGGCCTGGCCATCGTCACCAGCGCCGCGCGTTTTGGCTTCCTGGTGCCGAAGAAGACCTGGGACTTCGCCCCGGCGGACAAATGGCCGAGCGAGTGGCTGGGCAGTGTCGAGATGAAACTGGACGAGCTGACCGCCAAGCCCATGAGCGCGCTGCGTGCCTGGCTGCCCTACGTACTGGTTGGCGCCCTGCTGGTGATCAGCCGTGTGTTCCCGGAAGTGGGCAACGCGCTCAAGGCGGTGGTGGTGAACTTCCCCGACCTGCTTGGCGAAACCGGCATCAGCGCCAACTTCCAACCGCTCTACCTGCCGGGTGGCATTCTGGTCGCCGTGGTTCTGGCCACCTTCTTCCTGCACGGCATGAAGGTGCGTGAGCTGAGCAAGGCGGTGAAGGAATCGTCCAGCGTGCTGCTCAGCGCCGGCTTCGTGCTGCTGTTCACCGTGCCGATGGTACGCATCCTGATCAACTCCGGCGTCAATGGCGCTGAGCTGGCCAGCATGCCCATCCTCATGGCGCGCTGGGTGGCCGACAGCGTTGGCGGGATCTATCCGCTGCTGGCGCCAAGTATCGGCGCACTGGGCGCCTTCATCGCCGGCTCCAATACCGTCAGCAATATGATGTTCAGCCAGTTCCAGTTCGGTGTAGCCAGCAGCCTGGGTATCTCCAGCGCACTGATCGTCTCCGTTCAGGCCATCGGCGCCGCAGCCGGCAACATGGTGGCGATTCACAACGTGGTTGCTGCCTCGGCCACCGTCGGTCTGCTCGGGCGCGAAGGCAGCACCCTGCGCAAGACCATCTGGCCGACGCTGTACTACGTGCTGTTCACCGGCATCATCGCGATGATCGCGATCTACGTGCTGGGTGTGACTGACCCGCTGGTGCACTGAACCTCGTCACGCGAAAGCGCCCCGACCCTGTCGGGGCATTTTCCGTCAGGCTACGCTTTCTCTTTTCAGTAACAGGATGAGCCCATGATCATTTCTGCCTCTACCGACTATCGCGCCGCCGCGCAGCGCAAGCTGCCGCCCTTCCTGTTCCACTACATCGACGGCGGCGCCTACGCCGAGCACACCCTGCGCCGTAACGTTGCCGACCTGTCGGACATCGAACTGCGCCAGCGGGTGCTGAAGAACATGTCCGACCTGAGCCTGTCCACCGAGCTGTTCGGCGAACAGCTGTCCATGCCTGTCGCCCTGGCTCCGGTCGGCCTGACCGGCATGTATGCCCGTCGCGGTGAAGTGCAGGCGGCCAAGGCCGCAGCAGCCAAAGGCATTCCCTTTACGCTGTCCACCGTTTCGGTGTGCCCGATCGAGGAAGTCGCGCCGGCCATCGACCGGCCAATGTGGTTCCAGCTCTACGTGCTGAAGGATCGCGGCTTCATGAAGAATGCCCTGGAGCGCGCGAAGGCGGCCGGCTGCTCGACCCTGGTGTTCACCGTCGACATGCCCGTACCCGGTGCGCGCTATCGCGATGCCCACTCGGGCATGAGCGGCCCGAACGCGGCGCTGCGCCGCATGCTGCAGGCCATGACTCATCCGCAGTGGGCCTGGGACGTCGGCCTGATGGGCAAGCCGCACGACCTGGGCAACATCTCCGCTTACCGCGGCAACCCGACCGGCCTGGCCGACTACATCGGCTGGCTGGGCGCCAACTTCGACCCGTCGATCTCCTGGAAAGACCTGGAATGGATCCGCGATTTCTGGGACGGCCCGATGGTGATCAAAGGCATCCTCGACCCTGAAGATGCCCGCGACGCGGTGACCTTCGGTGCCGATGGCATCATCGTTTCCAACCACGGCGGACGCCAGCTCGACGGCGTGCTGTCCAGCGCCCGGGCGCTGCCGGCCATCGCCGATGCCGTCAAGGGCGAGCTGAAGATCCTCGCCGACTCCGGCATCCGTACCGGTCTCGATGTGGTACGCATGCTGGCCCTGGGTGCCGACACCGTGCTGCTCGGCCGCGCCTTCATCTACGCCCTGGCGGCAGCCGGTGGCGCCGGTGTGAGCAACCTGCTCGATCTGATCGAGAAGGAAATGCGCGTGGCCATGGTACTGACCGGCGCCAAGTCCATCGCCGAGATTACCTCGGATCTGCTGGTCAAAGAGCGCTGATCCCATGACTGCTGCCGCAACCACCGTCACCCGCGATGCCCTGCTGGCGCAGATGCGCCAGATCGTCGGCAGCAGCCATGTGCTGACCGACGAACACGCCACGCGGCGTTTTCGCAAGGGCCATCGCACCGGTGAGGGCAATGTCCTGGCGGTGGTACGCCCAGGCTCGCTGCTGGAACAGTGGCGCATCCTGCAGGCGGCGGTGGCGGCTGATCGCATCGTCATCATGCAGGCGGCCAATACCGGTCTGACCGGCGGTTCCACCCCGGACGGGGCCGATTACGACCGCGAGATCGTACTGATCAGTACCCTGCGCATCACTGGCGTACAGCTGATCAACGATGGCCAGCAAGTGGTGTGCCTGCCCGGCGCGACTCTGGACCGCCTCGAGCAGGCCTTGGCGCCACTGAACCGCGAACCGCATTCGGTGATCGGCTCGTCCTGCATCGGCGCCTCGGTGCTCGGCGGCATCTGCAACAACTCCGGCGGTGCCCTGGTACGCCGTGGCCCGGCCTATACCGAGCTGGCGCTGTATGCGCAGGTGAAGGATGACGGCTCACTGGAACTGGTCAACCACCTGGGAATCGAGCTGGGCGACACCCCGGAGGACATTCTTACCCGCCTGCAGAACGGCGATTACACGCCGCAGCAGGTGCGCAACGAGGAAACGGCCAAGGCCTCCGACGCCCGCTACGGCGAGCATGTGCGCGATGTCGATGCTGACACCCCGGCGCGTTTCAATGCCGACCCCTCGTGCCTGTTCGAGGCCTCCGGCTCGGCCGGCAAGCTGTGCCTGTTCGCCGTACGCCTGGACACCTTCCCGAAAGAGCCGAGCACGGTGTTCTACATCGGCAGCAACGACCCGCACGATCTGACCGAAGTGCGCCGTCACCTGCTGGCCAAACTGCCGCGCCTGCCGATTGCCGGGGAGTACATTCATCGCACGGCCTTCGACATCGGCGAGAAATATGGCAAGGACACCTTCCTGGTGATCGACAAGTTCGGTACGTCCAAGGTGCCGGCTGCCTTCGCCATGAAGAGCCGGGTCGACGGCTTCTTCGAACACTTCGGCCTGCGTGGTGTGACCGACAGGGTGATCCAGGCACTGATGAACCTGCTGCCCAGCCACCTGCCGGCGCGCATGCGCGAGTACCGCGACCGCTACGAGCATCACCTGCTGGTGCGTGTGTCCAACGACACCCTGGAGCAGACCCGTGCCTTCCTCACCGAGTACTTCACCGGCAGCGCCAGCGGCGCCTACTTCGAGTGCGACGCCGAGGAGGGACGCAAGGCCTTCCTGCATCGCTTCGCCATCGCCGGCGCCGCGATCCGCTACCGCGAGGCGCACCGCAGCAGCGTCGAGGACATCCTCGCCCTGGATATCGCCCTGCGCCGCAACGACCGTGACTGGGTCGAAACGCTGCCGCAGAAACTGGAAGACAGGATCATCCACAAGCTCTACTACGGGCACTTCTTCTGCCATGTGTTCCACCAGGACTACATCGTCAAGAAGGGCAATGACCCGCTCGCCATGGAACATGCCATGTGGAAGCTGCTGGACGAACGCCGCGCCGAGTACCCAGCCGAGCACAACGTCGGCCATCTCTACGTGGCCAAGCCGGCACTGGCGGGGTTTTACCGCGAGCTCGACCCGACCAACACCTTCAACCCCGGCATTGGCCATACCTCGAAGAAGAAGCATTGGGGCAATTGCTGCTAAGACGCTGAATCCGCTATTACGGATGTGGGAGGCGCTTCAGCGGCGACGTTCGCGGCTGAAGCCCCTCCCACAATAGTTCTGCTGCACCGTAGCCCGGATGCAATCCGGGAAAATCTGACGCCGACTCCCCGGATTTCATCCGGGCTACAAAAGCAAGCGATCAGGCGAAGACGATTTCATCACCTTCGACCTTGGCATGTACCACCGCCCCCGGCGCGAAGTCGCCCGCAAGAATGCGCTGCGCCAGCGGGTTCTCGACCCAGCGCTGGATCGCACGCTTGAGCGGACGTGCGCCATACACCGGGTCGTAACCGACCGCGATCAGCTTGTCGAGCGCCTCCGGCGTCAGCTCCAGGCTCAGCTCACGCTCGGCCAGACGACCACGCAGACGCTGCAACTGGATCTCGGCGATACCGGCGATCTGTTCACGGCCCAGCGGCTCGAATACCACCACCTCGTCGATACGGTTGATGAACTCGGGGCGGAAGTGGCTGCTCACCGCATCCATCACCGCCGCGCGCTGCGCTTCCTTGTCGCCGACCAGCTCCTGAATCTGCGCCGAACCGAGGTTGGAGGTCATCACGATCACGGTGTTCTTGAAGTCGACGGTGCGGCCGTGGCTGTCAGTCAGACGGCCATCCTCCAGCACCTGCAACAACACGTTGAACACGTCCGGGTGAGCCTTCTCCACCTCGTCCATCAGCACCACCGAATAGGGTTTGCGGCGCACGGCCTCGGTCAGGTAACCGCCCTCTTCATACCCCACATAGCCGGGCGGTGCACCAATCAGGCGAGCGACGCTGTGCTTCTCCATGAACTCGGACATGTCGATGCGCACCAGCGCCTCCTCGGTGTCGAAGAGGAACTCGGCCAGCGCCTTGCACAGCTCGGTCTTGCCCACCCCGGTCGGGCCGAGGAAGAGGAACGAGCCGCTCGGCCGGTTGGGGTCGGCCAAACCAGCACGGGAACGGCGCACGGCGTTGGCCACGGCGATCACCGCTTCGTCCTGGCCGATCACGCGCTGGTGCAGCAGGCCTTCCATCTTCAAGAGTTTCTCGCGTTCGCCTTCGAGCATCTTGCTCACCGGGATGCCGGTCCACTTGGATACGACTTCGGCGATCTCCTCGTCGGTGACCTTGTTGCGCAGCAGCTGGTTCTCGCTCTTGCCGTGCGCATCGACCATCTGCAGGCTGCGCTCCAGATCCGGAATCACACCGTACTGCAGCTCGGCCATGCGATTGAGGTCGCCCTTGCGCCGCGCAGCCTCAAGCTCGGTCTTGGCCTGCTCGATCTTCTGCTGGATCTGCGCCGAACCCTGCACTTCGGCCTTTTCCGACTTCCAGATTTCTTCCAGGTCGGCGTATTCCTTCTCCAGCTTGGCGATGTCTTCTTCCAGCTTGACCAGGCGCTTCTTGGTCGCCTCGTCGTCTTCCTTCTTCAGCGCCTCACGCTCGATTTTCAGCTGGATCAGGCGACGATCCAGACGATCGAGTTCCTCGGGCTTGGAGTCGATCTCCATGCGAATACGACTGGCGGCCTCGTCGATCAGGTCGATGGCCTTGTCCGGCAACTGGCGGTCAGTGATGTAGCGATGGCTGAGCTTGGCCGCCGCGATGATCGCGCCATCGGTGATGGTCACGCCGTGGTGCACCTCGTAGCGCTCTTTCAGGCCACGCAGGATGGCGATGGTGTCCTCTTCGCTCGGCTCGTCCACCAGCACCTTCTGGAAGCGACGCTCCAGCGCGGCATCCTTCTCGATGAACTGGCGGTACTCATCCAGCGTGGTCGCACCGACGCAGTGCAGTTCACCACGAGCCAGGGCCGGCTTGAGCATGTTGCCAGCGTCCATGGCACCCTCGGCCTTGCCGGCCCCGACCATGGTGTGCAGCTCGTCGATGAACAGGATGATGCGCCCTTCCTGCTTGCCCAGTTCATTGAGCACCGCCTTCAGGCGCTCCTCGAACTCGCCACGGAACTTGGCACCGGCGATCAGCGCGCCCATATCCAGCGACAACAGACGTTTGTCCTTGAGGCCATCGGGCACCTCACCGTTGACGATGCGCTGGGCCAGGCCTTCGACGATGGCGGTCTTACCGACGCCGGGCTCGCCGATCAGTACCGGGTTGTTCTTGGTGCGGCGCTGCAGCACCTGGATGGTGCGGCGAATCTCGTCGTCACGGCCGATCACCGGGTCGAGCTTGCCCTCCTCGGCGCGCTTGGTCAGGTCGACGGTGTACTTGTCCAGCGCCTGGCGCGACTCCTCGACGTTGGGATCATTGACCGCCTGGCCGCCACGCAGGTTGGCGATGGCATTTTCCAGCGCCTTCTTCGATACGCCCTGGCCAAGCAGCAGCTTGCCCAGCTTGGTGTTCTCGTCCATGGCGGCGAGCAGCACCAGCTCGCTGGAAATGAACTGGTCGCCCTTCTGCTGCGCCAGGCGGTCGGCCTGGTTGAGCAGGCGAGCCAGATCCTGCGACAGATTGATGTCGCCGGTGGGGTTCTGCAGTTTGCCGAGCTGATCCAGTTCGCGGGTCAGTCCCTGGCGCAGGCTGTTGATGTCGAAGCCGACCTGCATCAGCAACGGCTTGATCGAGCCGCCCTGCTGCTCGAGCAGCGCCTGCATCAGGTGCAGCGGCTCGATGGCGGCGTGATCCATGCCCACGGCCAGGGATTGGGCGTCGGAGAGTGCAAGTTGCAACTTGCTGGTCAAACGATCGATACGCATAAATGTCCTTCCTCCAGGATGGCGAGCCGGGACAACTTCCCCGAAAAAAGAAACTCGCTCAGATGCAGACTAGATAAGGACGATTACGCCGTATTCAAGAGACGGCGACTTGATCCAGATCAGCGCCAGATCACCTGCTGCTCCAGCGGGAAGCGCAAACGCGGGTTGTACACCCCCTTCTCGCCCTGCCGCCCGACGGCCAGCAGCATGATGGGGATGGCCTGGCGCGGGATATCCAGCACACGACGAAAACGCGGCTCGTCGAAGCCTTCCATCGGACAAGTGGCATAACCATGGCTCTGGAAGGCCAGCATCAGGTTCTGCGCCGCCAGCGCGGTGGATTTGACCGCCCACAGGCGCATGTCGGCCTTGCTGTTGGGCGTGCGCATCAGCGGCTTGCGCAACGCCATCAGCCGTACCAACTGACGCTTGAACAGCCCCAACAGGCCCAGCGGCCCCTGGTTGTACTGAAACGGCGCAGTCTTGCTGTAGAAGTGGCGGATGTGCGCCGGCACGTCGGCCTCGGGCCACTGCTCGATGATGTTCTGGCAGGCCTGGCGCCAGGTATCCGGACGCGCCAGCACGGCGATGATCAGCGGCGCACGGGCAGCGTTCTGGCTCATGCAGACTGGATGCAACTGCGCCAGCAGCGCCGCATCGCGAATCACCTGAAAGCTCCAGGGCTGCAGGTTGCAGGAATTGGGCGCCAGCACGGCCAGCTCCAGGCAGTCGCGAATCACCGCATCCGGCACCGGTTCGGGAGTGAAGCGGCGTACCGCGCGGCGACTTTCGATCAGCGCGCGCAGTTCGGCCGGCGAAGCCATGGCGGGTGTTTGCTCGTTGAGAAAGCTGGTCATGGGCGCACTCCTCGGCAGTCGCCCGATTAAGCAACCGGGCGACCACGCGAACAAGAGCAAAAGAGGAAATGGCCGTCAATTTGGCTGATTCGCCTCACCTGCTTCTCGGTTCGAGAACGCAGGTGTCAAACGCTTACAGGCCGAGGGCTTTCTCGATGGCCTGGATCAGTGCAGGGTCATCCGGCGTGGTGCGCGGCGAGAAGCGCGCCAGCACACGCCCGTCCTGGCCGACCAGAAACTTCTCGAAGTTCCAGGTGATATCACCCGGAAACTCCGCACCCTCGCCAGCCAGCAGGCGATACAGCGGATGCCGACCAGGGCCGTTGACCTCCAGCTTGCTGCCCAGCGGGAAGCTCACGCCATAGTTGAGGCTGCAGAACGAGCGGATCTCGTCCTCGCTGCCCGGCTCCTGCCCGGCGAACTGGTTACAGGGCACGCCGAGCACGGTGAAACCATTGCCCTTGTATTGCTGATAGAGCTTTTCCAGCCCGGCGTATTGAGGTGTCAGGCCGCATTTGGAGGCGACATTGACCACCAGCACTACCTGCCCCTTGTAGGGCGCCAGCGGCAGCTCCTGACCGTCCAGCGCGCGCAGATTGAGATCGTGAAAGGCACTCATGACGAACTTCCTCGGCGAATTCAGTGCAACGGGCGCAAGGCCCGTAAACCTTCAAGGCGGCCGCGAATGAGCACGCCTACCTACATGAAAAAGGCGCCGTGAGGCTAATGCCAGTCAATTAAGCATCGACGCTGCCAATGGGTAGGAGCGGCGCCCCGCCGCGAACCAGGGCGATACGCGATTGAAAAGCTTCGCCCCGGGGCGGGGCTCCTACGAAAGACCGCTTTGGCAAGCTTATCTGATCGGCATTGGCCGTGAGGCGCCTTGATCGCAAGCTTGAGCTTAGCAGCGGTTGCTCCGTTCGGAACGACCGCAAGTCGCCTGACAGACGACTCAGTGGTGGTGACCACCTTCGCCATGAATGTGACCATGAGCCACTTCTTCTTCGCTGGCGTCACGCACACCTACGACCTTGACCTTGAAGTTCAGGCGCTGGCCGGCCAGCGGGTGGTTGCCGTCGACGGTCACGTCGTCGCCGTCGATATCGCGGATGGTGACGATCTGCATGCTGCCGTCCGGGCCGGAAGCGTGGAACTGCATGCCCACTTCCAGGGTATCGACACCTTCGAACATGGCGCGACTCAGAGTGGCGACCAGCTCGGCGCTGTATTCGCCGTAGGCTTCTTCTGGCTCGACGGAAACGTCCAGCTCATCGCCGGCTTGCTTGCCGACCAGAGCCTTCTCCAGGCCGGCGATGATGTTGCCGGCACCATGCAGATAAACCAGTGGCGCGCCGCCAGCGGAGCTGTCGATCACCTCACCGGCATCGTTGGTCAGGGTATAGTCGATGGAGACGGCCTTGTTGGCGGCGATCAGCATGGGGAGACCTTTTGCAAAAGAGAAATGAACGGTCAAGTTTAACCAAGGCCGCCCACGATTGCGACCCGAGCCCGGACAAACGGGCTGTGCGTATCCTTGATTTTCGTCAGGACGAGCACGGCGACTGGGTGGCAGTCTTGTCTTGTGGCCATACTCAGCATGTGCGCCACCGACCACCCTGGCAGAATAGGCCCTGGGTACTCGACCCCGAACAGCGCCAGGCCAGACTGGGTAGCCCCTTCGTCTGCGGCTGGTGTGGCGGGGAGCGGTCGCACGATGAATTCAAGGAAATCTAAATGCCTGCACGCAACATTCTGGTGATCAACTGCGGCAGTTCGTCGATCAAGTTTGCCTTGGTCAACGAAGCCCAGGAGCACTTCCCCCTCAGTGGCCTGGCCGAACGCCTGGGCAGCCCCGAAGCCATCCTGCACTGGCAGCAGGGTGATGAGCGCGACAGCCTGGTGATTGCCGGCGCCGACCATCGCCTGGCGCTGTCGCACCTGCTGCCTATCGTACAGCGCGTCGCCGCTGGCGAACTGCATGGCATCGGCCATCGCGTGGTACACGGCGGCGAGTATTTCTCCGGGGCCACGCGCCTGGACACTATCAGCCTGCAGGCCATCCGCCAGGTCGCGCCGCTGGCGCCCCTGCACAACCCCGCCAACCTGCTGGGCATCGAAGCGGCGATGAAGCTGTTTCCCGGCCTGATGCAGGTTGCCGTGTTCGATACCGCCTTCCACCAGAGTCTGCCCGAACACGCCTATCGCTACGCCGTACCGGCCGCGCTGTACCGTGAGCATGGCGTGCGCCGCTACGGCTTTCATGGCACCAGCCATCGCTACGTCAGCCGGCAAGCGGCACAGATGACCGGTCTGCCGCCAGAGGCCAGCAGTTGGCTGGTGGCCCACCTGGGCAATGGCTGCTCGACCTGCGCCGTGGAGAATGGCCACAGCCGCGACACCAGCATGGGCCTGACCCCCCTGGAAGGCCTGGTGATGGGCACGCGCAGCGGTGACGTCGACCCCAACCTGCACAGCCACCTGGCGCGTACCCTGGGCTGGAGCCTGGAGCAGATCGACGCCATGCTCAACAAGGACAGCGGCCTGCTCGGCCTGTCCGGTCTGTCCAACGACATGCGCACCCTGGAACAGGCCCGAGAACAGGGCCACGCCGGCGCCACGCTGGCCATCGAGGTGTTCTGCTACCGCCTGGCCAAGTCGCTGGCAGCGATGAGTTGTGCGCTGCGCCGGCTCGACGGCCTGATCTTCACCGGCGGTATCGGCGAGAACTCGGCGCTGATCCGCAGCAAGACGCTCGACCACCTCGGCCTGCTCGGCTTTACCCTCGACCCTGCGGCCAACGCGCGCTGCATTCGTGGCGTCGGCGGGCCGATCCAGGCAGCGCACGGCCCACGGATACTGGTGGTGCCAACCAACGAAGAGCGGCAGATCGCCCTCGATACCCTTGCCCTGCTCGACTGAGGCCTTTACATGCATACCTTCTTCATCGCCCCCACCGGTTTCGGTGTCGGTCTTACCTCCATCAGCCTCGGCCTGGTCGGTGCGCTGGAGCGCAGCGGTCTCAAGGTCGGCTTCTTCAAGCCCATCGCTCAGCCGCATGCCGGCGACCTCGGCCCGGAGCGCTCCAGCGAACTGATCGCCCGCACCCACGGTCTGCACTCGCCCAAGCCGCTGCCGCTGAGCCATGTCGAGCGCATGCTCGGCGACGGCCAACTGGATGAATTGCTGGAAGAGATCATCAGCCTCTATCAGCAGGCCGCCGTCGACAAGGACGTGGTCATCGTCGAAGGCATGGTGCCAACGCGCCACGCCAGCTACGCCGCGCGGGTCAACTTCCACCTGGCCAAGAGCCTGGATGCCGACGTGATTCTGGTCAGCGCACCGGAGGATGAGAGCCTCACCGAGCTGTCGGATCGTATCGAGATCCAGGCGCAGCTATTCGGCGGCCCGAAGGATCCCAAGGTACTCGGCGTGATCCTCAACAAGGTGCGCAGCGAAGACGGCATCGAGGCCTTCGCCGAACGCCTGCAGGAGTTCTCACCCTTGCTCAAGACCGAGGACTTCCGCCTGCTCGGCTGCATTCCCTGGCAGGACGAGCTGAATGCGCCGCGCACCAAAGACATTGCCGAGCTGCTCGGCGCACGCATCCTCAATGCCGGCGACTACGAACAGCGGCGCATGCTGAAGATCGTGCTCTGTGCCCGCGCCGTGGCCAACAGCGTGCAGTTGCTCAAGCCCGGCACCCTGGTGGTGACACCCGGGGACCGCGACGACATCATCCTCTCCGCCAGCCTGGCGGCGATGAATGGCGTGCCGCTGGCCGGTCTGCTGCTGTGCAGCGATTTCGCCCCGGATCCGCGCATCATGGAGCTGTGCCAGGGTGCCCTGGCCAGCGGCCTGCCGGTGATGACCGTCAGTACCGGCTCCTACGACACCGCCACTCACCTCAACCGCCTGAACAAGGAAATCCCGCTGGATGACCGTGAACGCGCGGAAAAGGTTGCCGACTTCGTCGCCGGGCATATCGATCACGACTGGCTGACCACCCGCTGCGGCACGCCCCGCGAGCTGCGCATGTCGCCACCGGCGTTCCGTTACCAACTGGTGCAACGGGCCAAGGCAGCGGCCAAGCGCATTGTCCTGCCCGAGGGCAGCGAACCACGCACCGTTCAGGCAGCCGCCATCTGCCAGGCACGCGGCATTGCCCGCTGCGTGCTGCTGGCCAAGCCGGAAGAGGTGCATGCAGTCGCCCGCGCGCAAGGTATCGAGCTGCCGGATGGTCTGGAAATTCTCGACCCGGACCTGATTCGCGGTCGCTACATCGAGCCGATGGTCGAGCTGCGCAAGGGCAAGGGCCTCAACGCGCCGATGGCCGAGGCGCAACTGGAAGACACCGTGGTGCTCGGCACCATGATGCTGGCACTGGACGAGGTGGACGGCCTGGTGTCTGGCGCCATTCACACCACCGCCAACACCATTCGCCCGGCGCTGCAGCTGATCAAGACTGCACCGGGTTACAACCTGGTGTCCTCGGTGTTCTTCATGCTGTTGCCGGATCAGGTGCTGGTCTATGGCGACTGCGCGGTGAACCCGGACCCGAACGCCGAGCAACTGGCGGAGATCGCCCTGCAAAGCGCCGCCTCGGCGCAGGCCTTCGGCATTCCGCCGCGGGTGGCCATGATCAGCTACTCCACTGGTGATTCCGGCAGCGGTGAGGAGGTGGAAAAGGTACGGACCGCGACCCGCCTGGCTCGCGAGAAACGCCCGGATCTGCTGCTCGACGGCCCACTGCAGTACGACGCCGCGGCCATCGAGAGCGTCGGCCGGCAGAAGGCACCCAACAGCCCGGTGGCCGGCCGCGCCACGGTGTTCGTGTTCCCCGACCTGAACACCGGCAACACCACCTACAAGGCGGTGCAGCGCAGCGCCGACTGCATCAGCGTCGGGCCGATGCTGCAGGGGCTGCGCAAGCCGGTAAACGACCTGTCGCGCGGTGCGCTGGTCGACGACATCGTCTTCACCATCGCACTGACGGCGATTCAGGCGGCCAATCTGCCGAACTGAAGCGCCTGCCGGGCGCGCCGTGGCGCACAGGCGTTGCCTGCGGCGCGCTCGGCGCCCCACACCATGGCACCCACTGGTCATGGCTGGCACTTGCAGGTCAGTGCACAACCGTTACCCTTGGCGCCGAACCCGCTCGCTGCACGGAACGCCGCAGCTTTTTCGACTGATACGGGGCGCAGAGAACGCCCCCATTCTCAGGTTGCCCGCAGGGCGTGCAGCCTGCTTACGGAGGCGTTTGCCCGATGCTGCACTTTCTTCCCGCGCCGCTGCGCGGCCTGATCGCGAGCCTGCTGCTGGCACTGAACACCCTGTTCTGGTGCTGGCCGCTGTTTTTCGTCGCCCTGCTCAAACTGCTATTGCCCTTCGCGCCGATACAACGGGCGCTGCGCTTCGTCATGCATGGCATCGCCGAAAGCTGGATCGGCCTCAACAAATTCTGGATGCGCCTGGTGGGTCGTATCGACTGGCAGGTCCAGGGGCTTGAGCACTTCGATACCCGCCACTCCTACCTGGTCACCAGCAACCACCAGAGCTGGGTGGACATTCTGGTGCTGCAGTACCTGCTCAACCGGCGCATGCCACTGCTGAAATTCTTCCTCAAGCAGGAGTTGATCTGGGTACCGGTGATCGGTCTGTGCTGGTGGGCGCTGGAGTTTCCCTTCATGAAGCGCTTCAGCAAGGAGTACCTGGCCAAGCACCCGGAAAAACGTGGCCAGGATCTGGCCACCACACGCAAGGCCTGTGCACGCTACAAGAGCAATCCGGTGGCGGTGTTCAACTTCCTCGAAGGCACGCGCCTGACGCCGGTCAAACATGCCCAGCAACAGTCGCCGTTCAAGCATTTGCTCAAGCCCAAGGCTGGCGGTATCGCCTTCGTGCTCGACGCCATGGGTGAACAGCTGCACGCCATCGTCAACGTCACCATCCACTACCCCCATGGCGTACCCGGTTTCTGGGATCTGCTCTGTGGGCGCCTGGATGCCGTGCAGGTGAACTTCAGGCAGGTCGATATCCCCCGCGAGTTCATCGGCCGCAACTACGACCAGGACGATGACTACCGCCTGGCTTTCCAGCAGTGGGTCAACCGTCTGTGGGAAGAGAAGGACGCCGAACTCACGGCTTTGCATCAGCAAGCCTAAAGCGCCTGCGGCGCTTCAGGGGCTGCGCGGCAGGGGCAACGTACTCCAATCCAGTTGCGCCGGCATCTGCATGGCCGTGCTGGCGGGCACCCCTGGCGCTACCAGAAAGCCCTGCATGATGTTGCAGTGATGGCGCGTCAACCACTCGCGCTGCGCCTGGGTTTCAACGCCTTCGGCGATAACCTCCAGGCCCAGATGACGCCCGAGATCGATGATGGTGCTGACCACCGCCGCGTCGCGCGGTGAGTCGAGCATGTTAGCAATGAACAGGCGGTCGATCTTCAGCGTATCCAGCTCGAAATGACGCAGATACACCAGTGACGAGTAGCCAGTGCCGAAGTCGTCAATGGCGATCTTCACCCCCAGCTCGCGCAGATGACGCAACTGCGCCTGGGTCAGCTCCAGATCCTGCATCAGCGCACTCTCGGTCACCTCCACCTCCAACTGACTGGGCTGAAGGCCGTGGGCGTCGAGTACGCGCTGCAGATCGGCGACCAACTGCGGCATGCCGAACTGCACCGGGCTGACATTGATGCTGAGCACCATGTCTGCGCCGAACTGCTGCCGGAACGCGGCCAGCTGCATGGCTCCCTCGCGGAAGATCCAGTCAGCGAGGCGGTTGATCAGGCGGGTTTCTTCGAGCAACGGAATGAACACGTTCGGCGCGACGATGCCGGCAACGCGGTGCTGCCAGCGCAGCAACCACGCAGGCGCCCCGTGCCCAGGTGGAACTGCGGTTGGTAGACCAGCACGAAGTCATCGTTCTCGATGGCATGGCGCAGGCTTTCTTCGAGCATCAGCCTCGAGCGCGCACGGCCGTTCATCTCTTGCGAGAAGAAACGGTATTGCTGGCGACCGGCGCGCTTGGCTTCATACATCGCCATGTCGGCGGCACGCAGCAAGCCTTCGACGCTTTGCCCGCACTCGGGAAAGCAGGCAATACCCACACTGGCACCGAGGGTAAAATCCACGCCATCGAGGGTGTGGCGTACCGAGACCAGTTCGATCAGTTTTTCCGCAACCTTGGCGGCATCCTCGGGATGGTTGAGATTGTCCAGCAGCGCGGTGAACTCATCGCCGCCGATGCGTGCCAGGCTGTCATAGGGGCGCAGGCAGGCCTTGAGCTGTTCGCCGACACGGCGCAGCAACTGATCGCCGACATCATGGCCGAGCGAGTCGTTGATGCGTTTGAAGCCATCGAGATCCAGATACAGCACCGCCACGCGCTGACCGCTGCGTTCGATGCGCGCCAGTGACGACTCCAGAGCGCGATGAAAGCCACGACGATTGAGCAGGCCGGTCAGCGCATCGGTAACGGCTTGCGACTCCAGTTGCGCGTGCAGGTTGCGCACCACCGACATGTCCAGGGCGATCACCACCATGGCGTGCTGTTGTCGCGGCAGCGGCGAGCAGGACAGCGCTACCGGCAGACAGCCGCCCTTGAGGGCACGCATCATCGCCTCATGTACGCGGTAGGTCGCGCCGCGCCTGAAGTGCAGGTAGAACTCGGAGTGCAGCCAACCGTCTGCGCAAAGAGGATTGTCGAGAAACGCGAGCAGCTCGGCGCCCTCCATATCGCTCACGTCACCCTCGAGCATCTGCGCCATGGCGGGTTGGCGTACTGGATACGCCCGTCCTCGCCCACCACCAGAATGCCCTCGGCAGCGTTGGCCAACACCGAGGCGTTGAAGGCTCTGGCACTTTCACTCTCACCTTGCGAAACCTGGTCACTGCCAATCATCAGGCCGGATACGCCGCCCCATTTCATAGGTGCGCATGCGATCCAGAACCCGCTGGCCGATCTCCTGCGACTCCAGTTGAAAACGTCGCTGGCTTTCCTCCTGCTCCAGCACTTGCAGGGTATTCCATTGCCAGAAGATCAACCCACCCAGCCCTAGCAGCAAGGCAATCGCGACCAGCAGCGGCGTCCAGGGCCGCGCCGGCCGTGCGACAGCTCTGTCGTCCATTCGCTCTCCTTCGGTCATCCAGAACCAACGCGCACGAGTCATCCGCACGCGGACTTCACAGAACCACAGCAAGCAGTCTAGTCAGGATTGGAACAGGTGGCTTTTGCCAGAAGAGATGCGACAGGCGGTCACATAGGTTGTCGGAAATGCCTGCGGATAAGGCTCCGAACGCCCGCACAACGATGATTGCAGACCTTAAAAAGCCTCCCGAAGGGAGGCTTCGTACAACGCGATACGGCTTTAAAGCGGACGCAGGTTGATCTCGACGCGGCGATTTTGCGCGCGCCCCGCTTCGCTGGCGTTGCTGGCAATCGGCTGGCTCGGCCCGGCACCGTATACGGAGATGCGCTGACCCGGCACACCATTGGCGGTCAGGTAGTTGGCCACGCTTTGCGCACGACGCTGCGACAGGCTCTGGTTCAGCTCCAGGGAGCCGGTGTTATCGGTATGACCGACGATGTTCACGCCGTTCTTGTTGAACTCCTTGAACACCAGCACCAGCGAATTGAGGGTCGGATAGAAGCTGCTGGAGATATCCGCCGAATTACTGGCGAAGGTGATGTTGCCTGGCATGATCAGTTTCAGATCATCGCCATTGCGCTGCACCTGCACGCCAGTCCCCTGCAGGGTCTGACGCAGCTTGGCCTCCTGGGTGTCGACGTAATAGCCATAACCACCACCGGCCGCGCCACCAACGGCAGCACCGATCAGTGCACCCTTGGTGCGATCCTTCTTGCTCGACGTGGCCGCACCGATCACTGCACCGGTCGCAGCACCGATGCCACCATAGATACCGGCTTTGCCAGCCTGGCTTTCACCGGTATAGGGGTTGGTAGTACAGCCGGCCAGCAGGGCCATGAGCGCAGTCGCTGCGATCAGATTACGCCTGGTCTTCATAAGGTTTCCTTGCAGATTCTTGGTATGGGGCAGACATGCCACGGTCTTCGAGCCGCCAGGGGACGACGAAGTTCCGCCCAAGCTTATCAGCCCGGGCGGTTGAGGACTGCGAGCTGCGGCCGGTCGCTGCAACGTATGTGGTTATTGCACGCCTGGCAGCGGGCGCAGTGTCACCTCGACACGCCGGTTCTGCGCTCGCCCCTCGGCCGTGGCATTGCTCGCCACCGGCTGATCCGGCCCCATGCCGCGCGTGCTCACCCGGCCGGGATCAACCCCTTGCGCCAGCAGATAGTCAGCCACGCTTTGTGCACGGCGCTGCGACAGCCCCATGTTGTAGCTGTGCGAGCCCGTGCTGTCGGTATGACCGACCACCTCGATGCTGTTCTGGTTGTACTGGCGGAAGGAGTTGGCCAGGTTGTTCAACGGCTGATAGAAGCTGCTGGCGATCTGTGCCGAATCGGTGGCGAAGGTGATATTGCCGGGCATGATCAGCTGAATCACATCCCCCTGGCGCTGCACCTCGACGCCGGTGCCCTGCATGCTGCGGCGCAACTCTTGTTCCTGTTTGTCGGCGTAATAGCCATAACCGGCGGCAGCGGCACCCGCCACGGCAGCGCCAATCAGCGCACCCTTGCCACGGTCGTCATGATTGATCAGGGCGCCAGCCGCCGCACCGGCCAGCGCGCCCAGGCCGCCGTAGGTAGCGGTGCGATTGGAGCTTGGCGCACTCTGCTCATAAGGGTTGCGAGAGGCGCAGCCGGTGAGCAGCAGCGCAGAGGTGCACAGGGCGATCAGGGACAGGCGGAACATAAAGGCATCTCCATGAACAGTGAGTGATAGCCATTTGAGTCATCATTTGCCCAATAGTGCCCTGTCACGCTCGGATAAATGGGTTCTCGCGCATCTCGTCGCCCAGACGGGTATCCGGGCCATGACCGGTGACCACGGTGGCATCCTCGTCGAGACTGTACAGCCGCTGCCTGATCGAGCGCTCGATACTGGCGTAATCACCGCCCCACAGGTCGGTACGTCCGATACCCCGCCGGAACAGGGTGTCACCGGCGATCAGCAGTTTGGCGTCTTCGAACCAGAAGCTCATCGAACCCGGCGTATGCCCGGGTGTGTGCAGCGCCACCCCACAACCGCAGGCCAGCTCTTCATCATCGGCCAGCCATCTGTCTGGTGCCGGCACCGGCGTGTACGGCACACCGAACATGTTGCACTGCATCTCCAGGTTGTCCCAGAGGAACTGATCTTCCTTGTGCAAATGCAGCGTGGCGCCGGTTTTCTCCTTCATCTGCCCGGAAGCGAGGAAGTGATCGAGATGAGCGTGCGTGTGAATGATGCTCACCACCTTGAGGCCATGAGCCTCCAGGCGCGCCATGATCAGATCGGGATTACCGCCCGGATCGACCACGATGGCCTTCTTCGTCACGGGGTCGCCAATGATCGTGCAGTTGCACTGCAAAGGGCCGACGGGGAAGGTTTCACGGATCAGAGCGGGGCGTTCGGTGGTAGTCATCAGGAGACCTCGTAACGAAATAATCAGCAGTTTACCCTGTCATGGCTGCAATGCTGGCCAGCTCCGGAAGCATGGGCGGCGGTTACAGCCGCACTGCAGCCTCAGTGCAACAGGCCAAGCGCCTTGGCGCGTGCCACTGCCTGAGTGCGGCGCTCGACATCGAGCTTGCTGTTGATGTGCCGCGCATGGGTCTTGACCGTATGCAGGGAGATGAACAGGCGTTCGCTGATCTGCTGGTTCGAGTAGCCACGGGCGATCAGCTGCAAGACAGCCAGTTCACGCGTACTGAGCCTTTCGCTCGGCGCTCCTGCCTCGGGCTCGGGTGACTCCGCAACCGGCTGCTCCTGTGGCAGTGCAGCAAGCAGGCTATCCCGAACCTGACATGATGCACCCCGCCCCCGCAGGCTCTCTCGTAGCCACTGCGGCTGGTGCTGCAGCAACTCGACGAAAGGCAGCAGCGCGCCACCCTGAGCCAGGTCCAGGCAGTTGTCGAGCAACTCACGGGCCTCTCGCTCACGGCCAGTCTGCTTAAGCAACTGCGCGAGCTGAGCCTGCGCCATCAGCCCCACCAGTTGCCCTCCCAGCCCGTGGGCTCGCTGCTGCAACGCCCGCAGGCGGCGCTCGGCCTGCTCCAGCCCGCCGGTCAGGCGCTCCAGAGCCGCCAGTTGCAAGTCGATGTGCAATGCCAGTTGCGGGTGAAACTCGGGAGCCAGGGCACGCCCTTGCTCGCCATAGGTTTCCGCCAGTTGCGGTAGCCAGGCGGCGGCCAGTTCAACCTGGCCCTGGCGTAACCACAACTCGCACTTCATCAGGGTGATCATCGCCAAGTAATAAATCGCCGGCACATCCCAGATATGCATCAGCCGCTCGGCCTCACCGAGCAGGGCAAATGCCTCGGCAGAGCGGCCTTCACGGCCTTCCAGGCTGGCGAGCACGCAGTAACCGATCAGCGCCGCGACATCGCGACAGCCTCTGGCTTCAGCAACCCCGGCGCGCACCTGGTCGGCGGCTTGAGGCTGCAGTCGCAGGCTGAGCAGATAGCCCTCGTAAATGGTCAGGCGTGCCCGTACCGAGTAATGCCGCTGGGCTGGCAGACGCTGCGCCAGCAGCAAGCCCTGGTGCACCTCATCCTGCGCCCGCGCTATTTCGCTGCGAGCCTGCAACACCCGAGCGCGTTCATAGTGCGCCAGGGCTTCGAACAGTGGATTACCGATGCGCTGCGCCAACTCCAAGGCGTCACGATTGAGCCCGCGTGCGCGCCAGAGATCCCCCCGCACCACGGCCAGATTGGACAGGGTGGACAGGCACATGTAATGGGGGCCGTAACGTTCCACAGGCAGGCATGCAAGCGCCTCGCTGCACTGCTGCTCGGCACGCTCGCCATCACCACGGCCACGTGCGATGACACCATCGAGCGCCTGCCACTGGGCCAGCATGCTGCGCTGGGTCGTGGCATCGGCCGCCGGCAGGAATCGCCCGAGCTGACCGAGCAACTCCTGCGCAGCATCAAGCTGACAGGCCAGTGCCAGCGCCCAGCCGTAGATCATGATCAAACGTGGCGTGCTGGCCAGCAAATCGTCCGGCAGATTGGTTTTCCAGCGCAGCAGCATGGCAATGTTCTGCTCGGCCAGCATCTGCTCTTCGGAGAGGTTCTGCACCAGGCTGGCGGCCACATCCACCTGCCCCGCCAGCAGCGCCTGTTCGATGGCATCGTCGAGCATGCCCTGCGCCGTGAACCAGCGACAGGCTCGCAGGTGAGCATGGCCGCGGGAATGACTCAGACGCTCGGCCGGTCGGGCATTGAGCAGATCGGAAAACAGGTGGTGGTAACGAAACCAGCGGCCATGCTCGTCGAGTGGCACCAGAAAGACCTGATTGGCCTGCAACTGTCGAATGATCGCGGCACTGTCATGGCTGTCCCGCACGGCATCGCACAGCTCAGCGCAAAAGCGTTCCAGGCAGGCGGTATCGTAAAGAAAGTGCTGCACATCAGCGGGCTGACGCTCGATGACCTCCTCAAGCAGGTAGTCACGAATCAGCCCGTCACCACCGTACAACCGCTGCCCGTCGCCAGCGTCCCTGTGCTCTTCGAGCGCCAGCAGCCAGAGGCGCAAACCGGCAATCCAGCCCTCGCTGCGCTGCAGAATGCCGATAGCTTGCTGCCGCTCCAGGCACGCGCCCTGACTCGCCAGCAGGGCATCGAGCTCGGCAGCCGTGAGGCGCAGATCCTGCTCGTTCAACTCGAGCAATTGCCGTGACAGGCGCAAACGGGCCAGATGCCAGTCAGGACGCTGGCGGCTGGTGACCAATAGCAATACACCAGGCGGCAGATGATTGAGGAAGAATTGCAGGCAACGATCGAGCACCGGACCCTGCGCCAGGTGATAGTCATCCAGCACCAGCAACAGCGGCTGACCATCGTCAAGGCGTTGAGTGAGCTCATCGAGCAAACCGTCGAGCCATTGTTCGAAGGCGAAGGGCTGGTGACGCTGGCGCATTTTCAGCAGGCTGAGAGCATCCTCGCCCAGACCAGGGTGAAACTGCTGCAAGCCCTGCAGCAAACGCTCGAGAAAACGCCCCGGATCATGGTCGCGTTCACTGAGCCCGAGCCAGAGGCTGTGCCAGTGATCGGGTAAGCGCTCACAAAATTCGATAGCCAGAGAACTCTTGCCAAACCCTGCCGGAGCACTAACCAGTAACAGGCGCCCCTGCAGTCCCTCTTCGAGACGCTCGCACAGCCGGGGGCGCGGCACATGCCCCTCAGGCAGCGGAGGACGATAGAAACGCGCTTCCAACGGCGTGGCCGGCGTAAAAGGGCAACCTGGCGAGCGAGAAAGGTCTGTCATCAGCCTGTTCTTGAAAATTTTCTGTCTGCATCGGCGGGTTCTGGCTGAACCCAGACTAACGAGTTGTTACGGGCATTTGAAGCACCCGCTACAGTCCGTATCGGGTAGGAGGCGGGGTCGCCCCCGCCGTCCTCCCACACCACCGTACATACGGTTCCGTATACGGCGGTTCCTGCCTACTGACAGACTGCGTCAGCGAGCTTGGTTCCGTTGATGTGTCGCCTGTGGTAACTAAGCGCCCAGACCGGCCCTCGGAGTTTCCGACTCCTACCTCCTGATGGTCTCGACCGCCGCTGTTCACGACGTTTCTGCTTTACGCTCCAACAGAGAGCACACCTGACTATCCACTCATGACAGGTTCAGCCCTTCATCGCTCCGGTTCCGAGCAACTACTACGGCCTCTGCTGACTTCTGTTCGCCCATCCCGCCACCTCTCGGTGCCGGTAGCACGTGGCAGGCCAAACAGATCTCCCAGGGTAATTCGCGCGACCTTCCTGCTTATGCCTGCCGGATTTACGTCGTAGCGTTCCGTGCAAGTATCGGGCTTTGGCAATCGTTGCTACCTCACCCCGCTACGCCGCCTCTATCCGCTTCCTGTTCGTCAGACCAGCATTTTGCCTCGGGCTTCCTTCAGATTCGCGGTCACCCGCGACACCCTTGCCTTCAGCTAACACTTCCCCTTGCCGGGTGTGTAGAGGACTTTCACCTCCAAATCGTCCGACTCACCACCACAGTGAGCCGAACAGCGCCAGTCACGGCACTAAGCGCCATGCCTGGCGCACAACGAAAAAAGCCGGCACAAGGCCTAATGTCTGTCAGTTAAGCGTCGAAGCTGCCAATGGGTAGGAGCGGCGCCCCGCCGCGAACCAGGACGATACGCGATTGAAAAGCTTCGCCCCGGGGCGGGGCTCCTACGAAAGACCGCTTTGGCAAGCTTATCTGATCGGCATTGGGCACAAGGCCGGCTTCATCGTGTTGCCCGGGACAGGTTTTAGCGAACGCCAGCCTGACGCAGAGCAGCCGGAGTGTAGTCGCTGCTGGATGCCTTGTAGTTGAAGTCGTAGGCCTGTTTCTCCTCGTTCTTCATACCCAGGGCCAGGTAGCGACCGGACAGCAGGTCGTACAGGGTTTCCACGGTGTACCACGGCACTTGGTTGTCGTAGTAGTACTGGGCATGGGCCTCAGCTACGCGCCACAGGGTGCCACGACCGTCGTAGTGGTCGATCAGAGCAGCTTGCCAGGTGTCCTCGTCGATGTAGAAGTCACGCTTGGCATAGATGTGGCGCTCACCCGACTTCAGGGTCGCAGTCACGTGCCATACACGGTGTAGCTCGTAACGAGTCAGGTCCTGGTTGATATGGCCAGCCTTGATGATGTCGGAGTACTTCAGGCTGGGCGAATCGAGCTTGTAGGCGTTGTAGGGGATGTAGATCTCCTTCTTGCCTTCCAGTTTCCAGTCGTAACGATCCGGCGCACCGTTGTACATGTCGAGGTTGTCCGAGGTACGCAGGCCGTCAGCTGCGGTGCCCGGGCCATCGTAGGACACCTGCGGCGCACGGCGCACGCGACGTTGACCGGCGTTGTACAGCCACGCCAGACGCGGCTCTTTCACCTGATCGAGCGTCTCGTGTACCAACAGTACGTTACCAGCCAGACGCGAAGGCGCAGTCACCCGCTGTTTGAAGTAGAACAGCACGTTGCTGGACTTGCTCGAGTCGTAATCAGTCAACGCATCGCGAAAGACGAACTCTTCCTGGAAGTAGACCAGCGAGTAGGAACCATTCGGCTGCGGAGTCGCCTGGGTCACCACGCGACGCACGCTGCCGCCACGGTAGCGGGTAATGTGGTTCCAGATGACCTCCAGACCATTCTGTGGGATCGGGAAGGGGTTGGCGGTCTGGAAGTTCTCCAGGCCGTTACCACCCTGCACCATTTTGGTGTTCACCGCATTCTGCTTGGTCGCCTCGAGCACCGCAGCCGGCAGAGTGGCCGAACGGTGAGTTGGGTAGACCGGCATCCTGTAGCTTTCAGGGTAGCGCTTGAACATCGCCAGCTGGCCAGGGGTCAGCTTGTCCTTGTACTGATCGACGTTCTGCGCGGTGATGGTGAACAGCGGCTGCTCGTTGGCGAACGGGTCGGCCAAAAAGCCACGCGGATCGACCGCACCGGCATTGGTCGGCAGGCCGCCAGTCCAGGCCGGGATCGAGCCATCGGCATTACCGGCCATCTCGGCGCCTACCGGAGTCAGGGTGTTGCCCAGCTTCGCAGCCTCGTCAGGCGACACTGCCGCCATCACGCTGGTCGCCAGCAGAGACAGGGTCAGCACGCCGGATTGCAACAGGTTTTTTTTCACGTTCATCTGCATAGTGTCCTTATTCCTCGTTCGCATTTAGAAGCTCACGCCGAAGCTGACGGCCAGGAAGTCGCGGTCGACCAAAGTGTTGTAGTCGCCGCCGAAGAAGTTGGTGTAGGAGAGGCTGGTGGTGTAGGTGTTCTGGTAGTCGGCATCGATACCGAAGCTCACCGCCTTGGCGCCTTCGTTGAACACGCCGTTCGGGCCGTAGCCGTCGACGTCGTGCGACCAGGACACGTTGGGCCGCAGGTTCACGCCGGCGAACACGTTGTTGTAGTCCCAGATGCCGCGCAGGCGATAACCCCAGGAATTGGTGGTGACGAAGCCGTGGGTGCCATAGGCCGCCCGTTGCGTGGCATCGTCCGGGGTGCCGTAGATCGAATCGCGGCCGTAGCGCAGCTCGCTGGTGCTCTCCAGGTTGCCGACGTGGGTGAAGCCCACTTCGCCGACCAGGGTGAAGCGCTCGGCACCCATCACCTGATCGAAGAAGTGCGTCAGGGTGGTCTGGATCTGGGTGATTTCCTTGCGGTTGTAGCCGCGGTTGTCGGCACCCGCAGAGGTGGCGACCGGAGAAGTTCCGGGCGCGATCGGGTTGAGCAGCGCGCGGGTCAGGTCGGCGGTGTTGATCTGCACCGGCGCGTTCGGCCGGTAGCTGATCTCGCCGGACCAGGCGGTACCGGTGGGCAGTGTGGTGGAGAAGCTCATCCCGTAGAGGCGGATGTCCTCGGGGTACTCGAGGTAATAGCTCCCGTTGCCCAGCGCCATGCTCTGCGCGAGCCCGGATGCCGCCCCGGCCACTGCCGCGGCAAGGGCCGGGTTCAGGGCGGAACAGCCCGCGGCGAGCCCGAGACTGCCACACACCGCGCTATCGACCGCCGAGCCGAAGGCCGGGTCGATTATCGCGCCCAGCGTCGCGGCGCCAGGCGTTCCGGTACCCACCACCGGCGTACGGCTGTGGTAGTTCATGAAGTAGAAGCCGTACTCGGTGTCATCGCCCAACCAGCGCAGCGCCAGGCCGTACTGACCCGAATCGCGGGCGTCGCGGTCCGGCCCGCGCGGTACGATCACGCCTTCGTTGGTGACGCCGAAGCCCTGACCCGAGGCGGCGGCGATCGGTTGTAGCGGCGCGATGGCGCCGCTGGCGACGTTGTAGTTGTTGACGCAACCGTCCTGTACCACGTCGGAGCCGAAGAAGGTGCCGCAGTTGTCGACCACCGTCTGGTCCCATTCCAGCTGGTAGAAGCCTTCCATGCTCAGGCGGTCGTTGACGGTCTGCGAGAGGTACAGCATGTTCACCGGGATCAGGCCTTCCTTGATCTCCGCGCCCGGGCGGCGGAAGGCGGAGACGTCCAGCGGGTTGATCGAGTTGATGCTGTTCTGGATGAAGGTGCTTTCGCCCCAGCTCACCACCTGCTTGCCGACGCGCACGGTGCCGGGCAGGTCGCCGATGTTGTAGTTCTGGTAGACGAAGGCATCGAGGATCTGCGCGCCGGAGGACTTCGCGCCTTCCTTGCGGTTGGAGTCGCTGATGTCCTTGAACGGCCGGCTTTCGTCCTTCAGCTCGAAGTCGTACCAGTACTTGCCGCGCACGAACACGCCGGTGTCGCGGTACTTGAGTTCGAGGTCGTGGATGCCCTTGAAGATCTTCGAGAAGGTCTCGCCGCGCTTGAAGTTCAGGCGCCCGTCGTCACCGGTCTGGGTGTAGCCGGTGCCGCCGTTGTTGATCCCGATGAGGTCGCGGTCGGGCTTGGCGGTGGACCAGCTGGCCCCCACCGACAGCGACGAGTCGAACTGCCCTTCGATCTCACCAATATTGAAAGACACACCAAATGCCGGAGCGGCAAGGGTGGAAGCGAGGCTGACGGCCAACGGCAGTTTTGCCAGGCGCCAGTAGGGTTTTGTTTTTGTTGTCATCGACGCTACTCCATGTGTTTTTTGTTATGGATGCTTGGACTATAGCCAGCAGGTGGTACTGCTTGATCCCTCGAAAGTGTGATTTGCAGCCCCCAGGCACTCTGGCTCGCAGGTTTCAGGCCCTGCCCCTAGCCAAGCATGGACGTGAAACAGCAATTAGCAAGCCAAACGCCTGTTTGACTGAGCGGTCACTTTCACCGCCCAGTCAATTCGCACCTCACAGCGTGGACAGGAACGCGCTGCCCGCCTCTTGCCACTGGGCGATTTCGACGCGGATGCGCTTCTTGTCCAGTTTGCCGACGCTGGTCTTGGGAATTTCGGTAACAAGCGCGATTTGCGTGGGAATCGCCCACTTGTTGATGTGGCCTTGCTCCACAAAAGGCTTGAGGTGCTCCTTCAGCCCCCTGGCATCCAGCCCCTGCTCTTCGCGCAGCACCAGCAGTGCGAACGGACGTTCGCCCCACTGCGGATCCGGCACCCCCACCACCGCCACTTCGCGCACTGCCGGGTGGCGGCTGATCAGGTCCTCCAGTTCCAGCGAGGAAATCCACTCGCCACCGGTCTTGATCACGTCCTTGATGCGGTCACGGATTTCGATGAACCCCATACCGTCGATGGTCGCCACATCGCCGGTGTGCAGCCAACCGTGGGCCCAAAGTTCCTCGCCCTTCTCAGGCTCACGGAAATAGCCTTGGGTCAGCCAGGGCGCGCGCAGCACCAGCTCGCCCTGGGACTCACCATCGCTAGGCAGCAATTTGCCATCGGCATCCATGATTGCGGCTTCCACCAGCGGCACCGGAATACCAGCCTTGATTCGATAGGTGGTGCGCTCGTCCTCGCTACCGGCGCGCAGCTCCTCATTGAGGTAAGCGCAGGAAATCAGTGGGCAGGTCTCGGACATGCCATAAGCCGCTGTCAATTGAATACCCCGTTCTTTCGCCGCTTCATACAGCGAGCGATTGAGCGCGCTGCCGCCGATGATCATCTTCATGCCGCCGAAATCATGGCCCTGCGCACCTGGCGCGCTCAGCAGCATCTGCAGAATGGTCGGCACGCAGTGGGAGAAGGTGACCTTTTCTTCCTTGATCAGGCGGCAAAGCATGTCCGGCTCGTAGCGGCCGGGATATACCTGCTTGACCCCGAGCATGGTGGCCACGTACGGCACGCCCCAGGCATGCACGTGGAACATCGGGGTGATCGGCATGTAGACATCGTCGTTGCCCATCAGGCGGATGCTGTCCAGGCCGCCCATGGTGGTCGCCATGGACATGGTGTGCAGCACCAGTTGCCGATGAGTGAAGTACACGCCCTTGGGGTTACCAGTGGTGCCAGTGGTATAGAAGGTCGTAGCCACCGAGTTCTCATCGAAATCGGCGAAGTCATAGTGCGGGCTGGCCGCAGCCAGCAGGCTCTCGTACTCGCCAACGAGGTTCGGCAGGTCGGCGCTCTTGTCTTCGCCATCGGTCAACAGCAGGGTTTTCTCCACCGTGGTCAGTTGACCGGCAATACCGTTGTACAGCGGCACGAACTCACTGTTGACCAGCACGAAACGGTCTTCGGCATGGTTCATGGTGTAGAGAATCTGATCCGGCGACAGGCGGATGTTGATGGTGTGCAGCACCGCACCAAGCATGGGAATGGCGAACATGCACTCCAGATAGCGATGGCTGTCCCAATCCATCACCGCCACGGTATCACCGGCCTTGACCCCCGCCTGGCTAAGCACGTTGGCCAGGCGCGCGACACGCTCGTTGAAGGTGGCGTAGCTGTAGCGCAGCTTGTCGCGATAGACGATTTCGCGGGTTTTCTCGTAGCGACTGCCAGATAACAGCAGGCGCTTGATCAGCAACGGATAGGCATGAGCATTGTCGGCGGGGGGAATCAGTCGAGTCTGCAGCATGAAGTCACCTTGAGGCACGCGAGGAATAGGTATGCAACGACTCTAGAGCGGCTCATGCACAGCTAAATCAGCCCAAAGAATGATTTGCCATGTGACCCTATGGCCACTTTTGGTCACAGGCTAGAATCGAGACAATCAGCCAGTTCTGAAAACGGCTGCACCAAGCCAAACTCTCGTTAGAGGTAACACCATGTCCGATATCGTCATCGTCAGCGGCGCCCGCACTCCCATGGGCGGTTTTCAAGGCAGCCTGGCCAGCGTGCCGGCCGTCGATCTGGGTGCTGCTGCCATTCGTGAAGCAGTCAAGCGCGCCGGTATCGAGCCAGCCGACGTGCAGGAAGTAATCATGGGCTGCGTGCTGCCCGCCGGCCTCAAGCAAGGCCCGGCGCGCCAGGCGTCGCTCAATGCCGGCCTGCCATCTGCCACCGGCTGCACCACCATCAACAAGCTGTGCGGCTCGGGCATGAAGGCGGTGATGATGGCCTTCGATTCGCTGAAGGCCGGTAGCAACCAGGTCATGATCGCCGGCGGCATGGAAAGCATGTCCAACGCGCCCTATGTGCTGGAAAAGGCCCGCACCGGCCTGCGCATGGGCCATGGCGAGATCAAGGACCACATGTTCCTCGACGGCCTGGAAGACGCGCGCACTGGCCGCCTGATGGGCTCCTTCGCCCAGGAAACGGCCGACCAGTACGGCATCACCCGTGAGGAAATGGACGCCTATGCCATCGAATCGCTGCGCCGCGCGCAGGCGGCGATCAAGGACGGCTCGCTGGACGCGGAGATCGTTCCGGTCACCGTCACCACGCGCAAGGGTGAAGTGGTGGTCAAGGATGATGAACAGCCGCTGACGGCCAACCTGGACAAGATTCCTGCGCTCAAACCCGCCTTCAAGAAAGACGGCACCATCACCGCCGCCAACGCCAGTTCTATTTCCGACGGCGCCAGCGCACTGCTATTGATGACTGCTGATGAAGCCGCCAAGCGCGGTCTCAAGCCGCTGGCCAAGGTCGTTGCCCACGCGACGCAGAGCCAGGCCCCGAGCGAGTTCACCCTGGCCCCCATCGGCGCCATGGGCAACCTGCTGAAAAAAACCGGCTGGAGCAAGGATGAGATCGATCTGTTCGAGATCAACGAAGCCTTCGCCATGGTGACCATGCTGGCCATGCGCGAACACGGCCTGGATCACGCCAAGGTCAACATCTTCGGCGGTGCCTGCGCCCAGGGTCACCCGGTCGGTTCTACCGGCTCGCGGATCATCCTCACCCTGATCAACGCCCTGCAGAAGAAAGGCGGCAAACGCGGCATCGCCTCGCTGTGTATCGGCGGCGGCGAAGCCACAGCAGTCGCCATCGAACTGCTGTAAACCAGCCCATCACCCAAGAGCCCCGCAGTTGCGGGGCTCTTGGGTTTAGCGCATTTCGCTCAGCGCCAGCTTCACACCGATGCCGACCAACACTGCGCCCATCAGCCGATCGAACCAGTGCCCCATACGGGCAAAGCCGGCGCGCACGCGCTGCTGGCTGAACAGCCAGGCTACCAGGCAGAACCAGAACGCGGTGGCCAGCGCCAGATACAGGCCGTAACCGGCCTGCACCGCCACTGGGGTATGCGGGTTGATCACCACGGTGAACAGCGACAGGAAGAACAGCGTCGCCTTGGGATTCAAGCCATTGGTGATGAACCCCGTGACGAAGGCGCCACGACCGCTGCGCTCGCCGGCGGCCAGATTCAGCTCGGCACTGGCCGAGTCGGCCGGGCGCGCGCGCAGCGCCTTGATGCCGATATACAGCAGGTAGGCCGCCGCCAGCCATTTCAGCGCGTTGAACAGGACGATGGACTGCGACACGATCAGGCCGATACCGAGCAACGAATAAGTGACGTGGACCAGAATCCCGGTGCCCACTCCGACGGCGGTGAACAGTCCCGCGCGGCGACCGTAGCCGACGCTCTCGCGCACAACGATGGCGAAATCAGGCCCAGGGCTGGCCACCGCCAGCAGGTGAATCAAGGCAACGGTGAGAAATTCACTCCAGTACATGGCGGCTCCGCATCGACGCTGAAGGTCTGGTAGGCTCGCCAATCTACTCTTGCGACCCTCCTGCGAAAAGGTACAGCTGATGAGCAACAGCCCACGCGCCGTCTTCCTCGACCATGCCTCCCTCGACCTTGGCGACCTCGACATGCAACCGCTGCATCAGGCGTTCGCCGAGCTGACCCTGCACGCGCACACGCGTCCGGATCAGGTCGCCGAACGCCTGCAAGGGGCCCAGGTCGCCATCAGCAACAAGGTGCCGTTGGACGCCGCCACCTTCGCTGCCTGCCCAGAGTTGAAACTGGTTCTGGTAACCGCTACCGGCATCAACAACATCGACCTGAAAGCCGCCAGTGCCCACGGCGTAACCGTGTGCAACTGCCAGGGCTACGGCACCCCGTCCGTGGCACAGCACACCCTGATGTTGCTGCTGGCCCTGGCCACGCGCCTGCCCGACTACCAGCGCGATATCGCTGCCGGTCGTTGGCAACAAGCCAGTCAGTTCTGCCTGCTCGATCACCCTATCGTCGAACTCGAAGGCAAGACGCTGGGCATGCTCGGCCATGGCGAACTGGGCGGCGCCGTCGCCCGCCTGGCCGAAGCCTTCGGCATGCGCGTGCTGCTTGGCCAACTGCCCGGCCGCCCCGCGCGCGCCGATCGCCTGCCGCTGCACGAACTGCTGCCGCAAGTCGATGCGCTGACCCTGCACTGCCCACTCAACGAGCAGACCCGCAACATGATCGGCGCCGAGGAGCTGGCCCTGATGAAGCCACGCGCATTCCTGATCAACACCGCGCGTGGCGGCCTGGTCGACGAACAGGCCTTGGCCGATGCCCTGCGCCGTGGCCATCTGGGCGGCGCCGCAACCGACGTGCTGCTGCAGGAGCCACCGAAGGACGGCAACCCGCTGCTGGCCGCCGACATTCCCCGCCTGATCGTCACCCCGCACAGCGCCTGGGGCAGCCAGGAAGCGCGCCAGCGCATCGTTGGCCAGGTCGTGGAAAACGCCGCTGGTTTCTTCGCCGGTGCGCCACTGCGAGTCGTCGGGTAAGCTGCGCAGCTTTCTTGTAGGAGCGTGCGTCGCGAGCGAACACGGTCAACAGCAAAATCTTCGCGAGCAGAGCTCGCTCCTACACCACGCGCCGTAAACAGATTCTCAGGAAATACCATGGACCCGCGAAGCGAAGTTCTCCTGCGCCACGCCGAGCTATTCAGTGGCGAGCTGTTACTGGCCGGCCTGCCGGCTGACGACCTGCTTGGCGCCCTGCCGCAGGCTCGTGGCTGGAACTGGCATGCGGGCGATCAGGCACTGCTCACCGCACGCTTTGCCGGTCGCAGCCACTTCGACACACGCCTGCCGGAAGGCGACTACCGCGCCGCTGTGCTGTTCCTGCCCAAGTCACGCGAGCTGACCGACTACCTGCTGCAAGTGCTGGCCTCGCGCCTGGCAGGCAAGCCGCTGTACCTGGTCGGTGAAAAACGTGGCGGTATCGAACGCGCGGCGAAACAGCTGGCCGCCTATGGCAAGCCGCGCAAGCTCGACAGCGCGCGACATTGCCAACTCTGGTGCGTCGAGGTGGATCAAGCGCCAGCAGTACCGGACCTGCATGCCCAGGCACAGAGCTACCCATTGCAGTTGGCCGACGGCGCACTGGAGATCGTCACCCTGCCCGGTGTGTTCGCCCATGGCCGCCTGGATCGCGGCAGCGCATTGCTGCTGGAGCATCTGGATGACCTGCCCAGCGGCCACCTGCTCGACTTCGGTTGCGGCGCTGGAGTGCTCGGCGCCGCGCTCAAAAGGCGTTACCCAGACAGCGAGCTGAGCCTGCTGGATGTCGACGCCTTCGCCCTGGAAAGCAGCCGCCTGACCCTCGCGCGCAATGGCCTGTCAGCCAACCTGATCGCCGGCACGGGCATCGAATCGGCACCCGAGGGACTCAGCGCCATCGTCAGCAACCCGCCGTTCCATCAGGGCGTGCACACCGACTACCAGGCCAGCGAGAACCTGCTGAGCCAGGCGGCTCGCCACCTGGTCAAAGGTGGCGAGTTGCGTCTGGTGGCCAACAGCTTCCTCAAGTATCCGCCTCTGATCGAGCGCCATCTCGGCCCTTGCCGCACCCTGGCCGAGGCAGAGGGTTTCCGCATCTACAGCGCCCGTCGCTGAATTGGGCTTGCTCCCAACGCAACGCTTGGGCACAATTGCGCCCGTCCTAGGGGAGTAGTCTCCAGCGAGCGTCCTGCTCGCCCGGTATGCGTCAACACACTTGCTCCGCAGAGCATGGCGTATACGACCCAAGGCCTTCACAGAGAGGCCTGCGGTTTGACAAGACCTATGACACGCACAACCTATACCCGGGGCGGGAGGGTCGTTCGTGTCATAAGCCGTGTCGACCCGCCCCTTTAGGAAACCTGATGCTGGAATCCCTGTTCGTTCCCACCCTGATCGTCGCCCTCGCCGAAATCGGTGACAAAACCCAGCTGCTCGCTCTGCTGCTGGCCGCGCGTTTTCGCAAGCCCTGGCCGATCATCTGGGGCATCGTCGTCGCCACCCTGGCCAACCATTTCGCTGCCGGCGCCGTCGGTAACTGGGTCGCAGGTTTCTTCTCCCCCGCCACTCTCAGCTGGATTCTCGCTGCCAGCTTCGTCGCCGTGGCGGCCTGGACCCTGGTACCGGACAAACTCGACGACGACGAAGCATCCGGCCTGAAGAAATACGGTCCCTTCCTCACCACGCTGATCGCCTTCTTCCTCGCCGAGATGGGCGACAAGACCCAGGTTGCGACCGTGATGCTGGCCGCGCAGTACCCACACTTCATTCTGGTGGTGGTCGGCACCACACTGGGTATGTTGATCGCCAACGTACCGGTGGTGCTGGCGGGCAATTTCGCCGCTGAACGCCTGCCGCTGACCCTGATCCGCCGCCTGGCCGCCTGCGCCTTCGCCGCGCTGGCAATCTATGCCGGCTACCAGGCGCTGAAGCTGAGCGGTCTGATCTGATGAACCACTGACCTCAACGAGCCGGCATTTCGGCCAATCCCAGACCCCTCCTCCCTGCTGCTAAAGTGCCTGCCACGTCACATGGAGACGGCCTGCAGCCGGGAGGACAGCATGTCATTGGATGATCGCAAGAAGCTGGCATGCCAGCACATCGACCTGGTCTGGAACAAGGGGCGCCTGGCGCTGGCTGAACAACTGCACAGCCGCGATTTCCTCTACAAGAGCGCCTTCATTGGCAGGCCGCTTGGCAGCGCCGGCTTCGTGCAGATGGTGCAGGGCTTCCGCCTTGCAATGCCGGACCTGCAGGTGGTGATCGAGGAGTGCATCGCCGAAGGCTACAAGGTGGTGACCTGGAGCACCCTGATCGGCACCATCCAGAAACCCGCATGGGCTACCCGCCCAGCGACAAGCTGCTGAGCATCTCGGCCATGGCGTTCTGGACGTTCACCTCCGGCAACGAAATCCAGGAAATCTGCACCATGCTCAACATGGAAAGCTTCCGCGCTCAATTGGGTCTGCAAACCCGTCCACTTGCCGAAACCGCCCTGCCCTGAAACGCAAACGGCGCGCCGTGAACAATCACGCCGCGCCGTTTCCTGGCCCGAAATTAACGCCCGGCCTTGGCCTGCTCGTACAGCGGCATGACCTTGGGGATCGCCGCCTGCAGTGAGGCGATACGGCTGCTGGACGACGGGTGGGTACTCATGAACTCGGGCGGTGCACCACCACCGGCGGCCTCCATCTTCTGCCAGAGGCTGATGGCCGCATTCGGGTTGTAACCCGCGCGGGCGGCCAGCTCCAGGCCAATCAGATCGGCCTCGTTCTCGTTACTGCGGCTGTTGGGCAAGGTCAGGCTGTACTGCACCACGGTGTCGGCCAGGGCCAGGCCGCTCTCGCCGAGACCGAGCAGGGCGCCGGCTCCCTGCTTGGCCATCTCGATGCCATAGGCCCTGGACATCGCCTCGCGGCTGTGCTCGCGCAGGGCGTGGGCCATCTCGTGGCCCATGATCGCGGCGATCTCGTCGTCGCTCAGGTTGAGCTTTTCGATGATGCCGCTGTAGAAGATGATCTTGCCACCGGGGCCGCAGTTGGCGTTGAGCTCCGGGCTCTTGATCAGGTTGACCTCCCACTGCCAGTTGGCAGCATCCGGACGAAAACGCGGCGCCTGCGGGATCAACCGTGCGGCAACAGCCTGCAGGCGCTTGGCATTGGCACTGCTCTTGTCCAGCACACCGTTGCTCGACGCCTTGCTCAGCGTCTGCTGATAGGACTGCGCATACATCTGATTGACTTCATCGGCTGACAGCATGCTGAACATGTACTGCTTGCGCTCTACGCCCACCACTCCGCCGCTGGTGGTATTGACGGCCTGACAACCGGCCAGCACCAGTGCTGCAGCCAGGCCACTCAGGTAAAAAGCCTTACTCATCGAGCCATCTCCTGGAATCGAAATCACTATGCTAGGCCTCGCCCCCGGTCCGGGCAACCACAGCGGTTGCGCATCTCAGGCACGCTTTTCCCGCTGAAAGCGTCATCGACCATGCCGTTTGCGACAAGCGATTAAAGTTACGCTGCGCCCTTGCCGCTATCCCTTGGTGGACACATTGAGCCGGGGTGCCCCCATGAAGTTCCGATCCATCCAGTTTTCTGTTGCCTTTCTCGCCGGAGCGAGCGTACTGGCCGTGGTGGTTGCGCTGGTACTCTACGCCCTGTTCGCCAATGGGCGAACCCAGCAGGTGGTGCAAGAAAACACCCGCGGCCTGCTGCAGCAGGTCATCGAACAGCGCCTGGTAGCGCTCGCCGAGGCCCAGGTCGGTCGGTTGCAGCGGCAGTTCGAGGCGCCCATGACCCTGGCCAAGTCCGTGGCCACGCTGAACGCGCGAATGGCTCCGGGCAATGAAAGGCTGCAGCTGAGCCGCGAGGAGCTGTCCTCGCTGCTGGTCAGCTATCTGCAGGACAACCCCGACTTGCTGGACTTCTTCATCGGCTGGGAGCCCAACGCCTTCGACCAGGACGACGCAAACTACGCCGGACGCGAGGCCGAGGGCTACGACCAGACCGGACGTTTCATGCCCTGGTGGTACCGCGAGGGCGGCGCCTTCAAGGTATTGCCGCTGACCGCCGAACAGATGGAGAGCGAGAAGCGCCTGCCGACCGGCGTGCGCGAGGGCGAGTACTACCTGTGCCCGAAACAGAGCAAGCAGCCCTGCGTCATCGATCCGGCCGCCTATGATTTCGGTGGCAAGCAGGTACTGGTGTCCTCCTTCAACGCGCCCATCGTGGTCGACGGGCGCTTCCTCGGCGCGGTGGGCAATGACCTGGCGCTGGATTTCATCCAGGGCCTGCTGGAGCAGGTCAAGGGCGAACTATATGGCGGGGCCGGCGAACTGGCGCTGGTGGCCGCCAACGGCACCCTGATTGCCGCAACCCAGGACGCCGCGCTGATCAGCCAACCGGCTTCGCGGGTGCTGCCGGAGGACCTGCTGCAGGCGCTCAAAGGCGGCGACAACCACCCCATCGTGCGTCACAACGAGGCCCAGCAGCTGTTCGAGCTACTCTACCCCTTCCAGGTCGCCGGCACCTCGACGCGCTGGACCCTGGCCATCGCCCTGCCCACCTCGGCGGTGTTCGCCGAACTGCAGCAGTTGCAGTCCGACCTCGCCGCACAGGCGCACGAGGACACCCTCGGCATGGCCCTGGTGGGTCTGCTGATTGCCGGCCTCGGGCTGCTGGTGGTCTGGCTGGTCGGCTACGGCATCGCCCGCCCGCTGCGGCAGATGGTCGGCATGCTCGACAATATTGCCAAGGGCGAAGGCGACCTCACCGTACGCCTGCAGGTCGATCGCAAGGACGAACTGGGGCAGATCGCAGCGGGCTTCAACGCCTTCCTGGCCAAACTGCAAAGCATGATCGCCGCCGTGGTCACGTCGGTGCAGCAGGTCAGCGACTCCTCGGAGCACACGGCGGACATCGCCATTCGCACCAACCAGGGCGTGCAGAAGCAACTGGCCGAGATCGAGCTGGTCGCCACCGCCGTGCACGAAATGACCGCCACCGCCCAGGACGTCGCGCGCAACGCCACCCATGCCGCCGAAGCCGCCAACCACGCCGACCAGGCGGCCAATCAGGGCAAGCAGGTGGTGCAGGAAACCTCGGCGGCCATCGCCGCACTGGCCAGCGAGATCGGCCGCGCCGTGGGCGTGGTACAGAACCTGGCCAAGGACAGCGAGAACATCAACGCCATCCTCGTCGCCATACGCGGCATTGCCGAGCAGACCAACCTGCTCGCCCTCAATGCCGCCATCGAGGCAGCCCGCGCCGGCGAGCAAGGCCGTGGTTTCGCCGTGGTTGCTGACGAGGTACGCAACCTGGCGCAGAAGACCCAGCAAGCCACCGAAGAAATCCAGAACATGATCCAGCAACTGCAGCAGGGCACCCGCGAAGTGGTCAAGGTGATGGAGCAGAGCCAGAGCAAGACCGACGACAGCGTGGAGCACGCCAACCAGGCCGCTCAATCGCTGGAGTCCATCACCCAGGCGGTGTCGGTGATAAACGACATGAACACGCAGATCGCCAGCGCTGCCGAGGAACAGAGCGCGGTAGCCGAAGACATCAACCGCAACGTCACCAATATCGGCCAGGTCGCCAACGAGGTGGCCAGCGGTGCCGACGAAGCCAGCCAGGCCAGCGCCCAACTGACCAAGCTGGCCGAACAGCAACGCAGGCTGATCAACCAGTTCAAGGTGTAAGGGACTTCATCAGGTAGGGTGCGCCGCGTGTTCAGCCGGGGCGGCCCTCGACACCCTGCGCAGGCTCAAGCCGGAGTGAGGCACTCCGGCGCATCCAACTGCGGATCGTTGACCAGCGTTGCCAGCGCGCGCTCACGCAGCGCCATCTGCGGCTTGAGCAGTAGCGCTGCCAGTTGCTCGGGCGGCGTGTCATTACTCAACCACAACGCCTGTTCGTGCTCGACGAGAATCAAGGGCCGCCGCAGCGTGGCAGCTTCCTGAGTGATCAGCGCTACGCTCAGGTACTCCTGCCCGCCCACCGGATAAAGCTCCCACAACGCCGCGAAATACATCAGCGGCTCACCGCTGCTCATCCAGTAAGGCCGCTTGCGCGCGCCCCCGCGCCATTCATAGAAACCGTTGGCCGGCAACAGCGCGCGACGCTGGCGAAAGGGCTCACGGAACATCGGCTGCTCGGCCAGGGTTTCGGCGCGGGCATGAGCCGGGGTCTTGGACAGATCCTTGAGCCAGGCCGGCGTCAGCCCCCAACGCGCCGCGGCCACTTGCGGGCCTTGCTCGCCAGCACGCAACATCAGCACCTGACCGTTGGGCGCCAGGTTCCAGTGCGGCTTCTGGTCAGCGGGAAAGCCGGGCAACGCCGCAAAAGCGGGCGACCAGCGAAACAGGGCATAACGTCCACACATGAAACGACTCGACAGACAGGGGGCGCATCAACAAAGCAATACGCCCTGAAAGGACTCTGGCTCGTCGCCAGGTACGGGTTGCGCCGCATTGTACTCAGCGATCAGCATCCGCGCCCGCCCTGCATCGTCATCCGCGACCACCATGCCGAGCAGACCGCAGGCCGGCAGTTCACCCATCGCGCCGACCAGGTGCTGGCCGAGCAAGTGCGCCTCGATCCCTTCGCTGGCCAGCATATCCACCAACATCTGACCCTCCAGCAGATTTTCCGGCTCGTAGATTCGCTGCATCAGTCGTTCTCCGCACGCACGTCCAGCTGCCAGTCGACACCGTCGGTGCGCAGCTCGAACTCGATCGGTCGGCAGCACACCGGGCAGTCCTCGATGTAAACCTGATCACCACCGGACAGATCCAGCACGGCCTCGGCCGGCTCCCCACAGTAAGGGCAATAATACGACTCGCTTTCCAGCATCGCGGCCTCCTTGTGACTTGGCGGTATAATCGCCGGTCTACTGCTCACTCTGTTAAGCAGACCTCACTTCAACCTTAGCCGTTCCAGAACACAAGAGAGCATGATGGGCGCATTCGATGCCATCCGACCCTATGCCGACGCAGAAGTACGCCCCGTGCTGGCGCGCCTGCTCGCCGATCCGGCGTTTCTCGGCACCCTTACCCGTTTTCGCTTTCCGCGCCTGGCTGGGCCTTTAGGCTGGCTGCTCAAGCCGCTGATCGCCGCGCGCCTACGCAGCGAGTTCGCCAACGTCGACTCGGTGGCCAAGCTGCAGGAGAAGATCGAACCCTATATCGATCGCATCATCGAACATGCCAGCGATGGCATCAGCTACTCCGGCCTGGAACACCTGCAAACCGGTAAGCCGTACCTGTACCTGGCCAACCACCGCGATATCGTCATGGACCCGGCCTTCGTCAACTACGCCGTCTACCATGCCGGCCTGCAGACACCACGTATCGCCATCGGCGACAACCTGCTGCAGCGCCCCTTCGTCAGCGACCTGATGCGCCTGAACAAGAGTTTCATCGTGCACCGCTCGATCAGCGGCCGACGCGAGAAGCTGGCGGCTTATCAGCTGCTGTCGGCGTATATCAATCACTCGATCCGTGAAGACGGCGAGTCGATCTGGATCGCCCAGGCCGAAGGCCGCGCCAAGGATGGTGATGACCGCACCGACTCGGCCATCCTCAAGATGTTCCACATGAGTCGCAAGGACGAGCCGTTCGCCGAGGTCATCGACTCGCTGAATCTGATCCCGGTATCGATCAGCTACGAGTACGACCCCTGCGACCTGGCCAAGGCCCGCGAGCTGAGCGTGCGCGCTGCCACCGGCAGCTATACCAAGGCCCCCGGTGAGGACGACGCCAGCATCGCCCTGGGCATCACCGGCTACAAAGGCCGTGTGCACCTGCACTTCGGCCCACCGGTAGCAGGCCTGGAGGACACCAAGCAGCTTGCCCGGGAAGTGGATCGCCAGATTCTTGGCCAGTACCGTCTGTTCCCTGTGCACTACCTGGCCTACTCCATGTGGGAAGGCCGCGAAGCCGAGCTGAATGTGCCGGCGGCAAGCGAGTTGTTCCCGGCCGCAGAACTGGCCAAGGCCGAAGCCGAGTGGCAGAAGCGCCTGGCCGCCTGCAGCGCCGAAGAGAAGCCGTTCCTGATCCTGCAGTACGCCAACCCGGTACGAAATAAGTATCGAGTCAAGGCGGGGCTGCCGCTGTAAGTGCACGGTATAAACAAAACGGCAGCCATCAGGCTAATGTCTGTCAGTTAAGCGTCGACGCTGCCAATGGGTAGGAGCGGCGCCCCGCCGCGAACCAGGGCGATACGCGATTGAAAAGCTTCGCCCCGGGGCGGGGCTCCTACGAAAGACCGCTTTGGCAAGCTTATCTGATCGGCATTGGCCATCAGGCTGCCGTTTTCATTTATCGCTCAAGCGTCAAAGACGCGTACTGAACCAGGACAGCACCAGGGCCGTGGCCAGGCAAATGGCGCCGAAGCGATAGAAGAAGCGATTGATGCGCCCGGTACGTTCATCCTGCACTTCACTTTCGTCCTGGCCACCTTGAGCCAGCACGCGCGCCATGCCGCGCTGCTCGCGCAGGCGGGTCATCAGGCACAGCCAGGCACCGGCCACAGCGAAGAACAATGCCAGCGAATTGACCGCGCTGGCCGGATGAGCAAGGAACAGCAACCACAACACCTGCAACGACATGCACCACCTCGAGAACAGCATGGTGCAGTGAGCGCGTCACCGCACCAGAATGGGGATTGCGACTGAAACAGATCATTTCAGCCCCCGAAAAGCCGTCGCGCAGTGTACTGAAATCCCGCTTTTATAAGGTTCGTTTCCGACGAACGCAGCCCGCTATCCCGAAATCGTCTGAAAACTGTCACATGCCTGGCCTAGGGTTTGTATATCTCAGACTGACCAAGCAGTCACGACTGTGCTGGAGCCAAACCTCAATGTCCGTGGAGGACCCGCCATGCTTAATTGACAACCGCTGGTTCGCGATTACCTGATCGACTCGCTGGATGAAGTGGACGCCGTGGTCGACGAACTTTCCTTCAACGTCCAGGACCAGCACTGGCTGGTGTACTGCGCCCTCGGTGGCCATGAGCATTACGACCTGCCGGACATCGACAACCGCACCGGTATGAACCTGCAGGAGTTCTATGCCGAAGCCGCATAAACCCGGTACATACGAAAACGCCCCGCAGTGCGCAAGCCGTTGGGTTAATCTGTTGAAAAAATGAAGCGCATGGTCTTGAATGAGGCTGTGCACTTCGTCTTTTCATGGGTTTGCTTTGCAGAAAAAATCTTCTGCGGGTGATGGTGATGCCCTTAACGCCTCAACTGCATCTCAAGCCAGAACAGGCGCTCTCCACCCCGAGACGCCTCTGTCTCACAAGAGCGCCACCCCGGACGAGGCCACTGCCACCC
>NZ_VRYE01000150.1 GCF_008041835.1 Ectopseudomonas mendocina
GGAGGGGTTGGAGAGATAGGGGTGGATTGGTGCGTGTTTCTGTTCGTCTTTTGTGCCCCGATGAAGACTTAGGTGGCTTTTTTTGGCGACAAGAATCATAAGGCTTTCAGTCGTTTTTGTTTATTCGGTCATGAGCAATCCGGGCTAGCCCGGTTAGGCGCACAGGAGCGAAATTCATCATGGCTCAAGGCTAACGCCTTATCAGAAGTCGAATATACGGAAGCAGTCGTACCTAGGTTCAGAGGCAGATTATTTCACTGGCAAAACGGGAGGAGTCCATATACGGATGCAATCCGGGGCTGGCCGGCCAGCTGTTCCCGGATTTCATACGGGCTACGCCGCGACCGTCGCCTGCTTTGTAGGGTGCGCCGCGCGCACCGGGTTATCCACCTATGCCGGTGTGGTGCAGGGTCATGCCGCCACGGCCACCAGGCTCAGTACCTTGTTCTCGAACCGCGCGAACTGGCCATCCAGTTCGGCGCCCATGCGCCAGTGCGCGTGCAGGTCGATCAGCAGGCGCAGGCGCGCACTGGCGTGGTCGATCTCCAGCAGTTCGGCATCATGGAAATAGAAGCGCGTCAGCGTCAGCGGATAGAGCGCCTTGAACAGGCTTTCCTTGAGCGAGAAGGTCAGGCTGATGCGCGCGGCGCGGGCCGCATCATCCAGGCCTGACAAACGCTGCAGTTCGGCGGGGGTGAGAATTTCGCCCTGCAAGCGTTGGGCACGTTCGACAGGCAACAGGCGCTCCACATCCAGGCCCAGTGCGCGCCATTGATGATTGGGTGCGACCAGTGCCGCGGCCCAGTTGTCGCCATGGGTGATGGAGCCCACCACGCCGCGTGGCCACTGCGGCGCACGGTCTTCGCCGACGGCCGGTACGCTAGCCTGGCCGGTCACGCAGCGCAGCGCCTCGCGCGCGCAGAGCCGCCCGGCCAGGTATTCGGCCTGACGCTTGGCCACGCCGCGCACCGGGGCGATATCGCAGCGCGTGAAATCCTCATCGGCGAGCAGGCTGGGGGTGAAGCGGGTGCTGATCAACTGCGCGCCGGCAGGCGCGTTTGGCAGCGGATTGTGCGTATCCAGAGGGCTGCAGCAGGCGGGGTGATAGGCATTCATGAGCGAGATTGTGCCGCGCGGCGGACTGTGCAGTCATCCATCGTTTACATTTCTTTGCAGGCAGGTAACAAAGCTAAACGGACGCTGGTTCTGGCTTTTGCCAGACTTCGCCTGCATTCCCCAGGGAGTGCAGGTGAGGTTGTAGTCAGCGCGAGAGTGCTGACGTTTTCTCCGAGTTCGAGAACGGTAGCCCGATTGGGCTGCCGTTTTTTCGTCTTTTATTGGCTGCTGTGGCAATGGGCCTGGTGAGCGGTCGGCGCCTGAGGCGTCGTCGGCTCCTGCTGCAGCCTTTGTTCGGCAACGCGGTACGCCGAGGACGCGGCGGCATCCGGCGCACCCTGCGCGACGCTCGCAGCCCTTCGTGTAATCGCCAAGGCGTTCGCATTTGCCCTGTGGCTTTCGTGAGGGGATTTGCAGTCAAATGCCTGTGCGGGCAAAAACCGACTCCCGCGAGGACCATGGATGATGACCCAACAATCGCAATTCGCCTTGCTCGGCAAGAAGCGATTCTTGCCGTTTTTTCTGACGCAATTGCTCGGCGCCTTCAACGACAACATCTTCAAGCAGTCGCTGATTCTCGCCATCCTCTTCAAGCTCAACACCGGCGCCGACCGCGATCTGCTGGTCAACCTCTGCGCCTTGCTGTTCATCCTGCCGTTCTTTCTATTCTCCGCCCTCGGTGGCCAGTTCGGCGAGAAATTCGCCAAGGACGCGCTGATTCGCAAGATCAAGTTCGCCGAGATCCTGATCATGCTCGCCGGTGCCGTCGGGGTGCTGCTGGACAACCTGCCGCTGATGTTTGTCGTGTTGTTCGCCATGGGCACGCAGTCGGCGCTGTTCGGCCCGGTGAAGTATTCGATTCTGCCGCAGCATCTCAGGGAGCAGGAGTTGGTGGGCGGCAACGCCCTGGTGGAGATGGGTACGTTCCTGGCGATTCTGGCTGGCACCATCGGCGCCGGGATCATGATGGCCAGCAGCAGTTATGCGCCCATCGTCGCCGGTTCGGTGGTGGCTGTGGCGCTGCTTGGCTACCTGGCCAGCCTGGGTATTCCCAGGGCGTCGGCGGCGATGCCTGAGTTGCCGCTGGACTGGAACATCTTCCGTCAGTCCTGGGCCATCATGAAGCTTGGCCTGGGCCAGCGTCCGGCGGTGTCGCGCTCGCTGGTGGGCAGCTCCTGGTTCTGGTTTCTCGGCGCGATCTACCTGACGCAGATTCCGGCTTACGCCAAGGAGTGGCTGTACGGTGACGAGAGCGTGGTGACGCTGATTCTCACCGTGTTCTCGCTGGGTATCGGCCTGGGCTCGATGCTTTGCGAGCGCATGAGCGGGCACAAGGTGGAGATCGGCCTGGTGCCGTTCGGCTCCATCGGCCTGACCCTGTTCGGCATGCTGCTGTGGTGGTTCTCCGGCGGCTTCCCGCAGGGCGCCACGCCGCATGACTGGCTGGCGCTGCTGGGCTACGGCCAGGCCTGGTGGATTCTCGGCTGCATTCTCGGCATCGGTCTGTTTGGCGGTTTCTATATCGTGCCGCTGTATGCGCTGATCCAGTCGCGCACCGCCGAGCACGAGCGGGCACGGGTGATTGCCGCCAACAACATCCTCAACGCGCTGTTCATGGTCGCCTCGGCCATCGTCGCGATTCTCTTTCTCAGCGTCGCCGGGCTGTCGATTCCGCAGCTGTTCCTGGCCATCTCGCTGATGAACGTGGCGGTCAACAGCTACATCTTCAAGATCGTCCCCGAATTCAGCATGCGCTTTCTCATCTGGCTGCTGGGGCATTCGATGTACCGGGTCGAGCACAAGGGGCTCGATGCCATTCCCGACGAGGGCGCGGCGGTGCTGGTGTGCAACCACGTGTCCTTCGTCGATGCGCTGCTGATCGGCGGCGCGGTGCGGCGGCCGGTGCGCTTCGTCATGTACTACAAGATCTACGACCTGCCGGTGCTCAATTTCATTTTCCGCACCGCCGGCACCGTGCCGATTGCCGGGCGCAGCGAGGACCTGCTGATCTACGACGCGGCGTTCAGGAAGATCGCCGAATACCTGCGCAATGGCGAGTTGGTGTGCATTTTCCCCGAGGGCAAGCTGACCACGGATGGCGAGATCGACGAGTTCAAGGCAGGGGTCGAACGCATTCTTGAAGAAAACCCGGTGCCGGTGATTCCCATGGCGCTGCAGGGCTTGTGGGGCAGCTTTTTCAGTCGCGATCCGAACAAGGGCTTCTTTCGGCGTTTGTGGTCGCGAGTGTGTCTGGTGGCGGGAGCGCCGATTGCGCCGGAGCAGGCCAAGCGCGAGGCGTTGCAGGCGCAGGTGGCCGAACTGCGTGGGGATTGGCGTTGATTTGAATCATGTGGGAGGGGCTTTCGGCTCGGGCATCCTGCTTCGCTCTACCTCCTGCATCCATGCAGTCGTAGCGGCGAATCGCGGCTGAAGCCGCTCCCACGAAGCTGGGTTCCTGCTTTCTCAATGGCTCATCTTGAGCCCGATCAACCCACAGACGATCAGCGCCACGCTGGCCAGGCGCAGCAGGGCCATGGATTCGCCGAACAGGATGATGCCGGCGATCACCGTGCCCACGGCGCCGACGCCGGTCCAGATGGCGTAGGCGGTACCCAGCGGCAGTTCCTTCATCGCCAGGCCGAGCAGGCCGAGGCTGACCAGCATGGCGCAGACGGTCAGCGCCGTTGGCAAGGGGCGGGTGAAGCCTTCGGTGTATTTCAGGCCGATGGCCCAGCCGACCTCGAACAGGCCGGCGAGCAGCAGAATGATCCAGGACATAGCTAACCTCCAGTGAGCCCTGAAAGGGGCCGTCCCCGGGTGGGTCACCCTGAGTTCAGGGTGCGGAGGTCGTCCTCGCGTGCGCCATTATTGTGCACATTGACGAGCTCGGGGCAAGGCGCCCCAGATCAGCGGAACTTGTTGATTCAGCTGGAACTTTTCTCTGAATCCTGACTCATTCGACGATAAATGGTCGCCAGTAGCGGGCCGGACAGGTTGTGCCAGACGCTGAACAAGGCGCTGGGCACGGCGGCCAGCGGGCTGAAGTGTGCGCTGGCCAGGGCGGCGCCGAGGCCGGAGTTCTGCATGCCGACTTCGATCGACAGCGTCTTGCGCTGCGCCAGCGACATGCCGAACAGGCGCCCGGCCAGGTAACCCAGGCCCAGGCCGATGCCGTTGTGGAGGATCACCACGGCCATAATCAGCAGGCCGGATTCGGCGATCTTGCCCTGGCTGGCGGCGACGACCGCAGCGACGATGGCGACGATGCTCACCACGGAAATCAGCGGCAGCACCTCGACCGCGATCTTCACCCGCTCGCCGAGCAGGCGCTGGGCGATCAGGCCGAGGGCGATGGGCAGCAGCACCATCTTGAGGATGGAAATGAACATGGCGCTGAACGACACCGGCAGCCATTCCGAAGCCAACAGCCAGATCAGCGCCGGGGTGGCCAGCGGGGCGAGCAGGGTGGTGACGGCGGTGATCGATACCGACAGCGCCAGGTCGCCACGGGCGAACCAGGTGATCACGTTCGAGGCGGTGCCACCCGGGCAACAGCCCACCAGGATCACGCCCACCGCGATTTCCGGCGGCAGTGCGAACACCTGGCACAGCAGCCAGGCGGTGCCGGGCATGATGATGAACTGGGCGAGTACGCCAAGCAGCACGGCCAGCGGGCGACGGGCGACTTCCTGGAAGTCCGCGCCCTTGAGGGTCAGGCCCATGCCGAACATGATCAGCCCGAGCAGCGGCACGATCCAGGCGGTCAGTGGCAGGAACCAGCTGGGCTGGAAGAATGCCATGACGGCGAACAGCAACACCCAGACGGCGAAGGTGTTGCCGATAAAACGGCTGAGGGCAATCAGTGCTTGCATGGCGGATTTCCTGGCAGGTTCGGAAAAGCCGGCAAGCCTACCAGAAGCGTCCAGCGCACCAGAACTGTAGGAGCCGGCTTGCTGGCGATGCTTTTCCAAGGAATGTCGATAGAACCGATCGCCAGCAAGCTGGCTCCTACAAAAGCCCTAGCAGCCTGTCGGACTTTTCCCCTCGCCGGTAGAATTGCGCATCGCTCCTGGAACCTGACTGTATGAGCCGCTTTCGACCGATAAACCGCGAAATCGACTACTTGCTCCCGCCGTCGGTGCAGGACTGGCTGCCCGAGTCACATTTGGCGCGCTACGTGGTGGAGGTCGTAGAGGGCCTGGATCTGTCGAAGCTGGAGAGCGTCTATGCGGGCCGTGGCAGCGCTGCCTACCATCCGGCTATGTTGCTGTCGTTGCTGATCTACGGCTCTGCCCCGG
>NZ_VRYE01000151.1 GCF_008041835.1 Ectopseudomonas mendocina
GTCCAGGGCTGCGCGGTGGGATCGCGTCCCGGTTCATGCAGCACCTGCAGGCGCGTTTCGTCGCAGGGCAACACCGGGTGCTCCCGCAGCTTGTCGCGCATCAGGTTGAGGAGCGGTTGCAGTTGCTCGCCGCACTGGATCACCCAGCGCGCCAGGGTCTGGCGTGGTATGTCGATACCGTGGCGGCTGAACATCTTCTCGAAGCGGTACAGCGGGATGCCGTCGGCGTATTTGGTGGTCAGCAGCATCGCCAGCACACTGGGGCTGGCCAGGCTCTTCTCGATCAGTTGGGCCGGCTTGTCGGCAGTGATCGGCGCCGCTTCGCAGGCCTTGCAGGCGTAGGTCTTGCGGATATGGCGGATGACCCGCACCTGCATCGGGATGATCTCCAGCTGTTCGCTGGTCTCCTCGCCGATGACCTGTTTGCAGGCGCCACAGGCGCAAGTCAGCTCGTGCTCGGGCAGGTCGTGGATGACCTCGACACGCGGCAGGTTGGCCGGCAACGGCTTGCGCTTGCCACGGCGCTTGACCGGCGCAACGATTTCTTCGGCTTCGGCTTCGGCTTCGGCTTCGGCTTCGGCTTCGCTTGGCGCAGCGGCCGCTTCGATCAGCTCTTCGACCTCGTTGAACATGGCCAACTGCGGTGAGTCGGCGTCTTCAGGGCTGCGCTCGGACTTGGGCGAGAACAGCTTGTGCCGCAGCAGGGCGACCTGTTCCTGCAGTTGAATGATCTTGTCACGATCAGATTGGCGCGCCTGCAGTACGTCTAACAGCAACTGCTTGAGTGCGGCGGGGTCATCGGGGAGCGTTTCGGGTACGGCAATCATGACCGTGGATTATACCGGCTCAGGTCACGAAGCGCGGCGTCAGTATCTGGTGCGGGCGGTTACGCCACAGGTCGATGCCGTCGAGCAGCCAGTTCAACTCATCGACCGTTAGCTCGATGGCCTCGTCGCCGGCATCGGGCTTGGTCTTGAAGCGCTCGGCCTCCAAGCGCTTGAGCCACAAGCAAAAGCCGTTGCGCTCCCAGTAGAGAATCTTGACCTGACTGCGGGTGCGATTGAGGAACACGAACAGCACGGGGTTGAACACTTCCACCTTGATGTCCAGCTCGACCAGAGCGGCCAAGCCATTGATGGATTTGCGGAAATCGACGGGTTTTGGGTAGAGGTAGACCTTCTGCACCTTGGCGTCGGGACGCATCATGGGATGAACTCCGGTGAAAACGGGAGTTCAGCTTCCAATGATCTGCGGGCTATGGGCAGGTGGGGTTTATGGAGCGGATACGATGCTGCTGACCACCAAGTACGCCGACGGCATCCCGCTGTACCGCTTCGAGAAAGTCCTCCATCGCCATGGCATCGACATCCCGCGGCAGACCCTGGCTCGC
>NZ_VRYE01000152.1 GCF_008041835.1 Ectopseudomonas mendocina
CAGCATTTTTGGGCTGCCGGGTACTTTGGCGCGACGGTTGGGCAGAGGACGGAAGTGATGATCAAGCAGTATCTGGAGCATCATTTTGTACGCGATCCACGAACACCACCTATTGACCGCTGGGTGTTTCGTTTAGCGAGGCAGGGTCGGTGTGCAGTTCCACGGCAGCAGCGCGTCGTAGTCCTCGACGGCCTGGGCCTGAGGCAGTCGTTCGAGGACGTGGCGCAGGTAGGCGTAGGGTTCCTGGCCGTTGGCCTTGGCGGTTTCCACCAGGCTGTAGAGCTGGGCGCTGGCGGACGCGCCCCGGGGCGTGTCGCTGAACAGCCAGTTCTTGCGGCCGATAACGAAAGGCCGGATGGCCCGCTCGGCCGCGTTGTTGTCGATCGGTAAAAAGCCGGCTTCGACGTAGCGCACCAGGCGGCTCCAGTTGCTGGCCAGGTAGCTCAGCGCCTTGCCCAGGGCATTCTGCGCGGTGACCTGGGGCTGGGTTTTCTCCAGCCAGGCGCGTAGCTGCGCGAGCAGCGGCACGCTGTGCTGCTGCCGCCCGGCCTGCCGGGCTTCGTCGCTCGCCGCCTTGAGGTCGCGCTCGATGCCGTAGAGCTTGTTGATCAAGCCCAGGGCGATGTCGGCGCGCCCGGTCTTGCCCTTGGGTTGCACCTTTTGCGCCTCGACGAACTTGCGCCGCGCATGGGCCCAGCAGGCCAGGCGTTCGACGCCGTCCCGCGCGGCCACGGCGTTATAGCCGGCGTAGTCGTCGGTCATCAGGTAGCCGCGATAGCCCTCGAGCAGGTGCAACGGCACTTCCTGCGCGCGGCTGGATGAGTAGTCGAAGAGGATCACCGGCTTATCCGGCGGGCCGCCGGTTTGCACCCACATCCAAGATTGGCTACTGGGCGCTCGGTCCGGTTCCTTGAGCACTTGCACCCGGGTTTCGTCGCAGTGGATCACGCGGCTGTCGAACAGCTGGTCGCGCAGCAGGTTGAGCACCGGTTGCAGCTGCTGGCCGCACTGGATCACCCAGCGCGCCAGGGTCTGGCGGGAAAGCTCGAGGCCGTGACGGCTCAGCACGTTTTCGAAACGGTGCAGCGGCAGGCCGTCGACGTACTTGGCGGTCAGCAGCGTGGCCAGCAGGCTGGGGCTGGCCAGGCTTTTCTCGATCAGTTGCGCCGGCTTGTCGGCGGTCACCGGCGCGGCTTCGCAGCCCCGGCAGCCGTAGGTTTTACGGATGTGGCGGATCACCCGGATCTGCATCGGCACGATCTCCAACTGCTCGCTGGTGTCTTCGCCGATGACGTGTTTGCGGCACCCGCAGACGCAGGTCAGCTCATGTTCGGGCAGCTCATGGAGGACCTCGATGCGCGGCAGCTCGGCCGGCAGCGGCCTGCGCTTGCCGCGGCGCTTGAGCGGCGCAACGCCTTCTTCTGCATCGTCAGCGGCCTCTGCCGTGGCCGGGTCGGCCAGGCTTTCGGCCTCGTTGAACATGGCCAGCTGCGGCGAGTCGGGATCGGGGCTCTGCTCGGATTTACGGCCGAACAGGCGCTGGAGCAGCAGCGCATTTTGTTCGCGAAGGTGCTCGATTTGCCCGTCCTTGGCCGTTATTGCCTTGTCCTTTTCCGACATCTGCGCGCTCGCCGCGAGCAGCAACTGCTTGAGCAGAATCGGGTCGTCGGGAAGGGTTTTGGGCATGGTCAGCATGCCGTGGATTATACCGGTTCAGGTCACGAAACGTGGGGTCAGCACCTGGTGCGGGCGGTTGCGCCAGAGGTCGATGCCGTCCAATAACCAGTTCAATTCCTGGGCCGTCAGCACGATGGCCGCGTCACCGGGCTCGGGGTGCGACTTGAAGCGCTCGGCATCCAGGCGCTTGAGCCACAGGCAAAAGCCGTTGCGCTCCCAATACAAAATCTTCACCCGATTGCGGGCGCGGTTGAGGAAGACGAACAGCACTGGGTCGAACACGGCGACCTTGATATCCAGTTCGACCAGAGCGGCCAGACCGTCGATGGATTTTCGAAAGTCCACGGGTTGGGGGTAGAGGTAGACTTTTTCGACCTTGGCATCGGGACGCATCATGCCGGGTAAGCTCCAGAGGGAATCGGGAGCTCAGCATCCGGCCTCAGGCCGCGGGTTTGAAGGTGGGGTTCATGGCGCGGTTACATCGTTTAGAGCCGAGCCCGAACGATCATTTCAGGATGGAGCCTGACTGATCCGACGTGTCGTTCAGTCGACGCCTGTCCGGACTTTCAGTCACGAAGTCACTACACCACCGGCCTCATTC
>NZ_VRYE01000153.1 GCF_008041835.1 Ectopseudomonas mendocina
GCAAAACGGGGTATTCGAGCAACTTGTCGCGCAGCAGGTTGAGCAGCGGTTGCAGCTGTTCACCGCTCTGGATCACCCAGCGCGCCAGGGTCTGGCGTGGTATGTCGACGCCGTGGCGGCTGAGCATCTTCTCGAGGCGGTACAGTGGGATGCCGTCGGCGTACTTGGTGGTCAGCAGCATGGCCAACACGCTGGGGCTGGCCAGGCTCTTCTCGATCAGTTGGGCCGGCTTGTCGGCAGTGATCGGCGCCGCTTCGCAGGCCTTGCAGGCGTAGGTCTTGCGGATATGGCGGATGACCCGCACCTGCATCGGGATGATCTCCAGCTGCTCGCTGGTCTCCTCGCCGATGACTTGTTTGCAGGCGCCACAGGCGCAAGTCAGCTCGTGCTCGGGCAGGTCGTGGATGACCTCGACACGCGGCAGGTTGGCCGGCAACGGCTTGCGCTTGCCACGGCGCTTGACCGGCGCAACGATTTCTTCGGCTTCGGCTTCGGCTTCGGCTTCGGCTTCGGCTTCGCTTGGCGCAGCGGCCGCTTCGATCAGCTCTTCGACCTCGTTGAACATGGCCAACTGCGGCGAGTCGGCGTCTTCAGGGCTGCGCTCGGACTTGGGCGAGAACAACTTGTGGCGCAGCAGGGCGACCTGTTCCTGAAGTTGTTCTATGCGAGCATCTTTCGCAGCCGCCTGTTCACTGGCCAGCAGCAGTAAATGCTTGAGCAGGATTGGGTCGTCAGGAAGGGGGGCCGGGCACGGCGAGCATGGCGGTGGATTATACCGGCTCAGGGCACGAAAAGCGGCGGCAGTATCTGGTGCGGACGGTTGTGCCACCGGTCGATGACGACGCGCAGACCGCTCCAGTCATCGACCGTAATCCCGCGGTCCTCCTTCCCAGCCACCGGCCTGCCTGTGCACCGTGCCGCGCCCAAACCGCTGCGCCAGCAGCCGA
>NZ_VRYE01000154.1 GCF_008041835.1 Ectopseudomonas mendocina
TATCGAGCCGGCCTCAACAGCTTCGCCCCGAGGCGGGGCTCCCACGCCAGCCCAGCAAACGACGCGACCCCCTGTAGGAGCGGCGCCCCGCCGCGAACAATGGCTGCCCCACAAATATCGAGCCGGCCTCAACAGCTTCGCCCCGAGGCGGGGCTCCCACGTCAATCCAGCAAACGACGCGACCCCCTGTAGGAGCGGCGCCCCGCCGCGAATAGCCATCACCCTGCAATACCGAACCAATGTAACTGCTCCATAAACCCCACCTACTGCTGATGTGGCGGGTCTGTCAGGATGCGCTCGCTGGCGAGCAACTCCACGGCAGCAGCGCTTCGTAATCCTCGACGCGGCTCGCCGCTGGCAGGCGTTCAAGGATGTGGCGCAACCAGGCGTAAGGCTCTTGCCCGTTGGCTTTGGCAGTTTCGATCAGGCTGTAGATCTGCGCGCTGGCGGTAGCGCCTTTCGGCGTGTCGCTGAACAGCCAGTTCTTGCGGCCGATGACGAAGGGACGGATGGCGTTCTCGGCGCGGTTGTTGTCGATCGGTAGATGCCCGCCTTCGATGTAGCGCATCAGCCTGCTCCAGTTGCTGGCCAAGTAGTTTATCGCCTTGCCCAGGGCCGTCTGCCCAGCGACCTGCGGCTGGGTTTTGTCCAGCCAGGCCTTGAGTTGGTCGATCAGGGGCTGGCTGCGTTGCTGGCGGACGTCGAGGCGTTCGTTATGGTCAGCGTCCTTCAGGTCACGCTCGATGCTGTAGAGCTTGTTGATCAGGCTCAGCGCCACGTCGGCACGCCCAGTCTTGCCCTTGGGCTGCACCTTTTGGGCTTCGACGAACTTGCGTCGCGCATGCGCCCAGCAGCCCAGGCGTTCGATGCCGTCGCGTGCAGCCACGGCGTTGTAGCCGGCGTAGTCGTCGGTCATCAGGTAGCCGCGGTAGCCATCGAGCAGGCGTAGCGGCACCTCCTGCGCGCGGCTGGCTGTGTAGTCGAAAAGGATCACCGGCTTGTCCGGCGGCCCACCGCTTTGCACCCACATCCAGGATTGTGCCGAGGGGTCGCGCCCCGGTTCATGCAGCACCTGCAAGCGCGTTTCGTCGCAGTGCAACACGGGGTATTCGAACAGTTTGTCGCGCATCAGGTTGAGCAACGGTTGCAGTTGCTCGCCACTTTGGATCACCCAACGCGCCAGGGTCTGCCGTGGGATGTCGACGCCGTGGCGGCTGAGCATCTTTTCGAAGCGGTACAGCGGGATGCCGTCGGCGTACTTGGTGGTCAGCAGCATCGCCAGCACGCTGGGGCTGGCCAGGCTCTTCTCGATCAGTTGGGCCGGTTTGTCGGCGGTGACCGGCGCGGTTTCACAGACCTTGCAGGCATAGGTCTTGCGGATGTGGCGGATGACCCGCACCTGCATCGGGATGATCTCCAGCTGCTCGCTGGTCTCCTCGCCGATCACCTGCTTGCAGGCACCGCAGGCGCAGGTCAGTTCGTGCTCGGGCAGTTCATGGATGACTTCCACGCGCGGCAGGTTGGCCGGCAGCGGCTTGCGTTTGCCACGGCGCTTGACCGGCGCAACGACTTCTTCGGCTTCGGCTGGCTCGGCGGCCGGCGCTTCGATCAGCTCTTCGGCCTCGTTGAACATGGCCAACTGCGGTGAGTCGGCATCTTCAGGGCTGCGCTCGGACTTGGGCGAGAACAGCTTGTGGCGCAGCAAGGCGACCTGTTCTTGAAGTTGTTCTATGCGAGCATCTTTCGCCGCCGCCTGTTCACTGGCCAGCAGCAGTAAATGCTTGAGCAGGATTGGGTCGTCAGGAAGGGATTCGGGCACGGCGATCATGGCCGTGGATTATACCGGCTCAGGTTACGAAGCGCGGCGTCAGTATCTGGTGTGGACGGTTGCGCCACAGGTCGATGCCGTCGAGCAGCCAGTTCAGCTCGTCGACCGTCAGTTCGATGGCCTCGTCACCGGCATCGGGTTTGGTCTTGAAACGCTCGGCTTCCAGGCGCTTGAGCCACAGGCAGAAGCCATTGCGCTCCCAGTAGAGAATCTTGACCTGGCTGCGTGTGCGATTGAGGAACACGAACAGCACCGGGTTGAACACCTCCACCTTGATGTCCAGCTCGACCAGCGCGGCCAGTCCGTTGATGGATTTGCGGAAGTCGACGGGCTTTGGGTAGAGATAGACCTTCTGCACTTTGGCGTCGGGACGCATCATGACGGAACTCCACGGGAAAATAGGGAGCCCAGCATCCGGGATACGGAGAGGTCAGTTAAAGATGGGGTCTATGGAGCGCATACGAACCAATAGCTAAAGGCTGCGCCCAACTGCCCTCATATCCACACTGCATCCCAATGCGGATAATCACCCGCTCGTTCCACGAGCCCGGCTCTCAAGGGGTTCGACACCACATATCTCGCCACACTCCGAACATCCTCCTCCCGGCGCAACGCATGATCATGAAAGCCTTTCTGCCATATCGGCCTACCCAGGCGCTTGGCGGAAATTGATTTGACCCTGGCTACCAGGCGGGCCAGATCCTCACTCTGTAGTTGCAGCAGCCAGTGCAGATGATCAGGCATCACGACAAAGCAGAGCGTTTGGTGCGATCCCAGCAGCTCATCCTGGCGAATGACTTGTATGAGCGTGCGCGCCGCTGAGAAATCAGCAAAGACAGGGAAGCGACCATTGGTTACGGTGGTGACAAGATAGATTTGCCCGCTACTGGACCAGCGTCCATCACGAAGCTTATGCGCGGCGTAGCGTTTCTCAGTCATCGGATTCCCTTCCGCAGGAGTGTCTAATTCCAGTTTAGACGAGTGTGGTTTTGGGAAAAACTTCGCCCCGAGGCGGGGCTCCCACACCAACCCAGCAAACGCCACCGCCCGCGTAGGAGCGGCGCCCCGCCGCGAACAATGGCGGCTATCCCACAATCCCGAGCGCAACCCCAAAGCTTCGCCCCGAGGCGGGGCTCCCACACCAGCCCAGCAAACGACCCGACCCCTGTAGGAGCGGCGCCCCGCCGCGAACAATGGCTGCCCCACAAGTATCCAGCCGGCCTCCAACGCTTCGACCCGCAGCGTGGACCCCCACCCCAACCACCCAGCGACCCCCCCCCTTAGGCGCGGCCCCCCGCCCCGAACA
>NZ_VRYE01000155.1 GCF_008041835.1 Ectopseudomonas mendocina
TCGAGCACCAGCGCGTAGGGATTGAAGGTCTGCTGCGCCCCGCCACCACGCCACACCCCGGCGAAGCGTGCCAGCGCCAGCACGCTGGACAGCCACACCAGCAGCAGCAGCGCCGGGCGAAACACAGCACGGCCATCGCCAGGTAGGCTGCAAGCCCCAGTTGCAGGCCTCCGTAATAGGCACGCACCTCCGTCACAGCGGCGTTGCCCATCAGCAGCGCGCCGCTGAAGCTGGCCATTTCCTCGGGACGGATGAAATACGCCAGCCCCAGCGCAGTCAGGGCCACGATCTGGATCGACAGGATGATTCGGGCAAACAGCATCGGCAGATTCCTGATCATCAAGGCATGGCCAGCATAGGCGTACCAGATCGCGACGCATAGTCGCAGGCACTTGGGCCGTGCCGGTAGCGGCGCTATGCTCAGCACTCAATCATCCGGAGCCCTGTCATGCGTCGTTCCCTGCTCGCCCTCTGCCTCTTCACCAGCCTGGCCAATGCCAGCGAGCCCCTGAGCATCGATGTTCACCGCGATGCCAACTGCGGCTGCTGCAAGGACTGGATCAGTCACTTGCAGGACAACGGTTTCACCGTCAACGATCACGTCGAGACCGATATGCGCGCCGTCAAACAACGACTGGGCGTGCCGCCGCGTCTGGCTTCGTGCCACACCGGAGTGATCGACGGCAAGTTCGTCGAAGGCCACGTCCCGGCTGCCGACGTTCTCAAGCTGCTCGAACGTGTCGACCTGATTGGCGCCGCCGTACCCGGCATGCCCATGGGCTCGCCGGGCATGGAATACGGCGACCGTGTCGATCCCTATCAGGTGATTGGCCTGGACAAGCAGCGGCAGGATGTCGTGCTCAGCGACTACCCCGGCAACTGACGCAGCTCAGACCACGAAACGCCTGCACCACCAGGCCATGGCGCAGGCACCGGCGCCGCACAGGGCAATCACCAGCGCCATGGGCACTGCCGAACCATCATGCAGCCAAGCCACCAGCGCCGAGGCGCTGGCCGCCACGCTGAACTGCATGCTGCCCAGCAGTCCCGAGGCACTGCCGGCATGACGCCCCTGCCCGGCCATGGCGCAGGCCGTGGCATTGGGCAGCACGCAGCCCAGACAGGCCACGCAGATGAACAACGGAACCATCAACGGCCACAGTTGAGCTGGCTGCATCCAGGCCAGCACCAGCAGGCTCAGGGCGCTGAGCAGATACACCAGGATCATGCGCTGCAACCACAGCACCGGGCCACCGCGCCGCACCAGGCGTGCATTTACCTGCGCCATGATCACGAAGCCCGCCGCATTGGTGCCGAACAGCCAGCCGTAGCGCTCGGCCGGCACACCGTACAGCTCGATGAACACGAAGGGCGAGCCGGCGATGTAGGCGAACATCCCGGCCATGGCGACACCGCCAACCAGGCTGTAGCCCATGAACGGAGCATTGCCGAGCAAGGCGCGGTACTGGCCGAAAGCCCCACTCAGCGGCGCCGGCTGCAGATGCTGCGGGCGCGTCTCCGGCAGCCCGAACATCACGGCCAGCAGGCACAGCCCGGAGAAAATCGCCAGGCTATGAAAGATCCATGGCCAGCCCAGCGTGTTGAGCAACAGGCCGCCCCCCAGAGGCGCCAGGATCGGCGCCAGGCCCATCACCAGCACCAATTGCGAAAAGACCTTGGCAGAGGCCAGCGGATCGCACACATCACGCACCACCGCACGGGTGATCACCATCCCGGCGCAGCCACCCAGCGCCTGAACGAAACGCGCCACGATCAGCCATTCCAGGCTCGGCGCCAGCGCACAGGCCAGCGATGCCGCCGTGAACAGTGTCACGCCTACCAGCAACGGCACACGCCGACCGAAGCGGTCGGCCAGCGGGCCATAGAACAACTGACCAATGGCAATGCCGACGAAATAGGCCGCCAGCGACAGCTGCACATGCTCGACGTCGGTGGCGAACTGCTGCGCCAGAACCGGGAAGCTCGGGAGATAGAAATCGATGGCCAGCGGGCCAAAGGCGCACAGCGCGCCAAGAATCAGAAGGGTACGCAGGTTCATGAGCATTCCGAGCTATTTGTTAGCTGGCTAATCATCTCACTGTTCGCGCCGCCCACGAAAGGCCAGCCAGTGCAACGCACTGTACCTGCGATTCCGCCAAAGTCTTGCGGCTCCGGTTCAGAGACATCGTGCCAGGTAAAACAGGGTAGCCACCAGCAAGCGGGACAAAGTCGGTAAACTCGGTAGCCTCTGAGCCCAGTTTCAACACCCGGATCACCATGCGCAGAACCAAAGAAGACGCGGAGAAAACCCGCCACGCCATCCTCGCGGCAGCCGAACAGCTGTTCCTCGAACGCGGGGTCGCCCACACCAGCCTGGAGCACATTGCCCGGCATGCCGGTGTAACGCGCGGCGCGGTTTACTGGCACTTCCAGAACAAGGCCCACCTGTTCCACGAAATGCTCAATCAGGTACGCCTGCCGCTGGAACCCCTGGCCGAGCGACTGGCAGCCGCCGATGGCCTGTCATCGCTGCAACTGCTGCGCGACCTGTGCATCGAGGCCATGGCCAACCTGGTACTGGACGAGCAGCGCCGGCGCATCCTCACCGTGCTGCTGCGCCGTTGCGAGTTCACCGAAGAGCTGCGCGAGGCCGAGGAACGGCACGAGACCTTCGTCAATCAATTCATCGACCTGTGCGAACAGCAGTTCGCCTTACCCACGGTGCAGCCCTACCTGCAAGCGGGTATCAGCCCGCGCCTGGCCTCGCGCACGTTGCATGCGTTGCTCGTCGGCCTGTTCAGCGACTGGCTGCGTGATCCCCATCTGTTCGATGCGCAAACCGACACGCCGGCCATGATCGACAGCTGCTTTCGCGGCCTGCTGAAGCAATGGCCCTGGGTCGAGTCGTAGCGCGACGGTTAGACAGGCGCAACCTCATACCCCTCCTCACGGATCGCCGCCTGTATCTGCGCAGCGTCCAGGACGCTTTCGACAGATACCCGCCCTGCGGCCAGATCGACTTCGACCCTGGCCGCCTGATCCAGCGCCTGGATCGCCTGAGTCACGGCGCGTACGCAATGGCCGCACGACATTCCACTGACCTTGAACTGCTGCATGTGCACACTCCTTGAAAGACGGGATGATGGGTGTAGTCTCGACCTTGCCACGATGGCAAGGTCAAGCCCTTGCCGCCTGTCATTCGCCTGGTTTGCCCATGAGGACCCTCGCCATGCGCCCACTCCGTATCGCTCTTGCCCTGCTGTTGGCGCCCCTGGCTCAGGCCGAACCGCTGGCACCACTGCCCTCGACCAGCCAGGGCGAAGGCTACGCGGTGCTGATCGTCTCGCGCGAACGCCTGGAAGTGGCGACCACCTGCGAGGTCGCGCTGTATTTGCACGACCAGATGGCCGCACGCCTGCATCAGGGCCAGTCGGTGTCCTTCAACCTGCCGCCCGGCAAGGTGTCGTTACGCCTGGGCCTGACTGGCAGCGGCCGCTGCCAGGACGGCATCACCCAGCTCACCGGGCAGTCACTGGAGCTGCTGGCCGGCGAAGTACGCCGCTACCGCATCGCCATGGGCAGCGACGGTCTGCGCCTGCACGCAGCGCCTGCGCTGAACTGAAGGCTTGACCTTGCCATGGGGTCAAGGTTGATCCTGTCGCCATGCCTGCTATTAGAGAGCCTGCCATGATCACCTACGACCTGCCGATTCAGGGGATGACCTGCGCCAGTTGCGCCGGTCGTGTCGAGCGCGCGCTGCGCAAATTGCCGCAGGTGAGCAGCGCCAGCGTCAACCTGGCCAATGAGCAGGCGCGCATCGAAGCGCCCGCCGGCAGCCTGCCGCAGTTGATCAGCGCCATCGAGGGCGCCGGTTACAACGTGCCCAGCCAGCCGCTGGAGTTGGGTATCGAGGGCATGACCTGCGCCAGTTGCGTCGGCCGTATCGAGCGCGCGCTGAGCAAACTGCCGGGTGTCAGCCAGGTCGCCGTCAATCTTGCCGATGAGAAGGCGCGCCTGCAGGTACTTGCTGGTTTCGACCCACAGTTAGCGGTGAAGGCTGTCGTTGCCGCTGGCTACAACGCACAACTGCTCGGAGAACGCCCGGCCACCGATCTGGCTCAGCGTCGCTTGTACCGTGAACGTCTGACCCTGCTGATCGCCATCGCCCTAACCCTGCCACTGGTGCTGCCGATGCTGGTCGAGCCGTTCGGCCTGCACTGGATGCTGCCGGCCTGGGCGCAGTTCCTGCTGGCAACGCCGGTGCAGTTCATCTTCGGCGCGCGCTTCTATCGCGCGGCCTGGCAGGCGCTGAAGGCCCGTGCTGGCAACATGGATCAACTGGTCGCCATCGGCACCAGCGCCGGCTACGGCCTGAGCCTGTACCAGTGGGCCGTGATGCCCGCCGGGCACATGCCGCATCTGTACTTCGAAGCCTCGGCGGTGATCATCAGCCTGATCCTGCTCGGCAAGTACCTGGAAAGCCGCGCCAAGCGCCAGACCGCCAGCGCCATCCGCGCGCTGCAGGCTCTGCGCCCGGACCACGCGGTGCGCCTCGTCGACGGCCGCGAGGAGCGCGTCGGCATCGACGCCCTGGCGCTGGGCGACCGCATTGTGGTCAAGCCCGGCGAGCGCTTCCCGGTCGACGGCCAGGTACTGGAGGGCCACAGCCATGCGGACGAGGCGCTGATCAGCGGCGAGAGCCTGCCGGTGGCCAAGCAGCCCGGCGACAAGGTCACCGCTGGCGCCATCAACGGCGAAGGCCGCCTGCTGGTGGAGACCACCGCCCTGGGTGCGGAAACCGTGCTGTCGCGCATCATCCGCCTGGTCGAGGATGCCCAGGCAGCCAAGGCGCCGATCCAGAAGCTGGTAGACAAGGTCAGCCAGGTGTTCGTCCCCGCCGTACTGCTCATCGCACTGGCCACACTGCTGGGCTGGCTGGCGCTCGGCGCATCCTTGGAAAACGCCCTGCTCAACGCCGTCGCCGTACTGGTGATTGCCTGCCCCTGCGCCCTTGGCCTGGCCACACCGACGGCGATCATGGCCGGCACCGGCGTCGCCGCACGCCATGGCATCCTGATCAAGGACGCCGAAGCGCTGGAAGTGGCGCATGCGGTGCAGCACATCGCCTTCGACAAGACCGGTACCCTCACCGAAGGTAAACCACGCATCGTCCATATCGGCCTGGGCGAATCCAGCGAAACAGAACTGCTGCGCCTGGCTGGTAGCCTGCAACAGGGCAGCGAGCACCCGCTGGCCAAGGCCGTATTGCAGCGCTGCGCAGACCAGCACATCGCCCTGCCACCACTCAGCGACAGTCGCGCGCTGGCCGGTCGGGGGATAGCTGGCAGAGTCGAGGGTCGTAGCCTGCAACTGGGCAGCAGCCGCCTATTGGAAGAAAACCAATTGCAGGCGGGGGATCTGGCCGAATCCGCCCGCACCTGGGAGGCCGAGGGCCGTACCCTGTCCTGGCTGATCGAAACCGGTGACACCCCTCGCCTGCTCGGCCTGCTGGCCTTCGGTGATCAGCTCAAGGAAGGTGCGGCCGACGCCATCACCGAACTGCGTGCACAGGGCATCACCAGCCACCTGATCAGTGGCGACAACCAGGGCAGCGTGGCAGCAGTCGCCAGCGTACTGGGCATCGACCAACCTCACGCGCAGGTACTGCCGGCCGACAAGGCCCGCCTGGTTGGCGAACTGCGCAAGCAGGGCACCGTGGCCATGGTCGGCGACGGTATCAACGACGCGCCAGCCCTAGCGGCTGCGGACGTCGGTATCGCCATGGGCGGCGGCACCGACGCGGCGATGCATGCCGCCGGTATCACCCTGATGCGCAGCGACCCGCGCCTGGTGCCGGCCGCACTGGACATCAGCCGGCGCACCTACGCGAAGATTCGCCAGAACCTGTTCTGGGCCTTCATCTACAACCTGATTGGGATCCCGCTGGCCGCCGCCGGCCTGCTCAACCCGATGTTCGCCGGCGCCGCCATGGCCCTGTCCAGCGTCAGCGTGGTGAGCAATGCCCTGCTGCTCAATCGCTGGAAGCCACGCGCATGAACATCGGCCAAGCTGCCAAGCACACCGGCCTCAGCGCCAAGATGATTCGTTATTACGAGTCCATCGACCTGCTGCCCCATGCCGGGCGGTCGGAGAGTGGTTATCGGCAGTACAACACGGATGATCTGCACCGTCTGGCGTTCATCAAACGCGCGCGGGATCTGGGGTTTTCTTTGGAGCAAGTCGGCAAGCTGCTGGCCTTATGGCAGGACAAGCAGCGCGCCAGTGCTGATGTAAAAGCCCTGGCCGAAGAGCACATCGCCGAATTGGAGCGCAAGATTGCCGAGATGACGGCCTTGCGCGATACGCTGGTGGAGCTGGCGAACAGTTGTCAGGGCAACGACCGGCCAGACTGCCCGATCCTCAAAGGCATCGAACGGGGCGTGAGCTGCGGCGCTCCAGCATGCTCGCATCGGAGTGAAAACGCCTCGTAGCCCGATGCAATCGAGGGGCAAGTTCACTCCCGGATTTCATTTGATCCCGACACTGCGTCCCGGATCAGTGTAACCGGGTGAAGCGTTCGGATCGCGCCACCTTCTATCGTGGGAGCCCCGCCTCGGGGCGAAGCTCCTGCTTTTGCGATTCGCCGCGAGGGTGCGACTCCTACAAAAAATGGTTCATCCGGCTGCCCTGGTCCCAGATTGGAATCTTCTCAACGCATCCAGGGCGGTATCGGCTCGGCATCCTTGGGTTCGTCTTCGGCATTTCGCAGGGCCTGCTTCTTCGCCTCTTCGGCCAGTGCAGCCTTGATCTCGCGCATCACCGCATCGATATCGGCGGCGTCTTCCGGTTCGGCGAACTCGCCAGTCAGCTGCGTTTCCGGCGTCAGCTTGCCGGCCTCGTAGAGTGCCCACATTTCCTTGGCGTACTTGGTGTACCTAAGCTCCGGGGCGAACTGGCCGAAGTACTCGGCCATGTTGCGCACGTCGCGCTCGAGCATGCTGAACGCATGGTTGTTGGCGGCAGCATCCACCGCCTGCGGTAGGTCGATGATCACCGGGCCTTCGGGGCCGAGGAGCACGTTGAATTCCGACAAGTCGCCGTGCACCAGGCCGGCGCAGAGCATCTTGACGATCTCCTGGATCATAAAGGCGTGGAACTCACGGGCATCGTCCGGGTGTAGGTCGACGTCATTGAGGCGTGGCGCAACATCGCCCTCGCCGTCGCCCACCAGCTCCATCAGCAGCACGCCGTCGAGAAAGTCGTAGGGTTTGGGCACTCGCACGCCGGCATTGGCCAGGCGGAACAACGCAGCGACCTCGGCATTCTGCCAGGCGCTTTCCTGCTCCTTGCGACCATATTTGCTGCCCTTGGCCATGGCCCGCGCCTGGCGACTGCCGCGTACCTTGCGGCCTTCCTGGTACTCGGACGCCTGGCGGAAGCTGCGTTTGTTAGCCTCCTTGTAGACCTTGGCGCAGCGCAATTCATCGCCACAGCGCACCACATAGACCGCTGCTTCCTTACCGCTCATCAGTGGTCGCAGCACCTCGTCCACCAGGCCGTCCTCGACCAGGGGTTCAATACGTTTGGGCGTCTTCATCGGTGTGGATCACGGAACCTGTCTGGCCATGGGAATATTGCTGTCCATCCTCGCACAGCCCGGCACCTGTTCAAAGGTTCCCGAGGCAGATGCCGGCAGATGGCGGCACAGATTGCACGAGGCTGCACATCAGGCACTCAGCAGATGCCGTCTGAGTGCGTCCATGGCGTAGCGCACCTTGGCCGGCTGAGCATCGCGCCTTGGCGTGACGAGATAGAGGCCGATGGGTTCCAGGTGCCAGTCTGGCAGCAAGGGCAGCAGGTCACCGCGACCGAGCAGATCACGAATCTCCGGCTCGGGCTGCAGCGACACGCCCATCCCCGCCAGGGTGAACTGCCGCGCAGCCAGGATGTTGTTGCAGCTGATGCGCGTCTCCAGGCGCAGGCGTTGCTGGACGCCTGCGGGCCCCTGCAGGGTCAGGTGCTGGCTGCACTCCTGCCGCAGGCCAATCCAGTCGAGCTGGAGCAGTTGTTGCGGCAAGGTGGGCATACCACTGCGTGCCAGGTAGGCCGGAGCAGCGCATGGCAGCATGCGCCAGTCGGTGACATGACGGGCAATGAGACTGGAGTCTTCCTGCAGGCCGACACGAATGGCCAGGTCGATGCGCGACTCGATCAGGTCGATCTGCTCATCCTGAAAGAACAGCCTCAGGCTCAGCCCCGGATGAGCACTGAGCAAGGGTGCCAGCGCCTCGCACAACAGCGGCCCGGAAAAGCCAACTGGGGCGGCGACGCGCAACTCCCCCACCGGCGCCTCACGCTGTTCGGCCAGACGCTGCTCGGCCTGCTGAGCCAGCTCGACGATCTGCCGGCAGCTCTCGTAGAAGGTCGCGCCGGCTTCGGTCAGGGTCAGCTTGCGGGTGGTGCGATGCAGCAAGGTAACGCCGGTGGCCTCTTCGAGCCGGCGAACCTGCTGACTGACCGCCGAGGCCGTCATACCGAGGGTTTCGGCTGCGCCAACCATCGAGCCCCTGGCCACCACCGTGGCGAACAGCGCCATACGCTTGAGCTGTTCCATTATGAAGCCCTGCTTAATTATCCAAGTGCATAAGGCCACTTTTTCTCGTGTTTATCCAGCAGCGATGATGTGTCCACCATCACTGAACGAGGTTTCCATGAAAATCGCCCTGATCGGTGCCACAGGTTACGTCGGCACACCGCTACTGGACGAGGCACTGAACCGTGGCCATCAGGTCAGCGCCCTGGTGCGTCATCCACACAAGCTGGCAGCACACCCTCAGCTCAACCCCGTACAAGCTGACGTACACAACAGCGCCACACTGAGCGAACAGCTCAATGGGCATGACGTGGTGATAAGCGCCTTCAACCCGGGTTGGGGCGTGGCGGAGATCCGTGAGCAGTTCATCGCCGGTAGCCGCTCGATCATCGCCGCGAGCAAGCAGGCCGGCATCAGGCGCCTGCTGGTGGCCGGTGGCGCTGGCAGCCTGTACGTCGCGCCTGGCGTTCAACTGATCGATACGCCTGATTTCCCCGCTGAGTAATCGGGATAGGGGGGAACCCATTAGTTCCGCCCCCCCCCGACCCCCCGGCATGCGGGTCCGCACCGGGCGGTTCGAGCCGTTGAGGTTTCACGAGAGTCCCGGCCCCACCAACCGTCCG
>NZ_VRYE01000156.1 GCF_008041835.1 Ectopseudomonas mendocina
ATCCACCGCGAAAACTTAACCGCGTTCATGATAGATCCCTCATGCTGGAAAGATCACGATTAAGGTTAGATCAATGCAACAGCTAACTCCAGCAGAGCCAAACTTAAAGCGCTGTAGAATAGTTAGGCTCGCAGCGAGTGCGATTCATTCATACGGATCCCTTTACCCGCTTATTTATCCACTCATTGATACTTTCTTCTAGCCATCCAACCGCATAGGCGCCTAGCTTCGCCGGTTTTGGGAACTCAGGATCATATCGAGGGGACCTCTCGTTAATTCGGTCATAGATAGTTGACCTCGAAAGTCCCACACGTTCTTGAACCTGCTTAATTCTAAGAATCCTCATCTGCGAGTTCCTCTGATCCATGGGCGCTGCTCCTCTTCGTGTGCAAAAGCTGATGGGGCCGGACTATAGAAACCGGCCGGGGAGATGTCTTTACGTGTGCTTCGTGTAAAAAAATACTGAAAGCAAGCACACCCCCATGGGCGCTCTAGATTGGGGTCTTCAGGCGTAACCGGGACTCGTACCGCCGACTCGATCCAGCCTACTGGAGGGCCCGCCAGCAGCGCCCAGGAACTAACTTTTGCTTGGAAAGGTACCAACTTAAAAAGCGGAGGAAGCGTCTAGCTGCGGCTGGTGCACGCCGTCCAGCCCCCCGTATCCGGATAGGCTCAGTGAGGATAGCGATGCGCATTAAAAAAATTTCAGACCTGTATTACTCATTGGCAGCCGGGCAAAACATACCCGCACGCCCAATGACTATTAAAGGAGCTTAGATAATGAGTATTTGCTGTCCTTCCTGCGGTTCTCTTCGAGTGGTTGCACGTAATCAGGGCCGGAAGATCGGAGGTGCTATTGGTACCGTTGGCGGCACAGCCAGCGGAGCTGCCGGAGCTATGGCAGGAGCACAGAGTGGCGCACTAATCGGAGCTTTCGCTGGACCTATAGGAATTACTATCGGCAGTCTGGCCGGCGCAATTCTAGGCGGTCTGGCCGGCGGGACTGCCGGAGGACTAGCCGGGGCGAAGATGGGTGAGGAGTTCGACTCACATGTACTCGACAACTATGAGTGTCATCACTGCGGTATTGCTTTTTCGCAAACAGAGTATTGATTCCGCTTAGCCTTGGTGATTGGACGCTATTACATATGTTTGCTTAGTAAGGAAATATCATGGCTCATCTCATAGAACAAATGGCCTATGTCGGTGCTACCCCGTGGCATGGACTGGGCAACAACCTTCCGCAAAAACAACCTATCGAGGTCTGGCAACGTGAAGCCGGTATGGACTGGCAGATCCTGGAAAGCCCCGTTCATTTCAAGTCGGATTCCATCGGCCATCTGGGCACCATTCATTCCTTCCCTGAGCAGAAGGTGCTGTTCCGCTCGGACACCAAAGCCCCGCTGTCGGTGGTCTCCAAGCGTTATCACACCGTGCAGCCACGCGAGGTACTGGAGTTCTACCGGGATCTCACCGAGGTCTCTGGCTACGAGCTGGAAACCGCTGGCGTGCTCAAGGGTGGTCGCAAGTTCTGGGCGCTCGCACGCACCGGGCAAGGCACGGCGATCAAGGGTACCGACCAGGTCAACGGCTACCTACTGTTGGCTACGTCGTGCGACGGCACCTTGGCCACCACCGCAACGCCGACCACGGTGCGTGTCGTGTGCAACAACACCCTGACCATCGCCCTGGACGGCACCAGCCGAGCGATCAAGGTGCCGCACAACACTCGCTTCGATCCGAATCTGGTGAAGAAGCAGCTCGGTATAGCAGTCTCGCAATGGGACGACTTCATGTATCGCATGCGCCATCTGGCTGAACGCAAGGTGCAGTGGCATGAAGCAATGGGCTTCTTTATGAACGTCATGTGCGAGGTCAGTCCGACCGGCCAGCTTCCTGAACAGCTACCCAACGAGCGCGCCCTACGCAAGGTTCAGGAGCTGTACGAAGGCCGTGGCCGGGGCAGTCAGCTGGAATCGGCACGCGGTACCGCCTGGGGCCTGCTTAATGCCGTGACCGAATACGTCGATCACGAACGGCGGGCACGCAGCACCGAGTACCGGCTGGACTCCGCCTGGTTTGGCCAAGGCGCACAGATCAAGCAACGCGCCCTGGATGCAGCACTGCAGCTCGCAGCCTAACCCGTCACCCCATCAACTGTAACGCCCGGTCAGCTTCGCGCTGGCTGGGCTTTTTTATGCCTGCAGGAGAAACATGATGAAAGCCACTTCATTGAACCGCAGCCCAAGCAAACCCCGCCCGGCTCTGCGCCTGATCAGCACCAAAGAGTTGCCTCGCGAAGACTGGCTGCAGATCCGCAAGCAAGGCATCGGCAGCTCCGATGCTGCAGCTGCCGTGGGCCTCAACCCCTACAAATCGCAGCTGGAGCTGTGGCTGGAGAAGACCGGACGCGATACTGGATTGCCGAAAACCGATCCCGATGACGAGGAGAGCCCGATGTACTGGGGCAACGTCCTCGAACCCATCGTGGCCTGGCATTACAGCAAGCGCACCAAGAACAAGGTTCGTCGCATCAATGCAGTGCTGCAGCATCCCAATCCTGAGTTGTCTTGGATGCTGGCCAATATCGACCGAGAAGTGATCGGTGCCGATGACGTGGAGATCCTCGAATGCAAGACAGCCGGCATAAACGGGGCACGCCTCTGGAAAGAGGGCGTGCCGGAGTATGTCCAGCTGCAGGTGATGCACCAGCTCGCCGTCACGGGCAAGCAGGCGGCGGATGTAGCGGTACTGCTGGGTGGCCAGACACTGGAGATCCACCGCATCGAGCGAGATGAGCAGATGATTGCTCGCCTGATCGAGCTGGAGCGCCAGTTCTGGCACTACGTAGAAACCGACACCCCACCGCCAGCAGATGGCACAGCCTCAGCTGAGTCGGCACTGCGCTGCCTCTACCCGGAGGACAACGGCCAAGTCGTCGACTTCAGCCAGCATGCTGGGCTCTCTGCTGCGTACATCGAGCTGAAAGCCGTGCGTCAGTCGATTGCTGACAAGGAAAAGCGTGAAGCCGAGCTCAAGCAGATGCTGCAACAGGCCATGGGCGAAGCCTGCCGGGCGGAGTTTTCCAGCGGCTACATCACTTGGCGCAAGGCCAAGGACAGCATCGGTCTCGATGTCGCTCAACTGCTCAAGGACAAGCCCTACCTGCAGGCCATGTACCCACTACTGAAACCCGGTGCGCGGCGCTTCATAGTCGGCTGACAAAAATCTTTGGCAAACCCATGCAATTTGCGTTGGGACCGATTGCTGGCATCTGTCAAAAATGATATCAACATGCCGCCAGGCCAACACAGACGCTTATTAACAATGAAACATAAGGAAGTATCATGAGAAAGTTTATTAACATTTTAACCTTCGCCCTCACTACATCAACCGGCTCAGCGATGGCTTACAACATCCCTTATGAAAACCAAGTTCCTAACTACCCCCCGGAACATGACGTTGAAGCTTATCCAAAAGCAATTCCTTGTGTTTGGCAACGAATCCACGACCCCAGCCGAAAAGACATTACAAAGGTTCTAAACTGCACAATTATTGCCTGGCCGCGCGAGGTCTCATATACAGACTCCAAGGGAACCCCACATGTAGGTCCTAATTGGCAAGAAGGGTACTGCAGCAACGGATCTTGTATAAACAGCGTCACAGGTGAAGTTTTTGCAGAGGTGCCTGGTACTATTTTGGCGCAAACCGAATTAATGTATTACATACAAGGCTCCGGAGACGAGATTGTAGCCCACAGATCTGGGGAAGGTCCTCTGTTTGGAAAGCCGGCAATATCCTATGCTCAAGCAGGGCGTGAACTTAGAGACTTTTATACTCGCGGCGGAGCAAACGCTGGAGCTGTCGACACATTGTTCAAGCGTAGAACGGGACTCACTTGGACAGATTGGCAAGACAAGCACTCGACTGCTGCCCACAGTGCTACCTATGAATCCGTTTTGGTTACTGACGGAGCAGCAGGGCCTTTTACAGTCACGCCTATGGAAAGTGGAAACGCCATTACTTACCAATCCCGAGCAGGCATTATGAACCTACTGGAGTCAGTCGTTGAGTACGCAGATAGTACTGGCTACGTCGTTATCAATAAGGCTTACGCTTTTGGTCCTGACAAGTACATCCTGATTGTATCCACGGGGGAGTCAGGCATGAGCTGTCCGGCTACCACCTACGTGGTGAGTTTCGATACCAAAGGTGAACATGTCGATGGAAAGGCCAGCATTGATGGCTGCTCAGAGGAAGTCGAGAGCTTCGCTGAAGGCAACAAACTCAGCATCAAGAAAGAAGGCGAAACCATGTTCGTTTTTAACGGCAGAGTCATGTAACAAAGCAATAGTCCTAACAGGACATCTTTACCCGACATTTCTGGTTAAAGAGCCACCCGCAAACACCCTGTGAAGGTTGCCTTCACAGGGTGTTTTATGCCTGCAAGGTGAGCATCATGAAAGCGACTTCAATGGACCGCACCAGCAAGCCGCGTCCTGCCCTGCGCTTGGTCAGTACCAAGGGGCTGCCCCGCGAGGCAATGTCATCAACTTTGGAAATTATCCATAAATATCATATAATTAGCGCTCAAATCAGTGCATGGGAGAAGCCCTTTTGACTACCTATACCGCATCGCTTGACACCGCCAGCCAAGCCCTGGTTTGAAAATTGTACAAAAAATAACCAGTCCGCTCGATTGTTCCGCCTTCATCGCCGCCCACC
>NZ_VRYE01000157.1 GCF_008041835.1 Ectopseudomonas mendocina
TTTCGCTAATACGTGACCGGTACTTCCACCCCGGTTGCGCGGGTTCTGGATTGTAATCGCATCGGTCACGATGCGGCTTGTTCCTCGGCTTTTTTTCGGCGCAGCGACTCGCCTTTCATCGTCAGTCGGTAGGCGTTGTGCACCAGGCGGTCGAGGATGGCATCGGCCAGGGTCGGGTCGTTGATCCAGCCGTGCCAGTGCTCGATGGGCAGTTGGCTCGTCAGGATGGTGGAGCGGCTGCCAGCGCGGTCGTCGATCACCTCCAGCAGGTCATGCCGGGCTCCTTCCTCCAGCGGGGCCAGCGCCCAGTCGTCCAGCACCAGGACGTCGACCTTAGCCAGCTGTTGCAGGGTGCGGCCGAAGCTGCCGTCGCCGTGGGCGATACGCAGTTGTTCCAGCAGCCGTGGCGTGCGCAGATACAGGGTGGTGTAGCCCTGGCGGCAGGCTTGGTTACCCAGGGCGCAGGCCAGCCAAGTCTTGCCGGCGCCGGTCGGGCCGGTCAGCAGCAGGTTGTGTTGCTGGCGGATCCAGTCGCCGTTGGCCAGGCTGGCGATCAGGCGCTCGTCCAAGGCGCGACCCGGGCGGCGGTCGAGATCTTCCAGGCAGGCGTTGGCGTACTTGAGCTTGGCCTTCTTGCGCAGTCGCACCAGACGCTGGTTGTCACGCCAGGCCAGTTCGCGGTCGAGCAGTAGGCCGAGGCGTTCATCGAACGCCAGGCTGTGGCTGGCCGGCAGCGTCCATTGCTCCTCCAGGGCGCGGGCCATGCCGTCCAGGCGTAGCTGGTGCAGTTGATTCAGGGTGTGTTGCGGCATCATCGAACAGCTCCTGTTGCGGGGGTTGGTAGTAGTCGGCGCCACGGACGTTTTCGTGGTGCTCGGGTAAGGCCGTTTCAGCCGCACGCTTGGGCAGCGGCTGCTGATCCAGGCCTTGCTGGAGCAGGCTGCGCACGCTGCGCCCGGTGAAGGCGCGCAGCTGGACGGCCCGCTCGGCAGCGGCTTCCAGCCGTGCATTGCCATAGCGGCGAGCCAGCGAGAGCAGGCCGAGGCAGGCGCGGTAGCCCATCTCCGGGTGCGGCTTGTGGGTCAGTTGGTGATCGATCAGTTGGCGCGTGTAGGGGCCGATCCGCTCGCCCCAGTCGAGCAGGCGTTGCGGCGTCCACTCACGATGCGCCTGGTGCGCTGCGGGCATGTGTTCGCGCTGGGTACTGTAAGCG
>NZ_VRYE01000158.1 GCF_008041835.1 Ectopseudomonas mendocina
GTGCGGATTTCGGTGAACGTGACCGAGCGTTTCGCTAATACGTGACCGGTGCTTCCACCCCGGTTGCGCGGGTTCTGGATTGTAATCGCATCGGTCACGATGCGGCTTGTTCCTCGGCTTTTTTTCGGCGCAGCGACTCGCCTTTCATCGTCAGTCGGTAGGCGTTGTGCACCAGGCGGTCGAGGATGGCATCGGCCAGGGTCGGGTCATTGATCCAGCCATGCCAGTGTTCGAGGGGCAATTGGCTGGTCAGGATGGTGGAGCGGTTGCCGGCGCGGTCGTCGATCACTTCCAGCAGGTCATGCCGAGCCCCTTCCTCCAGCGGGGCCAGCGCCCAGTCGTCCAGCACCAGGACGTCGACCTTGGCCAGCTGTTGCAGGGTACGGCCGAAGCTGCCGTCGCCATGAGCGATGCGCAGTTGTTCCAGCAGGCGCGGGGTGCGCAGGTACAGGGTGCTATAGCCCTGGCGGCAGGCCTGGTTGCCCAGGGCGCAGGCCAGCCAGGTTTTGCCGGCACCGGTCGGGCCGGTCAGCAGCAGGTTGTGCTGCTGGCGGATCCAGTCGCCACTGGCCAGGGTGGCGATCAGACGCTCGTCCAGGGCGCGTCCGGAGCGGCGGTCGAGATCTTCCAGGCAGGCGTTGGCGTACTTGAGCTTGGCCTTCTTGCGCAGCCGTACCAGGCGCTGGTTGTCACGCCAGGCCAGTTCGCGGTCGAGCAGTAGGCCGAGGCGTTCATCGAAGCTCAGGCTGTGGCTGGCCGGCAGCGTCCATTGCTCTTCCAGGGCGCGGGCCATGCCGTCCAGGCGTAGCTGGTGCAGTTGATTCAGGGTGTGTTGCGGCATCATCGAACAGCTCCTGTTGCGGGGGTTGGTAGTAGTCGGCGCCACGGACGTTCTCGTGGTCGCCGGGTAAGGTCGTTTCGGCGGCACGCTGGGGCAGCGGCTGTTGATCCAGGCCTTGCTGGAGCAGGTTGCGCACGCTGCGCCCGGTGAAGGCGCGCAGGTGTACGGCACGTTCGGCAGCGGCTTCCAGGCGTGCATTGCCATAGCGCCGGGCCAGCGAGAGCAGGCCGAGGCAGGCGCGGTAGCCCATCTCCGGGTGCGGCTTGTGGGTCAGTTGGTGATCGATCAGTTGGCGCGTGTAGGGGCCGATCCGCGCGCCCCAGTCGAGCAGGCGTTGTGGCGTCCATTCGCGATGCGCCTGGTGCGCCGCGGGCATGTGCTCGCGCTGGGTACTGTAAGCG
>NZ_VRYE01000159.1 GCF_008041835.1 Ectopseudomonas mendocina
TCCCATCAGATGAAATCCGGGTTAGTGGTGTGAGGGAAACTGCCCCGGATTGCATCCGGGCTACGGGCCCAACTCCCCTCTCCCGCTTGCGGGAGAGGGGCCGGGGGAAAGGGTTCGGCCTTCGCCATACACCAGCGCAAGCTCAAGACAGATCGGAGCGCGGCCGCTTTTGCCCTCTCCCGCCCTTCGGGCACCCCGCTCCGCGCCCCGGCCTGATCGCTTCGCGATCAGGCGCTCTTCGGCGCAGGAAGCAGTGCTTCCAAAGCGCGCCTCTTCGCCCCGCAAGCGGGAGAGGGTTAGCAGAGGGCCGCTACGCGGCCGCTTTCCCTCTCCCGCCCTTCGGGCACCCTCTCCCATAAATGGGAGAGGGTCAGCAGAAGGCCGCTACGCGGCCGTTGTTAATCCACCCACACTCGGGCGTTGCGGAACATGCGCATCCAGCCGCCGTCTTCCTGCCACTCGTCCGGGCGCCAGGAGTTCTGCACGGCGCGGAACACCCGCTCCGGGTGCGGCATCATGATGGTCACGCGGCCGTCGCGGCTGGTCAGGCCGGTGATCCCGCGCGGCGACCCGTTGGGGTTGGCCGGGTAGGCTTCGGTGACCTTGCCGTGGTTGTCGACGTAGCGCAGGGCCACGGTGCCGGACAGATCGGCCTCGAGCAGTGCCTCCTCGCTTTCGAACTCGGCATGGCCTTCACCGTGGGCGATGGCGATCGGCATGCGCGAACCGGCCATACCCTGCAGGAAGATCGACGCCGATTCCTGGATCTGCACCATGGCCACGCGCGCCTCGAACTGCTCGGAGCGATTGCGCACGAAGTGCGGCCAGAACTCGGTACCCGGAATCAGCTCGTGCAGGTTGCTCATCATCTGGCAGCCGTTGCACACGCCGAGGGCGAAGCTGTCCTTGCGCTCGAAGAAGCCCTGGAAGGCATCGCGGGCACGGGCGTTGAACAGCACCGACTTGGCCCAGCCCTCGCCGGCCCCCAGCACGTCGCCGTAGGAGAAGCCGCCGCAGGCCACCAGGCCTTTGAACGCTTCCAGGCTGACGCGGCCAGCCAGAATGTCGCTCATATGCACGTCGATGGCGGCGAAACCGGCGCGGTCGAACGCGGCAGCCATTTCCACCTGACCGTTGACGCCCTGCTCACGCAGGATCGCCACCTGTGGACGCACGCCCTTCTTGATGTAGGGGGCGGCAATGTCCTGGTTGACGTCGAAGCCGAGCTTGACCGACAGACCGGGGTTGTCTTCTTCCAGTAGCAGGTCGAATTCCTGATCGGCCCCCTGGGCGTTGTCGCGCAGACGCTGGATGCGATAGCTGGTCTCGGCCCACTGACGCTGCAGCAGACGACGATCACCAGCGAACACCGGCTCGCCGTTGAAGCTGATGCTGACGTCGCTGTTGTTCACGGCCTGACCGATCACGGCCACGCAGTCGTCCAGACCGGCAGCGCTGAACTGCGCCAGCACTTCTGGCGTGGCGTCCTGGCGTACCTGGATCACCGCACCCAGCTCTTCGTTGAACAGCACGGCTGGAAGCTCGGAGCTGTCATCAGCCAGCGCGTCGAGGTTCAGCGACAGACCGCAATGACCAGCGAAGGCCATTTCCAGCACGGTGGTCAGCAGACCGCCGTCGGAACGGTCGTGGTAAGCCAGCAGGTGGCCGTCGGCATTCAGGCCCTGGATCACGGCGAAGAAGGCCTTGAGGTCTTCGGCGTCGTCGAGGTCCGGCACCTGCTGGCCGATCTGCGCATAGACCTGCGCCAGGATCGAGGCGCCCATGCGGTTCTGGCCGCGACCGAGGTCGATCAAAATCAGGTCGGTCTCGCCCTTGTCCATACGCAGTTGCGGAGTCAGGGTCTGGCGGATGTCCTGCACCGGAGCAAAACCGGTGATCACCAGCGACAGCGGCGAAGTCACGCTCTTGTCGACGCCTTCGTCCTGCCAGCGGGTTTTCATGGACATGGAGTCCTTGCCCACCGGAATGGTGATGCCCAGTGCCGGGCACAGCTCCATGCCGACTGCCTTGACGGTGTCATAGAGGCGGGCGTCTTCTCCGGGGTGGCCGGCAGCGGCCATCCAGTTGGCCGACAGTTTGATGTCGGAGATTTTCTCGATGCGTGCAGCGGCCAGGTTGGTAATGGTCTCACCCACCGCCATGCGGCCGGAGGCCGGTGCGTCGAGCAGCGCCAGCGGCGTGCGCTCGCCCATGGCCATGGCTTCGCCGGTGTAGACGTCAAAGCTGGTGGCGGTCACGGCGCAATCGGCCACCGGTACCTGCCACGGGCCGACCATCTGGTCGCGAGCAACCAGACCGGTAATGGTGCGGTCGCCGATGGTGATCAGGAAGCTCTTGCTGGCCACGGCCGGGTGATGCAGCACACGACCCAGGGCTTCTTCGATATCGACGCTGGCGGCGCTGAAGTCATCGCCCTGCTCCGCTTCGCGGCTGACGCTGCGATGCATGCGCGGCGGCTTGCCCAGCAATACTTCCAGCGGCATGTCCACCGGGGTGTTGCTGAAGTGGCTGTCGGTGACGGTCAGGTGCGGCTCTGCAGTGGCCTCGCCGACCACGGCGAAGGGGCAACGCTCGCGTTCGCAGATGGCTTGGAAGCGCTCGAAGTCGGCCGCATCGACGGACAGCACGTAACGCTCCTGCGACTCGTTGCACCAGATTTCGTGCGGAGCCATACCCGGTTCATCGTTGGGCACGTTACGCAGCTCGAAACGGCCACCGCGACCACCGTCGTTGATCAGCTCCGGCAGGGCATTGGAGATACCACCGGCGCCGACGTCGTGGATGAACTTGATCGGATTGGCCTCGCCCAACTGCCAGCAGCGGTCGATGACCTCCTGGCAACGGCGTTCCATTTCCGGGTTCTCGCGCTGCACCGAGGCAAAATCCAGATCGGCCGAGCTGGCACCGGTGGCCATCGACGAAGCAGCGCCGCCGCCCAGGCCGATGAGCATGGCCGGGCCACCGAGCACGATCAGTTTGGCACCGACGGAAATCTCGCCCTTCTGTACGTGGTTCTCGCGGATGTTGCCGAGACCGCCGGCGAGCATGATCGGCTTGTGGTAGCCACGCACTTCCTCACCGCGGGGGCTGCTGACAGCCTGCTCGAAGGTACGGAAGTAGCCATTAAGTGCCGGGCGACCGAACTCGTTGTTGAACGCGGCGGCGCCCAGCGGGCCTTCGATCATGATGTCCAGCGCGCTGACGATGCGCTCGGGCTTGCCGTAGGGCTTTTCCCAGGGCTGGAGGAAATCGGGGATATTCAGGTTGGAGACCGAGAAACCGGTCAGGCCGGCCTTCGGCTTGGCACCACGGCCGGTCGCGCCTTCGTCACGAATCTCACCACCGGAGCCGGTGGCCGCGCCAGGGAACGGGGCGATGGCGGTCGGGTGGTTGTGCGTCTCGACCTTCATCAGAATGTGTACCGGCTCCTGCACCGCGCCGTACTGGCGAGTTTCCGGGTTGGGGAAGAAACGCCCGGCGGTGTGGCCTTTGATCACCGAGGCGTTGTCCTTGTATGCGGACAGCACACCTTCGTTGTGCATCTGGTAGGTGTTCTTGATCATGCCGAACAGCGACTTGTCCTGGCTCTCGCCGTCGATGTCCCAGCTGGCATTGAAGATCTTGTGGCGGCAGTGCTCGGAGTTGGCCTGGGCAAACATCATCAGTTCGATGTCGTGCGGATTGCGCCCCAGGTCATTGAAGCTCTTCACCAGGTAGTCGATTTCGTCCTCGGCCAGGGCCAGGCCCAGATCCAGGTTGGCCTGTTCCAGCGCGGCGCGGCCACCGCCGAGCACGTCCACGGCGGTCAGCGGCTTGGGCTCGGCATGACTGAACAGCGCGGCGGCGTCCTCGAGGGCATTCAGAACAAGCTGGGTCATGCGGTCGTGCAGCAGGCTGGCGACGGCAGTGCTGTCGGCTTCGCTCAGTTCGCCGCTGACGTAATAGGCGATACCACGTTCCAGGCGCTGAACCTTGGCCAGGCCGCAGTTGCGGGCAATGTCGCTGGCCTTGCTCGACCAGGGCGAAATGGTGCCGAAACGCGGAATGGTCAGGAACAGCTTGCCGCTGGGCTCCTGCACCGGCACGCTCGGGCCGTACTTGAGCAGGCGGGCCAGCACTTGCTCCTCATCGGCGTCGAGTACGCCGGTGACATCGGCAAAATGCGCGAACTCGGCGTACAGCCCGGTCACGGCCGGCACCTTGCTGGTCAGTTGCTCGAGCAATTTGCCATGGCGGAAAGCGGAAAGGGCGGGAGCGCCGCGCAGAATCAACATCGTCGGAACAGCCTCTGGGCAAGAGTGTGTACTTGGAGGCCGTGCATTCTAGCCTAAAGCCGCGCTCGCAGCACCCGTACCGGATGCTTTCGAGACGGGCGAGCGCTAGCAGAGAAGCGCTGCGCTGTCGAGATATGGCGCCGCCTGCGCTTTGCGTATACTGCGCGGATGTTTGCACGACCTGCGACACGCATGCGTTGCGCCACAGGGCTGTTGGCGATTGGCACCCTCCTGATGCTTGCTGGCTGTGGCGAAGACCCCAAGCCCAGCGTACTCGAGCAGGTAAAGGCGGAGGGTGAGCTGCGCGTGGTTACTCGCAACAGTCCCGCCACCTACTTCCAGGACCGCAACGGCGCCACCGGTTTCGAATACGAACTGGCCAAACGCTTCGCCACCGATCTGGGCCTGGAACTGAAGATCGAAACTGCCGACAACCTCGACAGCCTGTTTTCCAGCCTGGCTCGCAGCGACGGCCCGGTCATGGCTGCCGCCGGCCTCGTCGACACACCCCTGCGCCTGCGCCAGGCGCGCTTCTCGATTCCGTACCTGGAAGTGACTCCGCAGATCATCTATCGCCAGGGCGAAAGCCGCCCGACCAAGCCTGAAGATCTGATTGGCAAACGCATTCTGGTGCTCGCCGGCAGCAGCCATGCCGAACAGCTGGCCGCCCTCAAGCTGGAACTGCCGGAGCTGGAGTTCGAGGTATCCGACGCCGTCGAGGTGGTCGACCTGCTGCGCATGGTCGACGAAGGGCAGATCGACCTGACCCTGGTCGACTCCAACGAGCTGGCGATGAACCAGGTGTATTTCCCCAACGTGCGCGTAGCCTTCGACCTGGGCGATACCAACAGCATGCGCTGGGCCGTGGCCGCTGGCGAAGATGACAGCCTGCTGCTGGAGATCGACGCCTTCCTCAAGCGCGCCGAAGCCAACGGTACCCTGCAGCGCCTGAAGGAGCGTTACTACGGCCATGTCGACGTGCTCGGCTATGTCGGGGCCTACACCTTCGCCCAGCACCTGCAGAAACGCCTGCCACGCTACGAGAAAATGTTCCGCCAGGCCGGCCAGGCCAATCAGGTGGACTGGCGCCTGCTCGCCGCCATGGGCTATCAGGAGTCGCTGTGGCAACCCAACGCCACCTCCAAGACCGGTGTGCGTGGCCTGATGATGCTCACTCAACGCACCGCCCAGTCGGTCGGCGTCTCCAACCGCCTCGACCCCAAGCAGAGTATCGACGGCGGTGCCCGTTACTTCGTGCAGATTCATCAGCAACTGCCTGAAGGCATTCAGGAGCCGGATCGCACCTGGTTCGCCCTGGCTGCCTACAACGTTGGCGGTGGTCACCTGGAAGACGCACGCAAGCTGACCGAGGCCGAAGGCCTGGACCCGAACAAATGGGCCGACGTGCAGAAGATCCTGCCGCGCCTGGCGCAAAAGCAGTGGTACAGCAAGACCCGCTATGGTTATGCACGTGGCGGTGAGCCGGTGCATTTCGTGCGCAACATCCGCCGCTACTACGACATCCTGACCTGGGTGACCCAGCCGCAACTGGAAGGCACGCAAGTGGCTGAAAGCGGCGCTCACCTGCCCGGCATCGACAAGCGTAAACCCGAAGAAGAACAAACCCCGCCCTTGTAGGGTGCGCCACTCGCACCAAGTGGCAAGACGCAATCCTGGCAGAGGTTCGACAGCCCGCTATTGCCCCGGATTGCATCCGTATAGGGAATCCTCCCGTTTTGCCAGTGAAATAATCTGCCTCTGAACCTAGGTACGACGACTTACGTATATTCGACTTCTAATAAGGCG